>NZ_LXLV01000066.1 GCF_001757995.1 Bacillus mycoides | reverse complement strand
AAAGATTTGAATAAGTTTGAAATGTAGACCCTTTTTTAGCCATAATAAAATCCCCTCCAAGTAGAAGTGTAACATCCATGTTTGTTCATGGTCTTTTTACACTGTCTACCTTAAGGGGATAATATCATTTTAAGCTGTCTTTTTTATTTTATAAATTTTCCGCAGTTCAATGAGTTTATGAAAGAATTAAAAGCATTCGGAAGTAAATTATAAAAAGATTTCTTAGTCTATGTAGCCCTTGTTACATAGCTTTTTTACAAAAATTGACCTTTTTTGCATAAAAAATACGAAAATACGAGAAAAGAAGCGAATTTTTTCGAAACTTTTGCGGGAAAATATTGTATGACCCTGCGTTTTTATCGTATCATTAGTAAAAGGAAGAACTCGGGACGATTGTTGGCATCTGCAAATAGAGTTGATGTCTTTTTTTCATTCAAGTGAACCGATACATAAAAATAGATAACATAAATAGAAGGAGTGTGCGAAAAGATGAACGTAACAATCTATGATGTAGCGCGTGAAGCAAATGTTTCAATGGCTACCGTATCACGTGTTGTGAATGGTAACCCAAATGTAAAGCCTACAACAAGAAAGAAAGTATTAGAAGCAATTGATCGTTTAGGATACCGCCCGAATGCGGTAGCACGTGGACTAGCAAGTAAGAAGACAACTACAGTGGGTGTTATTATTCCTGATATCTCAAATACGTTTTATGCAGAACTTGCTCGTGGAATTGAAGATATCGCAACAATGTACAAATATAACATCATTTTAAGTAACTCTGACCAGAACAAAGAGAAAGAGTTCCACTTATTAAATACGATGCTTGGGAAACAAGTGGACGGGATTGTTTTCATGGGTGAAGATATTACAGATATTCACGTTGAAGAGTTCAAAAAATCTCCAGTACCAATTGTATTAGCAGCGTCATTTGATGAGCAAAATGAAACGTCATCAGTAAATATTGATTATACACAAGCGGCTTACGATGCAATGAAGCATTTTATTGAGCAAGGACATAAACGTATCGGTTTCGTCTCTGGTCCTTTCATTGATAAAGCAGGAAGCGCGAAGAAGTTACAAGGTTATAAAAAAGCTTTAGAAGAAGCAGGTATTTCATATGATGAAAATCTTATAATTGATGGAGATTACACATATGATTCAGGTATAGAAGCATTTGAAAAACTTTGGAGTATGGATGAAAAACCAACAGCAATCTTCGTATCTTCTGATGAAATGGCACTAGGTGTAATTCACGCAGCACAAGACGCGGGATTAAACGTGCCAACTGATATCGAAGTGCTTGGTTTTGACAACACACGTCTTGCATTAATGGTACGCCCACAGCTTTCGACAGTTGTACAACCAATGTATGATATCGGTGCAGTAGCAATGCGTCTACTAACGAAATACATGAACAAAGAAAAAGTAGAAGATCACTCAGTTATCTTACCTCACCGTATCCAATTTAGAGATTCAACGAAGTAAGAATAAGAGAGCTCACAGCGATAGCTGTGAGCTCTTATTAGTATTCAGGATAGTATTGTTTAACTACTGTATCGACAGCTTCATTTTTCTTAACATGTAAAAATCTTGCGTACAATTCTGTTCCTGTTTCAAATGACGTATCATTTAATTCAAATACATGCAACACTTTTCTAAACGTCCATGTTACTTGCTCACCGTACATATTATCGTACGTATCTTCAGACTGTATAGCTATCTTTTCACCTAGCTCGTGAGCTTCCTCTAAACTGTTCGCCTTAACGAGAATGATACTTTCTTCAAAAAGTGTATCGTGATTCTCTTCATAATGTTCATCAATTTTACTAGGATTAGGTTTACCTGAATGAACAGATTCAAATAATAATTTTACAGCGTACATATGAGATCAGCCTCCTTATGCTGAATGTTTTACTTTATAAACAATACTCGCGATAAGTGAAGCCGGTATTGTAAATACGTTGCTTTGATAATGATAATGTATTTGGGATTCTTCATAAGACATTCGCTACAGTTGGGGTTATTCCTTGTTATATGTCACACAAGTGCAAATTTAACTATTATAGGGCAATGTCATGTATAATAGAAAGAAAAGGCTTGTGAGGGGGGAGAAGAGATGATCGTTCTTTGGATAATTACGCTTTGCATGACTGCTATTTTTGCATATATGACGTTAAAACAAAATGGCTTAAAGCGATTTGTTCCAGGAAGTATTCTTGCAGGAATCGCCCTTATCACGTATGTAATTTCAATTTTTACTGAAAGTATTTCGATAGATTTAAGTACGAGTTTAATGTTTATCGGTATTACACTATTTGCAGGTAGCATTATGGTACTTATGGTTGCAGGTATTATTGCATTTATTCATATGAATTCGGAAACGTTATAGCATATAAAAAAGGCATGTCCCGAGAGGGGCATGCCTTTTTATCCGTTCAATTATGCTCTATCTTTAGAAGAGTTTTGTTGTTTTAGTAAGTCACGAATTTCGCCAAGAATTTCTTCTTCTTTTGTTGGTTCTGGAAGTTCTTCTTTCTTTTCTTCTTCTTCTCTTTTAGATGTTAGTTTGTTGAAAACTTTAACAAACATAAAGATAGCAGCTGCAATAATTAAGAAATCAAAAATAGTTTGGATGAAGTTACCGTACATAATAGATGATTTACCGAATGTAAGTTTTAAATCTGTAAAGTCAACACCACCTAATACCATACCAAGTAATGGTGTAATGATGTCTTTTACTAAAGAACTAACGATTTTACCGAATGCAGCACCGATTACAACCCCGACAGCTAAATCAATTACATTCCCTTTGAACGCGAATTTTTTAAACTCGTTCCACATGTGTCAATCCCATCCTTTCCACGATTCATTATGAAATTTATAATTCCTATCAACATATTCTATAGAAATTTGTGATAGAAATAAAGAGGAAATGGGAATGAAAGTAAATTCTGAAAAATGTATCCGTTTTAATTTTTGTTTGCAGCGTGCAGTAGAGAGTGTAGCATTTGCTGAGTTTTTAATCCTTCTAATCCATCTACAATAGGCTTTGTATCACCTTGTACACATTCGATAAAATGATGAACAGCATCTTCAAATCCGCGCTGTTTTAAAGTTGTCTCCCATGATGGTGAACCACTTTGTGAAACTGAATTTTCTTGCTCCACTTCAAATGTGTTCATGTTTTTTACGCGAATGATTTTACCTGTCGTTACAAGTTCAATTTGTTCTAAATTTGTACCTGCATGGCGATGCATCGCTGTAGAAAGTAATAGTCCATTTGAAGTTGTATATGTATGATGCCCGTAAAGAAGTTCATTCTTTTCATTGATTTGCATCATATTGTGAACGACGTTAAGGTCATCATTAGCTAACCAGCGAGCAGTATCTACAATATGTAAGTAATCATCTAACATAGTAAAGTCGTACGAATATGGCCCCACTTTATTTGTGCGGTGCTTTTCAATTCGAATCCATGAAATATCATTAGCTTGCTCTTTGGCAGCAACGTACATAGGAACGAATCGGCGATTAAATCCGACCATTAACTTTCGATTGTACTTTTCACTCAATTCAACTAGCTTCTCTGCTTGTTCAATAGTAGCAGCTAGCGGCTTATCAACATAAACATCGATTCCTTTTTTCAGAAGTTCAGAAACGATTTCATAATGTGTAGCAGTTGAACTATGAACGAAGATTGCATCACATTCAGAAGCTAGTGTTTCCATAGAATGAAAGTCTTGAATACGATATTGTTGGCAAATTTGTTTTCTTTTATCGGTGTTAGGTGTAAAGGCCCCTACAAAATTCCAATCTGTTTCTTTTGTAAGTGTTGGGAGATAGGCTTTTTGTGCAATATTTCCAAGACCAATCATTCCAATTCGAGGTTTGTTCATTTTTATTCCCACCCTATCAACAGTATTTATTTGACGAATTAAATGTAGCATAGGGCGGGAGAGGAAGGCAAAAAAGTAGGATTTATTATTTATTCACCTCTAACAAAATCTTCTCTATCTCTTCAAAGTTATGAGCACGGGCATGTTGCAATGGGGTAACACCATCGTTGTCGGGAATATTTACATCAGCACCATGTTCAATAAGAAGGCGAATGACTTGTTGCTGTGCTTCATCTCCATTACTTAGTACGATGGCTTCCATTAAAGCTGTCCATCCGAGGTTATTTATATGGTTTACATCGATATTTGTTCGAGTAAGGAGTTCTTTTATAACATCAATATAGCCATGTTCTGACGCGGGAATAAGAGCTGTTCCGCCGTAACGATTCGTAAGCGTTGGATCCGCACCAGCATCAATCGTTAATTTTAAAATGTCTAAGTAACCTTCTGCACCGGTGTATAGAAATGGATTGTTTTTCATATCATCTTGGATATTTACGTCAGCACCAGCATCGATAAGGACTTTGGCGGTTTTTATATCATTTTTGTATGTAGCAATCATAAGAGGAGTACGTCCTTTGCCGTCAGTTATATTTATATTTGCCCCTTTTTTTAGTAATGCTATAACAGTGTTCGTTTCTTGTTTCTCAGTAGCTGTTAGTAGTGCTGTCTCCATGTTTGTCATCTCCTTTTTAACTTCTTGTTCTTGTGAGCATCCTTGTAAAAAAATTACGCAACATATCATGCTTAATGTTTTTTTGAACATAGAATTTCAACCTCCTTTTGTAAGCAGTGCGGCATCTTAATTTAAACTGTAAAATAGGAACATTAAATTTTTATAAACTGGTGCTAAAATTACTATAAAATCGCTTGAGTATTTGAACATATATTTTTATGCTTATGAATAATAAGGATGGATAAAGTGAGGACTTAAATTATGTCTATTAAAACAAGGTTTTTATTTTCTTATATTGCCGTTATTCTCGTTTCCATTACGCTTATATTAGTTACGGGATTTTTAATTGTTTTTTCGATAACTGGTGATTTAGAATCAGTGAAAAATTTCTACAAAAGTTCTTATATTCAAAAGCCACTGACGGCAGAAGAAGAAAATATTTTTCTTGAATTGAAATCGGAGGCTAAACAGAGTCAATCGCAATTGTTAGATGAATCGTTCATGTCATCGATCGAAGAGGAGGATGTGAAAATAGTTGTAAGGAAAGGAGAAGCAATTTCATATGCTTCAAAAGTATTTGAAAGCGTAGCTTTAAAAGAAGCTCTTCCAAAGTTTGAAAAGACAAATATCAATAGTCGTGGCACAACGGAACTAAATGGTACATTTTATCGATATGTAAAATTTGATTTTTATTTTCCAGAGAATGAAGAAGGGAGTATATTTGTACTAAAAAAGCAAAGTTCGTTCGTAGATCTTACACAAAAATTATTTCCAATTTTGTTCGTATCGCTCTTACTTTTAGCCATTTTACTTATTGGACTATTAAGTTACTTCGTTTCAAGAAGTGTTATAAAACCAATTTTTGTATTGAAAGATGCGACTGAGAGAATTAAAGAAGGAAATTTAGATTTTCAAATTCCAGCTACATCGCATGATGAAATAGGACAGTTAAATCAAGGATTTGAGGAAATGAGGAAGAAGTTAAAAGGGTCGATTGAGATGCAAACGCAATATGAAGAAAATCGAAAAGAACTTATTTCAAACATCTCTCACGATTTAAAAACACCAATTACATCTATTATAGGCTATGTGGAAGGAATAAAAGATGGGATAGCAAATACGCCGGAAAAAATGGATAAATATTTAACAACCATTCATACGAAAGCAAAACATATGGACACACTCATTGATGAACTCTTTTTGTTTTCGAAGCTCGATTTGAACCGAGTTCCATTTCAGTTTGAAACGATAGAGTTAAATATGTTTATGCAAGATTTAATAGAAGAGATGCAGATGGATTTAAGTGAAGAAGGTATATCTGTATACTTACAATTACAGCATGTATCACCGCTATATGTAATAGCGGATCGTGAAAAAATAAAGAGAGTTATATCGAATTTAATTCATAATAGTGTGAAGTACATGGATAAAGGTGAGAAAAAAATTACCGTTACAGCATCAAGTAACGAAAACAAAGTTATCGTGAAGGTGAAGGATAATGGATCAGGAATAGAATCTGATACACTTCCGTATATTTTTGAGAGGTTTTATCGAGCGGAGCAATCACGAAATTCTAGCACAGGTGGAAGTGGACTTGGTTTAGCGATAGCGAAGCAAATTGTTGAAGAACATGGTGGGGAAATTTGGGCAGAAAGTAAGCTTGGAGAAAGCACAAGTATTTTCTTCTCGCTGCAAAAAGTACAGGAATGTGGTGAATAAATTGAAGAGAGTTTTACTAATTGAAGATGAAGTAAGTATTGCAGAATTACAACGAGATTATTTAGAAATCCACGATTTTCAAGTTGATGTGGATCATTCTGGAGAAACAGGCTTACAAAGGGCTTTGCAGGAAAATTATGACTTAATTATTTTAGATATTATGCTTCCGAAGATGAGCGGATTTGAAATTTGTAAACAAATACGCGCTATAAAAGACATTCCTATTTTACTTGTTTCAGCGAAAAAAGAAGATATAGATAAAATTCGCGGACTCGGATTAGGTGCGGATGATTATATAACGAAACCATTTAGTCCAAGTGAGTTAGTCGCGAGAGTAAAAGCACATATTTCTCGTTATGAAAGATTATCAGGAAATATGGTTAAGAAACGTGATACGTTATACATTCACGGGATTTCTATTGATCAGCGAGCGAGGAAAGTTTTTATCAATAATGAAGAAGTTTCGTTTACAACGAAGGAATTTGATTTATTAACATTTTTTGTAATGCATCCAAACCAAGTGTTAAATAAAGAACAGTTATTTGAACGCATTTGGGGATTAGACTCAGCTGGCGATTTAGCAACGGTTGTTGTTCATATTAGAAAGTTACGTGAAAAAATTGAAAGAGATCCTGCTCATCCGCAATATATTGAAACAGTGTGGGGAGCTGGTTATCGCTTTAATGTGTAGTGAACCTGTCAAATTGTTGATAGGTTTTTTTATTGAAAAAAAATGAGATTAAAAATATATTATCTTTATTTTATCTTTTTTTAATAATTTATTTATAGGCAATTTATACCCGCTATTTATTATAAGTATCACAGAAATCAATTTGATTATTTGTAAGTGGAAAATACTGATAATAAATTTGGAGGTTATTAGGATGAAGAAAATGAAGTTTTTAGTACCAGCAGTAATTGGATTTACAGTGCTTGTAACGGGATGTGCACAAGGAGAAACGCAGGCGCAATCAAAACAAGAAACGAAGCAAGAGGCGAAAAAAGAGAAGAAAAAGCAGCAAGCACAAATTACGAAACTAGAGCCATTAAATGCGATGACATTACAACTAACATTTGCTAAACCGTTATCAGAAGAAGAAGTGAAATTAGAAAACTTAGATGCTATTAAGAAAAACTTCGTGTTTAGTAATGGCCTGGAAATTGTGAATGTACCGAGACTAAAAACAGGGGCAACGAGTACATATATCGTACCTGTAAAGGTGCAAAAACCAGGTGAAAAATATACGTTAAGTTATAAGGATGGGAAAAAAGAAAAGTTTGAAGGAAGTTCGGAAAAGATTAATGTTCGCCAAGCGAAGCAAGTGACAAATGATACGTTTGAAATTGAATCATTTTTAGAAGATGGTGTGGTAGATTATGCAAATGTTATTGAAGCGTATAAAGCAGGAAGAGGTAATCAAGCATTCCAATTAGATGAAGAAAATAAAGATAAAGATGGTAAACAATATCAAATCATTTCTTCACTTCGTGATAGAAAACTAACGATTACAGCAAGTTCAGGTGAGAAAATTGAAGTTGGATATGTTCCGTTTACACAAGCGTCCGATGGTAGACAAGCGCCTAAATTCCGCCTACCTGCAGGCCAAACGCTGAAACCAGGAACAGAGTACACAATTACGTCTGACTGGGTAACTGTTAAAAATCCGAAATTTACTGCTTCAGCTATTGCGCCATTAGTCATTCAAAGTGCAGAAGCAATAGACAATAAATCTATTCAAGTTACATTAGATAAAGATCCGAGCATGGAACTCTTTGCTGGTAGAAAAGTAGAATTACAAAGTGCAGACGGAAATAAAGTAGAAGCACAATATCGCTTCAGCTCTCGAAAAGGTACAGTAGGAATCTTCGACTTACAAAATGGTGCAACTCTGCAGCAAGGAATGAAGTATACAGTTGTGCCGATGGGAGGTTGGGCGACTGGGGAACAAGTTACATTTGTAGGGAAGTAAAATATGAAAAAAGTAGCAGGTTTAGTGCATGCTGCTTTTTTTTTGTAACGATTTATAAAATTTTTGAGTAGTAGAAGTAAATAAGGCGACTTCTTCTAAAAAAGGATAATGGTTACTGTCCTCAAATGGCACAAAAATAGAATTGCGTATCCCCTCATGCATTTCAATAGAATATTGAATCGGGCACTGCACATCATGTCTTCCGCAAATAATAAGCGTCTTTGTATGGATAGAAGGTAAGTATTTTCTTAAATCAAATAACGGATATTCATAAGAGAAAGCGTTCATCCGGCTAGCGGACATTGTTTTTTGGATTGGTTTACAAAAATAAGAGTTGTAGTTTTCAGGTTTATACAATGATAATTTGGTTCTCTTAGTAGATAATTCTTTTCGTTCTGCATTTGTAAGATGAGGGCTTTTCAAGTTTTCGATGAGTTCTTGCATATAATGAAACTGTGGATGTTCTGGATGATAAATACAAAATGGTGTTTCGGTATAGTTACTTGCTGCGGCTCCGGCCATGACTAATGATTGCAAGGAAGTTGGATATGTAATGGCATATAAAAGTCCAAGCATACCACCTGTTGAATGACCAGCGAAGTGCCATGTGGGAAGTTGTAAAGCTTCTCGTATTGCTTCTAAGTCGTGAATTGTTTCAATCATGGTTAATTCTTTTTCTGAATTGGCTTTTTCTGAGTTACCAGCGTCTCGTAAATTAATAAGGAATACACGATGCGTAGCAGTAAAAACATTCGCAAAGTAATCACCAGTTTCATTAAATTGTGAATAGTGATGTGTAATGCAAAGTGGTTCGCCATTTCCTTTTGTAAAGAGTTCAAATGTGCCACGTTTTGTGGGGACCATTTGTTGCTTCCACATAATATCACTACCTTTTCTTATAAGAGTTGGGCCAGTCCATTAGTACATAAAAATATATCAGCGATTATTAGATTATATCGACTGTAACTTGAAATATATCAGCGATTATCAAAATATATCAGCGATTTTTAAAATATATCGACTTACCGACAGAAATCGACAATAAATAAAAGGAGGCTATTCAAAAACGAGCCTCCTTTTCGTTTAGTACAAAGATTTTGTCATATTATTCCGAATAATTTCGAGGGATTTCGCTACAGTTAATGTATTTTTTTCTTCGATTTCTGGTTTTCTAGGGATAGGTTGATACATGTTGTCTGGATCTTCCCATGTGAGAGGAAGTTCTGTTTCTGCTTGTCCTTTCCAAGCGTCAATCCATTCTGGAGGAAGATAACCTGAGATGTTTTGGATGTTGTTCATTTCGAGCCAAATGAGTGCCCAAGCTCTTGGGACGACTCGCCAGTGATCATAGCCACCACCGCCGACAGCAATCCAGCGACCGTCGCAATATTCATTAGCGATTTCGCGAGCGAGCTTCGGTATTTCACGATAAATGTTCATTGTTGCGCAAAGGTGTGTGAGTGGATCGTAATAATGAGCATCAGCACCATTTTGCGTTAAAATAATATCCGGTTTAAAGTACGCTGCAACTTCTTTTACAACAGTTCGATACGATTCTAAAAATGATTCGTCTTCTGTAAAAGCATCGAGTGGAACGTTAAAAGAATAACTATATCCATTACCTTGCCCACGTTCATTCACAGCACCAGTTCCAGGAAATAAATAACGCCCAGTTTCATGTAATGAAATGGTGCATATGTTAGGATCGTCGTAAAAAGACCACTGTACACCATCACCGTGATGAGCATCTGTATCAATATATAAAACACGTAAACCGTATTTCTTTTGAATATATTTCATTGCGATGGAGCTATCGTTATAAATGCAAAAGCCAGATGCTTTGCCGCGAAAGCCATGATGTAAGCCGCCGCCTAAATTGAGTGCATGTTTCACTTTCCCGGAAAGAACAGCATCTACAGCTGTTAACGTACCGCCAACGAGTAATGCACTTGCTTCATGCATATTTGGAAACATCGGTGTATCTTCTGTTCCGAGCCCATATGTCATCGCAATGGATTTTTCTAACTTTCCTTCTCCAGCAAGTTTTACCGCATTTATGTACTCCTCTGTATGAATGAATGCAATTTCCTCATCCGTAGCCATTCTTGGCGGAATGACTTGAGCAGGGGAGATAAAACCACTCTTTTGTAATAAATCATACGTAAGTGTGACGCGTAGTTGGTTAAAAGGATGATCAGGGCTAAAAGAATAGCCCCGAAAGTCATCCGAATAAATGAAGGCGCTGCTCATGCTTGCATCCCCATTATGTTTGGCCATAATACGCGGTAGCCCTCTGCTTCAAGTGCATCAATCACTTTTAGAGGATTCATCGTTTGAATGCGGAAAACGAGTACTTTATCATTCTCATCTTTTGCTGGATAGACGAGAACGCTCACAATATTTATTTGTAAATCACTAAAAATAGCAACGACTTTTCCAAGAATACCAGGTTCATTTTTGACTTGAATTTCAATTTGTGAACTTGGTTGATGCGCTCCTGTTAATTTCACTAACGTGTGCAGCACTGTAGATTCAGAAATGATACCTACGAGTTTTCCAGCTTTCGTAACAGGAAGACAGCCTATTTTATTTTCGAAAAATAAAGTCGCAATTTCCTCAACGAAATCGAGAGGGTGACAAGTCATGACAGGGTGTTTCATTATGAGTTCAAGCGGTTGCTTCAGCATATCGAGTGAAACTTGTTCATCAAGAATTGATGGACTTGCATCTCTTACATCCCGATCAGAAATAATGCCTACGACATGATTATTTTGATCGACAATTGGAATGTGCCGAATGCCTTTCGTACGTATCGTTCGGATTGCTGTTTCGATTGTATCGTTTGGATGTAGTGTTACTACATTTTGATTCATAATTTCTTCTACAATCATTCCAGTTGCCCCCTTTATTAATACATAAAACGATTGTGAAAACGTAGACGATCAAATGCTTGAATAGAATCCGTATCAACGCGTTTACCGATGCGGACCATTAAACAGTTGGCAGGATGTGAACAAATTTCAGGATCATCTGTAGCCATCCATTGTAAACCACCAGCATTCATCATTTTTTCCATTACTTTTCGGTATTCCCAAACATTTAAGCCTGTTTGTTTTAAATCCCAGTGCCAATAATATTCAGTCGTTAATATAATGTAATCTTCCATATGATCGTCCATCATTGAAACTTCTAATAAGTTTTTTCCGACAGAGCAACCGCGAAAAGCTGGGACAACTTCAATCGCCCCGAGTTCAATTAAGTTTTCAATTTTTCCTTCTGACCATTGCTCGAGCGGATCAGGATACAAGTATGTAACGTATCCAACGATCGTTTGGTCATGTCTAGCAATAATGAGACGAGCTTCTGGTAATTTAGAAATTTCGACAATTGCTTTATATTGCTGCTCGGCAGGACGAAACGCAATTAAGTCTGGATGAAATTCATACATTTCTAAGTTATGTGTAGAGACAGGCCCTTCAATAATTAAAGTGCCTTTCGCTGTTTTTAAGTTTCTGGCATTATATATTTTTTTATGAATCAATTTATTGCTCACCACCTTGAGGGTTTGTGAATCTATTAATATCGTACTTTATAATATATGCGATGTGAATCGAATTTTGTCATTAAAAATTTGTCTAAAAATCAACAAATATACTGAAAATTTTAAATAATATCATTATAATAGATAATAGAATACATAGGAGGGGGATGTAAAGTATGAAAGTAGAAACGCTTCCTGTCATTAAAGGGGAAAATAATTTGCCGAATTATGAAGAGGCATACGCGAATTTTAACTGGGAAGAGGTTAATAAAAATTTTACTTGGAATGAAACTGACCGAGTAAATATGGCGTATGAGGCAATTGATAAGCATGCGAAATCCGATCGAAAAAATAAGGTAGCACTTTATTATCAAGATGGATCTCGTAAAGAAAAATATACATTTAAGGAAATGAAGGATTTTTCTAATAAAGCAGGAAATGTCCTGAAAAACTATGGCGATGTTGAGAAAGGCGATCGCGTTTTTATTTTTATGCCGCGTTCTCCAGAATTATATTTCGCACTTCTAGGTGCAGTGAAATTAGGGGCAATTGTTGGACCGTTATTTGAAGCATTTATGGAAGGCGCAGTTCGCGACCGTTTAGAAGATAGCGAGGCAAAGGTGTTAATTACAACTCCTGAATTGTTAGAGCGCATACCATTAAATGATTTACCAGCTTTAAAAACAGTCTTTCTCGTTGGAGATAATGCAGAAGAAGGCGGTAAAACTGTAGCGTTCAATCCTTTATTTGAACAAGCTTCAAAAGAATTACATATCGAATGGTTAGGCCGTGAAGACGGTTTAATTCTTCATTATACATCTGGTTCTACTGGTAAGCCAAAAGGCGTTCTTCATGCTCAAAACGCAATGGTTCAGCATTATCAAACAGCGAAATGGGTATTAGATTTAAAAGAAGATGACGTATATTGGTGTACAGCTGATCCAGGCTGGGTAACTGGAACAGCTTACGGTATTTTTGCACCGTGGTTAGTAGGGGCATCAAATGTTATTTTAGGTGGCCGATTTAGTCCAGAAGCGTGGTATGAGGCGTTGCAAGATTACGGTGTAACAGTTTGGTATAGCGCACCAACAGCATTCCGTATGTTAATGGGAGCTGGACAAGACGCAATTAAAAAGTATGATTTATCACAAGTGCGTCACGTATTAAGTGTTGGTGAGCCGTTAAATCCAGAAGTAATTCGCTGGGGTATGAATGCATTTGGCCTTCGTATTCATGATACGTGGTGGATGACAGAAACTGGCGGACAAGTTATTTGTAACTATCCTTGTATGGAAATCCGTCCAGGTTCAATGGGTAAACCAATTCCAGGTGTGAAAGCAGCGATTGTTGATAATGAAGGAAATGAAGTGCCTCCATACACAATGGGGAATTTAGCGATTGGTAAAGGTTGGCCAGCTATGATGCGTGGAATCTGGAATAACCCACAAAAATATGATTCTTACTTCATGCCGGGAGATTGGTACGTATCAGGTGACTCAGCTTATATGGACGAAGATGGATACTTCTGGTTCCAAGGACGTATTGATGATGTAATTATGACGTCAGGTGAGCGTGTTGGTCCGTTTGAAGTAGAAAGTAAATTAATCGAGCATGCTGCTGTAGCAGAAGCTGGTGTAATTGGTATTCCAGATCCGGTTCGCGGTGAAATCATTAAAGCATTTATCGCGCTTCGCGTGGGATACGAACCATCTGAAGAATTAAAAGAAGAGATTCGTCAATTTGTGAAAAAAGGCCTAGCAGCTCATGCAGCGCCAAGACAAATTGAATTTAGAGATAAATTACCGAAAACGAGAAGTGGTAAAATTATGCGCCGCGTATTAAAAGCGTGGGAATTAAACTTACCAACAGGCGATTTATCGACGATGGAAGATTAAGAGAGAAAGGTCTGAACGAAATGACGTTCAGACCTTTCTTTTTTATGTTATCATGAACTTATATATACGTGTTGGAAGGGGAGAAGGAAATGAAAACAGAAAAAGAAAAGATGATACAAGGGGAAATGTACATACCAGCTGATCCAGTTTTAGTACAAGAGAGGGAGCAAGCTCGTATATTAACAAGAAAGTTAAATGAAACATCAGAAGTAAAATTAGAAGAACGTAGTGAAATTGTAAAAGAACTATTTGGCACGACGGGGGACAATATTCATCTTGAATCTTCTTTTAGATGTGATTACGGTTATAACATTCATGTTGGTGAAAACTTTTACGCAAACTTTGATTGTACGATTTTAGACGTATGCCGAGTAGACATCGGAGTGAACTGTATGTTAGCTCCAGGAGTTCACATTTATACAGCGACACATCCACTTGATCCAGTAGAGCGTATAAGTGGTGCTGAATACGGAAAGCCAGTTACAATTGGCGATAACGTGTGGATTGGCGGAAGAGCTATTATTAATCCGGGCGTAACAATTGGGGACAATGCGGTTATCGCATCTGGCGCCGTTGTAACGAAAGATGTGCCGGATCATGTAGTAGTTGGCGGGAATCCTGCAAAAATTATAAAAAAAATAAAATAATATTTGAACGAAGCGCCTTCCTCGTCTGTATACGTTTATGAAAGAATAGATGGAGGAGGCGTTTTGTATGTCTAATAAATGGATTCTTACTTTTGCTTTAATCGGAATTATAGTCGTATTTTCTTGTGGTCTGTTATTACCGATGCCAATTGGATTTAAAGTATCAATGATTACAGCTGGAGTCATAATGATTGTTATGTTTTCAATCATTATTCCGTTTGATAGAAAACATATAGTACGGAAAAAAGGATATAAAATTGATTTTACAAAAACAAAAGTATATTTTCGCTGGAATGTATTTGATACTATTTCGGCCTGTCTTGCAGTGTATGCATGTATATGTGTGCAAGCATTAAACATTTTAGTTTCAATCGGCTATACAATTCAAAACCCTTATGTTCAATTTTTTACGAATCAATCACAAGTATGGATTATTGTCGCAAGTGTATATTTAATTTCCCGCATTTCATTAACGTTAAAAGGAATAAAGGAGATCAAAAATCATGGCGCAGATTGGGATTGAGGAGGAGCTCATGCTTGCGTATCGAAATGGAGATAAGCAGGCGGGAGAAAAACTATATGTTTTAATCAAGCCAGCGCTATATACATTTTTGTATCGATTTAACCGAGATGAACAACTGAGTATCGACCTTGTGCAAGATACGTTTTTGACATTAGAACGAAAAAAACATATGTATGAAATCGAAAAAGGAAAAATAAAAACATATTTATTTCAAATCGGTTATCGTCTTATGATTAATAAATTAAATAGGAGAAAAAAGTGGCGTACGCTTTTGCCGTTTTTAGTGCCGATTCAGGAAAAGGAGTTTTCTCACGAAGATCGGCTCACAGTAAGAGAAGCAATTTTGAAAGTTCCTGAAGAACAGCGAGCTGTCCTCATTCTTTCTTATTATCATGATATGCAGCAAAAAGAAATTGCAGAGGTATTAGATATTCCTGTTGGAACAGTGAAGTCGAGACTTCATAACGGGATAAAGAAATTGAAACAATTGCTGGAGGTGGATGAAATTGAGCGAAAATCCCTTTAAGAATGAATATAAGTTACAGCAGCATTTAGATAGTGACCATGTAGAAATACCGGATTTTCCAAAAACGGTAAGTCGCTTCGATCGATTAATCGGATTTCTTGCTTCTCCGGCTAAAGATCCTGTGGAGGCGACGATTGGAAATGATTTATCTATTGTTTTTCATATCTCGCTATTAGTCGGTGTTCCGATTTTTTCTCTTATTACAATATTCCTTGCAACGTTGTAAAGGATTGATAGAGATAGAAATCCTACCTCTATTTGACACGCCTATATAAATGATGGTATAAAGAAAAGTATATGAATAATTGAGCGTGGAAAGGGAGAAGTAGTGATCATTTCCCTGTTTTAGAGAGCTGATGGTCGGTGAAAATCAGCACATAGATGATCGCGAATTACGCCCCTAGAGCATCTTTTTTCGATTGAATTGTATTCAAAAGGGAAAAGACGGTGCTAAGCCGTTATGTAAATAAGGTGGTAGGCTTTTTTTTGCCTGCAACTAGGGTGGTAACGCGATAATCAAAATCGTCCCTTATTTGAAGGGGCGATTTTTTTATGTTTTCAACATTCACGCCAGTAATGAACTTAAAGGAGAGTATGTAGGATATGGGTATTTTACAAGATCTTGAATTTCGCGGTCTAATTAATCAGCAAACAGATGCTGAGGGCCTTGAGCAATTATTAGAAAAAGAAAGCGTTAAATTATACTGTGGTTTCGACCCGACAGCGGATAGCTTACATATTGGTCATATGTTACCAGTATTAATGTTACGTCGTTTCCAATTAGCTGGTCACCAACCAATCGCACTTGTTGGCGGTGGTACTGGTATGATCGGTGACCCAAGTGGTAAAAAAGCAGAGCGTACATTAAATACGAAAGATACAGTTGCTTACTACACAGAAAGCATTAAAAACCAACTTTCAAACTTCTTAGAGTTTGAAAACGTGGACAACCCAGCAACAATGGCTAACAACTATGACTGGCTTGGTAACTTAGATGTAATTACATTCTTACGCGATATCGGTAAAAACTTCGGTTTAAACTATATGTTAGCAAAAGATACAGTAGCATCTCGTTTAGAAACTGGTATTTCATTCACTGAGTTTAGTTACATGATTTTACAATCATACGACTTCTTAAACTTATACCAACAGCACAATTGCCGTCTTCAAATCGGTGGTAGTGACCAATGGGGTAACATTACAGCTGGTCTTGAATTAATCCGTAAATCAGAAGAAGATGCGAAAGCATTCGGTTTAACAATTCCACTAGTTACAAAATCTGACGGTACGAAGTTTGGTAAAACAGAGGGCGGCGCAATTTGGTTAGACCCAGAGAAAACAACTCCTTACGAGTTCTACCAATTCTGGATCAATACAGATGACCGCGATGTAGTTAAATACTTAAAATACTTCACATTCTTATCTCATGAAGAAATTCTTGAGCTTGAGAAGCAAGTAACTGAAGCACCAGAAAAACGTGCAGCACAAAAAGCGTTAGGATCTGAAATGACAAAACTTGTTCACGGCGAAGAAGCGTTAGAGCAAGCAATTAAAATTTCAGCTGCATTATTCAGTGGTTCTGTAGCAGAACTTACTGCAAGCGAAATCGAGCAAGGATTCAAAGATGTACCATCTGTAGAACGTACTGCAGAAGATACAGTATTAATCGACTTACTTGTAGAAAGCAAAATTTCACCATCTAAACGTCAAGCACGTGAAGATGTAACAAACGGTGCAATCTACGTAAACGGTGAGCGTACACAAGCGTTAGACTACGTTGTAACAGAAAACGACCGCATCGAAGGTAAATTTACAATCATTCGCCGCGGTAAGAAGAAATATTTCTTAATCCGTTACTAATCAGAAAAGAATCTAAAACAAATAGTACCCCGAATGGTAGGCTGAAAAGTCTATCGTTCGGGGTTTTTATGTATGCATTTAAATTGCCTCATGATTTCTTTTAAATAGAATATGAAGAATTAATACGAGCATATAAAGTAAGCTAATTAACATAACGACAAATGCTGTTGGATAAAATTTTGCCGCGTATATAAAGAAATCGATTTGATAAATATCTTGGTAATTTGAAACGGTGCCTTTAAAGTAATTCGTAAACTTAGCGCTATATTTCCATTCATCAGGATAATCTATTAAATTACTCCCCTGATACCAACTCATAAGTGCTGAAGTAATAAATAGCATAAATGAACTTCCGAGTTGAACCATTTGGTTTATTGTCAAAAAGAATCCACCTCCTATTTTATGGTTAGTATAACGTGATAATTTACTTTAATAAACTGTTTTTGGGATAGGGTGCATTAGCAATCCTGTAATTTTTTGTTGTAATCTCCTTTTCGAGTTCATACGGAAATCACATGTAAGCGGTATGATAAACGTATAACAAATAGAAAGGAGTGGTAAAACGAAATGTCACTAGAAGCGCTCATTATTTTTTCTTTGCTAAATGCGGGTCAGCTTGCAGAGAACACGAAGGTTGATGTACATAAAGAGCAGAAAGATGCTTATGTATATGTTCAAAAAGAGGAAAATAAATAATTTTATTTTATATATAAACGAAAAAAGCCAATCCAGAGGATTGGCTTTTTGTCAGGCTGTTGGAAAGAGAGCGGACATTTCTCTCTTTTAAACATTAGCTAAAATTTGATCATAGCACGAAATAATAAGTGGTTCCAAATCTTTTAAATCATTAACATTATCAATGAAAATTCTACTTACTCCCTGTGATTTTGGGGCTTGTTCAACCACAAAATTAGGGCATAGCTGTTTAGTAGCTTCTAAATCTAATCTTACAACTAAGGATTTTGCTTCTCCATCGAGGAAGAGACGTATAAACCATTTTGTAATTACACGATTCATGATGCAAAAATAACTAATGGTATCTTTATATTTAAGGTCGCTGATATCTCTTTGATTTTCAGTTAAAATCTCTTTAACAATGTTAAATGCGGTTAGTTCATCTTCGGTAGTGAAAACTCTATCTGTTTTGTCTTCTTTGCTAATGTCTTCAATTATTTCGATAGAAGCGGCTGCAACCAAGTTTGTTTCTATTTTCTCCGTTGTTTTTGTTTCTTTTGGTGTTAAACCATCACTGATTATTTCTAATAGTGTTTGATTAATTGCTTTTTTAACAATTGGTCGGAATCGCTCTAAAACGTTATTTGTAATTCTAGTTGAGCTAAAGTCTTTAATTAGAAAACGAAGGAAGTCATCTGAAGGGTTTTTAAATAATGCTTTAATTGTAGAGTTCAAATTGGTCATATAAATAAGCTCTTCGGCATATTTTACGATTCCCTCAGCTTCAAAATTTTCTTTTGTAAAAGTTTCAATTGTTTCAATATCAACATTAGTTAAATTATCCATACTGAATGTGAAGAAAGGTTTTTCATCCATCACGTTGTCATTTGTTAAATCAGTATAAAACTTGTATTCTACACCATTAGTTAGTACCCCTATTTTGACATCAGGTAAGGCATTGAAATACCTAGATAGTTGCGCATCGTGTTTAAGGAGATTTTCTGTTACGGATTTTGCCTCAATTAGAATAATTGGAACCCCATTTTTGAAAACCGCATAATCGACTTTTTCCCCCTTTTTAGTTCCAAAGTCTGCAATATACTCTGGTCTAACTTCTAAAGGGTTAAAAACGTCATAGCCTAGCTTTTGAAGAAAAGGAATAATTAATGATTGTTTGGTCATTTCTTCATTAGTTATGTACTCTTTTCGTTCTAAAATTTGGTTAGCTATTTTGTTTATGTCATTTCTGAATTCCATATCAACGTCTCCTCTTTAAAATTTTTAAAATTCTTAATATTAATATTATTCTACTATGAAAGTTCATAATATAACAGAAGTTCTGTATGAAAATAGGAAGGTTATTCTTTTTGTTTGAATTTGATTAAATAAAAAATTAATTATTTTAGGTGGCGTGTGGAGTATTTACGTTTTTCTGTTACGTGGGATATAAAAAATAATGGTGAGAATTGAAAAAAGCCAATCCAGAGGATTGGCTTTTTGTCATTAACGAGAGTAGAACTCTACGATTAATGCTTCGTTGATTTCAGCTGCTAACTCAGAACGCTCAGCGTGACGAGTGTAAGTAGCTTCTAACTTATCAGCATCGAAAGTTAAGTATTCTGGTACGAAGTTGTTAACTTCGATCGCTTCTTTAACAACAACAAGGCTGTTAGATTTTTCGCGAACGCTGATAGTTTGGTTAGGTTTAACGCGGTAAGATGGGATATCTACGCGAGCTCCATCAACCGTGATGTGACCGTGGTTTACTAATTGGCGAGCTGCACGACGAGTGCGAGCTAAGCCCATGCGGTAAACTAGGTTGTCAAGACGAGCTTCAAGAAGGATCATGAAGTTTTCGCCGTGCTTACCAGGCATTTTACCTGCTTGGTCAAATGTGCGACGGAATTGACGCTCAGTCATGCCGTACATGTGACGAAGTTTTTGTTTCTCTTGTAATTGTAAACCGTATTCTGAAAGTTTCTTACGTTGGTTAGGACCGTGAGGACCTGGTGCGTAAGGGCGTTTTTCTAATTCTTTTCCTGTGCCGCTTAGAGAGATTCCAAGACGACGAGACAGTTTCCATGCTGGACCTGTATAACGAGCCATAGTTGACTCCTCCTTTAAAAATGTTTTTATTTTCGTAAAATAAAAACAGACGTAATCGATATTTACGGGTATTTTGTTTTCATGTACCTTCGCTCCAGCAGCAGGGAGTTACGAGATACACCTCCGCAGAGGAACAAAATACAAACGATAAACTCACATTACAAGGCTGCCTTTTTATTTTACACAAACGCTATTATATCTTTTACCTACAGTTTCGTCAAGTGACTCCCTTTTTGTTTTATGCAGATAAATTTTGGAAATTAACAAGAAGGAATTTAAAACAATATAAAAGAAGAGATAGAAACAGAAGTAAAACGCTTACATAAAATGTAGTAAAAACGTTCATCAAATTTTTCCTGGTGGATATGTGGCAATAAAGACATAAGGGGGATGTTTTTATGAAAAAGAAACATATGGAGACAGTATTAATTCATCACGGATATGAATCAAATGAAAATAAAGGGAGTTTAACACCACCTTTATTTCAAACTTCTACATTTACGTTTGAGACAGCACAGCAAGGAGAAGCGAGTTTTGCGGGAGAAGATCCATCTTATATTTATTCAAGGCTTGGGAATCCAACTGTGAAATTATTTGAAGAACGTATGGCTGTTTTAGAAGGTGGAGAGGAAGCGCTGGCGTTTGGTTCAGGTATGGCAGCCATTTCAGCAACGTTAATCGGTTTTCTAAAGGCTGGAGATCATATTATTTGTTCAAATGGATTATATGGGTGTACTTACGGTTTTTTAGAAGTATTAGAAGAAAAATTTATGATTACTCATTCGTTTTGTGATATGGAGACAGAGACTGATATTGAAAATAAAATTCGCCCAAATACAAAGCTCATTTTCGTTGAAACACCGATTAATCCAACGATGAAATTAATTGATTTAGAAAAGGTGATCGGGGTAGCGAAGCGCAATGACTTGCTTGTTATTGTCGATAATACGTTTTGTTCACCTTATTTACAAAGACCTCTTGAACTCGGTTGTGACGCCGTCGTTCACAGTGCGACAAAATATATTGGTGGTCACGGGGATGTTGTAGCGGGTGTAACAATTTGTAGAACGAAAGCGTTAGCTGACAAAATTCGTCCGATGCGAAAAGATATCGGCGGTATTATGGCGCCGTTTGACGCATGGTTATTGTTACGCGGATTAAAAACATTAGCAGTAAGAATGGATCGTCATTGTGATAATGCGGAAAAAATTGTATCGTTTTTGAAAAATCATGAAGCAGTAGAAGGTGTTTGGTATCCGGAGGGAGAATTAGCATCCCACCAAATGAAACGAGGCGGGGGCGTTATTTCTTTTTCAATTAAAGGCGGGAAAGAGGAAACACAGTCGTTTATCAATGACCTTCATTTTATTACAATTGCCGTAAGTTTAGGTGATACAGAAACGTTAATTCAGCATCCAGCGACGATGACGCATGCAGCTATTCCAGCTGAACTAAGAAAAGGAATGGGTATTTTCGATAATTTAATACGCCTATCTGTCGGCTTAGAATCATGGGAAGATATCGTTTCTGATTTAGAACAGGCACTAAAGAAGATATCTACTGTGAGTAATCAATAAAGTGAAACTTTAATCAGTGGGGTTTTGTCCATCCCCCGCTGATTATTAGTTGAACCAATCGGGCTTTTACGGGAAGTTATCTCCCACCTAACTTCCTTGTATTCGCCGAATTTTGAGGTGGGAGTCTTACTGCCCGTTAATGCGGGATAAAAAAGAGTGAGCTATCGGTTTCGTACGTTACGTACTTAATCGATAACTCACTCTTTTCTTTTTAAATATGTTTTAGGAGTGTTTCCACAAACTTTTCTAAATAGTGCTGATCTACTTCATCGAAACGATTTTTTTCAGGGCTATCAATATCAAGTACACCAATGATATTTCCTTCTTTCATAATCGGTACAACGATTTCAGAATTAGAGGCACTATCGCAAGCGATATGTCCTGGGAATTGGTGAACATCTGCTACAAGCTGCGTTATTTTTGTTTCAGCTGCAACGCCGCAAACACCGCGTCCGAAAGGAATACGCACGCAAGCTGGTATTCCTTGGAATGGTCCAAGAACAAGCTGATTTCCTTCTGTTACATAAAAGCCAACCCAATTAACGCGATTTAAAAATTGATTTAATAGTGCGGACGCATTTGATAAGTTTGCGACTACGTTCGGTTCGCCAGTTAATAATGCATCCAGTTGTTTAATTACTGTCTCATATTGCTCTTCACGAGATCCTGCATAACTTTCTTTTGTAAACATGGAAACAACTCCCTTTTTATCGAGATATGTAAAATGATAGCAAAATACGATGTATTTCACATGACTTTGTCGATAGAAAATTAAAGGAATTTGTCTTAAAAGTCAAGAAATTTAAACTATAGCTGTTCAGTGAGAGGAAGTGAGCGCATGAAGCAGACGAAACAAAAGGTAATTGATGCGGCAATATCGTTGTTTAATACGAAAGGTTATGACGGGACATCGGTGCGAGACATTGCAAAGCGAGCGGATGTGAATGTAGCGAATATTTCATATTATTTTGCTGGAAAGCAAGGGTTATTAGAACAGCTTATTACTGATTTTTTAGAGGGTTATATTCATGTAATTGAAACGTCATTTGAACAGAGAGAGTATTTATCGGCTAAAGATGTGATGGTGCAAATGGTGCGCGGGATTTTACGATATCAATTTGATAATAGAGAACTGACACGTTTTTTTTATAGAGAGCTTTCGCTTGATACGACATTAATTCGTGAAGTGATGACTGTTTATTTTTCTAGAGAAAGATATTATATAGAGCAAATCATTAAACAAGGACAAATGAAGCAAGAATTTAAAAAGGTATCTTTTACAATGTTTATGACGCAATTAAAAGGCATGATGAATATGCCGTTTTTATATCCACAATATATATCAGAGGTGCTACACTCGTTTCCATCTGAGACGTTTTTCTTAGAAATGTATACGAAGGAAATTGAGCAATGGATGGAACGAACATTATATAAAGCGAGTATGTATTATGAACTGCCAAGAGCTGTTCATATGTGAAAAATCCCCACCTAACGAACTGAGGTGGGGATTTTTATATCTTGTTTTCTTTGCCATAAATTGTTACATAATAGTGCAATAATCGTTAATGAGGCTCCGACAATTTCTATGTTATCGACAGTATAACCTTGAAACATAGAACCGATAAGTGCAAGTACAGGAACTAAATTCATAAATAATATGCCGTTAATAGATGAAATATACCGATTTCCCGTGTTCCAGCAAAATACAGCGATAACGCCAGCAACAATCGACATATAAAAGAGTTCAAAACGAACGCTCATAACTGTATGCAGTGACGGTACAGAAATTATATTTGTGATTGTTAATGCAGTAACGGTTATAACGAGTGAAATAGAACCGAATAAACAAGTTAATGTTGTGTATCTAAGTGGTGACCAAGACTTGAAATTAGCACCGCCGTTCGTGTAAATTACCCAGCAAGTAACGCCACATAACATAAATATATTCGTTGATACGTGGCTTGCTGCTCCAAATAATAGATGAAGATTCCCTTTTGAAATGACAAGCATAACACCGAGTAACGCAACGAACATACAGAGAAATGTGTAGTACCCTGGCCGGCGATTTTTTGTTATCCATTGTAATAAAAGAGCGATAAGTGGCATAAGAGACTGAATCATAGCCGCATGAATTGCTCCGGAAGGCCCAGCAAGTTGTTGTCCGTAGAAAATGAGAAATCCATACCCAGCGAAACCGAATGTTCCGTAAAACAATAAAGAAAGTGTTCTTTTTTCTAAGCGGAGAGAATTTTTTCCTTCGATAATTAAGAGCAGAATAAGGAAAATAATAGCTGCTGATCCGTATCGGATAGTTGTGAAGAAGAACGGATCGATAAATTGCAAGGCATTTGCCATCACAGGAAACATAAATCCCCAAGCTGTTACAGCAAGTAAGCATAGAAGAGATCCGAGTAACATTTGTTTTTTGTCCAAGAGTATCATTCTCCTTTCTATTTCGTTATAGTAAGTTGATGAAATAAGTATAAAGAGTAATTCTTTGTAGAAGGAAATATCGATTTTTTATGGCGGTTATAACTTTTTGTTAGAGGTGTGTAGGATGGATTTGGAGGCAGTACGATCGTTTATTGAAGTAAAGCATACGCGAAGTTTATCAAAAGCGAGTAAGCTTTTACATATTTCACAACCAGCGCTTAGTAAACAAATTCAAAGATTAGAAGCTGACTTAGAGGTTACTTTATTAAAACGTTCCGCTCAAGGGGTAGAATTAACAAAAGCTGGAGAGTTATTTATAAAAAGAATGTTACCGATTTTGGAGCAAATAAATGCAGTGAAAACGGAAATGAAGGAATATCAAGAGAAGCGGAAAATTTCAATAGGTATATTACCGAGTTTAGCGGCTCATTACATATCAAAGTGTAAAGACTTATTAGAGGATACATATGAAATAGAATGGCAAATTGAGCATACGAAAGTATTAATAGAGTTATTTAAAGAGCGAAAAATTGAAGCGATGTTCATCGATTCAGTAGTAGAGGGCGCTACGTATATGAAAGAAATGCGGGAAGAAAAAATCGTTTGTGCTGTTTCAAATGATCATCCGTATAGAGCGAGAGGGGTAATCCAAATGGAAGAGTTGCAAAATGAAAAGCTAATTGTATACCCAGAAATATGCGATGTAAGGAAAATGATTATGCATGTGTTTCAATGTATGGGTGCGAAACCAATAATTGCGGTTGAAACATCTTATGCAGAACCGATGATTGCGATGGTAGGAGCTGGACTTGGTATAACATTGCTTCCGGAAACCGCTGTACAGCAAGCTGTAATGCAAGGTAACGTGCGTGCGATTTCTGTAGAACCACCACTAATGCGAAAGATTTATTTCGTCTCTCATATGAAAGAGAGCTCTTTATCCCCCATTAACTGCCCGTAAAAGTCCGATTGGTGAAGGCTAATAATCAGAGGGGATGGACAAAACGCCCTCTGATTAAAGTTTCACTTTATTGCATTCATTTGAGGGTGGAGAATGGAATAAGCGGAATATTAAGAAATAATACATTTACATTTAAAGAAACATGAAATTTTAAAAAAAACTAGGTCAAAAACACGTCATTACATGGTATGATTAGAACATTGTTAGTTGTTAAATATAGGGGAATTCCCTTTTTATACATAATGCCTTCCATTTCATAAACGGAACGGACAAAAAAAGAGATATAACTAGGAGGCTTTTTTGCATGGATTCTATCCTGACGATCGTTATCATTGTAGTAAGCTCTATTCTAGTGCTGCTCATGATAGAGCTTGTGATAAGAAATCGTTCATATAAAGATATTGAAGCACTGGAGCAGTGGAAACAAGAGATAAAAGATAAACCTGTGGCAGATGAACTAAAGCGGGTAAAAGATTTAAATATGACAGGTCAAACAGAAGAACTGTTTGGTAAATGGCGTGAAGAGTGGGATGAAATTGTATCAACAACTCTTCCGAAAGCAGAAAAAGATTTAGGGCAAGCGCGAAAATTCGCCTCGCAATTCTCCTTCCGCAAAGCAAAGCATGCGATGAAAGAATCCATAAGTGGTTTAGATGACGCTGATAATCGTATTACGGACATTTTAAATGAATTACAGCAACTGTTAGAAAGCCATGAGAAAAATAGCTCGGAAATTGAAGGGTTACGTGATACATATCGTAGTATGAAAAAGAGCGTTCTTGCTCATCGACACATGTATGGAGCAGCTGAGCAAAAAATTGAAGAGATGTTAGATGGTGAATCCGAGAAGTTCAAAACTTTTGAAGAGGCAACAGATAATGGTGATTATTTAAAAGCGAGAGAAATTGTTATTAGTTTAGAAGAAGGTTTAGCAAGTTTAGAAATCGTTATTCATCAAATTCCAGATTTATTGGTAGAGTGTCAAGCGACATTACCAGTTCAGCTGGAAGATTTATTACAAGGCCATGATGATATGATAAGACAAGGTTATGTATTAGAGTATTTGGAAATTCCTAAAGAAGTCCGCGATATGACGACACAACTACAAACATGTTTAATGGATATACAGGAGCTTCATATAACGGAAGCGGCAGAAAAAGTAGAGAACTTAAAAACTCGTTTAGATAGTTTTTATGATCAACTTGAACAAGAAGTGCATGCGAAACATTATGTGGAGCAAAAAACACTATCTGTTTATGAAGATTTAGAAGAAATTCGTACAGAAACAATTGAAACGAAAATAGAAACACAACTTGTGAAACAAAGTTATCAATTACAAGACAAAGACATTGAGTCACAAAAAGTAATTGAAAAGCAAATGCATATTTTAACGAAACGTTTTGAAGTGTTACAAATACGCGTTGCTGAACAAGATATTGCATTCTCTATTATTCGTGAGGAACTAGAAGAGGTTTATGATCAATGTGAAACTTTAAAAGTACTTCATGCAGAATATAAAGAAATGCTGCAAACGATGCGCAAAGAAGAATTTGAAGCACGTGAGAAGTTACAAGAAATGCGAAATACAATTTTTGAGACGAAACGTTTTATGCAAAAGTCGAATTTACCAGGTCTTCCAGAGAGTATTATGGAAGATTTACAAAAAGGGCAAATGGCGATGCAAGCTGTATATGAGCAATTAGAAGTAAAGCCGTTAAATATGAATACTGTAAATAGCAGTTTAGAAGAAGCATACACAGTTGTGAATGGTGTATCTGAAATGACAGAAGAATTAATTGGACAAGCTTATTTAGTTGAAAAACTAATTCAATACGGTAACCGATACCGCAGTCATGATGAGAATCTTGCAGAAAGCTTAAATTATGCGGAGAAATTATTCCGTGAATATCAATACGATGCAGCTTTAGAACAAGCGGCTTCTATATTAGAGCAACTTGAACCTGGCGTTGTTCAAAAAATAGCTGAATATGTAGACAATGAGCAAACCCTTTAATAAAGGGTTTGTTTTTTTGTGTAATTTTGAAGGCGATGTTGCTATAATGAATAGCGGAATACAGTAAGGTTGTTCGTTTAAAATATAACGGAACCTTTGAGTAGTTTTAGCGTAATTACACGTATTTATGATATGATTATACGATGTGACAGCGCTGAAAGGGGAAGAACGATGATCTATTTTGATAATAGTGCGACGACAAAGCCATATCCAGAAGCTCTTCAATCGTATGTAACGGTTGCGGGGAAATATTTTGGAAATCCTTCTTCTATTCATTCGCTTGGGGGAGAGGCAGAGCGTCTATTAACACAATCGAGAACGATTGCAGCACAGCTCCTTCACGTTAAACCTTCTGAAATTATTTTCACATCGGGTGGAACGGAAGGGAATAACCTTGCGATTAAAGGAATAGCGATGAGGAATCGTTCGCGCGGCAAACATATCATTACAACAAATATTGAACACGCGTCTGTGTTTGAGGCATATAAACAATTAGAAGATCTCGGTTTTGATGTAACATATTTACCGGTTAACGAGCACGGTGTTGTATCGGTAGAAGATGTAAAACGAGCGCTTCGTGAAGATACGATTCTTGTGTCAATTATTCACGTGAACAATGAGACTGGAGCGATTCAGCCCGTTACTGAAATTGGAACATTATTATCGAACTATCCGAAAATAAGATTCCACGTGGACCATGTACAAGGGATAGGAAAAGTACCACTTGATTTATACGCTTCTCATATTGACCTTTGTTCAATATCTGGACATAAATTTCATAGCGTAAAGGGGACAGGTCTTCTTTACGTACGTGATGGTGTAAGATTAGATCCAATCTTATCAGGTGGTCAACAAGAGCTCAAGTATCGTTCAGGTACAGAAAATTTACCTGGTATTGTAGCGATGGTGAAAGCACTTCGTATGACGATGGAACAAGTGAAAGAAAAGGTAGTTCATTTGCAAAATTTACAAACAGAGCTAGTCCGTTTCTTTAAAGAGATGGAAGCTGTAACGATTAATACATCACTTGAATATGCGGCACCGCACATTTTAAATGTATCATTTGTCGGTTTAAAACCAGAAGTAGTCGTTCATGCTTTAGAAGAGCATGGTGTATATGTATCGACGAAGTCTGCTTGTTCTTCAAAAGCAAATGAAGTGAGCCGAGTACTAGTGTCAATGGGAGTACCGCACGCCGCAGCTACAAGTGCGATTCGCATTAGTCTAGCACCAGACAACACGATGGAAGAAGTAAAACAATTTGAAGGTATTGTTAAAGAGACAATGCCAAAATTATATGAAGTGATGAGGTAAAGGAATATGATGACATATGAATATATTTTAGTTCGTTATGGAGAGATGACGACAAAAGGAAAGAACCGTTCTAAGTTCGTAAGTACGTTAAAAGATAATGTGAAATTCAAATTAAAAAAATTCCCAAACATTAAAATTGATGCAACACATGATCGTATGTACATTCAGTTAAATGGTGAAGACCATGAAGCAATTTCTGAAAGATTGAAAGATGTATTTGGTATTCATAAGTTTAACTTAGCAATGAAAGTACCATCAGAATTAGAAGATATTAAAAAAGGTGCATTAGCAGCTTTCTTACAAGTAAAAGGTGATGTAAAAACATTTAAAATTACAGTGCACCGTTCTGATAAGCGCTTCCCAATGAAGACGATGGAGTTACTTCCAGAAATCGGTGGGCACATTTTAGAAAATACAGAGGATATCACAGTAGATGTTCATAATCCAGATGTGAATGTACGTATAGAAATTCGCAGTGGTTACAGCTATATTATGTGTGGTGAGCACATGGGAGCTGGCGGTTTACCAGTTGGCGTTGGCGGAAAAGTAATGGTACTTCTTTCTGGTGGTATCGATAGCCCGGTAGCAACTTACTTAACGATGAAACGCGGCGTATCTGTGGAAGCAGTTCACTTCCATAGTCCACCTTTCACAAGTGAGCGCGCGAAACAAAAAGTAATCGATTTAGCACAAGAGTTAACGAAATACTGTAAACGTGTAACACTGCACCTTGTTCCATTTACTGAAGTGCAAAAAACGATTAATAAAGAAATTCCATCTAGCTATTCTATGACAGTTATGCGTCGTATGATGATGCGTATTACAGAGCGTATTGCAGAGGAGCGTAATGCACTTGCAATTACGACTGGTGAAAGTCTTGGACAAGTAGCGAGCCAAACGTTAGATAGTATGCATACGATTAATGAAGTAACAAACTATCCTGTTATTCGTCCGCTTATTACGATGGATAAATTAGAAATTATTAAAATTGCAAAAGAAATTGGAACGTATGATATTTCAATTCGTCCATATGAAGACTGCTGTACAGTATTTACACCAGCAAGTCCATCGACGAAACCGAAGCGTGAGAAAGCAAATCGTTTTGAAGCGAAGTACGATTTCGCGCCGTTAATTGAAGAGGCTGTAGCGAACAAAGAAACAATGGTATTACAAACAGTAGAAGTAGTGGCCGAAGAAGAAAAATTCGAAGAACTTTTCTAAACCCATAAATTACCACATTCAAATGTGCATGAAGTCATGTTATTTATCACACTCTATACTCACAAGGAGGTGATACAACATGGCAAGCACAAATAAATTAGCAGTATCTGGTGCTCAAGCAGCATTAGATCAAATGAAATACGAAATCGCTCAAGAGTTTGGTGTTCAACTTGGAGCTGATGCAACATCTCGCGCTAACGGATCTGTTGGTGGCGAAATTACTAAACGTCTAGTTTCACTAGCTGAGCAACAATTAGGCGGTTACCAAAAATAATCCCATATACGATGGCTTAGAAAGAGCGGGTTCTCCCGCTCTTTCTTTTTTGTCATTGTTTATCGATAAATCGATATAAATTTATTCAACGGTTCGACATAAATATAAAAAATTTGTCAAAAGAAGAGGGTTCAAAATTTACTGAAAATTCTTTATTATATAAGGGAGGCATAGAAATAAAGGAGGATGTTATATGAAGAGAGAGGAATTGTTGGCGCCACCGTCTTATAATTTAGTTTCGGAAATAGAGAAATATACGAATGATAAAGAGAAGCTTGCTTTAATTTGGCAAGATGATAACGGAAATAGACGAGAGGTTACATATTTTGAATTAATGCAAGGCGCGAATAAAATTGGAAACGCTTTTATAAAAAGTGGTTTACAAAAAGGGGACAAGCTCCTTATTATGATGCCGCGCTTAATTGAAGCTTACATGACGTACATTGCTGCGATTAAAGCAGGATTTGTCGTTATTCCAAGCTCAGAAATGTTGCGTAAAAAAGATATTGAGTATCGTATTGGGCACGGAGAAGTGAAAGCAATCGTAAGTTACGAACCGTATATTGGACAATTCGACGGCGTAGAAGCGGTGGAATCTCTTCAAAAATTCGTCTTGAGCGAGCGTTCAGTAGATGGTTGGAAAAATTTAAAAACAGCATTAGAAACAGAAAGTGACATGTTAGAAATGGCGAAGACAGATAAAGAAGATATGGTCTTTTTATCTTATACGTCAGGGACGACAGGAAATCCGAAAGGTGTCGTTCATACGCATGCGTGGGCATACGCTCATTTACGTACGAGCGCCCCAAATTGGCTCGGAATTGAAGAGAATGATGTTGTATGGGCAACAGCTAGTCCTGGGTGGCAAAAGTGGATCTGGAGCCCATTTTTAGCAACTCTCGGTTCAGGTGCAACAGGATTTGTATATAACGGCAAATTTGAACCAAAAACATATTTAAATTTATTAGATGATAATAAGGTGAATGTGCTCTGTTGTACGCCGACTGAGTATAGATTAATGGCAAAGGTAGAAGACTTAAGTGCGTACAATTTAGAAGCGTTACATAGCGCTGTATCGGCTGGTGAGCCGTTAAACAGAGAAGTTATTGAAACGTTCCAAAGGCATTTTGATATTACGGTAAGAGACGGTTATGGGCAAACGGAAAACACATTACTCGTTGGGATAATGAAAGGGATGGACATTAGACCAGGATCAATGGGAAAACCGACGCCAGGCAACCATGTTGATATCGTAAATGAGGAAGGTATTCCGGTGCAGGTAGGAGAAGTTGGTGATATTGCAGTTCACATTGAAACACCAGCACTCTTTAAACAATATTATAAAGACAATGAGCGCACAGCGATGCAATTCCGCGGTGATTATTATATTACCGGTGATAAAGCGAAAAAGGATGAAGACGGCTATTTCTGGTTTGAAGGGCGCGGTGATGATATTATTATTAGCTCTGGTTATACAATCGGACCGTTTGAAGTAGAAGATGCGCTTGTAAAACATCCTTACGTAAGAGAGTGTGCGGTTGTCGCAAGCCCTGATGAAATTCGCGGAAGTGTCGTGAAGGCATTTATCGTGTTAAGAGAGAATATAGAAAAGAACGAAGAAACATTGATTCCAGTACTTCAACAACACGTCAAAGAACTGACTGCACCATATAAATACCCTCGCAAAATTGAATTTGTAGATGAACTACCAAAAACGATTTCCGGAAAAATTCGCCGTATTGAACTTAGAAAACAAGAGATGGAGCTTCCTTCAAAATAATTTTGAAAATAGGGAAGTAAATAGTTGAATGAAATGCAAAACGTATGATATGATAAAAACGAACATAAGTTCGATTTTATAAACTAAAAAATGAGGTGTCCGTATGATTTTAGGTATTAATCCGTACTTAGTTTTAGATGGTAGTGGGCAAGAAGCTGTACAGTTTTACAAAGAGGCGTTAGACGCAAAGGTAGAAGTAATGCAAACTTTTGGTGACATGCCTGAAAATCCAGAATACCCGATTCCAGCTGAAGCAAAAGAGCGCGTTTTACATGCTACTTTAAAAGTTGGTAATACGGAACTTATGATTTCTGATACATTCCCAGGTCAAGGGCATGCAATTGGATCTCAAGTAACAATCGCAATTCAAATTAGTAATGCAGAAAAAGCGAAAGAAGTATTCGATAAGTTACAAGAAGGTGGAGAAGTTATTATGCCACTTCAAGAAACTTTCTGGAGCCCAGCATACGGACAATTGAAAGATAAATTTAATATTGAATGGCAAGTTACAACGTCTACTACTGAACAAAAGTAATTTTTAGAAAAGCACCATGTTTTGAAATGGTGCTTTTTTCTATACAATAAAAATAAGGGGGATGAAATATATGGGGGAAATTTGGTATGGTGGAACCATTTATACAATGAGAGAAGAAAACGAAAAAGTGGAAGCTGTTTACGTTGAAAATGGCATCATTGTGGATAGCGGGAATAAAGAAGAGTTAGAGAGCCGACATTTTGCGGAGAAGTTATACGATTTAGAGGGGAAAACAATGATTCCGGGGCTCGTTGATAGCCATATGCATCTTATTGGGCATGGAGAGAGGTTGCTTCGTCTAGATTTATCAAATTGTACATCATATAGCGAAGTGCTTACCTTTGTTAAGAAGCGAGTAGAAGAAGCGCCACAAGGAACATGGATTATCGGAGAAGGATGGAATGAAAATAATTTTACAGATACAAAACATGTTCATGTACATGATTTAGATGAGATTTCTAAAGAACATCCGATTTTATTAAAGCGCGTTTGTCGCCACGTGACATGGGTGAATTCATACATATTGCAAGAAGCGAACATAACGGAAACGACGCAAGATCCAAAGGGCGGAAAAATTGGTCGTGACTCATTAAATAAATTAACAGGACTTTTATATGAGCAAGGACAAGAGTTAATTAAACATGTTCAGCCCGAAATAGACGGAGCGTATTTGCAAAGTGCTCTGCAAACAGCTATTTCAGACTGCTGGCAATACGGATTAGTTGGCGGACATACGGAAGACTTAAATTATTATGGTGGCTTTCAAAAAACGTACAATGCGTTTTCACACGTTGTAAAAGAAATGCCATTTAAAGCACATTTGCTCGTTCATCATGAAGTAGCGAATGAACGAAAAGAATATGGAAATGAGCACTATATTGAATTTGGAGCGATGAAGATTTTTTCTGACGGTTCTTTCGGCGGAAGAACCGCTTTATTAAGTGAGCCGTATGAAGATGCGCAGGAAACGAATGGAGTTGCGATTTTTTCACGGGAAGAGCTTGCAGGGTTAGTGAAGAAAGCACGTGATTTACATATGCCGGTTGCGATTCATACAATCGGTGACTTATCGCTAGAATATGTCATTGATGCGCTTGAATTATATCCACCAGCAGAAGGATTACGTGACCGTATTATTCATTGCCAGCTAGCTCGTGAAGAGTTGATTGAAAGAATGAAACACTTGCCAGCTATTATTGATATTCAACCGGTCTTTGTTTCATCAGATTTTCCATCAGTCATTGAAAAACTAGGAGAACATCGTCTTCGTTACGCGTACGCTTGGAAGACATTGCTGGACGCAGGATTACATTGTAACGGGGGATCTGATGCACCAATTGAACAAGTGAATCCGTTTTTAGGTATATATAGTGCTGTTACACGTAGAAGCTTTATTGATGGTGTGTGCTATATGCCAGAAGAAAGATTAACAGTATATGAGGCAGTTTCTCTATTTACGACAGGAAGTGCGTATGCAATTGGAAAAGAAGCAAAGCGAGGACAAATTACAAAAGGATATGAAGCAGATTTTACGATATTAGCCCGCGACATATTTGAAATTGATGCGGAAGAAATAAAAGAAGTACAAGCAGAAATGACTGTCATTGATGGGGAGATTGTTTATAGAAAAGATGTCTAAAAGTTTGAGGAAACGGCCTGAAAATACATTTTGGTGCTGCTTCCTCTTTTTAGATAGGTTGATGATATTGTTAATTTTTGTCGGTAAATTGATATTTTGGGTAAAATCGTTGATATATTTTGACTTGTGATAGATATATTCGAAAAATCGTTGATATAATTTCATATACTGTTGTCCTGTTCCAAAATATTTTGTGAAACAGCGTTAAGTTGCATGTGATAAATAAATAACCCTCGAATTATGGAAATCCCATAATTCGAGGGTTATTTGATTACTATAAAAACGTTCTCTGTACTTTTTCCCAGAAGGAATTGTTTTTTAATTTAACAGTTTTAATTTGTTTATCGCTTAAACGAACAACGGCTTTTTCCACTTGTTTAATGCTAAGTGCTTCGTTATCCATTCCGATAACAGGATAATCATTGCCATCTGGTTTAAGGGTTAAAGTTAGCGTACGCTCGTGATTTAAAAGGAACGGTGATCCGAGTGTACGGTATGTGTTGTTATTTAAAGATGCTAGTTCGCTTACTTGGAAACATGGGATAAGTGGATCGACAACTGCACCATGTAATGATTTATTGTAAGCGGTACTGCCTGTTGGTGTGGAGATAACTAATCCATCACCTCTAAATGTTTCAAAATGTAAATTGTCGACGTGTACATCTACGACAAATGTTTTAATGATGCTAGAGCGTAATGAAAATTCATTTAAACAATGGAAAGATGTACCGTGATCTACATCTACTTTAATTGTTGGATATTTTCGCACTTCAATTTCGTTTTTTGTAATTTCTTGAAGGGCTGTATCAACGTGATCGATGTGGAAATCGCAGTAGAAAGAAATTTCATCTTTCGTAGAAATACCTGCGTATAAGCAATCTTCTCTAAAGCCAGTTTTACGAACGGCTTGTAAGAAAGTTCCATCATCTCCAACGCTGACGATAGCGTTTGCATTTTTTGGATGATCTAATATGGTAAATCCATTCTCCTCTAAAATACGATATACTGGTTTCATTTTTTCAACGAGCGTTACTTTGTCATCACCATAAAAGAAAAATAAATTGCGACGATTTGCCATTATGTATCCCTCCACTGCAGTTAAATTTTCTAGTCTTAGTGCTGCATATCATGAAAATGTATTCTGAATAATATGCTCAAATAGTATATTTCGATATAAAATATCAAAACCCTTTTTTATTTTTAGAAAAATTTTTATATTCAATTTTATCAAAGGTTGTTTAATGATGAATAAACTTGTCGATAATGGGTATGGAGTGAAAGGATGGTACGAATGAAATGGCTCGTAATTGGAATGATAATTCTTCTACTTTTTATTTTGCTAATACTATTATCGAAAATATCGCTTAAGGTGACGTTTTTATATTCAGAAATGGAAAAGCAATGTTTATTTCAAGTGAAAATATGGATGATTCAATATACGTTTGATGTATTGGAAAGAATTGAAAAACAGCAGAAAAAGACGGGGCAGAAAATCGAAAAAGCTGAGGAAGATGGCGGAATAGATAATAAAATTATGGCACAACTTGATAGCATTGGAGAACTGATAAAAAAGCTTCAAGAAGTTCATACTATTGTTAAAGATTTTCTCAAACGAGTGAAAATCAATAGTTGGAAGTGGCATTCACAAATTGGAGCAGGCGATGCGGCTAGTACTGGAATTGTCACTGGGTATGCATGGGGGACAAAAGGAATGGCTGCTGGAGTTGTAGGACAATATATGCATATTGTCGACGTACCAGAATTTGAAATTACACCTGTTTTTCAAGGGAAGGGATTTGCATCAAGATGTGAATTGACAGCTTCCTTTCATATATTTCGTACTTTGAAAACAGCGGTAAAACTACTCATGTTTATGAGAAAACAAAAGTCTGGTATGACAGATAAATCTGTTCAAGCATAGGGGGGATATAGAATGGACCATCCAATTCAAGGTTTAATGACAACCGCAATGCAGCATTTAAAACAAATGACGGATGTAAATACAATTGTTGGTGACCCGATTAAAGCAGCAGATGGAAGTGTAATTCTTACCGTTTCGAAAGTAAGTTTTGGATTTGCTGCTGGTGGAAGTGAATTTGGCAAAGTAGAGCATTCAGGCCGTCATCCATTTGGAGGAGGTAGCGGTGGTGGAGTTTCCATTAATCCTGTTGCCTTTCTCGTTATAAATGGAGAAGGTGTGAAAGTTTTACATTTAGATAAACAAACACATGTCATTGACAAAATAATTGAATTAGCGCCACAAGCTGTTGATAAAGTGAAAGAAATGATGGATAAACGAAAAGAAGATGATCCAGAATTTCAAATTTAAGGAATAAAGAAGCTAATCAATGGATTAGCTTCTTTATTTTTTTGTAAATAAAGCGATTTTATTTGCATTATCGATAGGGACAAACTATCATTTACATTGTACATATTTTGTTTAAATAAGGGAGGATTTTTAAGTGGCAAATGTAACTTTTAAAGGTAACCCAATGACTTTAGTTGGAACAGAAGTTAAAGTTGGCGATCAAGCGCCTAACTTCCAAGTATTAGCAAATGACTTATCTCCAGTAAGTTTAGAAACATACAAAGGTGAAGTGAAATTAATTAGTGTTGTACCTTCAATCGACACAGGTGTGTGTGATGCACAAACACGTCGTTTTAACCAAGATGCAGCAGGTATTGAAAATGCGAAAGTATTAACAATTAGCGTTGATTTACCATTCGCTCAAAAACGCTGGTGTGCAGCTAACGGTTTAGAAAACGTTGCGACACTTTCTGATCACCGTGACCTTTCATTCGGTGAAGCTTACGGCTTAGTAATGAAAGAACTTCGTTTACTTGCTCGTGCAGTATTCGTAGTAGATAGCAATGACAAAGTAGTTTACGTAGAATACGTAAGCGAAGGTACAAGCCATCCAAACTATGAAGCAGCATTAGAAGCAGCTAAATCTGCGAAGTAATGTGAAGGAAATGACCTCTTATAAAGAGGTCGTTTTTTCTCATATATTGCTGCACAATGGTACTAATATATGAGAAAAGACGTTACATCATAAACAACTTGAAGGGGAGCTCTTTACAAGAGGTCGCTTTTTCTTTTTGGAAAAAATCACTTTGTGGTATGATATAAGTTATGTGTAAAAGAGAGAAGGAGGAATGTACGTGAGTCAGGCAGTAGAAACATTATTTTCTATTTTTGATTCTTCTACGGTAGTTTTACGTAAAGAATTAGATGTAACATATTTAGAGGCGCTTGTAGAAACAGGTGATAACTTGTTTGAGGGAGCGATTTTACAAGAGGAATTATCCGAATCAACAATTGAAAGGTTGAATCGTGAATATAGTACGTTTAATGAAGAAACATATAAAGGGGAAGAAATTCGTAAAGCATTTCAGCTAGCCATTTTAAAAGGAATGAAAGAAGGCGTGCAAGCGAATCATGAAATGACGCCAGATGCAGTTGGAATGTTCATGAGCTACTTATTCCATAAATTTATGCAAGGTCAAAAAGAAATTACTGTTTTAGACCCTGCAATTGGAACAGGTAACTTAATGACTACAGTGTTTAATAGCGCTAAAGAAGAACTAGCAATGAGTGGATTTGGTGTAGAAGTGGATGAAGTGCTAATTAAACTTGCTTTAGTAAATGCGAATTTACAAAAGCATGCAATCGAATTCTTCCATCAAGATGGACTAGCACCACTTTATATTGATCCAGTTGATGCAGTCGTTTCAGATTTACCGATTGGTTACTATCCAAACGAAATCGGTGCAAGTGAATATACGTTAAAAGCAGATGAAGGAATGTCATATGCGCATCACTTATTTATTGAACAAAGTGTGAAACATACGAAAGAAGGCGGGTACTTATTCTTCTTAGTACCAAACTTTATTTTTGAAAGTGATCAAGCGCCAAAACTACATGCATTTATTAAAGAAACATGCTTTATTCAAGGATTGTTACAACTACCTGTTTCCATGTTTAAAAACGAGAAAAATGCAAAAAGTATATTTGTTCTTCAAAAGAAAGGCCAAGATGTAACAATGCCGAAACAGGCACTACTAGTGGAATTACCTAAATTCTCTAACATGAAGGCTATGGAGAACATTATGGATCAATTGAACACTTGGTTTGCAACACATAAATAATACGATATATATGTAACAGGGTTAGTAATTCATGTAGTACAGTTGTATAGGATTTGTCATATTTTTTAATATATACAAGATTTAACTGAATTTTTTTGAAATCTGTAATATATTTTTTTTCTTGGTGTTACAATTTTTTCACTTGAAATATATGTCGGACGATGTTTAAATTAAAATCGTGAGTATAAAATTTATTAATGATGAAACGTTTTCATTATGAGTGAATTTAATTAGATAAAATCGAGCGGTTTGTGGAATGATCCACACAACTACCAAGAGAAAAAGGGGCGAAAGACTAGATGTCAAAAATCATCGCGATTAACGCAGGAAGCTCTTCCTTAAAGTTCCAATTATTTGAAATGCCAAGTGAAACAGTATTAACAAAAGGTTTAGTAGAACGTATCGGTTTAGAAGATAGTATCTTCACTATTACTGTAGATGGCGAAAAACAAAAAGAAATTACAAACATCCCAGATCATGCAGTAGCAGTTAACATGCTTCTTAAGAAATTAACTGAAAACGGAATCGTAAAATCTCTTGATGAGATTGGCGGTATCGGTCACCGTGTTGTACACGGCGGCGAAAAATTTGCTGATTCTGTTTTAATTGATGATGAAGTATTAGCTGATATCGAAGAATTAAGCGATTTAGCACCACTTCACAACCCAGCAAACCTTGTTGGTATTAAAGCATTCCAAGAAGTACTACCAAACGTACCAGCAGTAGCAGTATTCGATACAGCATTCCACCAAACAATGCCGGAATCTGCATTCCTATACAGCTTACCATATGAATACTATGAGAAATTTGGCATCCGTAAATACGGTTTCCACGGAACTTCTCATAAATACGTAACAGAGCGTGCGGCTGAATTATTAGGTCGTCCACTTGAAAGCTTAAGCCTACTTTCTTGTCACTTAGGTAACGGTGCAAGTATCGCAGCAGTAGAAGGCGGTAAGTCTATCGATACTTCTATGGGCTTCACTCCACTTGCTGGTGTAACAATGGGTACACGTTCTGGTAACATTGACCCTGCGTTAATTCCATACATCATGGAAAAAACAGGCCAAACTGTAGAAGAAGTAGTTAGCGTATTAAACAAGAAGAGTGGTATGTTAGGTCTTACTGGTTACTCTAGTGACCTACGTGACATCATTGCGAAAGAAGAAGAAGGCGACCACCGTGCGAAAGTAGCACTTGACGTGTTCGTAAGCCGTATCCATAAATACATCGGTTCTTACACAGCTCGTATGAAAGGCGTTGACGCTATCATCTTTACAGCTGGTGTAGGTGAAAACAGTGCGATTATTCGTGAGCGCGTATTAGAAGGCCTTGAGTACATGGGCGTATACTTCGACGTAAAACGCAATAACGTATTCGGTGAAGAAGCATTCATCAGCTTCCCACACTCTCCAGTAAAAATTATCGTAATTCCAACTGACGAAGAAGTTATGATTGCTCGTGACGTATTACGTCTTGGAGATATTGGTTAATATATGCATGAAAAAGACGAGATCCTAAAGGATTTCGTCTTTTTTCTTTTATATATATTTTAAAATTCGATCTGGATATAGTATTTTTTCCTTTTGAATGAATGCAGTGAGGGGAATCCATTTTGCATATGAGGCTGTTTGTTCAGCTTTTATATTCAGCATTTCCATTTCATAGCGACTTAGGCTGTAAATAAAGAACACGCGATGTACAAGCATATTTGCAAATATGATACAATAGAAAAAAATCGAACGAGGTGGTTGTTGCGATGCGATCGAAGCGAGAACAAGCCATTTTAGAAAATATAAAAGAGTGGGAAGGGCAATTAGTAGAGCAAGAAGCGACCGATTTTCAAAAGATGTTTGATAAGTGGTTGCATACTACAGTTGCAAAACTACCTGAGAAAAAACGAAAAGACTTTTTTACGAAAGCAGATGGATGGCTCTTTCATTTGCATGCACTTATTCAAAGTTCACAATCACAGTTAGATGCACGTAATCGTATTTTAGGAACGTCGAGATTATTTAATGAATCAATTGAGCAACTTGAAGATTTGAAGGCGTTATCTATTGATCAATTAACATACATAGCAGAGCAGCAAACAGCACGTCATCGTCTATATTCATTCGTACAAGGCGGAGCAACAGGTGCTGGCGGTCTATTATTATTAACGGCTGATTTTCCGGTTATGATTGCATTAAATGTGAAGGCTGTACAACTTATTGCGACATCATTTGGACATGATGTGAACAAGCCGTATGAAATGATGCTTGCGTTAAAGGTATTTCATGCAGCATTACTACCGGCGAGACTTCAGCAATATGCATGGTACAATTTACTGAGAGAACTTGAGCAAGAAGATTCATTCTTTTATGAAGGAGACGAAGAGGTGTTAAAGCCAGCTTCTACTGAGGTTGTGTTAAAACAAATTTTGAAGACATTTTCGATTTATGCTCTTCGTCGTAAATTATTCCAAGGCATTCCTGTACTTGGAATGGCAATTGGCTCTACAGTGAACTATCGCTTAACGAGGAATGTTACTGAATTTGCAAATAAGTTTTATCAAGTACGCTACATATTAGAAAAAGAAAAGAGAGCATGAAAAAAAGCGAGAGGCCGAAGCCTTTCGCTTTTTAGTTTGTCGCATGTTTTTTGGACATTGGAATAGATACTGGTTGCTTTGCTGCTTTCTTTTCTGTTTTTGGATAGTAAATTAAATCCAATGTTTTTGCCTGTACGGCAATCGAAAGAATAGTAAAAGCAATTTCTGTCCAATTTAAATAATATAATGAAAGCGCAAGAACAATCGCGTCAAAGACGAAGAAAATTTGCCCAATTGTAAACCGAGTTCGTTTACTTAATATAATTGTTAAAATATCGTCTCCACCGGTTGCACCGCCAAATCGCAATATAAAACCGAGTCCAATACCAGCTAACGCACCACCAACTACTGCAGCTACAAATAAATTATTTGATAAATCTACCGTAAAAGGAGAATAATTTTCCATAAGGGAATAAAATACTCCGAATGAAAGTGAACCTAAGAATGAATAGCCAACCATTTTTCTACCTAAAAATGAAGCACATAGTAAAATAATAGGGATATCCATTACTACAGTTGAAATAGATGGTGAAATATCATAAAAATTTTGGATAAATAGTGCAATACCTACAAAGCCACCTTCTGTTAAGTGGTTTTGGAAGTGAATGTGATATAGCGCTGCTGCTAAAATAAATGAACCGATTAAAACCATAAAAACTTCTTTAATAATTTGTCGACTTTGGATGTTCCTCATCGTTATTCCTTCTTTCCGTAGTTAGTAGTCCTTTTGGTGTTGTAAACTAACTACGAGCTCACATGTAGCTTTCAGTTAGTTTACGTAAAACTAACTACGCTATATGTCGCTGAAGAAATAACGAATAATCCTCTCGTCCATCAATTCTCCCTACCTTCGTTTTAGTTTAAGTCTTAAAGCGACTAAACAAAACGTGGAGTAGAATTCTTCATTTAGCAATCCTGCTCTTCTTTGTTTTGTTTAGCTAGTAACAATTAAGTCCTAAACAAAACGCTATGTGTAAGAAGAGTCTTTTTTTTGCCAAATTATCCTTCGGGCAATCATAATTTCCCCACTCTCGTATTTTTTTCGCTAGACTAAAGTATCTGAGCTGAAAAATACGCTACGTGTATGATTCGTCAATACGATGCCACATGCTCCTTCGAGCGATCATGATATCAAAATCCCTTCCTTCAAGATTTATATTATTATATCATACTTTCAAAAAATGTATGCGGATGGAAACCGACAATAACCGGAGGGAATCTACAAAAAATGTTATGTTTAAATATTTTTGTAGAAAAGCCTAAGTTATTTTGCAGGATTGGGTAGTTTTTAGAAGTTTGTCCAATAAGTAAGAAAAGAAGAGTTTTCATTTAGTTGTATTGTTTTCGTCACTTTTATCTTTAAAAAATGCATCCCAGCTAATCACACTTAAAAATGTTAGAGCGATAATAATGAAAGCACGCATAATTTTGAGGCCTCCTTTTGTACATAGTATATGAATCCCTTACTTTGTGATGTGTCATTTTTTTACAGATTATAATTGTTATGAGATTATATTAATATAGATAGATGAAAGGGAGGATGGAGATATGCTAAAAGACATGTTTAAAAGAAAAGAATTAAAATGCGTTTTATGTCAGAAAAAGATTGAATATGAAGAAGAGCTAGTTGCTTTTGTGAAGTTGCCGAAAGAAAGAAGTATATTAGTAGGCCCGTTTGATGTATGTTTAGCAAAAACGGCGCAAGAAATATATTGCAAAGCTTGTTACGACAAAAAAGCATGACCCAAAGTACTCGAGGGGCATGCTTTTTTCATTGGTGTGCTTTTCCCTCAGATACGTTTTGGGTTAGACGATACCAAAGCCAAAGATCGTTAATAATTGAAGCAAGATCAGCAATCTCAGAATTAAGCCTACAGGAAATTTCAAAATTCTCTTCGTTATTTAAACAATGTTGTTTTTGATTAATATGACGTTCAAGCTCTTGTATACGATCAGGTATTTTTCCGCGAACTTGCTCCCATTTTAATAAAATAGCTTGCTGCATTTTTTCGGGGATATCTTCCCAGTCTTCTTGTAAATGTGGAATTTCAATTCCTAGATGTTCATCGTATAAGAAATACTTTTCCATAAGTTCACCCCCGTTTTCCTGCTTATATTGTACATAAAAACAGAAAGAAGTTCGACGGAATTGTTTGAAAAAAATTGAAAATGACCCTTGATACATTTTTTAAAAGGTGTTAAAGTATGAATTATTATAAAAGAAAATGAATATTTATTCTTTAGGGGGATGCAAAATGGAGAAGAAAAAAGTTGTATTAGCATATTCCGGAGGTCTTGATACTTCCGTTGCAATTAAATGGTTACAAGAGAAGAATTATGATATTATCGCGCTTTGTTTAGACTTAGGGGAAGGTAAAGACTTAGCATTTGTAAAAGAAAAGGCACTTTCAGTAGGTGCAATTAAATCATATATGATTGATGTTCAAGAAGAATTTGCAAATGAATATGCATTGATGGCGATGCAAGCACACACGTTATACGAAGGGAAATACCCTCTTGTCTCTGCATTATCTCGTCCGCTTATTGCGAAAAAATTAGTGGAAATTGCAGAGCAGGAAGGCGCAAGTGCAGTTGCACATGGATGTACAGGGAAAGGGAATGATCAAGTTCGTTTTGAAGTTTCTATTCAAGCGTTGAATCCATATTTAGAAGTTATTGCGCCTGTACGTGAATGGAAATGGTCACGTGAAGAAGAAATTGCATATGCAAAAGAAAATGATATACCGATTCCAATTAATTTAGATAGCCCGTTTTCAATCGATCAAAACTTATGGGGACGCAGCAACGAATGTGGAATTCTAGAAGATCCATGGGCAGCGCCGCCAGAAGAAGCATACGAGATGACATTGGCATTAGAAGATACACCGAATAAACCAGAGTTTGTAGAAATCGGATTTGAAGCAGGAGTACCGACGACTTTAAACGGCGCTGCATATTCAATTTCAGAATTAATTAAAACGTTAAATGCACTTGCTGGAAAACATGGCGTTGGACGTATCGATCATGTAGAAAATCGCCTTGTCGGTATTAAATCTCGTGAAGTGTACGAATGCCCAGCGGCAATGACATTAATAACAGCGCATAAAGAACTTGAAGATTTAACACTTGTGAAAGAGGTCGCTCATTTCAAACCGATGATTGAGCAAAAACTAACAGAGTTAATTTATAACGGTTTATGGTTCTCACCTTTAAAACAAGCACTCAATGCTTTCTTACAAGAAACGCAAAAAAATGTAACAGGTACAGTGCGTGTGAAATTATTTAAAGGTCATGCGATTGTAGAAGGACGTAAATCTGAGTACTCTTTATATGATGAAAAACTTGCAACGTATACTGCCCAGGATGAATTTAATCATGATGCAGCAGTCGGATTCATTTCATTATTCGGTTTACCTACAAAAGTATACAGCCAAGTGAATCAAAAGAAGGTGGAAGCGTGAGCAAACTTTGGGGCGGACGTTTTACAGAAGAAGCGGAAGCATGGGTAGAAGAATTCGGAGCTTCTATTTCCTTTGATAAGCAATTGGTTAGCCAAGATATAAAAGGGAGTATCGCACACGTAACGATGCTAGCAAAGCAAGGCATCGTTACGAAAGAAGAAGCGGAGAAAATCAAGATAGGGCTTCAATATTTATTAGAAGAAGCGAAGGAGAATAAACTTCATTTCTCGGTAGAAGCGGAAGATATTCACTTAAATATTGAAAAAATGTTAATTGAACAAATCGGTGAAGTAGGAGGGAAACTTCATACAGGCCGAAGCCGTAACGATCAAGTGGCGACAGATATGCACTTGTATTTAAAAGAAAAAGTAGAACATATTATAAAAGCTACAAAACAATTGCAAACTGTTCTTGTTCATCAAGCGGAAAATAACATTGAAACAATTATGCCCGGCTATACGCACTTACAGCGTGCACAGCCGATTTCATTTGCTCATCATATTCTTGCTTACTTTTGGATGTTAGAGCGAGATGTGAATCGTTATGAAGATTCGTTAAAGCGTATTAACATTTCACCATTAGGAGCAGGAGCACTAGCGGGTACAACATTCCCAATTGACCGAGAATATAGTGCGGAGCTTCTTGGATTTAACGGAATCTATGAAAATAGTTTAGATGCGGTAAGCGATCGTGATTTCATACTGGAGTTTTTAAGTAACTCATCTATGCTCATGATGCATTTATCACGCTTTTGCGAAGAACTTATTTTATGGAGTAGCCAAGAGTTTCAATTTATTGAAATGAGCGATCAATACGCAACGGGAAGCAGTATTATGCCGCAGAAGAAAAATCCAGATATGGCGGAGCTCATCCGCGGAAAAACAGGCAGAGTATACGGTAATTTATTCAGTTTACTTACAGTAATGAAAGGATTACCGCTTGCTTACAATAAAGACTTACAAGAAGATAAAGAAGGAATGTTTGATACAGTAAAAACAGTAGAAGGATGCCTTCATATTATGGCAGGCATGCTAGAAACGATGACTGTAAACAAAGAAAAAATGGGGCAAGCTGTGACGCAAGATTTCTCTAACGCAACAGAAATTGCCGACTATTTAGCAAACAAGGGACTGCCGTTCCGCCAAGCTCATGAAATTGTCGGGAAACTAGTTCTTCATTGTACGCAAAAAGGAATTTATTTATTAGATGTACCACTTGAAACATATAAAGAAATGAGTCCGTTATTTGAAGAAGATTTGTATGAGGTTCTGTCACCTTATGCAGCTGTAAAGCGTCGTAACAGTGCTGGCGGGACAGGGTTTAAGCAAATTGAAAAAGCTTTGGAGAAGGCGAAGGGGTTAGTCGGAGAGTTTGTTGGAAGTTAAATGATGTATGATATAGAAGGTAAGGTGCTTTTTTAGAAGTACCTTACCTTTTTGTATTTAGATTTTTAGGTATGTATCTATCATTTCATAATTATGTTTCATAATCATAAAATGATGCTTCTCATGAATCGCTAAAAGTTGAATAGATTGAATAAGGTTAGGATAGTGAGCAATCGGATCTAAAAATACGATATGTCCTGCAATATTTTCTTCTGTATTTTGAACTAGTTTTTTTATTTCATCTGTTTCACGTGAAAGTAAGTCTTCTAATTCTGTTACATTCATAGAATCATAAACTTTTTTTGAAGGGATTAAAATCCAAGGTGCTTTCATTCCTCTGCCATGCTTCTCCTTGTATTCGGCATAAATGTCATGAATTTCAGTTGCGAATGGGGTGTTTCTTCTTAGTTTGGCATAGGGGATAAGAGTGAAAGAGAATTTAATCGCTACTTTTAGCATCCTTGTAATTAAATATAAGTGATAAAAGTGCTCCCCAATAGACCATTTTCCGTCCTCTTTCCTATACCATAGTTGTTCTTGTGAAAGTGAATGAAGCTTAGGAAGAAACTGGTTTCTTTGCACATGTAATGTGTGAAAATGTTTTGAGATATTTTCAGATTGCATATTTTGGTATCCTCCATATTTTTCCTAATTATAACATTTTTCGTATGGATTTAATTAAGCCTAGAGCAATATGCTCTAGGCTTAAAGTTTCATTGATTAATCATACTTGTGTCGATCTTCTGTGATACGAATATACTCAATATCCATTAAATCTCGAAACAGCGCACCATGACTTAGTTCAACGCCATGTTTTTCTTTAAAATGTGAGCATATTGTATTTAACATTTCAATCTCTTGCTCGTTGACATCTAAAATAATACGTTCATGATCTCCCATATAAATCCTCCTTTTCTAAACACATATATTTTGTCCGTCTATTTCTAAAAAATGTATGTTAATGTAATGTTAGGAAATGAGAAAGGAATGGAAGATGAGGCGTATTTATTTTATAGGGTTAATTTTGTACACATTAATTGTGCTACATGTGGCATTCCCATCAATATTTTCATTTGAGAATGTAGAAACAGTGCATGTTGCGATATTTATCTTTACTCTATTTGTAGTAGATTGCTGTATTTCTTTATGGCTTTCGAGAAAAAAGAAAGTACAAGGTGCAAAAGATAAAAAAGAAATAGAACGGAAAAAGAGAAAACGTTCATTCTGGATGACAACGTATTGTTTTTCATTAGTTATCACGGCTGCTTTTGCAAGTGAGCATATTCCGCTAGAAAGGTTAAATATCGAATTTTGGGCAATTGTATTTGCATGTTATTTTTTCATGCATTTTCTTCCTTATATGAAAGAAAGGCGAGGAGAAGAGGAAGATCCGATTGAAGAAGAAGCGAGAGAACAAGAGAGTAAGAGAATAGAAGAGGAAATAAAGAAGCTTGGCGAACAAAAGTGGTATTTAAAATCTAAAATCATATATGTTCTTTGTTTCATTACGCCGCCAATCGGTTATTTGTATGTTTTCTTGCTTCGTAAAAAAATGACAGAAGATGCAAAGCAAACGTACTTAACGGTTGCGACGATCATGATGGCACTATGGTCTTTGAAGTTCCTTCCGCCCTATGTGCTGGCAGTTACCGTTGTTGTTGTTGTTGTTGTTGTTGTTGTTGTGGCTTGTCTTGTATTTATAGTGAAGTTTGTGAAATGAAAAACACCAAGCCCATGTGGACTTGGTGTTTTTTTATTATAAATTAAAGATCACCTTGCTCCTCATCACCACGAACAACAAGGACATCGCATTTCGCATAGCGAATAATATGTTCAGAGACGCTACCAATTAGGAAACGTTCTACAGCATTTAAACCAGTTGCACCACACATAATTAAGTCCACTTTATTGTTTGGAGCAATTTCTTTTGAAATTTTAGATTTAGGATTACCGAATTCTAATACAGTTTCAATTTTTTCAAGGCCAGCTTCAAGCGCAGTTTTTTTGTAGTCTTCTAATAAGTCTTCTGCAAATAGATTTGCACGTTCAGCAATTGCTCGGCTATACGCCTCTACTGCGGAATATGCTTTTACATCAACAATATGAGCGATTGTTAATGTTGCATTGTTTCGTTTTGCAACTTGAATTGCTTTTTTAAAGGCTTTTTCTGCTTCTTTAGAACCGTCCACCGCAATTAAAATATTTGTATATGTATTATTCATAGTAAATTCCTCCCAATCATTTTTATAACTGTTTACAACTTAATTATAAAACAAATTATGGTAATGTGCCTGTTAAAACGTTACAGAATTTTGAAAACTCTGTTTTGATTCTTTTTAGTTGTAATTGGAGCGAGAACTTGTTACATATGAAGTATAGCAATTTAAAAGGAGGCAGTTTTGTGAGACATGCGCTCATTACAGCCGGTACGAAAGGTTTAGGAAAGCAAGTAACAGAAAAGTTATTGGCTAAAGGGTATTCAGTAACAGTAACGTATCATAGCGATACAAGTGCTATGGAAACAATGAAAGAAACATGTAAAAATATGGAAGAACGTCTACAGTTCGTGCAAGCTGATGTCACGAAAAAGGAAGATTTACATAAAATGGTAGAAGGAGCGGTGAGCCGTTTTGGCAAAATTGACTTCTTAATTAATAATGCTGGTCCTTACGTATTTGAAAGGAAAAAATTAGTCGATTACGAAGAAGACGAATGGAATGAAATGATCCAGGGTAATTTAACAGCGGTGTTTCATTTATTAAAACTTGTCGTGCCGATTATGAGAAAACAAAACTTTGGCCGTATTATTAACTACGGATTTCAAGGAGCAGATAGTGCGCCTGGATGGATTTATCGTTCAGCTTTTGCAGCTGCGAAAGTAGGGCTTGTTTCGTTAACAAAAACAGTTGCTTACGAAGAAGCAGAATACGGTATTACTGCGAATATGGTTTGTCCTGGTGATATAATTGGTGAAATGAAAGAGGCGACGATTCAAGAAGCGCGTGAGCTGAAAGATAGTAACACACCAATTGGTAGATCTGGAACAGGTGAAGATATCGCAAGAACCATTTCGTTTTTATGTGAGGACGATTCCGATATGATCACCGGTACAATCATTGAAGTGACTGGTGCTGTTGATGTTATTCATAGACATCGATAGAATTGAATAAAAAGAACTTTCTAATAATTGGACAGTTTATCCTTTATACTGAGAGGTAAGGATAATACTGTCCTTTCATGTAAGATTAAATCTATCGGAAAACTTGTATTATTTTTTGTCAAATATTGAGATATTATGTTAGAATATAAGAGCGTAGAAAGCGCTTTAAAAAATGATTCAGGGGTCATTTCATAACTCAAGGGGGAACTAATAATGCGTATCGGTATTCCAACAGAAATTAAAAACAATGAAAACCGTGTGGCAATGACGCCAGCGGGAGCTGTACATTTAGTACAAAATGGTCATGAAGTTTTTGTTCAAAAAGGAGCAGGTATAGGATCAGGCTTTACAGATGAAGAATACGTACAAGCTGGTGCGAAACTTGTTGAAACTGCTGAAGAAGCATGGAATCAAGATATGGTTATGAAGGTAAAAGAGCCAGTTGCAAGTGAATACGGTTATTTCCGCGAAGGTTTAATTTTATTCACATACTTACACTTAGCTCCAGAACCAGAATTAACAAAAGCATTAATTGATAACAAAGTGGTATCAATTGCATACGAAACAGTACAATTAGACAATCGTTCTTTACCATTACTTGCACCAATGAGTGAAGTAGCTGGTCGTATGTCTGCGCAAATCGGTGCACAGTTCCTTGAGAAAAACAAAGGCGGAAAAGGTATTTTACTTGCAGGTGTTCCAGGGGTTAAACGCGGTAAAGTAACAATTATCGGCGGTGGTCAAGCTGGTACAAACGCAGCGAAAATTGCAGTAGGTTTAGGTGCAGATGTAACAATCATCGACTTAAGTGCAGAACGTCTTCGTCAATTAGATGACATTTTTGGAAACCAAGTAAAAACGTTAATGTCTAATCCATACAACATTGCAGAAGCTGTAAAAGAATCTGATCTTGTAATCGGTGCAGTATTAATCCCAGGTGCAAAAGCGCCAAAACTTGTAACTGAAGAAATGATTCAATCAATGGAACCAGGTTCTGTCGTTGTAGATATCGCGATTGACCAAGGTGGTATTTTCGAAACAACTGACCGTATTACAACTCATGATAACCCAACTTACGAAAAATATGGTGTTGTTCATTACGCAGTTGCAAACATGCCAGGTGCGGTTCCACGTACATCAACTCTTGCATTAACAAACGTAACAGTACCATATGCAGTACAAATTGCTAACAAAGGCTACAAAGAAGCTTGCCTAGGCAACACTGCATTATTAAAAGGTATTAACACATTAGATGGATATGTAACATTCGAAGCAGTTGCAGAAGCGCACGGCTTACAATACGCTGATGCAAAAGAGCTACTTGAAAAAGCTCCTGCTTTATCATAATAGATATACATGTAAGCCCCTCCTTTTGTAAGGAGGGGCTTTTTATTTGGATTAATTGTCTAGTTTCTTTACAATTCTCAATCCGAACATCATTGTAAAGAAAAGAATGCCGAACAAGTAATACAAGGCATACTCAACTCGTATCATCGAATTTTTGTCAGTGATATATAAAATAAATAGTATCGCAGAACCGATTAAATGAGAGAGACCGAAAATTTGCGCCATAAGTTTTAAACTCATCTTCTCGATTCTTTCATCAATCTCAGGTAATGGATATTTCTCGGACTCGTTCTTTTTTTTCTTAAAGAATATTCGTTTCACTACAAATAGTATCAAGGCTAAGAGTATGTATACGCCAGCGAAAAGAAGGACAGAACTAATCTTTTCTTCATCATTACTATTGAAATAAAGAAAAGTTGAACCTAACAATAAAATGGTAAGATGCGAAATGAACTCTTGATTAAAAGTATTTTTCATTCTTTTTCCTCCCCAGTTTTATCTAATTGAAATAAATCCTCCACTTTACAGCCGAAAAACTCACATAATTTCAATGCCAATTCTAAACTTGGGTTGTATTTATTCTTCTCGATAGCGATGAGGGATTGTCTAGTGATTTGAACAGAGGAAGCTAATTGCTCTTGAGTGATGTCTCTAACGACGCGGAATTGTTTCACTTTATTTTTAATCAAATATACAAAGTCTCCTTTTTGTAAATTTGTTACATTTATTATATCCATTTTTAGGTAAAAAGTAAATAAAACTTTACAAAAAGTAAATGAAACTTTACGAGAGATATTGCTTGTTATAATGTATATTTTTGTGATAATTTGGAATTAAACGGAAAATAAAAGCCGGTAGAGGGGATTCGATGGGGAGCAAAAATAGGAAGAAAAGGCAAGTTAGGAAACAAAAATATATAAAGAAAAAACAGGAACAGAACATACCCATTTCAAAAAAAGTAGCTCTTATTATGGAAAAAACATTTCGATATATTTGTATGGCCCTGTATGTAATTTTGTGTCTTTATTCAGGTGGGGTGTTTTACAGTTTTGGGATAACCCCCAATATTATTGAGAATGTTTTAGGATATATCCTTGTCGCAATAGAGTTAGTCTTATTTTTTATATTATTTGATAAAGTGTGGCCTAGTCATGAAAGTAAAAAAGATGGAAAAAGAAGCAAAAAATCGTCATACGCTTCAAGCTCATCAAGTGGATTCGGTGACTACAGTAGCAATGATTGTAGCGGCTCAAGTGATGGTGGAGGAGATTGCGGAGGTGGTGGAGACTAAGTTAGTTTTTTTCAGAAGAACGACTAATGAAAGGATGAGACGAAAGATGGAAACTGTGAACTTAATAGAATTAACAAAGGATATTCAAGATCAACATAAAAACTTCGTCGTTTCAAATGTGAATAGTCATTGCTTACGAATTGCAGTATTTACTGGCGAATATAATTGGCACTATCATTCTAATTCGGACGAATTATTCATTGTATTAGAGGGGGAATTACTTATTGATTTTCAAGATGGAGAGACGGCGGTTTTAAAGCCGAATGATTCAATTTTAATTCCAGCATGTACTATTCATAGAACGAGAGCATTAAAGAGAACGGTAAATCTTTGTTTTGAAAATATAGAAGCTGATACGATCATAGTGGAGCAATTATGAGGGAATTATCTGTAGCTGAGTATGGAAAAATTCTTCTGATTTTAGAAGGGAATATAAGAACAACAACTTTTGCTTATGCGGTATGTGATCAAATGATAGATGGTGAGGTTTTTGTAAACGAACAATTAACAGCAGGGCTAATCGTCACAGCTAATGGCATTTATTATTTATTCGGTGACACTCATGACGAAAGTTATAACGAAGATTTATTTTCATATATAACAACAGCTATTGAAAAAACAGAGAAACGATTTACACTGTTCACTTCGAGTAAAGAGTGGGAAATGATAATTGAAGAGCGTTTTAGTAATGTATTTCGGAACATCCCGCGAATGACATTTCAATTTCAAAGAGACGTTTTTGAAGATAGAAAAATAGAATTAAACAAAAATACATATGAAATTAAACGTATTGATAGAAGAGATATAGAACGAAGTAATGAATTTACAATGGGTTATTACAAAGAGTATTGGGGATCAAACGAAGTGTTTTTGAATAATGGCTTCGGATTTTGTATAGAACAAGATGGGATAATTATAGCCGAATGCGTCTCAATATTTAGCGGGAATAGTTTTGCAGAAATAGATATTGCAACACATGAAGCACATCAAGGGAAAGGGTTAGCTCAAATTGTTGCAACATGTTTCATTGAACATTGTATAAAAAACGATATTACACCGTGTTGGGATTGTAATATAGACAATATTCCTTCGCAAAAATTAGCTAGTAAATTAAGTTTTCATAATCCAGTAGAATATAGCTTATTTGTACGCAAGAGGACGGGGGAATAAAAATGAACGTAGAATTAACCAGATTCAAAGTAAAGCATGGTAAAAGTCATCGTGTAGATGAATGGATGCAGCTTCTTAATGACAATATGAAAGAAGTACTTTTGACATTAAACGACGAAAAGATGTATGTAGAGACAATTTTCCGGGAAATAAGAGATGGAGAAGAGTACTTATATTGGTATTCTGTGCAAGGGGAAGGTGGTACTCTTGTCGAAAATTCTCATCATGAAATTGATAAAAAGCATTTAGAGTTTTGGTATGAATGTATTGATGAGGATGGTCCGGCTGTCGATATGAAGACGGAAGTCGTTATGATTCAAGATGTTGTGAAAGAAGTAATGAAATAATAGAATGGTATTTTTGAGAGGAGCACATCAAAATGGATGTGCTTTTTATTATGAAAAGTTTTTTTAGAAAAGTTGTATATATTTTACACTCTCAAACGTTGAGTATATAGAAAGGAGAGCCGGATGAGCCATGATACGTTTGAAACATTATTAATAGAGAAATCAAAAGCTGTGTTTGGATACCTTTAAGTGAAAATAAAGGGGGATTTTAAGAACATTTTAGGGCAAACTATAATGAGATGAAAAACACCAAACCAAAAGACTTGCCAATATACGGTGTAGTCGTAACTGGAAAAACAGAGGATTTACAAAGTTTACAAGGAGCACCATATATTAAAGCAGCTGTTAGAGGTGTAACAGTTGAGAAATATTGATCACAGTCTATTAATGTGAATAATCAGAAAATTTATGTTATACTATATGAAAAGGAGGTTTATATGAGGCAAATACATGGAGCAATTTATATTTACATAACAATGTTTTTCGTGGTGATATCCTATGGTTTAGGGCACGTGTATTCGCATCCTATATTAACTTTTTTAAGCGGAGCATGTATGGCGTTTGCGCTTCTTGTCCACCTTTTCTCAGTCTGGATCGTGAAATTTCAATTAAATATTAGTGAAATAGAAGAAGGCACTTTTTAAAGGGCCTTCTTTTTTAATAATATTGGCGGAGCCCCTGTAGTAACTTTTCAATTTCGCATTCAGTTTCTTTACATATAGACATTGTACGTAATCTGAAAAATAAGCTGCGTAAGAAAGATTTTATATTTCCGTATAGAAATTCGTATGATTCAATATGTAGTATTGATTTTTGGATTTGTAATTGAGCTACTAAATCACGAAGGGCTAATATGAGTACTTCTTCCTCTAGGCCATTTTGCAGCATTACGACAATTGGACAAACGATACGTTCATCTTCTTCATACTTGTAATAGATGGAATGGACACAAACTTTATTTAATAAAGTTGTTAGTATTTCTTCGTAATGTGAAGCTCCTAGTTTAGGATTATTAACAAGCGCTTCAAATGTATCTGAAGCATGAGCGACACTATGTGCCCAGCCACGTTCTTGGACATAGCCTCGTAAGTCATGCTCTTTGTTCATATATAGAATTAATTTATCTTTTACATTTGAAATATCAGTCTGTGATAAGAAATTATGATTTGTATCCGCATCTATAATGAGGGCGATTAATAATGTTGTAAATGCACGGGTAAATACAGCGTCATCGTCATCTGCATGAATTTTATAGAATAAATAGTTTTCACTGATGCTTTCTGATAATAGTTTTTGTAAGTGGGTGTGTGAAATATAGTCCTTCTTGATTAGATGATAAAAAGTAGAGTAAATGAGTTTGTCTCTTAAATAGCTATCGGTAACACCGATATGTTGAAGCATACTTGAACTTAATGAATCAATATGAAGTGTGTTGTTGATTATGTAATTATTATTACGAATTTCTTCTAACTGTTGTTGTAACATATAAACCTCCTATTTTAGAAGATTCTGTATATTAATAGTATAATGTGTGGAAGAAATAGACAAGAAATAATTTCTTTTGAATGACTCGATGTGGGAGGAAGCGTTATGGGGAAAGCCATGTTCTTCTTCATTAGTATTTTATTTTCAGGTGTGTTTCTAATAATATTATCAGCCTGTACTACGAAACCTGTAGAGCAAGTAGGAGTAAAAGAAGAACCTAAAGAAGGGTATGTAATATTGAGAAATGGCACAATATTTTTTGACAGTGATAAAACTTTTAAAACAAAAGTAGAATTGCAAAATTATATGGAACAACAAATAAATAAAGAGGTTCCGTCGGATATAATTTTGAGTTTGAATGATAAAAGAGCATATAAGCAGTTAGAAACAGGAAATAAAATAAAAGTATGGTCTTCTAAAATACTTGAAAGTTACCCAGCACAAATGATTGTAGAGAAATAGAAAAAGGTAGCAATCACGCTACCTTTTTTATCCCGCATTAACGGGCAGTAAGACTCCCACCTCAAAATTCGGCTGGAGCAAAGAAGTTAGGTGGGAGATCAACTGCCCGTAAACGCCCGATTGGTTCAACTAATAATCAGTGGGGGATGAACAAAACCCCCACTGATTAAAGTTTCACTTTATTATTTCACAAATTGTAATTCTTTCGGGAACTTCGTTAAAATTTCTGATCCGTCTTTTGTGATGTAAATATCATCTTCAATACGAACGCCACCTACGTTTGGTACGTAAATACCTGGCTCGATTGTGAAGACCATACCTTCTCTTAATAGAGACTCGTTGCCTTCTTTTACATCTGGATATTCGTGTACGCTAATTCCAAGTCCGTGACCAAGGCGGTGTGGGAAGAAGTCTCCGTAACCTGCATCTGCAATAACAGAGCGAGCAGCGTTGTCAATTGCACCAAATGTAACGCCTGGTTTACATGCTTCAACTGCTTGTAGTTGTCCAGCAAGTACAGTGTTGTAAATACGAGTTTGTTCTTCAGAAATATCACCAAATGCTACTGTACGTGTAATGTCAGAGCAATAACCTTCAATGATTACACCTAAATCAAATAGTACGAAATCGCCGCGTTTCATTTTGTTTGCGCCTGGAATACCGTGTGGAAGAGCAGAGTTTGCACCTGCTAATACCATCGTATCGAATGACATTTTATGGATGCCTTTTGTTTTTAATTCATGCTCAATAATTGCTAATACTTCTAGCTCGCTACGATTTTCTTTAATTGCATTTACACCAACTTCAACAGCATAGTCTGCCATTTTAGCTGCTTCACGTAAAATAGAAAGTTCTTTTTCGTCTTTAATTAAGCGAAGCTCGCGAACTTTCTCTTCAGCTGATTTGAAAGCTGCATTTGGGAATAATTTTGTTAATTCTTCGTAACGCTCTACGTTTAAATGTTCTTTTTCAATTGCAACTGCATTTGCATCAATACCACGATCTTTAATTGCTTTTGCAATCATATCCCATGGTCTGTCAGTATCAGTAAATCCGATAATTTCATGTGCCCAGCCAGCGTTACGTGCTTGACCTTCTTCCATTTTAGGACAAATTAAAATAGGCTCTTTTTCTTGGAATACAAACATACCAAGTAGTCTTTCATGTGGTTCACAGTGGAAGTTCGTCATGTAGAAAACGTTTGGTGTAGAAGTTAAGAAGGCAGCTTCTACATTTTTTTCTTTTAGCCATTGCATTAAATTTTCTAATCTAGCATTCATCGATTGGCACCCCCGAGATATTTAATTACAAATATAACTTTACATCGGAGGAAAGCGTTATGACAAGTAAATAGATGTTAGAAAAGACAGGGAATTGAGAAATCATGTAGAATAAAAAGTGAGAATGTGAATAGGGGAGGAATGTAATGATGAAAGTATCGTATCACGGGCATTCAGTTGTAAAGATTGAAACGAATGGAAAAGTTATTTTAATTGACCCATTTTTAACAGGGAATCCGACAACAGATTTAAAAGCTGGAGATGTAAATGTGGACGCAATTCTTTTATCTCATGGACATGGTGATCATGTTGGAGATACAGTAGAGCTTGCGAAGAAAAATAATGCAGTTGTTATAGCGCCGTTTGAACTAGCGACATTTTTAGGATGGCAAGGTGTAAATACACATCCAATGCATATTGGTGGTTCACATGAATTTGACTTCGGAAAAGTGAAATTTACTCAAGCATTCCACGGCTCTAGTTATATTGATGAAGAAAATAAGACGATTACATATACAGGTATGCCAGCTGGTATTTTGTTTATGGCAGAGGAGAAAACGGTATATCATGCGGGAGATACTGCACTGTTCTCTGATATGAAGTTAATTGGAGAACTTAATAATATTGATGTAGCATTTTTACCAATTGGTGATAATTTCACAATGGGGCCAGAAGATGCTGTTTTAGCTGCAAAATGGATTGGTGCGAAAACGGTTGTACCGATGCACTACAATACGTTCCCAGTTATTGAACAAGATCCATATCAATTTGTAGAAAAGCTACAAAATTGTACAGGGAAAGTATTAGAAGCTGGAGAAAGTATTACACTATAAAAGAGAAACCCTTCATTTGAAACGACAAGTGAAGGGTTTTTTATGTGTGTAGTACAGTTTTTAAAGTTTGCACTTGTTTTGGTGATTCTTTTCTTTTTGGAAGTGGCTGTTCGGGTGTTTCATTCAACTCCATTGCAACTTTTTTTCCATCTACGAAAGCTAAAAATACAGCACCTACAACTCCTAAAAATTTTTTCATCATTTATTCGCTCCTTTGTTTCATTTCTTGTCTTAATTGTATATGGAATCGAGTGGACAAACTATCGAACGAGATGACAACAGCATTACATTGTTGTAATGGAATGACTGGTGGAATGTAAGGGTTATTTTGTTATAAAAAAAATAGTACAGGTATACAAAGAGAGAGTGTAACAGTTTTGAAAATATAGTATACTGAAAATACAACACATGAAGAATTTAGGGAAAAGAAAGTATGGTGAAACCATTTGGCTACCAAGCATAATCAAATTTTAGAACATATTAATAGCCTGCCAGTAGGGCATAAAATTTCTGTGCGGCAAATTGCGAAAGATTTAAGTGTAAGTGAAGGGACAGCTTACCGTGCAATTAAAGATGCAGAAAATAAAGGGTATGTTAGTACAATTGAACGTGTCGGAACAATTCGAATTGAGCAAAAGAAGAAAGAGAATATCGAAAAACTGACATATGCAGAAGTCGTTAACATTGTTGATGGCCAGGTACTTGGGGGCAGAGAAGGACTACATAAAACGTTAAATAAATTCGTTATTGGGGCTATGAAATTAGAAGCGATGATGCGCTATACAGAAGCGGGTAACTTACTTATTATCGGTAACCGTACGAACGCACATCAATTAGCATTAGAAACAGGGGCTGCTGTATTAATTACAGGTGGATTTGATACAGAAGAGCATGTGAAAAAGTTAGCAGATGAATTGAAATTGCCAATTATTTCGAGTAGTTATGATACATTTACGGTCGCAACGTTAATTAACCGTGCAATTTATGATCAACTTATTAAGAAAGAAATTGTACTAGTTGAAGATATTTTAACACCAATTGAAGAAACACTATATTTAAAGCCTAGTGACATAGTGCAGAAATGGCATGAGTACAATGAAGAGACGATGCATGGACGCTATCCAATTGTGGATGAAAATAAAAAGGTGTTAGGTATCGTAACTTCGAAAGATATGATTGGTGTTGCGAAAGATACACCGATTGATAAAGTGATGACGAAACACCCTATTACGGTAAATGGAAAAATGTCTGTCGCAGCTGCAGCACGTATGATGGTGTGGGAAGGTATTGAATTACTTCCTGTTGTGGAGGATGGAAATAAATTGCAAGGTATCATTAGTCGTCAAGATGTACTTCAGGCCTTGCAGATGATTCAGCGTCAACCACAAGTTGGTGAAACGATTGATGACATTGTAACGAATCAATTTATGACGCCGAAAGAAGCAAAAAATGAGCATTTATATCAATTTTCAGTGACACCACAAATGACGAATTCAATCGGGACGTTATCTTACGGTGTATTCACAACAATTGTGACAGAAGCAACAAACCGCGTCATTCGTGCGCAGAAGAAGAGCGATTCAATTGTTGAGAACTTAACAATTTATTTTGTAAAACCGGTTCAAATTGATAATGTTGTATCGGTTCATCCGAAAGTATTAGAAATTGGCCGTAAATTTGGTAAGGTTGATGTAGAAGTGCATCATGAAGGTAATGTCGTTGGGAAAGCGTTGCTTATGGTGCAATTGATCGATAAATAAAAAGATGGAACAAATCGCTTTGGTTTGTTCCATCTTTTTTTGTTTTATCCCGCATTAACGGGCAGTAAGACTCCCACCTCAAAATTCGGCGAATGCGAGGAAGTTAGGTGGGAGATAACTGCCCGTTAATGCGGGATTGGTGAAGGCTAATAATCAGTGGGGGATGGACAAACCCCCCACTGATTAAAGTTTCGCTTTATTGGGTTTTGAAGCTGTTGCTAAAGATGTGGAAGAGTTTTAGCGGGAAAGCAAAGGAGTAGCAGGATATATTTAAGGAGAGATAATTGTATAATTAGAAAAAACAGAATATTAATTCATTTAGATTGCATACTATGATATAATTAGATTGTAATATAATGGATGTCGGAAGGGGGATGCAATATGTCATCAGAATTACTCTTTTTTGGTGGTATCGCGCTCTTTTATTTCCTTGTGATGATACCAATTCAATACTTATACTTACAAGGATTAAATGAAAAAAAGAAACGAACAGGATTATCTCAGCAAGAACTATACAAACAGATGTCTTTTGAAGAAGAGCAATTACATTTTCACGTGCAAGGTAATCTCTTTAATATACCATCTGCGTTTGTTGCATATATGATTTTGAAAGTTAAGGGACGTAAAAAAGCATCACAATATTGATGCTTTTTTTACGTTGTTTTATAAGATTCGGCTTCTTTGACTGCTAATGGTAGAAAGTGTTTATATTGACGGAATCCATTAAATGTACTCGCACTGCCAAGTAAAATAAACAAAACACCAACGATAATGCGCGCAGTTGAAAGTTCTAAAAAGAATTGGTTTATCCCAAAGAATAGGACGAATAAGCCGAGTGCCATTGCGGATTTTCCTGAGAGCCAACCTTTCTCCATTGGACGGTTTGTACGCAAGAATTTTGTTTTGTAGAAGAGGTACAACACAAATGAGATGATAATACAAAAGACGAATACTGGCATAATACACGCTCCCATCGATTGGTATAAAAATAACAATTTAGAAAAAAGAAAAATCTAAACTTTCTAATTTTTATTATAAAGCAATTGTTCGCATGTATGAAATGTTTTCCGTTATAATGGGGGATAAAGTGAAACTTTAATTAGTATGGGGAGATCCCACGTACTAATTATTAGCCCTCACCAATCAGGCTTTTACGTGCATCTGGGCTCCCACTTAATTTTGCCCCATTGTTTTTAATACTTTTGAGGCGGGAGTCTTACTACACGTTAATGCGGAATAAAATGAAGAAGTTGAATAAAAAGGAGATTATACATATGCATGAGCAAATTTTAGGAGCAATTAAAGAGTTTGATACAATTATTATTCATCGTCATGTACGTCCGGATCCAGATGCGTTAGGTTCTCAGTGCGGACTTGGTACAATTCTGCAAGAATCGTTTCCAGAGAAAAATATTTATATGGTTGGGTACAACGAGCCTTCTTTATCATTTTTACGAGTAATGGATGATATTGAAGATAGTGTATATGAAGATGCACTTGTTATTGTTTGTGATACAGCAAATCAAGAGCGTGTTTGTGATCAGCGTTATGCAAAAGGAAAGATGTTAATTAAAATTGATCATCATCCGAATGAAGACCCGTACGGAGATATTACGTGGGTGGATACGGCAGCTAGTTCTACAAGTGAAATGATTTATGAGTTTTACAGTTATGGAAAAGATAAAGGGTTAACGATTTCAAAGGAAGCAGCTCGCCTTATTTTAGCGGGTATTGTTGGAGATACAGGTCGTTTCTTATTCCCGAATACAACAGCGAAAACACTTCGTTACGTAAGTGAGCTTGTTGAAATGGATGTTAAATTTACGGATCTATACAATGAAATGTATAAGACAAAAGAAAAGATCGCTCGTTTAAATGGTTATATTTTACAAAACTTTACAATGGTAGAAGAAGGCGCAGCGTACATTAAATTAACGAAAGAGGTACTAGAAGAGTTTGATGTACTTTCTACCGAAGCATCTGCTGTTGTTGGAGCGCTTGGTAATATTGATGGATTAAAGGCATGGGTTCTATTTTTAGAAGAAGACGATGTTATTCGTGTTCGTCTTCGTTCAAAAGGACCAGTTATTAATAAATTAGCAATGCAATATAATGGCGGAGGACATCCGATGGCTTCTGGTGCAAAAGCATCTTCTTGGGAAGAAGCGGATCGCCTGTTTGCTGATTTACGTGAGCTGTGTAGATAAGCGATTATATGTTGCAATGAAAAGAAGGAGAGGCATAGAAGCCCTCCTTCTTTTCGTTGCGTTTTGTTATTTTTCTTTCTCTATATCAATACTAATTTCAAGTACGGTATCAAAAGAGACTGTGTCTACTTTAAAGCGGTATATACGATCGTAATGTTTGTACGTTTTATTTTCGATGACTTTTTTGAGCAGGTCTTTATTTTTTGCGATGCTTTGAATGTTTTTCGTTAAAAGATGCTGGAGATCATTATGGATAGAAGTGGTCATGTTTTCAAGTGTAAGATTGTCTAAATCATATTTTTTTCGATTTATAATTTTTATTTTGATTTCTTGAATTGTTAAGAGCCGTTTATTTTCTGTGTTCAATTTCTCTTGGTCTTCGAGAAGGACGTGGAGTTTTGCTTCTTGTTTTTCGATGATTTCTTTTTGTTCTGCTATTTTACTAGCTTGTTCTTCTTGAAAAACACCGTATATGTACAAAAAAATAAACCAGCTCAACACTCCTCCAACAGCAGCGCCAGCTAAAACTAAATACCACCTTTTGGCTGTATTGGCACTGGGTACTCTCATACATGTTCCTGTGTAAGCCATTTAATAATAATAAGACCAGTTTGCATACCGCCAGTTGCAAAAAAAATAAGGAGAATTTGTTTTACGATATCTTTCATATCTCCGCCAAAGAAGCTTCTTTCAAAGCTATAAAAGGTATCGAACGTTCCGCCAATTGCTGCAACGAGTGCCCAAATTCTTAAATTTTGGGCGAATTGATTAATATAAGTTAGAGCTGGTTTTCCGATGAGAAATGCACCAAATCCGCCAATTAATGAACCACCAAGTATAACTCCAAAGGCAATAAAATAACTAATAATAAGCAGAGAGAAAAAAGTATGTTCTCTTACATCCATCGTCATTCCCCTTTCTTCTTCATATATATGGACAAAGTATGAGAAGTATGTTTTGATTTCCGCTTTCCCCATCACCTATAATAAAAGTAGTCACATAGGTAAAGAGAGGGTACAACAGTGAAGTTTGTGCATTTACAATGTCAAACCGTTTTTAGTTTGTTAAAAAGTGCTTGTAAAATTGATGAGCTTGTCATTCGGGCGAAAGAGCTTGGATTTTCATCGCTGGCTATTACAGATGAAAATGTTATGTATGGAGTTATTCCGTTTTATAAAGCATGCAAGAAAAATGGTATACAGCCTATTATCGGCTTAACAGCTTCTATTTTTAGTGAAGAAGAAGAAAGGTCTTATCCACTCGTCTTACTTGCTGAGAATGAAATAGGCTATCAAAATTTATTAAAGATTTCTAGCAGCATTATGACGAAGTCAAAAGAAGGTATTCCGAAGAAGTGGCTTGCTCATTATGCGAAAGGATTAATTGCAATTTCACCAGGGAAAGACGGAGAGATTGAACAGCTATTATTAGAAGACAAAGAGAGTCAGGCTGAAGAAGTAGCTCATACGTATCAAAATATGTTCAGCAATTTTTATATAAGTTTGCAGCATCATGCGATTCAAGATGAACTGCTTTTACAAGAAAAACTGCCTGAATTTATTAATAAGGTAAACGTTCCAGTCGTTGCAACAAATGATGTTCGCTATATTAATCAAAGTGACGCACTTGTTCATGAATGTTTATTATCTGTTGAAGGCGGAACGAAAATGACTGATCCAGATAGACCGAGAATGAAAACGGATCAGTATTATTTAAAGTCATCAGATGAAATGGAAGCACTATTTTCTCATGCTGAGGAAGCGGTTCAAAATACAATAACAATCGCGGAACGTTGCCAAGTAGAAATTCCTTTCCATGTAAATCAACTACCGAAGTTTCCTGTTCCATCTAACGAGACGAGTGATATGTACTTGCGCCGTGTTTGTGAAGAGGGCTTGCAAAAACGATATGGCGTACCGAAAGAAGCGCATATAAGACGTTTGGATCATGAATTAAATGTTATTTCTCGTATGGGATTTAGCGATTATTTCCTCATCGTATGGGACTTTATGAAATATGCACATGAAAATCATATTTTAACTGGGCCAGGCCGTGGATCGGCAGCTGGTTCACTCGTTTCTTACGTATTGGAAATTACAGATATTGATCCGATTGAATATGAATTATTATTTGAAAGGTTTTTAAACCCTGAGCGTGTGACACTTCCAGATATTGATATTGATTTTCCAGATATAAGACGTGATGAGATGATTCGATATGTGAAAGATAAATATGGTCAGCTTCGTGTTGCTCAAATTGTAACGTTCGGAACTCTTGCAGCGAAAGCCGCAATTAGAGACATTGCTCGTGTAATGGGGCTCCCGCCAAGAGATATTGACATATTTTCAAAACTTATCCCATCAAAGCTTGGTATAACGTTAAAAGATGCATATGAGGAATCGCAATCGCTCCGTGAGTTTATACAAGGGAATCTGTTACATGAGCGTGTGTTTGAAATTGCAAAACGTGTAGAGGGATTACCGCGTCATACGTCTATTCATGCAGCTGGCGTGATTATGAGCCAAGAACCGTTAACGGGAAGTGTAGCAATTCAAGAAGGGCATAACGATGTTTATGTTACGCAATATCCAGCTGATGCATTAGAAGAACTTGGGTTGCTCAAGATGGACTTTTTAGGCTTACGTAATTTAACGTTACTTGAAAATATTATAAAGTTTATTGTTGAAAAAACTGGGAAACAAATTGATATAAGAAATTTACCTTTGCAAGATGAAAAGACGTTTCAATTGTTAGGAAGAGGGGATACAACAGGTGTATTCCAGCTTGAATCAGGTGGTATGCGAAATGTACTTCGTGGGTTAAAACCGAATGAATTTGAAGACATAGTCGCTGTTAACTCGCTATACAGACCAGGACCGATGGAACAAATTCCAACCTTTATTGAATCGAAGCATGGGAAAAGACGAATTGAATATTTACATCCGGATTTAAAGCCGATTTTAGAAAGAACATACGGCGTAATTGTATACCAAGAACAAATTATGCAAATCGCATCGAAGTTAGCTGGATTTTCGCTTGGAGAAGCGGATTTGCTGCGCCGTGCAGTGAGTAAAAAAAATCGTGATATTTTAGATCAAGAACGTAAGCATTTTGTTCAAGGTTGTTTGGAAAACGGATACGACGAGACATCTTCAGAACAAATTTACGATTTAATTGTAAGATTTGCGAATTACGGTTTTAACCGAAGTCACGCTGTAGCTTACAGTATGATCGGATATCAGCTTGCATATTTAAAAGCAAATTATACGCTGGAATTTATGACTGCGTTATTATCAAGTGCAATTGGAAATGAAGATAAGATTGTGCAGTATGTACGAGAAACGAAGCGGAAAGGTTTTCATGTTTTACCGCCGTCTCTTCAGAGAAGTGGTTACAACTTCCAAATAGAAGGGAATGCGATTCGATATAGTTTACTTTCGATTCGGAATATCGGAATGGCTACCGTGACGGCATTACTCGAAGAACGAGAGAAAAAAATGTTCGAAGATTTATTTGAGTTTTGTCTTCGTATGCCATCAAAATTTGTAACAGAGCGAAATTTAGAAGCGTTTGTCTGGTCTGGGTGTTTTGACGATTTTGGAGTTTCGAGGACGACGTTATGGAAAAGTCTTAAAGGAGCGTTGGAGTATGCAAATCTTGCACGTGATTTTGATTTAGGGGATGCTGTTCCGAAATCAAAATACGTACAAGGAGAAGAGCTATCCTTTATTGAACAGTTAAATAAAGAGAAGGAAGCACTCGGTTTTTATTTATCTAGCTATCCAACGGCGCAGTATGCGGAGTTAGGAAAAGAATTAGAAATCCCATCTCTTGCTCAGGCGATGCGACATAAGAAAAAAGTACAAAGAGCGATCGTATATATAACAAGTGTGAAAGTTATTCGTACGAAAAAGTTGCAAAAGATGGCGTTTATTACATTCTGTGATCAAAATGATGAAATGGAAGCCGTTATTTTTCCAGAAACGTATATACATTTTTCGGACAGGTTACAAGAAGGTGCAATTGTTTTAGTTGATGGTACGATCGAGCAAAGAAATCATAAGTTGCAATGGATCGTGAATGGACTATATCCGCTAGAAGAAATGGATGTTTATGAAGAAATGAAAGAAGCATCTGTTTACGTGAAATTGCTGTCTCAATATGAAAAAAAGCTTGTAAATCAAGTTACGAAAACATTGTTTGATTATTCAGGTTTTGCGAAAGTACTAATTTATTATGAAAAGGAACATAAAATGGTACAATTATCTCGAAGTTTATCGATTCATCCAAGTGAAGAATGTCTAGGAGCACTTCGTGAAATTGTCGGTGACGAAAATGTCGTTGTGAAAATATAATGGACAATTTCCCTACACTTCGATTATTATAGTAGTAGTGTTCGTGGTCAGACCACTTGGAGAAATTGATATCAGCAAGAATAATTTGAGGAGAGTGGATAGTTTGTCAACACTTCGTGAAGAAGCACTTCACATGCATAAAGTGCATCAAGGAAAATTAGAAACTGTATCAAAAGTAAAAGTAGAAAATGCAAAAGATTTAAGTCTTGCATATTCTCCAGGGGTTGCAGAGCCTTGTAAAGAAATTTATGACGATAAAAGTAAGGTATATGAATATACAATGAAGGGAAATATGGTAGCAGTTGTGACAGATGGAACGGCTGTACTTGGTCTTGGTAACATTGGACCTGAAGCATCTCTTCCAGTAATGGAAGGTAAAGCTGTATTATTCAAGAGCTTTGCTGGTGTAGATGCATTCCCGATTGCCTTAAATACAAACGATGTAGATAAAATTGTTGAAACTGTAAAATTAATGGAGCCAACTTTTGGCGGTGTAAACTTAGAAGATATCGCAGCACCAAACTGCTTCGTTATTGAAGAACGTTTGAAAAAAGAGACAAACATTCCAATATTCCATGATGATCAACACGGAACAGCTATCGTAACAGTAGCAGGCCTTGTGAACGCGCTGAAGTTAGTTGGAAAGAAAATGTCTGACATTAAAGTTGTCGCAAATGGTGCAGGTGCAGCAGGTATTGCAATCATTAAACTTTTATATCGCTATGGTGTACGTGACGTTATTATGTGTGACCGTAAAGGTGCAATCTATGAAGGTCGTCCTGTCGGTATGAATCCGGTGAAAGATGAAGTTGCAAAATATACAAATAAGAATCGTATAGAAGGTTCTTTAGCTGACGTTTTACAAGGTGCGGACGTATTCATTGGTGTATCTGCAGCAGGTGCATTAACTGAAGAGATGGTTCGTACAATGAATGACGATGCAATTATTTTTGCAATGGCGAATCCGGTTCCAGAAATTATGCCAGAATTGGCAAAAGCAGCGGGCGCAGCTGTTGTTGGAACAGGTCGTTCTGACTTCCCGAACCAAGTAAATAATGTACTAGCGTTCCCAGGTATTTTCCGCGGTGCACTTGATGTACATGCGACACAAATTAATGAAGAAATGAAGATGGCAGCTGTACAAGCCATTGCAGAGCTTGTATCAGAGGATGAGTTGAATGCAGACCATATCATTCCAGCGCCATTTGACGCGCGTGTAGCGCCTCAAGTAGCGGCTTACGTTGCGAAAGCAGCAATGGAGACAGGAGTAGCTCGCCGTCAAGTAGATCCAAATGAAGTCGCTGAGAAAACAAAACAATTAGCGCTGATTGGTAAAGAATAAGCGAGGAATTTCCATTGACATCATCAAATACAAAAGTATATCTCGAAATTGTAAAAAAAATCCGTTCCATTATGGAAGAGGATTGTTTAGTAGCAGGGGATCGTTTGCCATCTGAGCGTGAGTTAAGTTCACGCTTAAATGTTGGACGTTCCTCTGTAAGAGAAGCATTACGTGCGTTAGAACTGGTAGGATTAATTGAAACGAGACGTGGTGAGGGGACGTTTATTCGAAACTTTTACGATAACGGTCTTGTACAATTAATTGCTCCGTTCTTGCTGCAAGATGAGAAAACAATTCGTGATTTATTACAAACAAAACGATTGCTTGAGAAAGATATGATTCGAATTGTATGTAATTTACCGAAAGAAACGTTTTCTAAAGTACTAAGTAAATTACACCAAGTGCTTGAAGAAAATGAAAGTTCAATTCCAATGCTTCATCAAACGTTCTTTAAAACACTTATTGAACAATTCGATAATTATTTACTATATCGCATTTGGATGATCGTAAATGATTATGTTGCAACTCTTTCTTGTGAAGTTTCAGGAGATTCTATCGAAATGTATAGAAAGCTTTATGCTACTTTGGAAGTGAAACAAGAAAATGATGCGTTAAAAATTTACGATGAATTAGTAGAGAATATACAGTTTCACTCGTAATGTATAAAATTTGTCGAAATGACCATGACACGTTATGACAAACATTCTACCGCATTGCGGTTAAAGTTAAACGTAAAGAGAGAGGTTATTAGACAGATTGAGAAGATAAGGCTAACATCAAACATTGGTGTTAGCCCCATTTTCTTCTTACGCTAACCTTAGCTCTCAACGAAGGGGGTCAAATTGTGCTAAGAGATTTATTCGTGAAAAAGAAAAAGTACGCTGCAATACCTTCAGAACAAGTACGAAAAGATGTACCAGATGGCGTTATGACAAAATGTCCGAAATGTAAAAAAATCATGTATACGAAAGAGCTTCTTAAAAATTTAAAAGTATGCGTGAATTGTGGATATCATCATCCGATGAATGCATGGGAACGCCTTGATAGTATATTGGACGAAGGTTCATTTCGTGAGTATGACAAAGAGATGGTTTCACTAAATCCACTTGAGTTTCCGGGATATGAAGAGAAACTAGAAAACGATCGTAAGAAGACTGAATTGAATGAAGCGGTTGTAACTGGTGAAGGAACAATTGATGACATGCTTGTTGTTGTTGCAGTAATGGATTCTCGTTTTCGAATGGGCAGCATGGGCTCTGTTGTAGGAGAGAAAATTGCCCGTGCGGTTGAAAAGGCATACGACTTACAAGTTCCATTTATTATCTTTACTGCGTCGGGTGGTGCTCGTATGCAAGAAGGGATATTAAGTTTAATGCAAATGGCAAAAACAAGCGTAGCTTTGAAAAAGCATAGTAATGCAGGAGGGCTATTTATTTCTGTTATGACTCACCCAACGACGGGCGGGGTTTCAGCGAGTTTCGCTTCACTTGGTGATTACAATCTTGCAGAGCCAGGTGCACTTATCGGATTTGCTGGTAGACGCGTAATTGAACAAACAGTGCGTGAGAAACTGCCGGAAGATTTCCAAACGGCAGAATTTTTACTAGAGCACGGTCAATTAGATGCGGTGGTGCATCGTGATGATATGAGAGAATCACTCCGTAAGATTTTAGAAGTTCATCAAGGAGGGGAAATGGCTGTATGGCAGAGCTAGAATTTGAGAAACCAGTTGTTGAGCTAAGAAATAAGATTCGTGAACTGAAAGACTATACGAAAAACAGCCAGATGGACTTCAGTGAGGAGATTCGTATTTTGGAAGACAAGCTAGAAAAACTAGAGGAAGATATATACGGCAATATGAAAGTATGGGACCGTGTTCAAATTGCTCGTCATGCAGAACGACCGACAACGCTCGATTATATTGAGCACTTATTTACTAATTTTTTTGAATGTCATGGAGATCGCCTATTTGGCGACGATGCAGCGATTGTCGGCGGCATTGCGAAATATAAGGGGATGCCTGTAACTGTAATTGGGCATCAACGCGGAAAAGATACGAAAGAAAATATTCGTCGTAATTTTGGGATGCCTCATCCAGAAGGATATCGAAAAGCACTGCGTCTAATGAAACAAGCGGAGAAGTTCAATCGTCCAATTATTTGTTTCATTGATACGAAGGGAGCTTATCCTGGTAAAGCAGCTGAAGAACGTGGACAAAGTGAGGCAATTGCCCGTAATTTATTTGAAATGGCGGGTTTAACTGTACCTGTTATTTGTATCGTTATCGGTGAAGGTGGTAGCGGTGGTGCATTAGGTCTTGGAGTAGGAGATTACATTCATATGCTGGAAAATTCCACTTATTCTGTTATTACACCAGAGGGTGCGGCGGCGATTCTTTGGAAAGATGCTGGTAAAGCAAAAGAAGCTGCAGAAGCGATGAAAATTACAGCATTAGATTTGAAAGAATTAGGTGTAATTGACGAAATTATTCCAGAGGCAAAAGGCGGAGCGCATCGTAATGTTTTGAAACAATCAGAAAATATAGATTTAATGCTTAAGAAAACTTTTGAACAATTAAGCAGAATTTCGAAAGATGAATTAATCGAAAAACGTTATGAAAAATATATGAAAATTGGGCAAGTTTCGTTTTCAAACGCTTCCATTGGGATAAAATAAGAAAAGCGTGCGTTCCTCTTCGCGAATGCACGTTTTTATTATGAAAAGACACATCTTCTCCATTGTGTTTTTATATTTTTTCGTGTTATTTTATTATAAGGCAAATAATCTTTATGAGGTGAGTACAAATGAAACGTATTGGTGTATTAACAAGTGGTGGAGATTCACCTGGTATGAATGCTGCCATTCGTGCAGTTGTTCGTAAAGCGATTTTCCATGATATTGAAGTATATGGTATTTACCATGGATACGCTGGTTTAATTTCTGGTCATATTGAAAAATTAGAACTTGGTTCTGTTGGCGATATTATCCACCGTGGTGGTACAAAATTATATACAGCAAGATGTCCTGAGTTTAAAGACCCAGAAGTACGACTAAAAGGAATCGAGCAATTAAAGAAACATGGTATTGAAGGACTTGTTGTTATTGGTGGAGATGGTTCTTACCAAGGCGCAAAAAAATTAACTGAGCAAGGATTCCCATGTGTAGGTGTACCAGGTACAATCGACAATGATATCCCTGGAACAGACTTCACAATTGGTTTCGATACAGCTTTAAATACTGTTATTGATGCAATTGATAAAATCCGTGATACAGCTACATCTCATGAACGTACATATGTTATTGAAGTAATGGGACGTCATGCTGGAGATATCGCATTATGGGCTGGTTTAGCTGATGGTGCAGAAACTATCTTAATTCCAGAAGAAAAGTATGACATGGAAGATGTTATCGCTCGTCTGAAACGCGGTAGTGAACGTGGCAAAAAGCACAGTATTATCGTTGTAGCTGAAGGTGTTGGAAGTGCAATTGACATCGGTAAGCACATTGAAGAAGCAACAAGCTTTGATACTCGTGTAACTGTATTAGGTCACGTACAACGTGGTGGATCACCAAGTGCACAAGACCGTGTGTTAGCTAGTCGTCTTGGCGCAAGAGCAGTTGAATTGTTAATTGCTGGTAATGGCGGACGTTGTGTTGGTATTCAAAATAATAAACTTGTTGATCATGACATTATCGAAGCGTTAGCTCAAAAGCATACAATCGATAAAGATATGTATCAATTATCTAAAGAATTATCTATCTAATCGGCTTAATGCCTTGTATTTGGGAACGGTTTCATAATTTTCGGAGGTGCAATATGCGTAAAACTAAAATTGTATGTACTATAGGTCCTGCTAGTGAAAGTATTGAGAAATTAGAGCAATTAATGGAAGCGGGTATGAACGTTGCTCGTTTAAACTTCTCTCATGGTAGCCATGAAGAGCATGGAGCTCGTATTAAAAATATTCGTGAAGCTTCAAAGAAAACTGGTAAAACAGTTGGTATCTTACTTGATACAAAAGGTCCAGAAATCCGTACACATGACTTCGTAGACGGACAAGCTGAGCTTGTAACAGGTGCAGAAGTAATTCTTTCTACTGAACAAGTATTAGGAACTGCAGAGAAGTTCTCTGTATCTTATGCTGGTCTTTATGATGATGTTGATCCAGGTTCTCGTATTCTAATCGATGACGGTCTTATCGAACTAGAAGTAATCGAGAAAGCTGACGGAAACATCCGTACAAAAGTATTAAACAGCGGAACTGTAAAAAATAAAAAAGGTGTTAACGTACCAAACGTAAGTATTAAGCTTCCTGGTATCACTGAAAAAGACGTACAAGATATCGTTTTCGGTATCGAGCAAAAAGTTGATTTCATAGCAGCATCTTTCGTACGTAAAGCATCTGACGTATTAGAAATTCGTGAATTATTAGAAGGGCATAACGCTCAATACATCCAAATCGTACCAAAAATCGAAAACCAAGAAGGTATCGACAACATCGATTCAATCTTAGAAGTTTCTGACGGTTTAATGGTTGCTCGTGGTGATATGGGTGTAGAAATTCCACCAGAAGAAGTACCATTAGTACAAAAACGTCTAATCAAAAAATGTAACGTATTAGGCAAACCAGTTATTACTGCAACACAAATGTTAGATTCTATGCAACGTAACCCACGTCCAACTCGTGCGGAAGCAAGTGACGTAGCAAACGCAATCTTCGATGGAACAGATGCAATCATGCTTTCAGGTGAAACTGCTGCGGGTCAATACCCTGTAGAAGCTGTAACAATGATGGCTAACATTGCGGTGCGTGTTGAAAAATCATTACAATATGAAGATATGTTCAAAAAACGTATTAAAGAGTTCACTCCAACAATTACAGATGCAATTAGCCAATCTGTTGCGCATACAGCACTTGCTCTTGATGTAGCTGCAATCGTAGCTCCAACAGAAAGTGGACATACTGCGAAAATGATCTCTAAATACCGTCCAAAATCTCCAATCGTAGCTGTAACATCTGACGAGCAAGTAGGACGTCGTCTTGCACTTGTTTGGGGTGTACAAGCGTTTATGGCTGGAAAACGTGCAGCGTCTACTGACGAAATGTTAGATACAGCAATTCAAACAGGTATGGATGCGGGTCTAATCGGACTTGGAGATACTGTAGTAATCACTGCTGGTGTTCCAGTTGCTGAAACTGGTACAACAAACTTAATGAAAATCCACGTTGTTGGTGAAGAAGTTGCTAAAGGGCAAGGAATCGGTCGTAAAGCTGCAAAAGGTAAAGTAGTTGTAGCGAAAACAGCTGCTGAAGCTGTAGCGAACGTAAACAAAGGTGATATCCTTGTTACAACAAGCACTGATAAAGATATGATTCCTGCAATTGAAAAAGCTGCTGCTCTAGTTGTAGAAGAAGGCGGTCTAACAAGCCATGCTGCTGTTGTAGGTGTATCAATCGGTATTCCTGTTATCGTTGGTGTAAACGGCGTAACAGCAACTTTAAAAAGTGGCCAAGAAGTAACAGTTGATGCAGCACGCGGAATTGTTTATAATGGACATGCGGAAGTGCTATAAGTAATACGGAGAGAAGGATCGGAGTCCTTCTCTTTTTTTTACACAAAAACGAGGCAGAATCATCTTGAAACGCCTGGAATTGCTTTTAAAAGCTGTTTGTTACGAGGTTTAATAGGGAAGGGTATTTAGTTTTTGTGTGATGTATATGGGCGCTCTGAGGGCGTTTAAAGTGATGCGTGAGAGGAGTGTAGAACTATGAAGTGGTTGCTATTCTTGTTTATTTTAATACCGGCGATTGAAATTACAGTCTTAATTGGATCGAGTCATGTAATAGGTTTATGGTCTACGTTCGCTATGATTGTATTTACGGGTGTTGTAGGTGTGTATTTGGCGAAAAGGCAAGGATTTAAAGTACTTGGAGAGATTCAATCTAAGTTGAATAGAGGAGAAATGCCAGGAGGAGCAGTACTGGATGGTATTTTTATCTTTGTAGGAGGTATTCTTTTGGTACTTCCTGGATATGTAACGGATATAATAGGTTTTATCTTTGTTATACCTATGACGAGGGCTTTGTTGAAGCCGTTTGTTATGAAGTGGATGGAATGGAAGTTTAGAAAGAACTCTACTATTATTGTGCAGAAATAGTGCTTAGATTATAGCGATCTAAGTACTATTTTTTTTCCCGTAAAAGGATGAGGAGGATGGAAAAAGCTCTGTTAATTAAAGTTTTACTTTATTCTGCCTTAAATTTCGGCGAGTGCGAAGGAGTTAGGTGGAAATCGGACTGCCCATAAAAGTCTGGTTGGTGAAGGTTAATAATCAGTGGTGGACAAAACCCTCGTGGATTAAAGTTTTGCTTTATTGTATTCGTTGTGTATTTCTCGATTGGGTATGTGGTTTGAGGGATATTAGCTCTTAATGAGTGTGGTGTAGGAAAAACCTTATGAGCTCAAGCTTGTTTTTGTATATAAAAAAGAATCAATTGGTATGGAAAAGTTAGATAAGAGCAGGAAAATTATTAGTTTAAGTCTCATTTTATGTTATTTTGTATATTTATTCATTTACATAAAAGGTAATAAATGTAAGTAATAATTATAGAAAAAACAGAATAAATATGTAAAAACACCTCGAAATATGCGTTTTTTATGCAAAAAAACAAGAGAATTATCCTTTTTCTGGGCAATTCTCTTGTTGTATGTAATGAGTGTGAAAAATAAGTACAAGGAATAATCAGTGGGAAATTCCCACTGATTACATGTAAGTTTTTTGTTGTATATGAATTAGAAACTATTATTTTGAAGGTGAGCCTTTAATATATTTCCACAAATCATGGAATACACGAGCTTTGTGCAATGTATTAAGTAGTACTAAGATGACTGGACCGATGATTAATCCTAAAAAGCCAAAAAGCTTAAAGCCGACAAATAGAGCAACCAGTGTTGCTAATGGATCAAGACCGATATTAGAGGAAAGTACTTTTGGCTCCATAATTTGTCTTTGGACAATCACGACGATGTATAGGATGAGGAGACCGATGGCGAATGCAGTATCGCCTGTGAAAAATACGTATATAACCCAAGGAACGAAGACAGCTCCAGTTCCTAAATACGGGAGTAAATCTACAACCCCTGTAATAATCGCGATAGTAATGGCGTATGGCACGCGTAATATTAAAAGGCCAATTAGTACAATGATAGTTGTCATAGATACGAGTGTAAGTTGCGCTTTAACAAAACCAAACAAAGCTTTTCTTAAATCGACAAAAATAGTTTTTCCGTATCCATGTACACGATTAGGTAGAAGTTTTCTTACTTTATGAGCAAGACGATGCCAATCGTAACTAATGAAGAAGGTGGCTAATAAGACGAATACAAGGACAGTTAAAGTTGTTGGTAATGCACTAATGAAATTTGTTAATCCACTTATAATGGTGGTTAAAAGTTCTTTCATTTGTGTCGTTGCTTCGGTGCCTAAGTTTTGAATGTTTTGTGTAATAGTGTATCGCTGTGGTTCTCCAAGATGATTAAATTTAGAGATTAAATCATCATAGAGAGGCATAATATGATTAAGTGCAAATTGTTGGGCGAATGCAACGATATCTGGAAACTTCACTGTAACAATTTGTAGTAAGTATGTTGTGGCAGATATTGCTTCAGTTACAAGGTATGTAACAAGTCCGACGATAGCTCCGAATACGAGAATTAAGCTAACGAGTACCGCTAATGCGCGAGGGAATTGTAGTTTTTGATTAAGGAAATTGACGACAGGATTAATCAAATAAGCAAATGCAAAAGCGATAATAAAAGGGTAGATAAGGCCTGACATGTACAGCAATGCATAGAACCCAACTACCGTTGCTACAATGACAAATATGAGTCGTAATATCATATATAGTAAGTTTCGGTTCAAAGATGTATACCTCCCATTCCAATTTGGATTATCCTAATTCGTTCAACTTATAACGAGTGAGATTCACTGATCAAAGTTTCACTTTATGTTATAGTGGAATGATGGATTTTTCCTGCTTTTTCAGTACATGAGTGACTGTAAAAGCTTGGTGTTGATGCTTCTACTATATGGTAAAAACTTCATTTTCTCTTCTTTTTATTTTACCTGTTTCTTATTAGAAAAGAAAGGAGAGACATCCGCTTTTAAATGTATATACATGCTTTGTTTTTTTCTGGTTAAAGTCTTGTTTGTAATTTTGAAATGTATATAAAAATCAATTCGTTTCTTTATTATAATTAACAAATATAATTCGATATAGCATGTATAACGATAGGTTTAAAGGTATTTTTTGTTTGGAAGCGAGTTCATTATTTTCAGAAAGGAAGTGCAATCATGATTAGTCAGTCAACGTTATTTTTATTCATACTACTTATTATAGGAATAATTGCTAAAAATCAATCGCTTACTGTAGCTGTTGGAGTTTTATTTTTATTGAAGTTTACGTTTTTAGGCGATAAAGTTTTTCCTTATTTACAAACGAAAGGAATTAACCTTGGTGTGACGGTTATTACCATTGCGGTGCTCGTCCCAATTGCGACGGGGGAAATAGGGTTTAAACAACTCGGAGAAGCGGCGAAATCATACTATGCATGGATCGCTTTAGCCTCAGGAGTGGCGGTTGCTTTGTTGGCGAAAGGTGGGGTGCAATTATTAACGACGGATCCTCATATTACAACTGCACTTGTTTTTGGGACAATTATAGCTGTAGCTTTATTTAATGGAGTCGCTGTAGGTCCATTAATTGGGGCTGGAATTGCCTATGCAGTTATGAGTATTATACAAATGTTTAAATAAGGAATTTTATAGTAATATAAAATTTTTGAATTCTTTCTGTTCACAAAAGTCAGATAATTGTTTATAATAGGATTAGAAACTTTGAAAAGTTACATAACAGCAGAGACTTTACACCAGATAAAATAAAAACAACATAAAACAATTTTATAACGATATTGTTTTATGTTGTTTTTATCATAAACTCTTCGGAATTCATTTTCCTCACTAACTTGTTGTTCTGAGCGTGAGGATTCGGGGAGACATTCACGCTCATGCTTTCCATGTAAGCAATGGACAATAAGAGGGGAACATCGCAATAAATTTGCATGAACGTGCATTTTGCTTGCCTAAAGAGTGAACGAGCGTTCATAATTTATAAGGGGAGCAAATAGATATAAGGAGCAAGGTTGGGAGAATTTTCAGGAAAAGGAGAGAATGTCATGACTGTTATTCGAGGTTTAGAAGGGGTAGTAGCAACAACATCATCTGTGAGCTCTATTATTGATGATACATTAACTTATGTTGGGTATAATATTGATGATTTAGCTGAGAATGCTACGTTCGAAGAAGTAGTGTACTTATTATGGCACCGCAAGCTTCCTAACGAAAAAGAACTAGCGGAATTTAGTGAAACTGTATCTGAATACTATAAAGTACCAGGTGAGATTTTAACATATTTGAAACAAGTAGATTTAAAAATCGCGCACCCGATGTCGGTTTTACGAACTGCGATTTCCATGCTATCATTATATGATGAGAGCGCTGAAATAATGGATGGAAAGTCTAATTATTTGAAAGCGGTTAAATTACAGGCTCAAGTCGGAACTTTAATTGCGGCTTATGCAAGAATTCGTAAAGGTTTAGATGTTGTTGAGCCAAGAAAAGATCTATCATTAGCTGCAAACTTCTTGTACATGTTAAATGATCGTGAGCCAAATGAAGTTGAAATTGAGGCTTTTGATAAGGCGCTTGTACTTCATGCAGATCACGAGTTAAACGCTTCTACATTTACTGCACGTGTTTGCGTAGCTACACTTTCAGATGTGTATTCTGGTATTACAGCAGCAATCGGTGCATTAAAAGGTCCTCTTCACGGCGGGGCAAATGAAAATGTAATGAAGATGTTAACTGAGATTGGTGAAGAAGAAAATGTAGAATCATATATTCATAATGCTCTTCACAATAAAGTGAAAATTATGGGATTTGGTCATCGTGTATATGAGCATGGTGATCCACGCGCGAAACACTTACGCGAAATGTCTAAGAGATTATGCGTGCTTTTAGGAGAAGACAAATGGTATAATATGTCTATCAAAATTGAAGACATTGTAACAAAAGAAAAAGGTCTTCCACCAAATGTTGATTTTTATTCAGCTTCTGTATACCATTGTTTAGGAGTTGACCATGACTTATTTACACCTATCTTTGCGATTAGCCGTATGTCAGGCTGGTTAGCTCATATTCTAGAACAATATGAAAACAACCGTTTAATCCGTCCGCGTGCTGATTATAATGGACCTACGCATCAAGTATATGTTCCAATCGCACAACGATAAGTGAAAAACACTATTTTGATAGTGAAAATACGCTTTCAAAAGTCTGATTTTTTCGGAAAGATATAATGATTAGAATATTTTAATTTGACTAACGGTTTGAACTGAGGGGTTACTCCCTCAGTTTCATACATATGAAATTTCAAACATGGGGGTTATCACATTGACAACAGGTGAAAAAATTACTGTAACTAATGGTGTTATGAATGTACCAAACAATCCGATTATTCCATTTATCGAAGGAGATGGAATTGGTCCTGATATTTGGGCTGCAGCATCTCGCGTAATAGAAGCAGCAGTTGAGAAAGCATATGATGGTGAGAAGAAAATCGTTTGGAAAGAAGTGCTTGCAGGGGAAAAAGCATTCAACCAAACAGGCGAGTGGTTACCAGAAGAGACTTTAAATTTAATTCGTGAATATTTAATCGCAATTAAAGGTCCACTTACAACTCCAGTTGGCGGTGGTATTCGTTCTCTAAACGTTGCGCTTCGTCAAGAATTAGATTTATATGTATGTCTACGTCCAGTTCGTTACTTTGAAGGTGTTCCTTCACCTGTAAAACGTCCGGAAGATACTGATATGGTTATTTTCCGTGAAAATACAGAAGACATTTACGCTGGTATTGAATATGCACAAGGTTCTCCAGAAGCGGAAAAAGTTCTTGCATTCTTAAAAGAAGCAATGGGCGTTAATAAAATTCGTTTCCCAGAAACATCAGGGATTGGTATTAAACCAATTTCAGAGGAAGGAACAAAGCGTCTTGTTCGCGCTGCAATTCAATATGCAATTAACGAAAAACGTTCTTCTGTTACATTAGTTCATAAAGGAAACATTATGAAATTTACAGAAGGTGCTTTCAAAAACTGGGGCTATGAAGTAGCTGAACAAGAATTTGGCGATAAAGTATTTACTTGGGCTGAATATGATCGCATTGTTGAAAAAGATGGCAAAGATGCAGCGAATAAAGCGATGGCAGAAGCAGAATCTGCTGGAAAAATCATCGTAAAAGATTCTATTGCAGACATCTTCTTACAACAAATTTTAACTCGTCCACGTGAGTTCGATGTTGTTGCAACAATGAACTTAAATGGAGATTACATCTCTGATGCACTTGCTGCACAAGTAGGTGGAATTGGTATTGCACCTGGTGCAAACATTAACTACGTTACTGGACATGCTATCTTTGAAGCTACACACGGTACAGCTCCAAAATATGCAGGTTTAGATAAAGTAAATCCATCTTCTGTTCTTCTTTCTGGTGTATTATTACTAGAACATTTAGGATGGAATGAAGCTGCGAAATTAGTAACTGATTCAGTTGAAAAAACAATTGCATCAAAAGTAGTAACATACGACTTCGCTCGTCTAATGGAAGGCGCAACAGAAGTGAAATGTTCTGAATTTGCTAATGAGCTTATTAAAAACATGGATGTAGCGATAATCAAAAACGCATAATTAAAGCGGGGGGTAAATTATGACAATCAAACGCAAGAAAGTTTCAGTCATCGGTGCAGGATTTACAGGAGCAACAACAGCATTCTTATTAGCACAAAAAGAACTTGCAGATGTTGTATTAGTGGACATTCCACAGCTGGAAAATCCAACAAAAGGGAAAGCGTTAGATATGTTAGAAGCGAGCCCAGTACAAGGTTTTGATGCTAACATTATTGGTACATCGGATTACGCAGATACTGCTGATTCTGACGTTGTCGTTATTACAGCAGGTATTGCGCGTAAGCCTGGTATGAGCCGTGATGACTTAGTAGCAACAAACTCTAAAATTATGAAAAGTATTACGCGCGACATTGCAAAACATTCACCAAACGCGATTATTGTTGTATTAACAAATCCAGTTGATGCAATGACATATTCTGTATTTAAAGAAGCTGGATTCCCGAAAGAGCGTGTTATCGGTCAATCAGGCGTATTAGATACAGCTCGTTTCCGTACATTCATTTCACAAGAATTAAATCTTTCTGTGAAAGACATTACAGGATTTGTTCTTGGTGGACATGGTGACGATATGGTACCTCTTGTGCGTTACTCATATGCGGGTGGTATTCCGTTAGAAACATTAATTCCAAAAGAGCGTTTAGAAGCAATCGTAGAACGTACACGTAAAGGTGGCGGTGAGATTGTAGGCTTATTAGGAAACGGTAGTGCATATTATGCGCCAGCAGCTTCTTTAGTTGAAATGACAGAAGCAATCTTGAAAGATCAACGCCGTGTATTACCTGCTATTGCATACCTTGAAGGTGAGTATGGTTATAGTGACCTTTATTTAGGGGTACCAGTAATTCTAGGTGGTAACGGAATTGAAAAAATTATTGAATTAGAACTTCTTGAAGATGAAAAAGAAGCGTTAGATCGCTCTGTAGAATCTGTACGTAACGTTATGAAAGTTCTTGTTTAATAATTAAATATAAGTAGAAAAAGATTCGGGGCCCCGAATCTTTTTCTACTATTTACTAAATTGTTTTTTTGAAATAATATGAAAACGCTATCATTTGTAGTATCCTATAATGAAACTATAGACTTATACTATACATTGCCCTCGTCATAGTAATTTTCGGATAAGGTATCGCTTTTAGTAGGATAATAAGGTGAAAAAATCGGAGGGGGTTGTAACATGTTAAAGAAAAAAGTTCAAATTGGTCGTAGAATGGATGAAATTACAGTAGGAGAGAAATTATCTATCACTGAAAAAATTGAGGATAAAGATTTGTTATTGTATTTAGGGTTAACGAATGATGCCAATCCATTATATATTCAGCATGATTACGCATCCCAAACTCCGTATGAAAAGCCGATTGTACCAAGCATTATGCTAACGGGGTTGATTACAACGGCAGTTACGAAATATTTACCAGGTCCAGGTAGCCATATTACTAGGAAGGACCTTACATTCGTGAAGCATGTTCACCATTATGAGACGTTACAAATCCACTTTGAAGTTGTGGCTGTTTCAGAGGAGGAACATACAATTGATATGCTTGTATCTGCTCATGACGAAAAAGGAGATACTGTTGTGAAAGGCTCATTAACAGTAACACCACCTTTTAAATCTGTTTCCATTATGGAAAAAGCATTAGATAATTTTTAAAACATGAAAATATGAATAGCGCTAGCATACCTTACTATAAGGGGCTAGCGCTATTTTTAGTTGAAAAATCCTTCTTTAAACCCTTCAGTAAATTCTGAACAACCTGTTTTAATCGTATCCCAGCTCGGTACGTTAAAAGTAAGGAAACATGTTACTAATAAAGTTAAAATAGGTAGTAATATTCGCATAATGGCCCCTTTATTGTATTTATTTATTTATTTATATATTAAAATTAATGATATATTTATTGGTGATTAAAGTCAATGAAAGGGGTGGTTTTTTAAGATGAAGTGGAAGCGAGAAGACATTATTTTTGAAACGATAAGAGAAGCTGAAGTGTGGGCCGATTCAATCGCGAATGAAATGTACGGGAGAGTATTTGATGGATATGAAACACCGGATTATAAAATAGCGTATGCTCTTGCGTTTTTTCTAGCATCTATTCCTAGATTTACAGTTCATGCGGAAACAGTTGTAGAGAACGATACATTCATTTACAAAGTGTGGATCACTATTACAGCGGATAAGACAGATTTCTACTGAAAAGTTATGGTTTATTCTATTTCTTAGTAAAACTATACAGTAACTTTCTTTCATGAAGGGACAATTATATTGAGGGAGACCTTGTTTTCTAGTATGATGAGAATAACGGGGAAAATACTAGGATGAAGAAGGTTTCAAGTCTATAACTTGGAGGAAAAGAATGAACAATCGTATTTTAGTAGTTGATGATGAGGAATTTATCTTAACTTTAATTGAATTTAATTTACAACAAGCTGGGTTTGAAGTTATTACAGCAATGGATGGAGAAATGGCGCTTCAAAAAGCGACTACAGAACGCCCAGATTTAATTATATTAGATTTAATGCTTCCGAAAATGGATGGTATGGAAGTTTGTAAAGAATTACGATTGCAGCGTGTTATGACGCCGATTTTAATGTTAACAGCAAAAGATGATGAATTTGATAAGGTGCTAGGTCTTGAACTTGGGGCTGATGATTATATGACGAAGCCATTTAGTCCAAGGGAAGTTGTTGCTCGTGTGAAGGCGATTTTGCGCCGTACGAAATTACAGCAGGAAGAGCAAGTTTCAGAATCGCCAGATGAAGATAGCATCATAATTGCAGAGCTGAAAATTTTACCTGAGTTTTATGAAGCGTACTTCCGAGGGAGAAAGATCGAGTTAACTCCGAAAGAATTTGAGTTACTTGTTTATCTTGCGAAAAATAAAAGTCGTGTATTAACTCGTGATCAATTATTAAGTGCTGTATGGAATTATGATTTTGCCGGTGATACAAGAATTGTTGATGTCCATATTAGCCATTTGCGCGATAAAATCGAACAAAATACGAAAAAACCGACGTACATTAAAACGATACGTGGTTTAGGTTATAAATTAGAGGAGCCAAAAGGGGATGAATAAATTTCGTTCCAGGCTTCTTTTTACATTTGTTTCTCTTATCGTCTTTATTTTAGTTGGACTAGGTGTATTATTAGAAACTGCATTTGAAAACTACTATATAGATCATGCTAAAGAGAGAATGGTAAAAGAGACACAGTATGTTGCGGTATTAGCAGAAGAGCAAGGGTTTGATGCTGTTTTAAAAAAGCCTTATGTATTTGAAAAGTTAGAAGAAAAAATACCAGCTTCTATTATATTTGTTGATGAAAAAAAGAAAGTTCAATATAGCGGAGGGCAACCATCTGCATTTAGTCAAGAGATGATTAAAGAACTTTCTTCCGAAACAGCAAAGCAAAGAAATAAAGTCATTACGAAAGAAACAGATCAAAAGAATGAATTTTATCATGCGGTGTTCGTCCAGGATGTAGAAGGGAAACAAGGATACATTTTGGTGAAAAGTACAATTGATACTTTGAGGGACGTTCACCAAAAAACGTGGGGATTATTAATTATCGGATTTGTCATTGCTTGTCTCGTAGTTGTATTCCTTGGGGTGAAAATTACAGGGCAATATATTAGGCCGATTGAATCAGTTACGAAAGTTGCGATTGAATTAGCGAAGGGTAATTATAAAGCGCGTGCATATGAAAGTCATTCGGATGAAACAGGAATGCTGAGTAAAGCAATTAATATTTTAGCTCGTAATTTACAAGAGATGACACTTGAACAAGAAATGCAACAAGATCGTTTACACACATTAATTGAAAATATGGGAAGTGGAATGATTTTAATTGATAGTCGTGGTTATATAAACCTTGTAAACCGTTCTTATAAGGAAACTTTCCACGTAACTGATGAAGAATATTTAAATCGTTTATATTATGAATCGTTTCACCATACGGAAATTATTGAGCTTGTGGAAGAAATTTTTATGACAGAAGTGAAAGTGCGTAAACAAATGTTATTGCCGCTTGGTATTGAGCGAAAGCATTTCGAGGTATATGGAGCGCCAATTATTGGGACGAACCATGAGTGGAAAGGGATTGTTCTCGTATTCCATGACATTACTGAGCTGAAGAAATTAGAACAAATGAGAAAAGACTTTTTAGCGAATGTTTCTCATGAATTGAAGACACCGATTACTTCTATTAAAGGCTTTTCAGAAACGCTCTTAGATGGGGCGATGGATAACAAAAGATTTTGTGAACATTTCTTACATATTATTCTAAAAGAAAGTGAACGCATGCAAGGATTAATTGAAGATTTATTAGATTTGTCAAAGATCGAGCAACAAGGATTTAAGTTAAATATGGGTACGGTTGATATGAAGGGACTTCTTGAAGACATACACATGGTGCTTGATAATAAAGCGGGAGAAAAAGAAATCTCGTTACAAGTGAATGTATTGAAACGAGTTTCTGTTATTGGAGATCCGAGCCGCTTAAAACAAATCTTTATTAATTTAATTAATAATGCGATCGTATATACGCCGGCTGGAGGCGTTGTTTCTGTTGAATTATTTGAGGATAAATATAATGCGTATATAAAAGTGTCGGATACTGGAATTGGTATTAGTAAAGAAGAAATCCCTCGTATATTTGAACGTTTTTATCGAGTTGATAAAGCGAGAAGTAGAAATACGGGTGGAACGGGTCTTGGTTTATCAATTGTAAAGCATTTAGTTGAAGCACATCAAGGTACGATTACAGTGGATAGTGAGGTTGGAGAAGGAACAACATTTACAGTTGTTTTACCAAAATCAGCTACTGAAAAATAGGATGAAGGATATTTACAATATATTAACATTGTCTTAATTAAATATTAATAAAGCTCTGTTAATATAATACATGAAAACCCCTTCATCCAAGGAGTAATTTTGGACGAGAGTAGTTATGCTATTCTCGTCACTTCCCTTTTATGCCAATGTAAGTCTGTTTATATATGATAGAAAAAAACCGTTATTTTTCTTCTCTCTATTAGTCATGTTAATATAGAGAGAGGAAAAGAACGGTTTTTTCTGTGGAAAAATCGTTTCAAATTTGTATGGGGAGGTTTGTAGTTTGGAAAAAAAAGTCGTATTAGTAGATGGTAATAATATCGCGTATCGTGCTTTCTTTGCACTACCGCTTTTAAATAACGACAAAGGTATACATACGAACGCAATTTATGGTTTTACGATGATGCTAATGAGAATATTAGAGGAAGAAAAACCGACGCATATGCTTGTGGCGTTTGATGCGGGGAAAACAACATTCCGTCATAAAACGTATAGTGATTATAAGGGAGGGCGTCAAAAGACTCCACCTGAGTTATCAGAGCAATTCCCGTTTATTCGTGAGATGCTTGATGCATTCAATGTACCGCGTTATGAGCTGGAAAATTATGAAGCGGATGACATTATGGGGACGTTAGCGAAAGAAGCGAGTGAGCAAGGGTTTCATGTGAAAGTTATTTCAGGAGATAAAGATTTACTGCAACTTGTTTCAGATAATACACTCGTATGTATTCCTCGCAAAGGGATTACAGAAGTAGATGAATATACGAAAGAAGCTTTATTTGAGAAATATAGCTTATCACCAAAGCAAATTATCGACATGAAAGGTTTAATGGGAGATCAATCAGATAACATTCCAGGTGTACCAGGTGTTGGTGAAAAAACTGCGATTAAATTGTTAACACAATTTGAAACGGTAGAAGCGGTATATGAAAACTTAGATCAAGTAAGTGGCAAGAAATTAAAAGAAAAGTTAGAAGAAAATAAAGAACAAGCTCTTATGAGTAAAGAACTTGCGACTATTATTACAGACGCACCGATTACTGTGCATGTAGATGATATGGCATATAAAGGGTATGAACCAAGCGATTTAATTCCAATGTTCGAGAATTTAGGATTTACATCCCTTTTAAATAAATTAGGCGTTACGCCGGAGGAAACGGCTCCAGCTGAATTAGATGATATTACATTTGATATTGTAGAAGAAGTTACAGAAGAAATGCTTCAGCAAGATAGTGCGCTTATTGTTGAAGTACAAGAAGATAACTATCATAAAGCCGATATTCAAGGTTTTGGTATTCAAAATGAAAATGGTTGTTACTTCATTCCGGCCGATGTTGCTCTTAAATCAGATGCTTTTAAAGAGTGGCTTGCAAATAGGGAAATGAGAAAACATACATTTGATGCGAAGCGTGCTATCGTTGCGCTCAAATGGAATGGTGTAGATATTCAGGGAATTGATTTTGATTTATTAATTGCCGCTTATTTACTTGATCCAGCTGATACCGATAAAGATTTCCGTGCTGTTGCGAAAATGAAAGAAACACATGCGGTAAAATCTGACGAAGAAGTTTACGGAAAAGGTGCGAAGCGTGCTGTTCCGGAGCAAGAGGTAGTAGCTGAGCATGTAGCTCGTAAAGTGCATGTATTATATGATGTGAAGCAAACCTTCGAGGAAGAATTAGAAAAGAATGAGCAATATGAACTATTTACAGAGTTAGAATTACCTCTTGCTCGTGTATTAGCTGACATGGAAGTGAAAGGTGTTACAGTTGATACGGAGCGTCTCCGCAATATGGGAGAAGAGCTTGCGGGTAGATTAAAGGAAATGGAAAAAGAGATTTATGAGCTTGCAGGAACGGAATTTAATATTAATTCACCGAAGCAGCTTGGGGTTATTCTGTTTGAGAACTTAAATTTACCTGTTATTAAAAAGACGAAAACAGGTTATTCTACGTCTGCTGATGTACTAGACAAGCTTATGGATCATCATGCAATCATTCCGAAGATTTTACACTACCGTCAATTAGGGAAACTAAACTCTACGTATATTGAAGGGTTATTAAAAGTTGTACATGACGATTCATCTAAAATTCACACTCGCTTTAACCAAGTGTTAACGCAAACGGGACGACTAAGTTCAACGGAACCAAACTTGCAAAATATCCCGATTCGCTTAGAAGAGGGAAGGAAGATTCGTCAGGCGTTTATTCCTTCAGAAGAAGGATGGATTATGTACGCAGCCGATTATTCACAAATTGAACTTCGTGTGCTTGCTCACATTGCAAAAGATAAAGGTTTAGTTGAAGCGTTCCAACATGACATGGATATTCATACGAAAACAGCTATGGATGTATTCGGTGTTGGAAAAGATGAAGTGACATCTAATATGAGACGACAAGCAAAAGCTGTAAACTTCGGCATTGTATACGGTATTAGTGATTACGGCCTTTCACAAAACTTAGGAATCACGAGAAAAGCGGCAGGGGAATTTATTGAAAGGTATTTAGAAAGCTTCCCTGGAGTACAAGAATATATGGCTGACATTGTAAAAGATGCGAAGCAAAAAGGATATGTTTCAACGTTATTAAATCGCCGTCGTTACATTCCAGAAATTACGAGCCGTAACTTTAATTTGCGTAGCTTTGCAGAGCGTACTGCAATGAATACACCAATTCAAGGTAGTGCGGCGGATATTATTAAAAAGGCTATGATTATTATGGCGGATCGTTTAGAAGAAGAGGGATTAGAAGCGCGTCTTCTCCTGCAAGTACACGATGAATTGATATTTGAAGCGCCAAAAGAAGAATTGGAAAAACTAGAGCAGCTTGTACCTGAAGTAATGGAGCATGCAATTGAATTGGCAGTTCCGTTAAAAGTGGATTATTCTTATGGCCCAACTTGGTACGACGCGAAATAAGGAAGTGATGAAATGCCTGAATTACCAGAGGTTGAAAACGTTAGACGGACACTTGAAAATCTTGTAACGGGAAAAGTGATTGAAGATGTTATTGTAACTTATCCCAAAATAGTAAAACGACCGGATGATGCAGAAATCTTTAAAGACATGCTGAGAGGCGAGAAGATTGAAAATATAAAGCGAAGAGGCAAGTTTTTGCTTTTGTATGTAACGAACTATGTAATTGTTTCACATTTGCGTATGGAAGGTAAGTTTTTGCTTCATCAGGAGGATGAGCCGATTGATAAACATACGCACGTCCGTTTCCTATTTACAGATGGAACTGAATTACATTATAAAGATGTGAGAAAGTTTGGTACGATGCATCTCTTTAAGAAAGGCGAAGAATTGAATCAAATGCCCCTTGCTGACTTAGGTCCAGAGCCATTTGATGCTGAATTGACACCACAGTATTTACAAGAAAGATTGCAAAAGACAAATCGTAAAATAAAGGTTGTATTATTAGACCAGCGTCTTTTAGTAGGGCTTGGGAATATATATGTAGATGAAGTTTTATTCCGTTCTCACATCCATCCAGAACGAGAAGCGTCATCTTTAACGGAAGAAGAAATCGAAAGAGTGTACGAAGCAATTGTTACAACGCTAGGCGAAGCAGTAAAGCGGGGCGGAAGTACAATTAGAACGTATATTAATTCGCAAGGGCAAATTGGTTCGTTCCAAGAACTTCTAAATGTATACGGGAAAAAAGGAGAACCATGTGTGACTTGCGGTACGATATTAGAAAAAACAGTTGTTGGCGGAAGAGGAACGCATTATTGCCCAATTTGTCAGCCTAGAATATAGAAAAGAGATAACATCGGATAGGCATTTGTCATATACATACATCAGAGCTATGTATAAGGGAGGAGCTTACCGATGTACCTTTATTTATCTCTTATTTTATTAGCTTTTACATTAAGCTTAGATAGCTGTAGTGTAGGGCTGACATACGGGTTAAGGAGCGTAAGAATTCCACTAAGATCAATTATAATTATCGGGATCTGTTCAGCAGCTGTAATGCTCGTTTCCATGGGAATTGGACATATGATCGCGAAAATATTTTCACCTGTTATCGCAACGCGTATTGGTGGGTTTGTTCTTATTGGAATAGGTATTTGGGTATTATATCAATTTTTCCGAAGTGATAAAAAAGAAGAATCAAAGCAAGAAGAGAAGGTTTGGAAACTAGAAATTGCTTCTCTAGGGCTAGTGATTCAAATTTTGAGGAAACCCACTGTTGCGGATTTTGATAAATCAGGAACTATCTCTGCAGGAGAAGCACTACTTCTCGGTATCGCTCTTTCTGTAGATTCGTTTGGTGCTGGAATTGGCGCATCTTTATTAGGTTATGCACCTGCGATGATGGCGATATTAGTTGCGGTTATGAGTTCTTTGTTTTTATTTATTGGTATGAAGCTCGGTACGATTTTATCAAATATGAAATGGTTACAAAAATTTACATTCCTGCCTGGGGTATTACTCATTATTATTGGAATTTGGAAAATGTAAGTATGGGCGTGGAACATTAGTTTCGCGCCTTTTATATTGGAGGAGGGTTATTATGACAGTAGTAATTGGATTAACGGGAGGCATTGCAAGTGGGAAAAGTACAGTATCACAAATGTTTCGCGAACTAAATATACCAGTTATTGATGCAGATATTATTGCGCGAGAAGTTGTAGAACGAGGGAAACCAGCATATAACAAAATTGTAGATGTCTTTGGAACGGAAGTGTTACAAAAAGATGGAGAGCTTGATCGGCCGCAGCTTGGGAGTGTCGTTTTTTATAATGAAGAAAAACGATTGCAGTTAAACAAAATTGTTCATCCTGCAGTGCGTGAAGAAATGAATGTACAAAAGGAGATGTACATAAAAGAAGGCATGCAAGCGGTTGTGTTAGATATCCCTCTTTTGTTTGAAAGTAAATTAACAAATCTCGTTGATCGAGTATTAGTTGTAGCAGTCACACCGAATACGCAATTAGAACGTTTAATGAAACGGAATGATTTTTCGGAAGAAGAAGCAACGGCGCGTATTCAATCTCAAATGTCATTAGAAGAAAAAGTAACGAGGGCGGATGAAGTAATTTATAATGATGGCACAATTGCTGAAACGCAAACACAATTAGCGGCTATTTTGAAAGAATGGAACATTATTGATTAAAAAATTGTGAAATTAATGAAAATGCTTAGTGACATATCTCCTTTTTGTGTTATACTATTATTGGGATTAGAGATAAATAGTATAACGCATTCAAGGGGGATAACATATTATGACTCGTGTGGCAATTAATGGATTTGGACGTATTGGGAGAATGGTGTTTCGTCAAGCAATAAAAGAAAGCGCATTCGAAATTGTAGCAATCAACGCAAGCTATCCGTCCGAAACGTTAGCACATTTAATTAAATATGATACAGTACATGGTAAGTTTGACGGAACAGTGGAAGCATTTGAAGATCACTTATTAGTAGATGGGAAAATGATTCGCCTTTTAAACAACCGTGATCCGAAGGAATTGCCTTGGAAAGATCTAGGTGTTGAAGTTGTAATTGAAGCAACTGGTAAATTTAACGCGAAAGAAAAAGCAATTCTTCATGTTGAAGCTGGAGCGAAAAAAGTTATTTTAACAGCGCCTGGTAAAAATGAAGATGTAACAATCGTAGTTGGTGTGAACGAAGACCAATTAGATATTACAAAACATACCGTTATTTCAAATGCATCTTGTACAACAAACTGTTTAGCGCCTGTTGTAAAGGTGTTAGATGAGCAGTTCGGAATTGAAAACGGTTTAATGACAACTGTTCACGCTTATACAAATGACCAAAAAAATATTGATAACCCACATAAAGATTTAAGAAGAGCGCGTGCTTGCGGACAGTCTATCATTCCGACAACGACGGGTGCCGCGAAAGCGCTTGCAAAAGTTCTTCCACACTTAAACGGAAAACTTCATGGTATGGCACTTCGTGTACCAACGCCAAACGTGTCTCTTGTTGATTTAGTAGTAGACGTAAAACGTGATGTAACAGTTGAAGATATTAATGAAGCATTCAAAAATGTTGCAAACGGTGCGTTAAAAGGAATTGTAGAATTCAGCGATGAGCCTTTAGTGTCTATCGACTTTAATACAAATACACACTCAGCTATTATTGATGGTTTATCTACAATGGTAATGGGTGAGCGTAAAGTGAAAGTACTTGCTTGGTATGATAACGAGTGGGGCTACTCTCGTCGTGTTGTAGATCTTGTAACGTTAGTTGTAGATGAATTAGCAAAACAAGAAAATGTACAACATATTTAAGTGAAATAGGGGGAGGGCAAGTGAATATTTGCCTTCTTTTTTTATTTTTTTCTGAAAAGAAAAAAATTATAGGAGTATATTTTCAAATAGTGGACAGACCAAAAAACGTTGTGATTACTGTATTTGTGAATCATTTATTTTTTTTAGGGAAAAGTAAAGAGGAAATTATGACAGAAAATCGAAAAAACTGTTGTTGCAAAATGAAAATAAACAAAGTATACTAACACTCGTAAACTTAAGAGCTGAGGTACGTAGTCACTACTTAAAGGGTTAGGACCTCTCTGGACTAACTTTCCCCCGTGGTAGTGGAGCAAGCCAAATTGCAAATTAGTTTTCAATTCGAACAGTTAGAATAAATTTACAAGGGGGAACTGTAGAATGGATACTATGGATACGATGGGTCGTCACGTGATCGCTGAACTTTGGGATTGCGATTTCGACAAGCTTAATGACATGCCGTATATTGAACAATTATTTGTGGATGCAGCACTAAGAGCTGGTGCTGAAGTACGTGAGGTTGCTTTTCATAAATTTGCACCACAAGGTGTAAGTGGAGTAGTAATTATCTCGGAATCACATTTAACAATTCATAGCTTTCCGGAGCACGGTTATGCAAGTATTGATGTTTATACTTGTGGGGATCGTATTGATCCAAATGTTGCTGCAGAATATATTGCAGAAGGTTTAAACGCGAAAACGCGTGAGAGCATCGAGCTTCCTCGAGGCACTGGTAGCTTCGAAATTAAGCAGAGAGAAACAAAAGCTCTTTAAAAAAGAACATAATTGATTTAAAATGTAAAGAGGTGTATAATGCACCTCTTTTTTAGTTTATATAAAATAGGATCACGATATGTAATAACTTAGAGTGGTCATTGTAGAAGAATGAGTTATATAATATTGTATATATATTTTCACATGTAGGTGAGTAGCGAAAGAATAAAGATTATATTGTAAAGGAGTGAATGAATTGCGTTGTCCATCCTGTTTTCATAATGGCACAAGAGTGTTAGATTCGCGTCCGGTAGACGAGGGACGCTCTATTCGAAGAAGAAGAGAGTGTGAAAGTTGTTTAAGTCGCTTTACGACATTTGAAAGAGTAGAAGAATCACCTCTTATCGTTGTTAAAAAAGAAGGAACACGAGAAGAGTTTAATAAAGAGAAAATTTTACGCGGTTTAATTAAAGCGTGTGAAAAAAGACCTGTATCTTTAAGGCAGTTAGAGGAAGTAACACAAAGTGTGGAGCGTGAACTTCGTAACTTAGGTATATCAGAAGTGAAAAGTGATATGATTGGTGAAATTGTTATGGAAGAACTTCGTGATATTGATGATGTTGCTTACGTACGTTTTGCTTCTGTGTATCGTCAATTTAAAGATTTAAATGTATTTATTGAAGAATTAAAAGATATACTGCAAAAAGAGAGAGAGTAGAAAGAATCTCTTTATATACTGTAAGTAAACGAGATAAGAGAGCTAGAAGCGGAAGCTAATAGCTCTTTTTCGCTAATAAATTATATAATAAAGATAGAACGAGTGAAATATAGGTTAGATTGGATGAGAGAAAGGAAAAGCAAGAATGGAAAAACAGTCATGGATGGAGCTATTGCCGATTGATCGTTATAAAGTAAGTGCGAAAGGGTTGTTACATAATTACGACCGGAAAGTATTAACGATGTTGTATCAGCCGTTAATAGGTAGTAGAGCTTTTAGCTTATACATGACGCTATGGGGAGAGTTAGAGCAAGATCGTGTGTTTGGAAAAGAGAATACACATCACTCCCTTATGGTGACTATGCAAATGCAACTTCCTGAAATATATGGGGAACGAGTAAAGTTAGAAGCGATTGGTCTTTTAAATGTATATATTAAGAAAGAAAAAGATATTCGAATGTTTATATATGAATTGCAACCACCTTTATCTCCGAAGCAGTTTTTTGATGATATTGTTTTAAGTATCTTTTTATATAATCGCTTGAGTCGGACAAAATACAACCAAGTAAAGCAATATTTCTTAGAAGAAGAATTCGATTTTGCTTCTTATGAAAATGTTACGCGCTCCTTCAACGATGTATTTGATTCGTTTAACCCAGGTCAGTTTGAACATGCGCAAGAAGAACTGCGTATCCCGAAAACGACAACTATGCCAAATAACGAGAATGGGGATGCACCGAAAGTTTGGAATGATTTCTTTGATTTCTCTTTATTTGTAGACGGACTATCAGCGCTTGTTCCTAAAAAGGCGATTACAGATCAAGTGCGAGAATGTGTCATTACACTCGCTTATGTGTACGGTGTGGATGTGTTATCGATGCAAAATATCGTTCTTGGCGCAGTGACAGAGATACAAACTATTGATATCGAAAGGCTTCGGAAGGGAGCACGCGATTGGTATCAATTTGAAAATGGTCAAGCACTACCTGTATTAAGTGAAAGGGTGCAACCTCATGCTGCTCGTACAATGAAAGAGAAAGAGCCAACTACGCAAGAAGAGATGCTAATGAAGCAGTTAGAGGAAATCTCGCCAAAACAACTATTGAAAGAGATTTCAGGCGGTGCAGAGGCGACGAAAGCGGACTTGCAAATCGTTGAGGATGTAATGATAAATCAAAAATTAACGCCAGGGGTTGTGAATGTACTTATTTATTACGTTATGCTACGCTCAGATATGAAGCTTGCTAAAACGTATGTCGAGAAGATTGCGGGACATTGGGCGCGAAAAAAGGTCGGTACAGTAGGCGAGGCGATGGCGCTAGCGAAAGAAGAGAATCGTCAATATCAAGAGTGGGCTGAGACGAAGAAAAAAGGTCGTACAGCGAAGAAAACAGTGAGAAAAGAAATGGTACCAGATTGGCTTAAAGAAGAGTCGAAAGAAGAGAAAGAACCTGTAAAAAATGACGTAAGTGCGAAAAAAGATGCAAGTACGTTAGAAGATGAACGGAAACGATTAGAAGAAGTATTGAAAAAATATAAGCGTGATTAATAAAAGAAAATGAACGCTCTTTGAGGTGAGAAAATGGAGCATATTCAAAATTCATTTACGAAATTAATGGAAAATAAAAACTTTAAAAATAGATATGAAGTCTTAAAGGCAGAAGTGATGGCGCACCCTCGTGTGAAAGAATTTATAGACGAACATAAAGGTGAAGTAACGACTTCTATGATTGAACGAAGTCTTGTGAAGTTATATGAATATATTGGACAAAGTGTAGGGTGTGCGGATTGTCCAGATTTAGGGTCATGTAAAAATATGCTACAAGGATATGAGCCGAAGCTCGTCATTCAAGGTAAGATGATTGATATTCAATACGATCGTTGTATTAGAAAAGTAGCATATGATGAGAGAAAAAAATATGAAAAACTTGTTCAAAGTGTATATATGCCAGTTGATATTTTGCAGGCAACTATGGAAAATTTAGACCCTTCAGATTTAGATGCACGTATTGATGCAATAGGTGCAACGAATGAATTTTTAAACACATACGAACCAGGTAAAAAAGCACAAGGTTTATATTTGTATGGTAAATTTGGTGTAGGGAAAACGTATCTTTTAGGGGCAATTGCAAATGAGCTTGCGCGAAAGAAAATTAGTTCGATGCTCGTATACTTCCCTGAATTTTTACGTGAAATCAAAAGTTCGATTCAAGATAATTCGATTAGCGGAAAGATTGATGCTGTCAAACGTGTACAAGTATTAATGTTAGATGATATCGGGGCAGAAGCGATGTCAAGTTTTGTACGTGATGATGTACTCGGTGCAATCTTACAGTTCCGTATGTTGGAAAACTTACCGACGTTCTTTACATCTAACTTTGATTTCAAACAGTTGGAACATCATTTAACGTATACACAGCGCGGTGAAGCAGAAGAGATGAAAGCGGCCCGTATTATGGAACGAATTAAATATTTAGCGAAGCCAATCCCAATTGGCGGGAAGAACCGTCGTAATAAGTAAAGAGCGAGCTGAGAAGCTTGCTCTTTTTTATCCCGCATTAACGGGCAGTAAGATTCCCACCTCAAAATTCGGCTGTAAAGCAAAGAAGTTAGGTGGGAGTCGGGCTGCCCGTAAAAGCCCGATTGGTGAGGGCTGATAATCAGTGGAGGATGGACAAAACCTCCAATGATTAAAGTTTCACTTTATTTTAATCATTTTTTCAGAGTAGCTTGTATCATTTTTTTCTCCCTCCCTTAATATATATAAAATTAGCAAGCCATATCGAGTGGATGTTCTAACGATGGGAGATAGGTTTCTACTAAGAGTGAACTTCCATAGATCGGACTCTTATAGGATTTGTAACGTATAGATGCAATCCTTTAGAGCGGGGATAAAAGGGGGGACAAAAGTGATTGAAATTTGCTTCGAAGAAAAGAATGATGCTGTGCACGTATACAGACAACTAACGAAAAGAACGGAATCCTTATATAAGGAAACAAGTGTATATTTAAACGAACAAAAGGTTATTATTCATATACCATTATGTGAATCGAATTATATTGAAAAGATTTTATTGCCAGTATTACTATATTTCATTATGAATGTGAAACAAAATGAATGGATTCATACCATTTTAAAGGAAAAGTTTTTTTATGAAGAACAAGAAGAGTGTCATCAAATATTGCATATGGCACATGAGATTTTAAAGGAAAGGAGAAAAGGAGTAGCTCGTGATTTAACACGTCAAAAATTTGAATCTTATATTGCGTCGTCTTTGAATGATTGGCTTTGTGATCCGCTCTCATTCTCGTTTTCATCATACGTTCGTTTTCGTCTTCGTACATATAGGGAAATGGTAGCTGAGCTTGCTGAAGTTGCAATTGATGAGTATAAGATGGAGCAGGAATATCAAATGTTCATTGAGACACTTCGCCAACAAGTAAGTAGCCGGAAATCACGTTTGTCCTGTGTACATCTTGTTTTTGATGAAAGTTTTATTTTCTATGATGATAAAGGTAGACGTTTAAAACAGGAGAAATTGGTTCAATATATAGATGAAGAATTATTAAAGAAACAGGATGTATATATCGATACGAAAGTAATTGCGCCACTTCTTTCTATTTCGCCGAAAAAGATTTATTTATATACGAAAGAACAAGATCATAATATGATTATTACTTTGCGAAATGTATTTCAGGAACGAGTGCAACTACATGGATTACATGAATTTGAGCGCAACGTGAAAAATTTAAAAAATAAAGGTAACGCCCTTGATTTTCTAAGTTTTTGAGCATATAATTACCTACATAAATGAAATATATCGAAATGTTATGATGAGGACATGGGTAGTTTTCTACGATTTTCAGAGAGGGAAGCCTTAGGGTGTGAGCTTCCTAGTACGGGATAATTACTTACCACCTCTAAACTTTAGCAGTGAACGTTTTTCTAGTAATTGCTAACGGACAACACCGTTATGTTGAACTTGAGCAATTAACAATAAGGTTAATTGGAACAAGGGTGGAACCACGAATTCAACACTCGTCCCTTTTTATGGGATGAGTGTTTTTTATTTTGAAAAAAAGAGGAGTGACCAGTGATGGCAGATGTAGTTAAAATTACTTTCCCTGATGGAGCTGTGAAGGAGTTTCCAAAAGGCGTAACAACTGAAGAAATCGCAGCTTCTATTAGCCCAGGCTTAAAGAAAAAAGCTGTGGCTGGAAAATTAAACGATGAGATGATCGATCTTGTTACACCAATCGAAGAAGATGGTGCAGTTTCTATCATTACATTAGATTCTGAAGATGGCTTATACATTTTACGCCATTCAACAGCCCACCTTTTAGCACAAGCGTTAAAACGTTTATATAAAGATGTTAAGCTTGAGCTTGGCATTGGTCCAGTAATCGAAAATGGCTTCTACTACGATATCGATATGGAAGAAGCGATTACAGTTGAAGACTTCAAGAAAATTGAAAAAGAAATGCAAAAAATTGTGAACGAGAACTTAGAAATCGTTCGTCATGAAGTACCACGTGCAGAAGCACTTCGTCGCTTTGAAGAAATCGGCGATGAGTTAAAATTAGATTTAATTAACGATCTTCCAGAAGATGCAGTTATTTCAATCTATGAGCAAGGCGAATTCTTCGACCTTTGCCGTGGTGTTCATCTTCCATCTACAGGGAAGATTAAAGTATTTAAATTATTAAGTGTTGCAGGTGCTTACTGGCGCGGCGACAGCAATAATAAAATGTTACAACGTATTTACGGTACTGCATTCGTTAAGAAAGCAGAATTAGATGAGCACTTACGTATGCTTGAAGAAGCGAAAGAGCGCGATCACCGTAAATTAGGTAAAGAATTAAAACTATTTACTAATAGCCAAAAAGTAGGACAAGGCTTACCACTTTGGTTACCAAAAGGTGCAACAATCCGCCGTATTATCGAGCGTTACATCGTTGATAAAGAAGCAAGCTTAGGCTATGATCACGTATACACTCCAGTACTAGGAAGCAGAGAGCTTTATGAAACTTCTGGTCACTGGAACCACTACCGTGATGGTATGTTCCCATCAATGGAAATGGATAATGAAGAATTAGTTCTTCGTCCAATGAACTGCCCTCACCACATGATGGTTTATAAAAATGATATTCACAGCTACCGTGAATTACCAATCCGTATTGCGGAACTTGGAACAATGCACCGCTATGAAATGTCTGGAGCATTATCTGGATTACAACGTGTACGCGGAATGACTTTAAATGATGCGCACATTTTCGTTCGTCCAGATCAAATTAAAGAAGAGTTAAAACGTGTTGTAAACTTAACTTTAGAAGTGTACAAAGATTTCGGTTTAGAAAACTATTCATTCCGTCTATCTTATCGTGACCCAGCAGATACTAAAAAGTATTATGCTGATGATGAGATGTGGGAAAAAGCACAAGGTATGTTAAAAGAAGCTATGGATGAAATGGGTCTTGATTACTATGAAGCTGAAGGTGAAGCGGCATTCTATGGCCCAAAACTTGACGTTCAAGTTCGTACTGCTCTTGGAAAAGACGAAACACTTTCAACTGTACAATTAGACTTCTTACTTCCAGAACGCTTTGAATTAGCTTACGTTGGTGAAGACGGTAAACAACATCGTCCAGTTGTAATTCACCGTGGCGTTGTATCAACTATGGAACGTTTCGTAGCCTTCTTAATTGAAGAATACAAAGGCGCATTCCCAACTTGGTTAGCTCCAGTTCAGGCGCAAGTAATTCCAGTTTCTCCGCAAGTACATTTAGACTATGCGAAGAAAGTACAAGATGAATTACGACGTGCTGGTATCCGTGTTGAATTAGACACTCGTGAAGAGAAAATTGGTTACAAAATCCGTGAAGCACAAATGCAAAAGATTCCGTACATGCTTGTAGTAGGTGACAATGAAGTTACTGAAAATGGCGTTAACGTACGTAAATATGGTGAACAAAAATCAGAAACAATCGCATTAGATGCGTTTGTTGACATGATTAAAGTAGAAGGAAAACGATAAGAAAAAGCCGCGGTATACCGCGGCTTTTTTATGTATTATAAAAAAGAAAATCTAGAAAAAATAACCAAACAATACTTATCATAAAAAAGTATTGCAAGTATGCTGGTTGTTTGTTACAATATTTCTTGTTGTTAGTAAAACACATTGCGTCTTCTTGACAGACGTCATGTCCTATGATAAACTCATCAAGGATAATAGAATATGGTTTTGGCAAGTAGAAGCACCCGCTTCTCACCTGATGGACGCATTCGCAGTTAGCAGGTAAATGTATTTCTTACTAAAGATATTACAAGTGTGGGTGCCGTGTGCCCGCACTTTTTTTGTTCGGGTTCTACAATTGCAAAACGTATTCTAAGAAAACCTTGGAGGTGGCTTACTATTAGCAAGGATATGATGATTAACGAGCAAATTCGTGCACGTGAAGTACGCTTAGTTGGCGCAAACGGCGATCAACTTGGAATCAAGTCTCGTAATGACGCTTTAGACTTAGCTGCAGGTCTTAATCTTGATTTAGTATTGGTTGCTCCAAATGCGAAACCGCCAGTATGCCGCATTATGGACTACGGTAAATTCCGCTTTGAGCAACAGAAGAAAGAAAAAGAACAGCGCAAAAATCAAAAAGTAATTAGCATGAAAGAAGTTCGTTTAAGTCCAACAATTGATGAACATGACTTTAACACAAAACTTCGTAATGCTGTCAAGTTTTTAGAGAAAGGCGACAAGGTTAAAGCGTCAATTCGCTTTAAAGGACGTGCCATTACTCATAAAGAAATCGGTCAACGTGTTTTAGATCGCTTCTCAGAAGCTTGTGCTGAAGTTAGTACAATTGAATCTAAGCCTAAAATGGAAGGACGCAGTATGTTCTTAGTTTTAGCACCGAAAAACGATAAGTAATAGATAGAGGAGGAAATACCTATGCCTAAACAAAAAACTCATCGCGGCGCTGCAAAGCGTTTCAAAAAGACTGGATCTGGTAAACTGAAGCGTTCTCACGCTTACACAAGCCATTTATTCGCTAACAAATCTACAAAAGCTAAACGTAAACTACGTAAAGCTGGTGTAGTTAGCGCTGGTGACTTCAAACGCATTCGTCAAATGCTTGACAACTTAAAATAAGTTCGGCTGATATATAGAACAAACTAGGAGGTAATATTATGCCAAGAGTAAAAGGTGGTACAGTTACTCGTCAACGTCGTAAAAAAGTTATAAAATTAGCAAAAGGTTACTACGGTTCTAAGAGTACATTATTTAAGGTTGCTAACCAACAGGTTATGAAATCTCTAATGTATGCATTCCGTGACCGTCGTCAAAAGAAACGTGACTTCCGTAAATTATGGATTACACGTATCAACGCAGCAGCTCGTATGAATGGTCTTTCTTACAGCCGCTTAATGCACGGTTTAAAAAATGCTGGCATCGAAGTTAACCGCAAGATGCTTGCTGACTTAGCTGTTCATGACGAAAAAGCTTTCGCTGAATTAGCAACAGTTGCAAAAAACAACATTAACTAATTAATTAGTTGAAACCTTAGAAGATTTTTCTTCTAAGGTTTTTTATTTACATTCATTGCAAATATTCAATGATTTGCAAAATCCTTTACTTATTATCGTTATCGATATGACAAAATCAATGCGAAAACTATAGCGATATAGAAGAATATGTGTATAAGGTCGGGAGAATCCTCCTGGCTTTTTTTATTTATGCTCCTTTGGAAAGAAGAGTATCTTTCCTAGCAGAAACGACACTGCTATAATGGAGAGATGATATGGAACTTTCATCAGATGAATAATCTAAGAACGATGATTGAAACGTATTTGTAAATTAAGGACAAGCTATTTTAGAAAGAGGTAAATAGCTGACTTATTAATAAGAAACGAAAAATAATAATGAACTTTGAGATGAAACAACATTGTTGCGTAAAATGCGATGTTGGAGGAGGACAATAGAATGGACTTACTACAACTATTTAAATTACAAAAAGAATTAGATGACCGTATTGTGAAAGAACATGACTTACAACCGAAGAAATTGTTAAAAGAAAAAATGTTAGCTCTTCTTGTAGAAATTGGAGAACTTGCAAATGAAACACGTTGTTTTAAATATTGGAGCAATAAACCGGCATCAGAACGTGAAGTAATATTAGAAGAATATGTAGATGGTTTACATTTTATTTTATCAATCGGAATCGATTTAGGAATTGATAAAAACTTCTTATTCTATAAATGTGCGCAAACGAATAAAACACAAGTAGAAATTTTCTTAGACACATATGCGAAAGTGATTCGTTTTACAGATCAACCTTCTATTACGAACTATATTGAACTGTTTACAAGCTATCTTCGCCTTGGACAAGCGCTTGAATTTGAACAAGAAGAAATTGAAAAAGCATATTTAGATAAAAATGAAGTAAATCATCAGCGTCAAACACAAGGATACTAATTTAATTTTTGAATATTTCAATTTCATTTTGTATAATAAAGTGACTGAAGAAAAAGGAGGGTGTTGGCAATGACAAAATTAGACGAGACATTGACAATGCTAAAAGAATTAACAGACGCACGCGGCATTGCGGGTAACGAGCGCGAACCACGTGAAGTAATGAAGAAATATATTGAGCCGTTTGCTGACGAACTTTCTACTGATAATTTAGGAAGTTTAGTTGCAAAAAAAGTTGGGGAAGAAAACGGCCCGAAAATTATGGTTGCAGGTCATTTAGATGAAGTTGGCTTTATGATTACGCAAATTGATGACAAAGGCTTCCTTCGTTTCCAAACGGTTGGTGGCTGGTGGTCGCAAGTTATGCTTGCACAGCGCGTAACGATTGTAACGCGTAAAGGAGATGTAACAGGTGTAATTGGTTCAAAACCACCGCACATTTTACCTCCAGAAGCTCGTAAAAAGCCAGTTGAAATTAAAGACATGTTCATCGATATTGGTGCTTCTAGCCAAGAAGAAGCGATGGAGTGGGGCATACGACCAGGAGATCAAGTTGTACCGTACTTCGAATTCCAAGTGATGAAGAATGAAAAGATGTTACTTGCAAAAGCATGGGATAACCGAATTGGCTGTGCAATTGCAATTGACGTATTAAAACAATTAAAAGATGAAAAGCATCCAAACGTTGTATACGGCGTTGGGACTGTACAAGAAGAAGTTGGTCTTCGTGGTGCGAAAACATCTGCAAACTATATTAAGCCAGATATCGCATTCGCAGTAGATGTAGGTATTGCTGGTGATACACCAGGTGTAACGGCAAAAGAAGCACAAAGTAAAATGGGCGATGGTCCGCAGATTATTCTATATGATGCTTCTGTTATTGGTCATACAGGTTTACGTGATTTCGTTGTTGATGTTGCTGATGAATTACAAATTCCATATCAGTATGATTCTGTAGCGGGCGGGGGAACGGATGCAGGAGCAATTCACATTTCTGTAAATGGTATCCCATCTATGGCAATTACGATTGCGACACGCTACATTCATTCTCATGCAGCGATGTTACATCGTGATGATTATGAAAACGCAGTGAAGTTAATTGTAGAAGTTATTAAACGTCTTGATAAAGAGGCTGTACATAACATTACATTTAATTAATAGAAAAAAGCGAAGGATAACCTCCTTCGCTTTTTTCATTTTTAAAACGGTCTTTCTAATCCTGCTGCAGTATGAGCTCCTAAAATAATTAAGCGAGTTAATTGCATTGCCATGAAATGCGGGGTATAAATCATGCCTCTTTTTAACCATGACATAATCATTCCGATATGAGCGCCTGTAACATAACTAATAAGAATATCACGAGGGACCATAAGGTCTTCATCATCTGGCTGGGAAATAGATAAGCTTAATGTTAAATGTGTTTGAATTGTTTTCATCATTTTATAAGAATAGTTTCCAGCTGCCTTATCGCCGAGCATAACGTTATAGAAATTAGTATTTTCTGCGATATGCTCAAACAAAGCTAAAAAAGTTGGATGCGGTGAATCAAAAGCGAGCTGAAAATCTTCTTTATTTCGATTTTGTGGTTTAATTACTGCAGCTAGTTTTTCTAACATTTCTTCTATGCTTTTTTCTAATAAATCATATTTATCATGGTAATGGCTATAAAATGTAGCACGATTTACAGGAGCACGTTCCGCGATATGTTGCACAGTTACATTTTCGAAGCCCTTTTCGCCTACTAAAGCGACAAAAGCATCCTGTATGAGTTGTCTCGTTCGTTTTACACGTGGATCATTTGTATTTTTAATAGACATTTTTACTTCACCTCGTTTAATTTTTAAAACTTAAACAACAAATGTGTAGTGTAATGTTGTTTAAACAACATATAGATTTAAATTGTTGGTTGTAGATTCGGGATAATTATTTATAATTATAAACGATAGTCCTTTAGAAATCAGCACCGCTAGGATGCAGACAAAACATAGTTTGCGTCGTAAAAGGTGTGCTTTTTTTGTTTAAAGGTTAATATAATTAACAATTAAACAATATAAACACTAAGGATATAAATAGTTTAGAAAAAAATTATATGCGATATAAGGAGAGGAATGCAATGAATCAGTTTCGAAGAATGGTAATTATCAACATTATCACATTAATTGTATTAGTTGGCGGCGGTATCGGCGGTTATTACTACTACAATCAAGCAGAAAATTATTTAAAAACAGACAATGCAAAAATTGACGGAAAGGTAATTCCGATTGCATCACCAGTAGCAGGTAAGTTAACAGACTGGAAAGCTGAAGTAGGAAAAAACTACAATGAAAACGATAAATTAGGTGCTGTCACTGTAGCGGGAGCAAATGGTGAACAAACAGTAGACGTAACAATTCCGCAAAATGCTACAGTTGTACAATCAAACGCAACAACAAATGCGTTCGTTGGAGCAGGTAGCCCAATTGCATACGCATTTGATATGAGCAATTTATGGGTAACAGCAAACATTGAAGAGACAACTATTGATGATGTTCAAAAAGGCCAAACAGTAGATGTGTATGTAGACGCATACCCAGATACAACGTTAACAGGGAAAGTAGAACAAGTTGGATTAACAACAGCGAATACATTCTCGATGTTACCATCAAGTAACGCAACAGCGAACTATACGAAAGTAAAGCAAGTTGTACCAGTTAAAATTTCTTTAGATCATAGTAAATCAGTAAATATTGTTCCTGGAATGAATGTGTCAGTTCGTATTCATAAGTAAGGGGGAGATGAGATGTCCTCAATTGCAATTGTAGGATATGCACTATTTTGTATAATCGTCTTCTTCCTTGTAAATCGTCTTTTACGAAAGAAAAAAACGAATATGGGAGAAGAACAAGTCCCAGCCGTAAGTAAGATAGAAGTAAGTCAAGCAGAAACAGTAGAGAAAGAACTTGAACCAAAACAAGAAACAGAAGCTTCTAACGTAGTTGAATTAGAAACAGGGAAGCAAGAAGAGCAAGTAAAACAGGAAAAAGAAATGCTGAAGAGACAATTGCCGGTAGAGAATGTGAATGTAAAGGCAGTTGTAGCTGTATTAATTCTCGGTATGTTCGTTTCTATTTTAAACCAAACGATCATTAATGTTGCATTGCCTCCATTAATGAATGAATTTAACGTATCAACTTCAACAGCACAATGGTTAATTACAGGCTTCATGCTTGTAAACGGAATTTTAGTACCGATTAGTGCATTTTTAGTTTCACGGTTTACGTATCGTAAATTATTCGTAGCAGCAATGTTATTCTTCACTGTAGGATCTATCATTTGTGCTACATCAGGAAACTTCACAATGATGATGACAGGCCGTGTTATTCAAGCGGTTGGTGCAGGTATTTTAATGCCAGTTGGTATGAATATCTTCATGACATTATTCCCGCCTAATAAACGCGGAGCGGCGATGGGATTACTTGGGGTTGCAATGATTTTAGCGCCAGCTATCGGACCAACTGTAACAGGTTGGGTAATTGAAAACTATAGCTGGAACTTAATGTTCTATGGGATGTTTGTTATCGGTTTAATTATTACGTTCTTATCTTTAAAATTCTTTACACTAGCTCAGCCAGTGTCTAAAACAAAGTTAGATGTATTCGGTGTTATTAGTTCAAGTATTGGACTAGGTAGTTTACTGTACGGATTTAGTGAAGCTGGAAATAATGGCTGGACTAGTGCAGAAGTTGTTATAACACTTATTATCGGTGTCATTGGTTTAGCGGTATTTATTTGGAGAGAGTTAACAACGGACAATAAAATGCTTGATTTACAAGTGTTTAAATATCCAGTATTTACTTTCACATTAGTAATAAATGCAATCGTAACGATGGCGTTATTCGGAGGTATGCTATTACTTCCTGTATATCTGCAAAATATTCGCGGGTTTACGCCGATGGAATCTGGTCTACTACTCCTTCCAGGATCATTAATTATGGGGATCATGGGGCCAGTTGCAGGGAAACTATTTGATAAGTATGGTATTCGTCCGTTAGCAATTGTCGGATTAGCCATTACAACATTTGCGACATATAAATTTACAACGTTATCGATGGATACTCCGTATAGCGTTATTATGACGGATTATATTATACGTTCAATTGGTATGTCATTCATTATGATGCCAATTATGACAGCTGGTATGAACGCACTGCCGATGAAATTAATTTCTCACGGTACAGCAACGCAAAATACGTCAAGACAAGTAGCTGGTTCAATTGGAACAGCGATATTAATCACACTTATGACGCAACAAACGACTGCACACGTAGCGGATTATGGCAATATGTTAACAACGTCAAACCCAATTTTAGTTGATAAAGTACACGGTATGGGCCAAAGCTTAGCGGCATTAGCCGGATCAGCTCAAGCAGGAGATGCGATGAGCACCCAACTATTATTCGGACAAATTTCAAAGCTATCTGCAATTAACGGTATTAATGATGCCTTCTTAATTGCAACAATATTAGCCGGTATTGCTTGGGTGTTATCGTTCTTCTTACCATCAGGCAATAAACGAAATAGAAAAGCAGGGAATTAAATTCCCTGCTTTTTTGTCTTTTAAAGAGTGAGATATAAAAGATGATAACCACTCACAGAGCATAATCCTGTTATAAACAAAATCGTCCCCATAGAACGAATACTTGATATTTGTCTTCCGCTTATAATAGCCAATAGTCCAGCTAAAGAGAAGAGACACCAATATAAAGTTCCTGAAATTGGGATCATCTGCTCTATGTCTATTCCATAACCTATACAAATGATAGGAACAACGATAAGCAATATGCTAGTCAATCCTGCTATGAATGTAAAAAAATTTCGATATTTAATTCCAGTAGCAATTAAAAAAATGCCCACGATGATCTCACATAACAATAAAATAGGGGCTAAGATGAGCCAAATAAATAATCCGGTAGATTCCATGTACAATAACTCCTTAACGAATGAAAGATGAATCAGGCATAGACATGAGCTGATAACAAACAGCTGTGAACAGCCCTATCGAGAAAATAATGAATCCCATGTTACGTATACTATTAATTTTTGAACGTGCCCCATTCATTCCTGCGAATAAGCCAGCAAGAGAGAAGAGTATCCAATATAGAACTGTTGGAATGTGAAGAACGTTCTCTCCGTTTATACCTTTGTTCAAAAAAATAAAAGGCATTATAACGAATGAGCAGCAAATAATCCCCATTAAAATAGCAAGGAATTTACGATGAATAATTCCGGTTACCACTAAAAAAATACCACCAGCAATTCCGCACAACATGAGAAGTGGCATAAAAAGCATCCAAATAATACTAAACATATGTAAACTCCTTTATATGAATTAAGTTATATTTTACAACATGAGGTTTATTTTGGATATTATTAATGAATATGTATAATTTGATAGGAATGAGTAGTAACGATACGAATGATCAAAAAGTGTTAACGGAAGAAGAGTTTGAAGCTGTTATAAAAGAGTAAAAAGAGGTATCGTGATGATACCTCTTTTTTACATTGAAAAGGCGATTATATTAGTCAAAATATGTAATAGTATAGCGGGAATAATAGATTTAGTTTGTTTGTACAATAAACAAGCAAATATTCCCGTCATAAATGCGCTAATCATAACTCCCACAGAGTACGTATGAGCAATACCGAAAATTAAACTTGAGAGAATTGCAGCTGGCAAAAAGGTAAACTTCTCTTCGAAAAAACGAAGAAGAATACCTCTGCATACAAGCTCTTCAAAAATAGGTACAAAAATTCCACCAGCTAGAAGTAAGAGAAGTGGATAGTGCTCTAGTGTTGAAAGTTGTAATGCATCAGACTGTTCTTGTACGGATGAAGGGAATAATTTATCTAGTACAAACATATCTACAAACAGGGTGAGTACATAATAAATGAGAACATAGATGTACATCTGAAAAGATTTTAAAACTCGAAAATCGAATGTAGGTAATACTAGTTCTTTCAGTGGTTGATATTTCATGATATATACGATTAGTAAAAGTAGGGCAACTAATTCATAACTTACATTTTTTATAGATTCAAGCAAGGGTTTATTTGTATCTGGGTTAATGTATCCATATAACTCAATAGGTAAAAATGTAAAGAGTATATTTATTAACGAGAGACACGGAAAGAGAATGAATAAAACTCCAAGAAATTGTAACCATGACATGGAGTTTTTCTGTTCGTGTGGAATTTGTGTAGCGGATTGCATATGTTCAAATCACCTCTTTATATTTATATATAAAATTATAGCTGATTTGAATTTGGAAGGTTACGTTTAAATATTACATACAAGATTTAAATTTGAAATATTCTGTGCGTTTTTTAGGGGAAAATAATAAAAGAGGTATCACTCTGTAGTGATGCCTCTTTCTCATTGGTAAATATGTTCTGTTTTATTATTCGATTTCGATTGCTCTATTTGTAATTCACGCTCTACCAATCGGTCTAATTGCTGAATAGCTTTCAATGCTTTTTCATAAGAAATCGTTCGGTAGTGATGTGCGCCACCTGGTTCTTCATCGGCTTCATCCGCCCACTTAATAACGTTTTGTAGAGGTGTTCTTTCAAGCGTTTGTTCTAGTAGGAAAGAATCAGTGTGCAGAAGAATTGCAACAGAAATTTCTTTTGCTAGTTTCGGGTGTTCTCCTAATCTAATAAGCAATTTATGAGCTCTTTCTGCTCCTTTAATCGCATGTATATCATTCTTTTTATACAAGTCATAGTCCCATTCTCCCTCACTGTACCATGTGTGATGTCCGATATCATGAAGGAAACCAGCCTTTGTCGCAGCATCGACTGAGGCGCGATGCTTTTTAGCTAAGTGAAACGCATGGTAAGCGACAGCAATCGCGTGGACCATTCCAGAACGGTTTACATATTTTTGTGTAATGTGATGTTTAAAAACTTGTTCAAGCGTAATACGGTGCATAAAACATTCACTCCTTTTATCTAATGATGTATATGAAGAAAATCGATCGGTTTAAATGTATTTTGAACATTGTACTCCATCAATCCGCGTTAGTAAAGTAGAAATGTTTAGGAGAAGAAAAATTTTATAGACATAAAATGTCACCTTAGTTTTTTCTAAGGTGACATTTTAGTGTTTATTTTTTTAATCCTTGCTCCAGTGTTCCTAACATTTCGTGTTTTTCATTTTCATCAGCATTTTTCCAAATGACTTCGAATAAAACGCCAAGACCTGGAAGCATTTTTTCTTCACCGCTTTGAATTGCATCGACAATCGTTTCTTGTAATTGGTCTTGTGAATTTCCAGATACATTCGCTAATACAGCGCCGCGTAAATTAAAACTCATTATCTTCACCTCTTCTTCAGAATTGAAACTGACGTTAGTTTTTGTTCTTTTTTATGTAAATATGTATGAAAAATAGGCTATAATGATAAGACAAGAAGAGAGGGAAATACATATTATGAAAAACATTGATTCAGTACAAAACCCGCGTGTGAAGCAGTGGAAAAAGCTGCAGACGAAAAAAGAGCGCGATAACAAAGGTTTATTTTTTGTAGAAGGATTCCATTTAGTAGAGGAAGCGTTAAAGGCAGGAGTTGTAACAGAACTTATCGTTTCAGATCAGACAGATCTTCCGAAAGATTGGACAGTTAATGATGTTGAAATGTATATTGTGCCTGAAGCAATTGTAAAAGTACTTCGCGAAACAGAAACAACGCAAGGCGTATTTGCTGTTTGTGAGAAACATGAGAAAGAAGTAGCTCTTACTGATGGGAAATTTCTTTTATTAGACGGCCTTCAAGACCCAGGTAATTTGGGAACGATTATTCGTACAGCTGATGCAGCTGGTATTCATGCCGTTGTGCTTGGAGAAGGGTGCGTTGATGTTTATAATAGTAAAGTATTACGCTCTACACAAGGTTCTATTTTTCACTTACCGATTGTAAAAGGGAACTTAGAAGAATGGGTGGACAAGTTAAAAGAAAGTAACGTCCCTGTATATGGAACAGCTCTTGAAAATGGAGTTCCGTATGGTGAAGTAACACCGGCCGGAAGTTTTGCATTAATTGTAGGAAATGAAGGAAGCGGCGTACGCCAAGAAATTCTTGCGAAAAGTGATCAAAACTTGTATATTCCGATTTACGGAGGGGCAGAATCATTAAATGTTGCGGTTGCAGCAGGGATTTTAACGTATTATTTACAAAGCCCAGTTGCGAACAAATAAAAAACTTCTTATAATAAGTTGAAGTATATGTTTGTAATGAACATACAATAAAAGTTAAATAACGAAAAACGTTGATAGAGAAGAGTAGCTTACAAAATCGCCATATAGGGAGAGAGTGCCGTAGACTGAAAGCATTCTTATGGTAGATGGAAGTGAATTCACCTCTGGAGTTGGCGCCAGGACCATTTATATGTAAAGGCGTTCCGGTCAGAATTGATCGTTATAACTAATGAGTGGGCAGACTTGTTCTGTCAATTTAGGGTGGTACCGCGAATTTACCTCGTCCCTTTTTGGGAGCGAGGTTTTTTTATTTTTAAAATTAGGAGGGTTCCAAATGGAAGCACGTTTAAAAGAGCTAAAGCAAAAAGCGTTAGAGCTTATTGAAGAAGCGAAAGAGCTAAAGGGCTTAAACGACGTACGCGTAGCGTATTTAGGAAAAAAAGGCCCAATTACAGAAGTATTACGCGGCATGGGAAAATTATCAGCAGAAGAGCGTCCACGTATGGGAGCATTAGTAAATGAAGTACGTGAAGCGATTCAAACGCGTCTAGAAGACAAAATTGGCAACTTAGAAAAAGCAGTAATTGAAGCGAAATTAGCTACTGAAACAATTGATGTAACATTACCAGGTCGTCCTGTTGAAACAGGTTGCCACCATCCGTTAACAGCAGTTGTTGAACAAATTGAAGATGTATTCATCGGTATGGGTTATGAAGTAGCTGAAGGAACAGAAGTAGAAAAAGACTACTACAACTTCGAAGCATTAAACTTACCGAAAGATCACCCAGCGCGTGATATGCAAGATACATTCTACATTACAGAAGAAACGTTACTACGTACGCATACATCTTCTGTGCAAGCACGCACGATGGAAAATAACAAAGAAAAAGGACCGATTAAAATTATTTGTCCTGGTAAAGTGTATCGCCGCGATGACGATGATGCGACGCATTCACACCAATTCATGCAAATTGAAGGTCTTGTAATTGATAAAAACATCCGTATGAGTGACTTAAAAGGTACACTGCAAGTATTCGTGAAAAAGATGTTCGGTGAAGATCGTGAAATCCGTCTTCGTCCAAGTTTCTTCCCATTCACAGAGCCATCTGTAGAGATGGATATTTCTTGTATGATGTGTCACGGTAAAGGTTGTGGCACTTGTAAAGGAACTGGCTGGATTGAAATTTTAGGCGCAGGAATGGTTCATCCGAACGTGCTTGAAATGGCTGGTTATGATTCAAAAGAATATCAAGGTTTCGCATTCGGTATGGGCGCAGAGCGTATCGCAATGTTGAAATACGGCGTTGATGACATTCGTCATTTCTATACAAATGATGTACGTTTCTTACAACAATTCAAACGAGCGTAAGGGAAGGAGAGGATAAATATGTTCGTATCATATCGTTGGTTACAAGAGTATGTAGATATTAAAGATGTAACAGCACAAGAACTAGCAGACAAAATCACGAAAAGTGGTATTGAAGTAGAAGGTGTTGAAGTATTAAATAAAGGTGTAAAAGGTGTTGTAGTTGGTCACGTATTAGAATGTGAAAAACACCCAGAAGCTGATAAATTAAGCAAATGCTTAATCGATATTGGTGAAGAAGAGCCAGTTCAAATTATTTGTGGTGCTGCTAATATTGCAAAAGGTTTAAAAGTACCAGTTGCAAAAGTTGGCGCTGTACTTCCTGGTAACTTCAAAATTAAAAAAGCAAAACTACGCGGTGAAGCTTCTCATGGTATGGTTTGTGCCCTTCAAGAGCTTGGCATTAATGGGAAACTAGTTGCGAAAGATTACGCAGATGGAATCTTCATCTTCCCAAGTGACGCTGAAGTTGGTGCAGATGCACTTGAAATTTTAAACTTACATGATGAAGTACTTGAGCTTGGTTTAACACCAAACCGTGCAGATTGCTTAAACATGTTAGGTGTTGCATATGAAGTAGCTGCTATTTACGGCCGTGAAGTAAAACTTCCAGCTATCAACTTACAAGAAACAGCAGAAAAAACTTCTGATTACATTTCTATAAGTGTAGAAGCGAAAGAAGAAAATCCGTTATACATTGCGAAAATGGTTAAGAATGTAAAGATTGGTCCATCACCAATGTGGATGCAAACTCGCCTTATGGCAGCTGGTATTCGTCCAATTAGCAATGTAGTTGATATTACAAACTACATTTTAATGGAATACGGTCAACCGTTACATGCATTCGATTACGATAAATTAGGTTCAAAAGAAATCGTTGTTCGTCTTGCAAAAGAAGGCGAAAAAATTGAAACATTAGATGATCAAGAACGTACGTTACAAGAGCATCATCTTGTAATTACAAACGGTACAAAAGCTTTAGCTGTTGCTGGTGTAATGGGCGGAGCTGATTCTGAAGTTACAAATGAGACGGTAAACGTTTTAATCGAGTCTGCATACTTTGCAGGTCAAACAGTACGCCGTACATCAAAAGACTTAGGTCTTCGTAGTGAATCAAGTGCACGTTTCGAAAAAGGAATTGATCCAACACGTACATTTGAAGCAATTCAACATGCGGCTGCTTTAATGGCGAAATATGCTGGTGGTGAAGCACTTGAAGGTGTAGTAGAAGCTGATAACTTACAAGTACAAGAACGTACAGTATCTGTTACTGCTGAAAAAGTAAACCGTGTATTAGGTACAGATATTTCTGCGAGTGAAATGGGTACAATGTTCACAAACTTGAAATTCCCATTCACAGAAGTAGAAGGGACATTCCATGTAAATGTACCAGCACGTCGTCCTGATATTACAATTTCAGAAGACTTAGTAGAAGAAGTGGGTCGTCTGTATGGGTATGATCACATTCCAGTTACATTACCTTCTGGAACGATGACACGTGGTAAATTAACAGCAGCACAAACGAAACGTCGTAAAGTACGTCGCTTCTTAGAAGGTGCTGGTTTATATGAAGCAATCACATATTCATTAACAAGCGCTGACAAAGCAAAACAATATATGGTAGAGCCGAACGAAAAAGCTCCTGTAAATCTTGCGCTTCCAATGAGTGAAGAGCGTAGTCAACTTCGTTTAAGCTTAGTACCACAATTGTTAGAAGCAGTTTCATACAATAATGCTCGTAAAAACGATAGTGCTGCTTTATACGAAGTAGGTTCTATCTTCTTACCGACAGAAGCAGGAGAACTTCCGAAAGAAGAACAACATCTTGCAGGTGTTATGACAGGTCTTGCTCTTCACCATGCATGGCAAGGTGAGAAGAAAGTAGTAGACTTCTTCGTTATGAAAGGTGTGCTAGAAGGATTATTCGACGTACTTGGCGTTGCAAACCAAATCGCATATGCACCAGCAAAACGTGAAGGTATGCACCCAGGCCGTACAGCTGACATCGTATTAGATGGCGAAGTAATTGGATTCATCGGTCAATTGCACCCAGAATCGCAAAAACAATTAGATGTGAAAGATACATTCGTATTCGAACTATCTCTTGCAAAAGTATTCGGTGCAGACGTGGAAGAAACTTACTACTCAGCAATCCCACGTTTCCCATCTATGACACGTGATATGGCTGTTGTAGTAACAACAGAAACAAAAGCTGGTGAAATGAAGCAAGTCATTGCTGAAGCTGGTGGAGAACTTCTGAAAGACGTAACATTATTTGATTTATACGAAGGTGAAAAAATGGAAGAAGGCAAGAAATCACTTGCATTCTCTATGACCTACTTCGATGCAGAACGTACGTTAACAGATGAAGAAGTAACCGAAGCACATAACCGTGTCTTAACAGCGGTAGAAGAGAAATTTGGTGCGGAGTTACGTAAGTAATAAAAGATTGCCGGATTAATTCCGGCAATTTTTTTTTATGATGCGATTTTCGAAAGTTGTCGGTAAGTCGATATATTATAAAAATCGCTGATATATTTGAAGTTACGGTCGATATATTATAAAAATCGCTGATATATTTGAAGTTACGGTCGATATATTATAAAAATCGCCGATATATTTGAAGTTGCGGTCGATATATTGCAAAAATCGCTGATATATTTTCTGGCATCTTGCATCTTTCTCTCGAATGTAGTACATTAATTTTAGTTTAACAAAATGAAAGACGATGATAAGGAAAAGTAGTATATACTATAATCCATAGCGAGTCAGGGACGGTGAGAGCCTGATGAGGCGGTATATATGAAGAACACCTTGGAGTTGCTAACCGAAATTGGATCTTGTATTCAAGAGTAGACTTAGACGGGAATCCGGCCTGTTACAAACCGGGAAGTATGTATTACATACGAGTTAAAGTTGGTCTTTATGACAAATTGGGTGGTACCGCGAAGTTTAACCTTTCGTCCCTTTATGGATGAAAGGTTTTTTTGTATTTAAATATATCAGCAAAGGAGAATTTCACTATGGAAAACACATTAGTAAAAAGTCTGTATAGAGATACAGAAAAGTATGCAGATCAAACAGTACAAGTATCAGGGTGGATTCGTAACTTACGTGATTCAAAAGCATTTGGTTTCATCGAATTAAACGACGGTAGCTTCTTCAAGGGCGTTCAAATCGTTTTCGATACAGAATTAGAGAACTTCAAAGAAATTGCAAAACTTCCACTTAGCTCTTCAGTTAAAGTAGAAGGTAAAGTAATTGCAACGCCTGGAGCGAAGCAACCATTTGAAATTAAAGCAGAAAAAATTGATATCGAGGGCTTATCAGACTCTGATTACCCACTTCAAAAGAAGCGTCATACGTTTGAATACTTACGTACAATCGCTCACTTACGTCCAAGAACAAATGCATTCTCTGCAACGTTCCGTGTACGTTCTATCGCAGCATTTGCGATTCACCAGTTCTTCCAAGAGCGTGGATTCGTACATGTTCACACACCAATCATCACTGGTAGTGATACAGAAGGTGCTGGCGAAATGTTCCGCGTAACAACGCAAGATTTAAACAACGTACCTAAAGGTGAAGACGGACAAGTTGACGAATCAAAAGACTTCTTCGGCAAAGAAACAAACTTAACAGTAAGTGGACAGCTGAATGCTGAAGCTTATGCATTAGCGTTCCGTGATGTGTACACATTCGGACCTACATTCCGTGCAGAAAACTCAAACACAACTCGTCACGCAGCGGAGTTCTGGATGGTTGAGCCTGAGATTGCATTCGCTGAATTAGGCGATGTAATGGATCTTACAGAAGATATGCTGAAATATGCAATGAAATATGTATTAGAACATGCACCAGAAGAAATGGACTTCTTCAACAGCTTTGTTGATAAAACAGTTCTAGAGCGCATGAACAACGTAATTAACTCTGACTTCGGTCGCATCACTTATACAGAAGCAATTAAAGTACTTCAAGAATCAGGTGCTGAATTCAAATACCCAGTAGAATGGGGTATTGACTTACAAACAGAGCACGAAAGATACTTATCAGAAGAAATCTTCAAACGCCCTGTATTCGTAACTGACTATCCGAAAGACATTAAAGCATTCTACATGCGTATGAACGAAGATGGTAAAACAGTAGCAGCTACTGACCTTCTAGTCCCTGGCATCGGCGAATTAATCGGCGGTAGCCAACGTGAAGAAAGAATGGACGTTTTAGTAGACAGAATTAAAGAATTAGGTATGAACGAAGAGGACTACTGGTGGTACTTAGAACTTAGAAAATACGGCGGTACAAAACACGCTGGATTCGGTCTAGGTTTTGAGCGCTTCCTAATGTACATCACTGGTATGGCTAACATCCGTGACGTAATTCCATTCCCAAGAACTCCAGGTTCTTCGGAGTTTTAAGATAAAAAAAGCGAGAGCAACTGCTCTCGCTTTTTTTGTTTGGAAAAATGTTGTTCATAGGTTCGTTCATATCTCACATATAGTAAAACGAATGAAATATTTATGGGCAAGGGAAGGGGTTTTTGTACAATGGGGGAAATTCCAAGTCATACAAAGTGGACATTACGTGACAAGTATATAGTAATCACTGGTGCAACAAGTGGTATTGGATTAGCGGCAGCTAAGGCATTTGCGGAGCGTGGTGCCAAGCTAGGAATTATTGCACGCAACGAGGCAAAAGCGAATGATGCTATGACTCAAATTAAGGATGTAACGAATGGGAATGTGGTGGTAGATTTATTTCTGGCTGATATGGCTTCCCAACAATCTATACGCCGGGTAGCTACTGATATTTTAGAAAGGTGTCCGAGAATAGATATATTAGTGAATAATGCGGGTGCTTTATTTCAAACAAGGAAGCTTACGGAGGACGGTTTGGAGATGACCTGGGCGGTAAACCATTTAGGTCCATTCTTACTCACTAATTTGTTGTTGGAGCGTTTAAAAGAAAGTGCTCCTGCTCGTGTCATTACCACCGCATCTCACGGTCACAAAATGGCTAAAAAGGGAATTGATTTCGGTGATCTAGATGCAGAACAACTGTATCGCGGTGTTAAGAAGTTCATGGGTGGTCCTACAATGCGTTATGCGCAAACAAAACTGGCTAACATTTTATTCACCTCTGAATTGGCACAGCGGTTGGAGGGAACGGGTGTTAGTGCTTATAGCTTTGACCCGGGGCTAGTGAATACGAATTTTAACCAGGACAATGGTCTGGTTGCTCGCTTAACTATGGCAGCAATGAAACCTTTCTCTCGTACACCCGAGAAAGGTGCTGAAACTTTAGTATGGCTAGCAGAATCAACTGGATTTACTGATCAGAGTGGTTATTACTATGCCGATAAACAAGTAGGGAAAATGTCTGAAGCTGCTTTGGATAAGGATGCAGCAAAGCGTCTATGGGACATTAGTGAAAACCAGACACGAGAGTAAAAGAGTAGCGAGTATATGTTCAGATTATTATGTTGAATAGTTTTTTACCCTTAAGCAAAAAGTAATCTTGGGGGTGAGTGCAATGAGTAAAAAAGTGAAAACAGATCATTCTAGATCAAGCCTAGGTTCTTCAGAGGTGGAAGGACAAGGAACAACTACGCATGAAACGGGTTCTCATAAAGTACCTTCATCAAATAAGAAGCAGAAACAAAGCTAATAAAAAGGGGAGAGTCGTAGTGACTCTCCCCTTTTTATATGTATTACATCTTGTTGTCATTAATCTCTTTTGTAATTTTATCCACATCTTTGTCTAATCGATCTAAATAGAAAAACCATAGTAAGCTCATGAATACGTAATAGATAGCCATCACACAAAGATTATCAGATATGTTTTCAAATGTAGATTTGGAAGTGAAAAAAGCACCCCAAATGGTAGAAATAGTGAGGTAAGAAAGCGGACCTACGAGGTGTACTAAAACATATAATAATTTTTTAACTTTTACAGAGTTCATATGAAGTCCCTCCTTATGTAAACAATCCTCTTTTTCTAATCATAAATTCAAGTTCCTCACAGAAGTGTTGTAGCTTGACTGGATTATGTATTAACAAGTGGGCATCGTGTGTTTCCCGATAAACTTTCGAATCCGAAAGTTTAATAAGAAAGATCGACCGTAGCGTTCTATTAAATCGTTGAATTCTCGTTGTTCACTTAGTAACTGAATGTTTTCTCTAATTTTGAACTGTCTTTCGTGTGGATCGCCTAGTAAAATATTTAGAATCATTTGTAGAAGTAGCAATGGGACACCTCCTTGTAGTTAGAAAAAACTGTATATTTAAAATATAACAAAAATATGCAGAAGATAGTAGATTGGACTAAAGTAAAACAAAAAAACAGGAGTTTGTAGGCTCCTGTTTTTGTCGATACTATTTTAGTAAGCGAAATGCCTTTTCTGTATTAGCAAAATGCAGTTTCACAAACTCAGGTAATCTTTCTTTTCCGACTTTCTGAATTAATTTAGCAGCGGCGATATCAACTTGTTTACCTGCACCTTTTGGAAGTGGCATACCAGCTTTTTTGCTTAGTTCGTCAAATTGTTTTACGAATGAGTAACGAGCCAAAATGGAAGCGGCGGCTACTGCTAAATGGACGCTTTCGCCTTTCGTAGCGAAATACACATTTTCACGCTGTACCTGTTTTTGTTTCGCTAAATATTTATAGTATGTATCAGGCTGTGTAAATTGGTCGATTAAGATGCCTTCTGGTTTTGTAGGTGCAATTTTTGCCAATAAGTTTGTAATTGCTTTATTATGCAGTAAAGCTTTCAGTTTACCTTGGTTGTTTCCTTTGTCAAATAGCTCATTATATTTTTCATTGTGAAGAACGAGGGAGCTGTAAGGAACAACGTGAAGGAGTTGTTTTGCAATCTCAGCAATTTGAGCATCGTTTAAGTTTTTGGAGTCTTTTACACCAAGTTCTTTTAAAAGTGGAATTTGCTTCGCATCCACATATACAGCAACTACTGTCATTGGTCCGAAGTAATCACCAGTACCTACTTCGTCTGATCCTAGAATAGACATTGTACCGATGGAAGCGGGCGGCGCATAACGATGTGAATCAACCGATTTTTTCACAGCTGATTTCGGTGTTTGAGAGACAGTTTGCCAACGAGCAGCTTCAGCTTCAGCACGTCCTCCTTGGAACATTACTTTTCCAGATTTATACGCTGTAATCGTGCAAGATGGCACCTTTGCCATGAAGACACCGCCTTGCGGAATTTTCGGGCTAAGAGCTTGTTTATACTGTTGTTTCATGTCTTCAATTGCACTAGAACTTGTTTGTATTACGATAGAATTTGACAAAATGGTCGCTCCTTTTTTAATATTGTTATTTTTATCATATCGGATTGTTCTTTCTGTTTCCATATTATGATGGTTCATGGTATGATAAACTTTAGGATTCTGTACGTGATTGGAGGCCGGTGAGTTGTCACAACAAAAGGGAAATAAAAGTCGAATTAATGTAGAAATATATGGTCAACAATATTCAGTTGTTGGCGATGAAAGTACAAGTCATATCCGCATGGTAGCAGCGATTGTGGATGATAAAATGCGCGAACTCAATGCCAAGAATCCTTCGCTTGATACGAGTAGACTAGCGGTATTGACGGCGGTAAACGTCATACACGATTACATAAAATTAAAAGAAGAACATGAGAAATTGAAAGAAAGTATGACACAAAAAGGAATTGAATAGCATGATTGATATTATTATCATTTTACTGCTTGTTATGGGATTCTTCCTCGGTTTACGCAGAGGATTTATTTTGCAACTTGTAAAGTTAACAAGCTTTATTATCGCATACCTCGTTGCATACTGGTACTGTAAAGATTTAGCGCCAGCACTTGCGAAAATTATTCCGTATCCATTTGATAAGAATGTTTCTGTTCCCGAATGGATAGATGCGAATAATATTGAGGGTGTCTTCTATCAAGCAATTGCGTTTATTGTATTATTTATTATTACAAAAATCGCACTTTCACTACTTGGTAATTTACTGAATATGTTTGCAGAAATCCCAGTTTTAAAGCAAGTCAATGCGGTTGCTGGGGCACTTCTTGGCTTTTTAGAAGTGTATATCATTCTGTTTGTCTTAATTATTGTTGGATCAATTCTTCCAATTGAACAAATACAAACACCATTACAAAAATCATCAATTAGCAAAATAATTGTAGACGATACACCGATTCTTTCTGAAAAGGTGAAGGAACTATGGCAGACAGGTAGCAGAGTGTAACTTCTCTTTTTTCGGAAAGAGAAGTTTTTTTCTATGAAAGAAAGGCGGGGCAATGATGAAAGTGAATAAAAAACAAGTTATCAAATTACTAGAGACAATCGGCCTGTTTATGGAACTGAAGGGCGCGAATCCATTTAAAATATCTGCATTCCGTAAAGCGGCGGCAGCACTAGAAAGTGATGACCGTAGTCTTTCTGAAATTGAAGATTTCACAAAGATTCCAGGTATCGGAAAAGGAACGGCAGCAGTTATTCAAGAATATATAGAATCGGGAACATCTGAAGTACTACAAGAACTTGAAAAAGAAGTACCAAGCAGTTTATTACCACTATTAAAACTACCAGGCCTTGGTGGTAAGAAGGTGGCCAAGTTATACAAAGAACTTGGTGTTGTTGATATGGAAACGTTAAAAGCTGTTTGTGAAGAAAATAAAGTACAAGCTTTAGCGGGATTCGGTAAGAAAACAGAAGAGAAAATATTAGAAGCAATTGATCAAGTAGGCTCTCGTCCAGAGAGGTTACCAATTGCGATGGTATTGCCTATTGCCGGGGAAATAGAGGAGAAATTGTCGAATGTTGCTGAAATAATTCGTTTCTCACGCGCTGGTAGTTTACGCCGTGTTCGTGAGACAGTGAAAGACTTAGATTTCATCATTGCAACGACAGAGCCAGCAGTAGTACGTGAACATTTACTACAATTTGATAATATGATTGAAGTGATTGCAAGTGGAGATACAAAAGTATCTGTTCGTCTTCAATATGAATATGATATTTCAATTGACTTCCGCTTAGTAAAACCAGAAGAATTTATTACAACTCTTCACCATTTCACAGGATCAAAAGACCATAACGTAAAAATGCGCCAAATCGCGAAAGATAGAGGCGAGAAAATTAGTGAATACGGTGTAGAAAACTTAGAAACAGGTGAAGTGAAAACATTTGAAACGGAAGAGGAGTTCTTCGCTCATTTCGGTCTTCCATTCATCCCACCAGAAGTGCGTGAAGATGGAAAAGAAATTGAATTAATTAAAGAGTATCCGAACTTAATTCAGTTCTCTCATATACAAGGTGATTTACATATGCATACAACGTGGAGTGACGGTGCTTTTTCAATTGAGGAAATGGTACAAGCATGTCGTGCTCGTGGATATAAATTTATGGCAATTACTGATCACTCGCAATACTTGAAAGTAGCGAACGGTTTAACGAAAGAGCGTCTTCGTGAACAAGCGAAAGAAATTGAACGTATGAATGAAAAGTATCCAGACATTACAATTTTGCGCGGAATCGAAATGGACATTTTACCAGATGCGACACTTGATTTTGACGATGAAGTATTAGCAGAACTAGATTATGTTATTGGAGCGATTCATTCTAGCTTCTCACAAGACCGTGAAACGATTATGAAACGTCTTCGCACTGCACTTGAGAATAAGCATGTCACGATGATTGCTCATCCGACAGGACGTCTTCTTGGGCGCCGCGAGGGTTACGATGTAGATACAGATTTATTAATCCAGCTCGCAAAAGAAACAAATACAGTCTTAGAATTAAATGCAAATCCAAACCGTTTAGATTTAAGCGCGAAATTATTAAAACAAGCACAAGATGCTGGTGTAAAAGTAGCGATTAATACGGATGCTCATACACTTGAAATGTTAGAAGATATGGAAACAGGTGTAGCGGCAGCACGTAAAGGTTGGATTCAAAAAGATAACGTGATTAACACATGGGATATTGAACGTTTATTAGACTATATTAAACGTAATAAGTAACACAAGGGGGACCAGCAACATGTTAGAAAGAACGTTGCGTGTATTAGAGTACAATAAAGTAAAAGAACAATTACTTGAACATACAGCATCTTCACTTGGTCGTGATAAAGTGAAGAATTTAGTGCCAAGCACAGATTTTGAAGAAATTGTGGAACTGCAAGAAACAACGGATGAGGCAGCGAAAGTTATCCGTTTAAAAGGACATGTACCACTTGGAGGGATTTCTGATATTCGTTCAAATATTAAGCGTGCGAAAATTGGAAGTATGTTAAGTCCTCATGAATTAATTGAAATCGCAAGTACGATGTATGGTAGTCGCCAAATGAAACGCTTCATTGACGATATGATTGATAATGGTGTTGAACTTCCAATTTTAGGAACACATGTCGCGCAAATTGTATCTTTATATGATTTAGAAAAGAAAATTACAAACTGTATCGGTGACGGTGGTGAAGTAGTCGATAGCGCAAGTGACAAATTGCGTGGTATTCGTAACCAAATTCGTACTGCGGAAAGCCGTATTCGTGAGAAATTAGAAAACATGACGCGTTCTTCAAACGCGCAAAAAATGTTATCAGACGCAATTGTAACGATTCGTAACGAACGCTACGTAATCCCGGTAAAACAAGAATACCGCGGCGTATATGGTGGTATTGTTCACGATCAATCTGCTTCTGGACAAACGTTATTTATAGAACCGCAAGTAATCGTAGAATTAAATAATGCGCTTCAAGAAGCACGTGTGAAAGAAAAACAAGAAGTAGAACGCATTTTAATGATGTTAACGGAAGAAGTAGCAGTGGAAGCTGATATCGTTCTATCAAACGTAGAAGTAGTTGCAAATCTTGATTTTATTTTTGCAAAAGCTCTTTATGCGAAGCGAATTAAAGCGACGAAGCCAATCGTAAATAATGAACGCTACATGGATTTAAAACAAGCACGCCATCCGCTTATCGATCCGGAAATTATCGTGCCAAATAACATTATGCTTGGTAAAGACTTTACAACAATTGTTATTACAGGACCGAATACAGGTGGTAAAACAGTTACGTTGAAAACAGTTGGTATTTGTGTACTAATGGCACAATCTGGTCTTCACATTCCAGTAATGGACGAATCAGAGATTTGTATATTTAAAAATATCTTTGCTGATATCGGTGATGAGCAATCGATTGAACAAAGTTTAAGTACGTTCTCCTCCCATATGGTGAACATTGTAGATATTTTAGAAAAAGCTGATTTTGAAAGCTTAGTTTTATTTGATGAATTAGGTGCTGGAACAGACCCGCAAGAAGGGGCTGCATTAGCAATTTCAATTTTAGATGAAGTATGTAACCGTGGTGCACGCGTTGTTGCAACGACGCATTACCCAGAATTAAAAGCATATGGATACAATCGTGAGCAAGTTATTAATGCGAGCGTTGAGTTCGATGTGAATACATTAAGCCCAACGTACAAATTATTAATCGGTGTACCAGGACGTAGTAACGCCTTTGAAATTTCGAAGCGTCTTGGATTATCTGATCGAGTTATTGATCAAGCACGTAACCATATTAGTACAGATACAAATAAAATTGAAAATATGATTGCGAAGTTAGAAGAAAGTCAAAAGAACGCAGAGCGTGACTGGAACGAAGCAGAAGCGCTTCGTAAGCAATCTGAAAAACTTCATCGCGAATTACAGCGTCAAATTATTGAATTTAACGAAGAGCGTGATGAAAAATTATTAAAAGCGCAAAAAGAAGGGGAAGAAAAAGTCGAAGCTGCGAAGAAAGAAGCAGAAGGCATTATTCACGAACTTCGTCAATTGCGTAAAGCGCAGCTTGTAAACGTGAAAGATCACGAGCTTATTGAAGCGAAGAGCCGTCTAGAAGGCGCAGCGCCAGAGCTTGTGAAGAAACAAAAAGTGAACGTGAAAAACACAGCGCCAAAACAACAATTACGTGCAGGTGATGAAGTAAAAGTATTAACGTTCGGTCAAAAAGGTCAATTGCTTGAAAAAGTAAGTGATACAGAGTGGAGCGTACAAATTGGTATTCTGAAGATGAAAGTGAAAGAATCCAATATGGAATACATTAATACACCGAAGCAAACTGAGAAAAAAGCAGTCGCAAGTGTGAAGGGTAGAGATTATCACGTGTCGTTAGAGCTAGACCTTCGCGGTGAACGTTATGAAGATGCAATGATGCGCGTTGAAAAATATTTAGACGATGCACAGCTTGCAAGCTATCCTCGTGTATCAATTATTCACGGTAAAGGAACAGGAGCGCTTCGCCAAGGTGTACAAGATTACTTGAAAAAACATCGCGGCGTGAAAAACTACCGCTACGGTGACATGGGCGAGGGAGGCCTAGGCGTAACAGTTGTCGAATTAAAATAGCAAACAACGAAACAAAGGGGAAACCATTATATGTTTATGGACAAACTTGCAAAAGTATTGTTAGCTTGTTGTGGAATATTTTTGGTGATTGGGGTTATTTATTTAGTTGTTTTTGCGAAGTAAAGGAGCGTCAATCGTGGCATAATGACATCGCCATAGATTGACGCTTTTAATATATATGAAAAGGAAAAAGCTATGAAAATCAACCAATACATAAGCGAAGCAAAGTCCTGCTCAAGACGCGAAACAGATCGCCTCATTAAAGCAGGACGTATCGCAATTAACGGTGAAATATGTACACACGGTACAATCGTGAGCGATGGTGATGTTGTAACGATTGATGGACAGGTTATTGCAAAGGAAAAGAAAGAAAAGGTGTATATTGCCTTCCATAAACCAGTCGGAATTACTTGTACAGCAGCCGATCATATTGAAGATAATATTATTGATTATATCAATTATCCAGAGCGAATCTTTCCTGTTGGGCGATTAGATAAAGCATCGGAAGGACTTATTTTATTAACGAATGATGGCTCTATTGCTAACCAGATTTTGCACGGTGATCATGAGCATGAGAAAGAATATGTTGTCACTGTTGATAAGCCGTTTACAGATTGGTTTATTGATGAGATGTCTGGTGGAGTGAAAATTAAAGATGGAATGACGAAGCCATGTAAAGTAACGAGAGTCGATCCATCAACATTCCGCATTGTTTTAACGCAAGGGATGAACAGGCAAATTCGTAGAATGAGCCGTGCTTTCGGGTTTACTGTAACAAAGCTAAAGCGAGAGCGCATTATGAATATAGAGTTAAATGAACTTGAAGTAGGAAAATGGCGAGATATTACAGCTGAGGAATTAGAAATATTAATAGGGCAGTTATAGGGAGAAAAGTTTTCTCCCTATATTTTTGTTGTCAGAAAAAATAAAACTATTGATTTTTTAAAAAATAGCCCATATAATAAAAAACAACAAGTTTCGACAAGATATTTTATAAAAGTAATGATGAGGACATGAGTTGTTTTTGACGATTCTCAGAGAGGGAAGCCTTAGGCTGTGAGCTTCCTAATACGGAAAGACAAACTTACCACCTCTAAACTTCAAGAGTGAACTGCATGATGCATTGTAATTCTTGGCGGATAAAACCGTTATCAATTTACACGAGCTATAAAATGAGCTTATTTCGGTATAAATTCATTTTATTAGAATAAGGGTGGAACCACGATTTCAGCACTCGTCCCTTTGTTAGGGACGGGTGTTTTTTGCGTTCTTTTACGGGGAAGTATGCTTGAAAGAGGATATGTGACGGATTTTGATTCAGAATATTTTGTCAATAAAATAATTAGGAGGTTAGTAGAAATGAAATCATCTTTAAAGTTTTCTGAGATGTTCGCAATAAGTTTAATGTTATTTGCACTGTTTTTCGGTGCCGGTAATATGATTTTTCCACCAGCGTTAGGACAAGGTGCTGGAACAGATGTATGGATCGCGTTATTTGGCTTTATCGTAACAGGGGTAGGGCTGCCTTTATTAGGGGTAATTGTTATAGCTCTAAAAGGAGATATTAATGAACTAGCAGGCCGTGTACATCCTTTATTCGCACTAGTTTTTATCACAGTAATTTATTTATGTTTAGGTGTATTTGTAAGTGTACCACGTACAGGAACAGTTGCTTATGAAATGAGTATTGCACCATTTTTACCAAGTGAGGTAGCTGGCCAATCATATCCACTTGTTATTTTTACATTTATTTTCTTTGCGGTAACTTTCTATTTATCTTTAAACCCGTCGAAATTAGTGGGACGCATCGGTAAAGTGTTAACACCAATTTTATTAGCGGTCATTGCAATTATTGTAGCGAAAGCAATTATGACACCAATTGGAGAGTTTGGTGCACCGACAGAAGCTTATAGTGCCCCGCTCTTTAAAGGTTTTATTGATGGATATTTAACTTTAGATGGACTTGCAGCACTGGTTTTCGGAAATGTTGTAATTAATGCTTTAAAAGCAAAAGGTATTACAAATAAAAATAGCATTGCAAAAGTAACAATCTTTGCAGGGTTTATTGCAGCACTTGGTTTACTATTAGTTTACTTAGCACTTGCTTACCTTGGAGCTTCTAGTGTTTCACTTGGAATGGGAGCAAACGGAGGAATTATTTTAACAAACGTTGTGAATCATTTATTTGGTAGCTACGGAACATTATTACTAGGTATCGCAATTACAGCAGCGTGTTTAACAACTTCTGTAGGTATTGTTGCCGCTTGTGGAGAATATTTCTCTTCGTTATTACCAAAGCTTTCTTATCAAAAAGTCATTTTCATTTTCTGTGTATTAGCATTTATGGTAGCGAATCTTGGGTTAACGCAATTAAATGCATTAGCATTACCAATTTTAATTGCAATTTATCCAATTGGTATCGTGCTGATCGTATTATCACTCGTTGAAAATTACGTTCGTCTTCCATTAGCGATGTATGTAGGCGGTATTATAGGAGCGTTCGCAATTAGCTTCTTTGATGGATTGCACAATGCGAATCTGCAAATTGCAGCATTAGCACCTATTTTAGATAAAATTCCATTATACAGTGTAGGGATTGGCTGGTTAGTTCCAGGTATGATTGGCATAGTGATTGGATATATAGTTTCTAAGTTTCAAAAGCAGGAAATTGCTGTAGAAAAATAGAGAAAAGAGGCTTTCTATGAAAGGAAGTCTCTTTTTTGTAGAAAAAGCCGCATATAGAAAAATTTAGATATTAAAAAATTTATACGTAATATAGTTGACAAAAAAATTAGCATTAGGCTAAGATTGACTTAGTTGTGGAAATATTGGAAGGGAAGTGAGGGGAGTAAGGGAAGAGGTTTTCTATGACTATATCATTTTTTGAAGAAGAGGTGATAGAACAATAGAATAGGTAGTTTATTTTTTTGAATTGCATTGAGAATGATAATCAATAAATCGATTGAAGTATTTTATAGTGCGTATTATAGGGAAAATGGAGGGATATTATTTTTTTGACCTCTAGTGAGAATGATAATCAAAGATGCTTATATTACATAAAGTAATGACAAGTAAATAAAGGTAGAAGAGATTATTTTTTTCTTATAAATTGAGAATAATTATCATTTTCAAAATAATAAAATGAAAGATAAACAAGGAGGAAGTAAGCAAAATGAGAAAGTTTTCAGTAATGCCCGCTTTTATTATAACGTTAGTATGTATGCTAGCTTTTCTCGTAATGCCATCTGGACAAGCTTCAGCAAAATTAGCTGACGGTACTTACGATATTAACTACGTTATCAAAAAGGCGGAAGATGATTCAGCTTCAATGGCAAATGATTATTTTGAAAAACCAGCTAAGTTAATTGTGAAAAATGGTGAGATGAGAGTACAAGTTCCAATGAATCATAGTGCTTGGATTACAGAGTTTAAAGCACCAGAGAATGGTAACTTCGTTGATTCAAAAGTAATTAGCAAAGACGAAGCAGCAGATAAAAGAACGGTTGAATTTAAAGTTGATGATTTATCTAAACCGTTAGGAGTAAAAATTCATGTTGTTGTACCAAGTGCAAACTACGACCATCATTACACAATTCGTTTTGCATTTGATGCAAACGTAAAAGCTGTAGGTGGCAATAACAATGCAGCAGCTGTAACAAAAACTGATGATCAAACTAAAAAAGATGGACAAGTAAAAGAAGAGCAAAAGAAAGAAGAGAGTAAAGAAACAAACAAAGATGCAAATAAAGGAACAAATGAAAGTGGCAAAGCTGAAAAAATAGATAACCCAAAAACAGGTGATGATGCACGCATTGGATTATTTGCAGCGTTAGTTTTAATTTCAGGTGTTTTCTTAGTTCGTAAAGTGAAGTTAAGTAAATAAATTTTAAAAAGGAGAGTCATTCCATTGAACAGGTATTTTAAAATTGTTGTTGCAATGTTTCTAACGATTTTTACATTCGTATCAACGCTACAACCACTTGCAGTTCAAGCAGCTACAACTTTAGCTGACGGTGAATATTCAATTGGTTTCAAAGTTTTGAAAGATACATCAGATGAAGAATCAATGATGAATCAATATTCTGTAAGCCCGGGGACTTTGAAAGTGAAGGATGGGAAAAAGAAAGTATCCTTTACGTTGACACATAGTTCATGGATTACGAAGTTTGAAACAGAAAAAGGTAGTCAATTCGTTGATGTAAATGTAGTTAGTGAAGATAAAGAGAATGATACAAGAGTTGTAGAATTTGATGTAGAAGATTTAGAAAAAATATTAAATGCAAAAGTAAAAGTTGATATTGATGCTTTTAATTATCATCATTACTATGATATTCGTATTTCATTCGACCAAAATAGCATTACACCAATTCATGTAGAAAAACCAGATGAAAAAGAGGACCCAGCTAATAAGCCAGATCCAAATGAAAATCCGGATCCAAGTCAGAAGCCCGACCAAAAGCCTGACTCAGATCAACAACCAAATTCTAACACAATTAAAGATGGTGCGTACAGCATTCCATTTAAAGTGTTAAAAGATAAAACAGATGAAGAATCTAAAATGAATACTTACATGGTAAATCCAGGAGTATTGAAAGTAGAAAATGGTAAGAAAAAAGCGATTGTAACACTAAAAAGTAGCTCATTAATTAAAAATTTCCAAACGGAAAAAGATGGTGCATTTGTTGATGCAAAAGTAGTGAGTGAAGATAAAGAAAACGATACAAGAGTAGTAGAGTTCGAAGTAGCTGATTTATCAAAAAAACTAAATACAAAAGTATTTATTGAGATGGCATCAAGAAATTATAAACAAACGCATGACGTACAACTTGTATTTGAACAAGACAAACTTGAAACAATTAAAAATGAAGAGAAACAACCGGATGAAGATAAAAAGCCGGATACTGAAATAATTAAAGATGGTGCGTACAGCATTCCATTTAAAGTATTAAAAGATCAAACGGATGAAGAATCTAAGATGAATACTTACATGGTAAATCCAGGAGTATTGAAAGTAGAAAATGGTAAGAAAAAAGCAATTGTAACGCTAAAAAGTAGCTCATTAATTAAAAATTTCCAAACGGAAAAAGATGGTGCATTTGTTGATGCAAAAGTAGTGAGTGAAGATAAAGAAAACGATACAAGAGTAGTAGAATTTGAAGTAGCTGACTTATCAAAAAAACTAAATACAAAAGTATTTATTGAAGTGGCATCGCAAGGTTACAAGCAAACACATAATGTACAACTTGTATTTGAACAAGATAAACTTGAACAAGTTAAAAATGAAGAGAAACAACCGGATGAAGATAAAAAGCCGGAAGTAGAACAACTGGATGGAAATAAGAAACCAGATGCTGAAACAATTAAAGATGGTGAATACAGCATCAATTTTAAAACATTAAAAGATCAAACAGACGAAATCTCAATGATGAACACATATACAAAAAATCCAGGTGTATTAAAAGTAAAATATGGTAAGAAGTATGTATCATTTACGTTAACGAATAGTGCTTGGATTACAAAGTTTGAATTTGAGAAAAATGGTTCGTTTGTTGATGCGAATGTATTAAGTGAAGATAAAAAAGCTGATACACGCGTAGTGGAAGTAGAAGTAGCCGATTTATCGAAAAAGTTAAATGCAAAAGTAAAAGTAGATATCGATTCAATGAATTATCATCATTTCTATGACATTCAATTTGCATTTGATAAAGATAGCATTCAGCCTTTAGATAACCAAGGCGGAAATGATAACCAAGGCGGAAACGATAACCAAGGCGGAAATGATAACCAAGGCGGAAACGATAACCAAGGCGGAAATGACAACCAAGGCGGAAACGATAACCAAGGTGGAAATGACAACCAAGGCGGAAACGATAACCAAGGCGGAAACGACAACAAAGGTGGAAACAATAACCAAGACAATAACACAATAATTGATCCCAATGCTCTTAAAGACGGTGAATACAGTATTGGTTTTAAAGTGTTAAAAGATAAAACAGACGAAATTTCAATGATGAACACATATACGAAGAGTCCAGGAGTATTGAAAGTGAAGGATGGTAAGAAATATGTATCCTTCACATTAACGAATAGCTCATGGATTACAAAGTTTGAGTTTGAAAAGAATGGCTTGTTTGTCGATGCGAAAGTATTAGGTACAAATAAAGAGCAAGATACAAGAGTAGTGGAAGTAGAAGTAGCCGATTTATCGAAAAAGTTAAATGCAAAAGTGAAAGTGGATATTGATGCGATGAATTATCATCATTTCTACGATATTCAATTTGTATTTGATAAAGGTAGTATTAAAGCTTTAGGTAACCAAGGTGGAAACGACAACAAAGGTGGAAACGACAACCAAGGCGGAAATAATAATCAAAATGGACACACAACAGTGGATCCGAAAAATTTAAAAGACGGTCAATATGATGTTGCTTTTAAAGTGTTAAAAGATAAAACGGATGAGATTTCAATGATGAATCAATACGTTGTAAATCCAGCAAGATTAACAGTGAAAGATGGCAAAAAATATGTTGCGGTAACACTGAAAGATAGTGCTTGGATTACGAAGTTCCAAACAGAAAACGCTGGCACGTTTGCTGATGCAAAAGTAGTGAGTGAAGATAAAAATGCAAATACGAGAGTAGTAGAATTTGAGGTTGATGATTTATTTGCGAAATTAAATGCGAAAGTAAAAGTAGATATTGATTCAATGAACTATCATCATTTCTACGACGTGCAAATTCAATTTGATACAAATAATATTGGTGCAGTAGGAACTATTAAAGAGGATCCGAAAAACGATCCGAAGAATGATCCGAAAAATCCAGTGATTACACCGAAAGTAGACAATGTAAAAACAATCGGTAATCCTGATTTCAATCGAAATGCAGACGGTAAGAAGCAAAACGAAAATGTGAAGAACGATACGAAAAAAGAGAAAAACTCAAAAACAGCAGATACAGCACAAATCGGTTTATACATGGTGCTACTACTAGGTTCACTTGCTTTATTAGTTCGTAAATATAGAGCGGGTAGACTATAAAATTTGGAGTCTTGATGCATGAAACCGTGCATCAAGACTCGTTTCATATTGTACTGAAAGGAGTGGTGATTGAGAGTGAAGAAAATCATGAGTGTATTAATGGCTATCATTCTTTTATTTAGTATAGCTGGGTGCTCATCACCAAAAAAAGAAACGGCGAAAAAGGTAAAGAGTAATAGTGAGGAACGTGTTATTGCTACGACAGTTGCTGTGACTGAAATTATGGATGCATTAGAAGTAGATTTAGCAGGTATTCCTACAAGTTCTAAAACTTTGCCAAAGCGCTATAAAGGTTTACCTGAAGTTGGGAATCCGATGAGTCCTGATATGGAAAAAGTAAAATCAATGAAACCATCAGAAGTATTATCTGTTACGACGCTTGAATATGAGTTGAAGCCAGTTTTTAATGAATCGGGCATTAAGGCAAACTTTTTAAATTTAACGAGTTTAAAAAACATGCAAAATTCAATTACAGATTTGGGTAAAAAATATGGGCGTGAGAAACAGGCTGAAGCAGTCGTAACAAAGTTCGATAAAAAAGTTGCAGACATTCAAAAACAAGTGAAAGGGAAGAAAGAACCAACAGTCCTTATTTTACTTGGAGTACCTGGAAGTTATTTAGTTGCGACAGAACACTCCTATATTGGGGATTTAGTAAAACAACTAGGTGGTAAAAATATAGTACAAGGTGAGAAAGTAGAATATTTAGCTTCTAATACAGAGTACTTAAAAAAAGCTGATCCAGATATTATTTTACGTGCAGCGCATGGTATGCCAGATGAAGTTGTGAAAATGTTCGATAAGGAATTTAAAACGAACGACATTTGGAAGCATTTTGCCGCAGTTAAAAATAATAGAGTGTACGATTTAGAAGAGCGTTTATTTGGAACGACGGGGAATTTAGCAGCTATTGAAGCTTTAGATGAATTAAAGAAAATGATGTATCCATGATGCATGTATAGATAAAGGAAGATTGAGATGAATAAAAAAATTTGGAGTTTCCTCATCGTCACAGTATTACTAGTTATTATGACTACTGTATCCGCTGTGAAAGGTAGTTTAGAAATAGGTGTCATTGATCTTTTTCAAGGTATATTTACAGGGACAAATGAAGATGTTGAAGTCATTAAAGATTTACGTTTCCCGCGCATCATTATTGCACTTTTCACTGGAGCGGCGCTTGCTGTTTCTGGTGTGCTTTTCCAAGCAGTCATGAAAAATCCACTTGCGGATGCTGGGGTTATCGGGATATCTTCAGGGGCCAGTTTTATGACGCTTGTTATCATTACACTATTTCCTCAGTTCTTTTTCTGGACACCACTATTCGCGTTTTTAGGCGGTGCGTTTGCTTGTTATCTCGTTTATGCGTTTTCTTGGAAATCAGGTTTAAGTCCGCTACGAATTATTTTAATCGGTATAGCGATAAATGCGATGTTTACTGGTTTAAATGAATCTTTCGTTACGATTTGCGGATATTTCATTAAAAGTATTAAACAGACGACAACATCTAATATAACGATGAAGACATGGAGCGATGTGGAAGTACTTGTTACATATGGATCAATCGGTCTCACTCTTGCATTGTTTGTAGGGGCATGGTGTAATTTATTATCTCTACAAGATAAAACGGCTAAAAACCTTGGACTTCACGTGACGAGGGTACGCCTTATTATTTCTGCCATTGCTGTCCTTTTAGCAGCTGTATCAACTGCAATTGCGGGTGTTATCGCTTTCGTTGGATTACTTATCCCGCATATTTCAAGGCAACTGGTTGGATCAGATCATAAAGTACTTATTCCATTTTCAGCCCTTGCAGGTGCGTTATTAATTTTAACGGCAGACACAATTGGTAGGCTAATCGTACCACCTAATGAAATTCCAGCGGCGACGATTATGGCAGTCATCGGTGGTCCGTTCTTAATATTCTTGCTTAGAAAGAGTGATCGAGTTCATGGAAATTAAAAATGTAACCTTTTCTTATGATAATATAACGGATCGTTTAAAGTCTGTTAGTAGTGAAATAGAGGTTGGAAAAATTACAACAATTATTGGTCCAAATGGTTGTGGGAAATCAACATTACTAGGTGTTATGTCGCGAAATCATGATCCCCGTAGTGGAGAGGTAATGTTAGATGGGAAAGCTATTAGCCAGTATAAGCCGAAAGAGTTTGCTAGAAAGCTAGCGGTCGTTCATCAGCAAAATGAGGCGCCAGCAGATATTACAGTTGAGAAATTGACGAGTTTTGGGCGTATGCCATATAAAAATATTTTTTCTACACAAACGGATGAGGATAGCGAAGCAATCGAAAGAGCATTGACGTGTACGAGACTACAAGATAAGCGTGATAAGCCAATACACGCATTATCTGGTGGAGAAAGGCAACGTGTTTGGATTGCAATGACTTTAGCGCAAAATACGCCCATGCTGTTTTTAGACGAACCAACGACGTATTTAGATATTTACTATCAGCTTGAAATATTAGAGTTAGTGAAAGAGTTAAATGAAGTACATGGTTTAACGATTGTTATGGTATTACATGACATTAATCAAGCAATCCGTTATAGCGATCATATTATCGTTATGAAAGATGGAGAAATAGTTATGAAAGGTACGCCAAATGATGTTGTAACAGAAGATATGATTAAGAGCATATATGGCGTAGAGGTCGTTGTGAAATGCGATGAAGATACAGGATTGTATATGGTACCAATGGGGATTTGATAGACGGCTAAATCCCTTTGGAAATCCGTTTTGAGGTGATAATTTGAGCGGCAAGAAAGAAAAGAAAAAAAATTCCTTGTTTCAAAGAATACTTACAGTTGCTTTTTTAGGCATCTTTTTTTACTCCGTGTATGAATTAGGCGGGATGTTCATGGATTACTATGAAAATCGCAAAGTAATGGCTGAAGCACAAGATATTTATCAAAGGAGTCCGATGGAAGAAAAATCATCAGATGGAGCAGTACGTGCACAATTTCAAGCCTTACAAAAAATTAATCCAGAAATAGTTGGATGGATTACGATGGATGATACGCAAATTAATTATCCGATTGTTCAAGCGAAAGATAATGATTACTATTTGTATCGTAATTATAAAGGTGAGGATATGAGGGCAGGCAGTATTTTTATGGATCATCGCAACGATGTGAAATCTCAAAATCGAAATACGATTTTATACGGACATCGTATGAAAGACGGTTCTATGTTTGGGAGTCTTAAAAAAATATTAGAAGAAGATTTCTTTATGTCTCATCGCAAATTGTATTACGATACTTTGTTTGAAGGATACGATGTAGAAGTATTTTCAGTATATACAACGACAACTGATTTCTATTATATTGAAACAGATTTTGGAAGCGATGAAGACTATGCATCTTTTCTAGAAAAAATTAAGGATAGGTCACTCTATAAAACAGATACAAAAGTGACAGCGGATGATCAAATTTTAACACTTTCAACGTGTGATTATGCACTGGATCCAGAGGCTGGTAGACTAGTCGTGCATGCGAAGTTGGTGAAAAGAAATTGAAAAAAGAAAAGGTATAGAAGTAGAGAAGATGTATCACTTCTCATACTTCTATACCAATTATTAAAACCGAAGTTATTGAGCCGCAGCAATTGGCATACGAACAATTTTAACATCATAGAATGAGATTTTATTATCGATAATAAAATCTGGTAATCCACCACGGTGTGAATGCGCATCTTTAAAGGCCGTACTCTTCGTCCAACCTTGGAAATCTTCTTTAGCATTCCAACGAGTGCTAATCGTTACTTCATCATAATCAACTGTATTTTCAGTTAGAAGAACTTCTAATCCTAAGAAACCAGGCATCGTTTCAACTTTACCTACTTTATTAAAGCGCTCAATTAATTTATGTGCGTCACCCTTCGTAATTTTAGATGTATTTGTAACAATAATCATTTCTTTATTCCTCCTATAAATCTATCATTATTTTCATCGTTTCATATATATTAAATGATAATGAAAATCATTATCGTTGTCAATGGTAATGATGAAATATATAAGTTTTTTTCGATTAAGCGAGAGGATGAGCTAGTTGTACTAGCAAAGCAATAATATGGTATAGTGAAACGAGGCTGTTTTTCGGTCTCGTTTTTTAAATGCTTACTATAGTTAGAAAGCATTCAAATGGAAAGGAAGACATTACATGCGATCTGAAGTAACTATAAAAATAAAACCGAAGTTTATAAAAGAAATTAAAGGTGGATATCCACTTATTTTAAAAGATGCAATTCAAAATTTAAATGATGTACGTGAAGAAGGGACAATCATCAAAGTAGTAGATGAGAAGAACCAATTCATCGGAAAAGGATATTATGGAAAACAAAATAAAGGGTATGGTTGGATTTTAACGAGAAAAGAGAAGGAGCAAGTGAATCAATCTTTCTTTGAAAGTAAAATCAAATCTGCTTTACATAAACGAAAACATTTTTATAAATCAAATGATACAACAGCATTTCGTGCCCTGAATGGTGAAGGTGATGGCCTTGGAGGTTTAATCATCGATTATTATGACGGCTATTACGTAGTAAGCTGGTATAGTGAAGGGATTTATACTTTCCGAGATGAAATTATAGCAGCACTTCAAAAAGTAGCAAACTTCAAAGGGATTTATGAGAAAAAGCGTTTTGATACGAAAGGGAAATACATTGAAGGTGATGATTTCGTAGCAGGAGAGCGCGGTGAGTTCCCACTTATCGTAAAAGAAAACGGTGTAAATTTTGCTGTATATTTAAATGACGGGGCGATGGTTGGTGTATTTTTAGATCAACGTAACGTTCGAAAACAAATTCGTGATAAATATGCAAAAGGAAGAACAGTTTTAAATATGTTCTCTTATACTGGAGCTTTCTCTGTATTTGCAGCGCTTGGCGGAGCAAGTAAAACAACAAGTGTTGACCTTGCCAATCGTAGTTTAAGTAAAACGATTGAGCAGTTCAGTGTAAATGAAATTGATTACGAAGCACAAGATATTATTGTAGAAGATGTATTTCTATATTTCAAATATGCTGCTAAGAAAAAGATGAAATTTGATATGGTTGTACTTGACCCTCCAAGTTTTGCACGCTCAAAAAAATATACGTTCAGTGCGGCGAAAGATTATAAAAACTTATTAAAAGAAACAATTGCGATTACAGAAAATAACGGTATTATCGTTGCTTCTACAAATTGTAGCGCATTCGATATGAAAAAGTTTAATGGCTTTATCGATACAGCATTCAAAGAAATGAACGGTAAATATAAAATATTAGAAGAACATTCTTTACCAGAAGATTTCCGTACAATTGATCAATTTAAAGAAGGAGACTATTTAAAAGTAGTTTTCATCGAGAAAATTAAAGGTTAATAAAGAAAAAAGGAGCTCAAGTTTAAATGAGCTCCTTTTCTTATTGAATGATATTTTGGACTCTGCCAACTTGCCCGTCCTGCAATCGTACTTTAATGCCGTGCGGATGAGAGGGTGAGTTAGTTAAAATATCTTTTACAATTCCTCTTGTTAGCTTGCCTGTACGTTGATCTTGTTTTAATACAATATCAACTTCAAGACCTGATGAAATGTTAGATCGTTTTTGCCCGCTCATTTATACACCTGTACGTCTACGTTGGTTGTTTGTTTTCTTCGTTTGTTGGTTTTGTAATTTTTTCGTTTCTTGACTTTGATTTCCATTATTTGAGCCGTTTCCATTTCCTTGCTTTTTCTTCGCAAGTTGTTCGCGCATTAAATCAGCTAAGCTTACTTTTTTATTTTCTGACATGATAAGTCTCCTTTATATAAAGTTAATTATGAACAATAGTAGTGAATTTCATCATATCATTGTTAGGGAAGGAAGGGAAGTTGGTTTAAAAATTCATATAATTCTTTCCAGCATTCATTCGTTACGATACAATTAAAATGTTAATGTTTGTAAAAAAAGGGGATAGAAATATGTCACATCATATTTTATTAGTTGAAGATGATATCTCAATTCAGGAGATGGTTGAAACATATTTAATAAAAGAAGGCTTTCAAGTTACAATCGCATCTGACGGAGAAGAAGGAGTTACCGCATTTTTTAAAGGTTCATTTGATTTGATCATTCTCGATATTATGATGCCAAAGTTAGATGGCTTAGAGGTTGTGCGAATCATTCGAGAAAAAAGTGCCGTCCCAATTTTAATGATGTCAGCGAAAGATACAGATGTTGATAAGGCGGTTGGTTTAGGACTTGGAGCGGATGATTACATTTGTAAGCCATTTTCTATGATTGAATTGGCTGCACGTGTAAAAGCAGGTATTAGGAGATCTACGAAATATTCGGCTACAGAAACAACAGAAAAAATGATTCAAATTGGTGATTTAACTATTGATCCAATCAATTTTACTGTGGAGAAAAACAAGAAGCCTCTCAAACTTACTTTAAAAGAATTTGAGATTTTAAAACTGTTCGTAAAGAATAAAAATCGTGTATTTACAAAAGCACAAATATATACGTTAGTTTGGAATGAAGAGTATTACGGTGAAGATAACGTTATTAATGTTCATATGAGAAGATTACGTGAGAAAATTGAAAGTGATCCATCTAATCCAGAATATATTAAAACATTATGGGGCATCGGCTATAAGTTGGAAGTGATGTAGTATGGTTGTATTTTTAACAGTGGTGATTATTATATTGCTTATCGTTATTTACGTGCAATATAAAATTAGGAAAAATAGTAGTAGGAATTTACGCTACACGTATGAGAAGTTAAATCGAATTGTAAAAGAACAAACTGGTGAGAAGCTATTAATTATGACGGATGATACAGAATTGCAAAAGTTATTAGTGGCAATCAATCATTTATTAGATGCAAAACAGAAAACGCATGCAGATCATGCGAAAGTGGAAATTTCGATGCGAAAAATGCTTTCAAACATTTCACATGATTTAAAAACACCACTAACAGTTATTCTTGGATATACAGAAATGTTAAATAAGGATAAAACGATAAGTGAGGAAGAGCAGCAAATATTACTTGAAAAGGTGCATGTAAAAACGCTGGAAGTGATGGAACTGATTCATAAGTTTTTTGATTTGGCAAAATTAGAATCTGGTGACAAGGCAATCGAGATAACAAAAGTAAATATGAATGAAGTTTGCCGTGAGAAGATTTTATCTTTTTATGATTTAGTGACGACGAAAGGTTTTCATGTTCATATCGATATACCAGAAAGAAATATATATGCACTTGGAAATGTAGAAGTATTAGGCAGAGTGTTGAATAATTTAATATCAAATGCGATTACATATGGAGACGATGGAAAGACACTCGGTATGATTTTAAGAGATGATGAAACGAGTGTGTATATAGACGTATGGGATAAAGGAAAAGGAATTGATGAATCTCATATTGATAAAGTGTTTGAGCGTATGTACACACTTGAAGATTCGAGAAATAGATTGTACCAAGGAAGCGGTCTAGGGTTAACGATTACGAAAAGGCTTGTGGAAGCGATGGATGGAGAAATTCATCTTTCTAGTAAGCCGTATGAAAAAACGATTTTTACAGTTGTATTAAAAAAGATGCAGTTTTAGCTTGTAGAGAAGTAGATTCTACAAGCTTTTTTTCAGCGTAAGGAATTTGTAAGGAACGGGTAAGAAAAAAGAGAATTCCGTTGTCTATTATAGAAATATAAAGTAGTGCGAAAGGAGACAGTGACATGACATATATATTAAAAACGAATCAGTTAACGAAAGTGCTTAAAGGGAAAGAAGTTATTTCTAGCGTTAACATGCATGTGAAAAAAGGAGAGATATACGGCTTTTTAGGACCAAATGGTGCAGGTAAAACAACGATTATGAAAATGATTACAAATTTAATAAAACCGACGAGCGGTGATATTGAAATTTTCGGTGAGAAGTTAACAGACACATCTTATGAATTGTTAAAGCGTATGGGGACAATTATCGAATATCCAATCTTTTATGATAAATTAACGGCGAAGGAAAACTTAGAATTACATTGTGAATATATGGGGTATTACGATAAGAACGCAATTGATCATGCTTTAAATTTAGTAAAACTGCACGGCGTAGATAATAAAAAAGTAAAAGATTTTTCATTAGGGATGAAGCAACGACTTGGTATTGCAAGGGCGATCATGACAAAGCCAGAACTACTCATTTTAGATGAACCAATTAACGGTTTAGATCCAATTGGTATTAAAGAATTAAGAGATTTATTTAAAATGCTCTGCAAAGAATATGGCATTACGTTATTAGTTTCTAGTCATATTTTAGGCGAGATGGAACAAATGGCGGATACAATTGGTGTGATTCAAAATGGAAAACTAATAAAAGAAGTTTCAATGAAGAGTATTAACGGAAAACAAACAGAGTACATTGAAATCACTGTTCCTGATGTGAAACGGGCAGCTTATATTTTAGAAGATAAAATCGGTATAAAAAACTACAAAATAATGAGTGGAAACATGATTCGTGTTTATGAAGTGGCGGTGACGCAGCAAGCAATTTCAAAAGCACTCATTATGAATGATGTAGAAATTGAAAGTATTAATAAGAAGCATAGCTCCTTAGAAGAATATTTCTTGAATGTAATGGATGGGGAAGGCATTCATGCTTAATGGGTTGTTAGTGAATATAGTAAGTGGATTGATCGTAATGTTCATAAGTGGGATTTTATATTATAGAAAACCAGAGCGGAAATGGTTGTTAATTTTACTAGTGATAGGGATAGTAAGCGTAGTTACTGCTGGAATTAGAATGTTAGTAGCATAGAGATAGTTACGTTAGTAATGGAGGCGTGGTTTATATGTTTAAATTAATGAAACTGGAATGGAAGAAACACCAATTATCTAGTTATTTTAAAGGGGTAGCCATTTGTATTATAGTAATTTTTGCTGCGGTAAGTCTTATGGGGTTGGGAGCGAAAAGTGAAGTAGATGCGGCGCTCACTGATTTCACAAAATATATGACTTTAGCAAACATTTTTATAAGGATAACATTTCTTATTTTTAGTGCGGTCATTTTATCACGTTTAGTAATTGATGAATATAAGAACAAAACAATGCAACTACTATTTATGTACCCACTGCAAAGGAAAATGTTAATGAGGGCAAAATTAACAATTGTTTTTAGTTTTTGTTTTGTGAGCATGATTATTGCTACTTTTAGTATTAGTTTGCTCATATTTTTTATGAACCCAATGATGGGGCTAATTGAAACACCTATTACGATGGGTGAAATAATAGCTACCGTTCCAGCTACTTTTATAAATGCATTTATGATATCTGGTATAAGCTTAATTCCTTTATTTTTTGGGATGAGAAAGAAATCGACACCGACAACGATTACTTCTGCAGTAATAATTGGGATGATGATGAATAGTAACGTTGGTCCTGGAAACGGTCAAGTAAGTATGTATGATTTTATATTTATCCCAATTGTACTCTGTTTATTAGGAATTTTTATTAGTTATCTGTCGTATCGAAAAATTGACCAGATGGATGTGGCGTGAAGCAAGTTAAAAACAACGATGAACTGGGGTATGAATGTTGAAAAAAATAATAGTAATTGCAATTTTATTTCTTACAATTGCTAGTGTGGTTTTCGGTTTTAAGACATTTCAGGGGAAAGATTTTAAGAAAGAAAAGTCTTTTGAGATAAATAATATAAAAGAAATAGAAGTTTATAATGAAAACTGGGATATTGAATTTAAAAGTACAGACGCTAACGAAATGGTAATTTCCGCTCAAGGTGAACGAGTAGATAAAGAGATAGATCCCGTCAAAATAGAAAATGACGGTAATAAAGTTGTGATTAAGCAAAAACAAAAGATGACCAGATTTTTTAATGGTTTTACGTTTAGGAAAAAGAATATTATTTCTATATCTATTCCGAAAAAAGAAATAGATAAAATAGTATTAAATAATAAATCGGGTGATGTGAAAATAAGCGACATAGTAGTAAAAAGTATCGTGACAAAAGGAAAGTCTGGAGATGAAATGATTGTAGGACTATCGGCAGATAAGGGTGAGTTCACATCCGAAAGTGGAGATTTAATGTTAAAAGATAGTTCATTACAAGAAGTAAATATAACTTCTACTACTGGCGATAATTATGTGAAAAATATAAAAAACGAAAATATGAACATCACTTCAACATCTGGGGAAGTATTATTGAAAGATATGACAGAAGGAAAATCATTATTTGTAGAAACAAAATCAGGCGACATTGGCGTAAGGTATAAAGATGTCCCAGCTTCATTGAAACTTACGGCCAAAAGTAATTCGACTGACATAATGATAGATTTAAAAGGACTTAAGAAAGATAAAAATACAGAAAAGATAAAAGAAGGAACCATCGGTGATGCAAAAAATGATGTGAAGATTTTAAGTAAAACAGGAGGAATTTATATCGATTAAAATTTAAATAAAAGGAGGACTATCATGCTACGTCTTATGAAGCTAGAACTGAAGAAGTTTAAGCTCGGATGGTATGTGAAGAGAGCAGTTATTGCAAATATCATTATACTGGCACTACTAATTTTTGTTAGTTTCGTTGCTCAAATAGAAGGAGATCCTGAAATAAAAGATCCACAGATAATTTTGTTGGTGGCTAGCACATTAGTAAGAGCAACATTTATTATTTTTGGTGGCGTACTAATAGCCAAGTTAATAATTGATGAATATAAAAACAAAACAATATTACTCATGTTTTCTTATCCAATTAACCGAAAGAAAATGATGGTTAGTAAGTTGGCCATTACAGCAACATTAACATTTATAACAGTTATTTTATCGAACATTTTAGTAGTAGGAATTTTCTTTGGGATAGATAGTTATTTTTCAATTCTTCCTAATCCATTTAAAGTAGATCAATTGATTCAAGAAGGGATAAATCTTGTTCCTTTAGCGATTGCAACTTCGGGAATAAGTTTAATCCCTCTATATTTCGGGATGCGTAAACGTTCTGTGCCAGCTACAATCGTTTCTTCTATTATCGTTGTATTAATCGCAATTAATAACCAGCCCATATTTCCTATAGCGACGTTTCTTCCTCTTCAATTCACATTTGCAGCGATTGGTATGGTGATTGCATATTACGGAATTAAAAATATAGAGAGGGAAGATGTAACAGTATGACAAGAATAAGTAAAAAAGAGTTGGTGTTACACCAACTCTTTTTTTGTATATGTATGCTTCGTTACTACTCCGTAAATTTGTAATGTTTGCTTAAATACTCTTGAACTCCTGGAGAAATGTTAAAGTTATTAGGACTTTTATATTCGATAGTAAACTCTCCATCTTCAATTGTTTCAAAGGCGATTGCGTAGCTATCCATCTTAGAATCGTAAGAAGTATTTTTGACTTTCGCGTCTAGATTAAAGTGTTTTGTAATATACTCTTTTGATTCAGCAATTGCTGTTTGTTTTCCCCAGGGTGTGCCATAACATGTGAAGTAAATAGATACACCGATAACTCCAATGATAGAAGTTAGTAAGAGAGTTCTTATTGTTATTTTTTTGTTTTTTGTATTCAATTTAGTTCCCTCCAATTAATGTGAATTTATTTTAACGTATTTTCTCATAAAATACCATTTAGTAGAAAATAGTTTCACATGAAACAAGTTACAGAAAAAGACAAGGTGATAGGACACCTTGTCTTTTTCTGTCATTACATTTTAGGAGCTTCCATTCCAGCTGCAGCCCATTCTTCTTTTGCAGGACCATATACGCCAGGGAATGTTAAGCCAGCTTGACGCATTAAAACAGTCATCTGTCCGCGGTGGTGATTTTGATGATTTATGAGTGTCATTAAAAATATAGAATTCGGCATAGGACGACCAAAGAAGTCATTAATAGTAGCTAAGTCTTTATCAGTCCATTCGCTTTGCAGTGCTTCAATAAAAGCCGTATTCACTTTGCGATATTCATCTGCAATTGTTTTTGCTGAAGTTGGCACAGGATAATCTTTCGTTTCTCCTTCAAACTTAAGTCCTGTTCCAGATAGCATAACAGGAATTGCAGTAACGATATGCCAAGCAACTCTTCCTAACGTCCAGTGTTCAGGCGCAATTTCTTGTGACAAAGATTCATCTGTTAATGCATCGAGCATCTTTTGAGTAGACTCAGCCTCGTATTTCCATGATTGTAAAAAGCCTTCAATTGTTTGGTACATTGTTGTTATCCCCCCTATTTATGTTCATAGATTAAGTTCGTGGGGAAATGGATAGTTTCCTTTATATTTTAATAATGGTATTTAAGAGTTATATATAAATTTTATGATATTATTGAGTGTATATGGAATTATATTAATTTAGTGTATAGATTTTACAGCATCAAGGGGGATATTATGAAAAGATTGACTTTAGGAATCATAATTCTATTTTTAATGGCAGGATGTAGCAATGAGACTTATAAAAAGGCAATGGATCAGGGGAAATTGGCTTTAGCGAGTAAAGAATATGACACTGCACAAGCATCATTTGAATTGGCATTGGAAGAGAAAAAGAATGATAAAGAAGCAAAAGTATTACAAGAACAAACTACTAAGATGATACGTGCAATAAAAGAGAAATCGAGTGAAAATATAGAACAAGCAATAGAGTTGTTTCAAGAAGTAGAAAAAATGAAAGATGGTTCTACAACTCTTCAAAATCAAGCGAAAGAACAAAAAGCTTTGCTCATGGAGAATAAAGAGTTAAAAGGTCAATATATAGGTCAATTGGAAAAGGCAGAGAAGTTAAAGAATGATAAAAAATATGAAGAGGCTAAAGTAATAGTAAATAAAATTATTAATGATACTGGTCAAAATCAACAATTTATTTCGGAAAATCAACGGGCCAAAGAGCTGAATACGCAAATCGATGACATACTAACTCAACAAGCAGAAGCAAAGAAAAAAGAGGAAGAATTAAAAAATGAAAAGAAAAAAGAGGCTGATATTGGAAAGCTAGAGGGGTCTTGGATGTCACAAGAAAGTACAGACAGACCAGTTGGTTTGGAAATAGAATTTAATAGTGAGAAAACAGGCGGAGAATTTATGGAACATAATATTTTTGGGAAAGGGACTACTATAGGGGATTTCCGATTATTAAGTGTAAACAAAGGAATTATTTCTGTAGAGCTTGTATTTTTAGTGGGAGAAAGAAAGCAGAAAGCTGATTTGAAACTTGAGGAGAACACATTAACTGTATATCATGAGTTTATGGGAGATAGTGAATCTGTGAAATTAGTGAGATCAGAGTAATTTATTTAGTATATAAAAAGGAGGCTTCTAACAAGAAGCCTTCCTTTTAATTAACCTTCTTCCCGCTCTTCCTCATTAACCATAAGAAATAAGGTGCCCCAAGTACAGCAACAACAAGCCCAGAAGGTATTTCTTTCGGATATGCAATTGTTCGTCCGAGTAAGTCAGCAACGGAAAGCAGAATTGCTCCAAATAAAGCGGAACAAACGAATAGTCTTTGATGATTCATGCCAACAACGATTCGTGCTAAGTGCGGTGCAACAAGGCCTAAAAAGGCGATAGTACCGACAGCAGCAATATTGACTGATGCAAGTAGTGTCGCTAACACAATTAGAGCAAGACGCGTTTTATTTACAGGCTGCCCGAGTCCGGTTGCTAAATCGTCTCCAAGTACGAGAACATCGAGTTGTTTCATTAAGAAAAATATAATGGGTACGAGAATGAGTGATGGATATAGAATGATATTTTCTAAGTGATTCCATCCTCTTGCATAAGTACTGCCTGACAACCATGTTAAAGCAGCAGCCACGTTTAAATTCGCCCTAACGATAAAGATTTGAATAATCGCTGAACCGAGCGCCGAAATGCCAATTCCTATTAAAGCGAGAGCTGTTGGACTAAATCCTGATTTCCAGGAGAAGAACAGGACAATTCCAACTGCAAGTAGTCCACCAATAAATGCACCAATTGGTAGGAAGAAACCAGGAAGTGCAGGGAAGACATACATAATGGTTAAAGCACCAACACCTGCTCCCGATGAAATACCAATAATAGAAGGATCGGCAAGTGGGTTTCGTAATATGCCTTGGAAAACAAGTCCGCTTATCGCAAGACATGCTCCAGCAATAGCGGCAACGAGCATTCTTGGTAAACGAAGATTCATCATCATATTTTTATCAAATTGTGTTAATTGTCCTGTTATGACATTTGTAATGCTTTCGATATAAGAGTTGCTACCGATTGCAACGCCAAGAGAAATCGTCACAATACAAAGCACGATAGATATAATGATTACCTTTTTATAAGAGTAATAGCGAGAACTAGCTCCAGCTGCATTAGCTCCATTATCATTCATATATTGTTTCGATTTCATCATGCGATACACTAAATAAATAAGCCAAGGTGATCCAATCATTGCTGTAACTGCCCCGACAGGTAATTCTGCACCAGTTGGATCTATTAATCTACCAACAACATCTGCTCCTAGTAATAATATTGCTCCCCATAAGAATGAGGAGAGAAGGAGGGTAAAGTGTTGACGATAACCAATAAGGCGCATTAAGTGTGGTGCAACTAAGCCGACAAACCCAATCGGTCCAACAACAGTAACAATTACTGCTGTTAAAAAGATTGCAGCAATGAAGGCGATAAGACGTGTTACTGCTGTTTTTTCACCAAGAGAAACAGCAACATCATCACCTAGTAAGAGAATGTTGAGCTTACGAGATATGAATAGTAAAACTAGGAAAGAAATAACGATAAATGGAAAAGTAAATTGAACGCCATCCCAGTTATTTTGAATAAGAGATCCAGCTCCCCATAAAAATAAACCAGCTGTTTCATTTTCATAGAAAAGCTGCATCGTTCCGGTAAAGGCAGAAAGCATTAATGTAACGACCATACCAGCTAGTGCCATTCTAAGTGGGGTTCCCTTTTTTCCACCAGAAATACGGTATACAAATAAAGCAGTAATTGCACCACCGATAAATGTGAAAAGAAGTGAGTTAATTTGCAAACCTTTCGGTAAGAAAATTGTAGCCGCTACTAGAAAGAAATATGCACCTGAATGAATTCCCATTGTACTTGCTTCAGCAAGAGGATTTTTCGTTAAAGTTTGCAAAATGACTCCAGATGCAGCAAGAGCACCTCCAGCTAAAATGGCAATTACAGCTCTAGGGAGTCGAAGCATGATTAAAGTTTGATGCCCTAGCGATTGATTCGGTGAGATAAGAGCATCGATAATCATACTGTAGGAAATATTTGCTTGTCCTTGCCCGATATGAATAAAGAAAAGGAGGAGCAAGAGAGTTGCTCCTCCTCCGAATACAAGACTTGCTCGAAGTGTATGTTGTAAGCTATTCATCGTGTAATCACTTCTTCGCTGTCATTACATCTGCTACTTGTGTTGCTAAAGATTTTGCAGACTCAGGACCACCGAAAATCCAAGTGTCGCCTTTTAATTTATACATTTTGTCTTCTTTTTTGAACTTTAATTCTTCCCAAGCAGGGTTGCCTTTTAGTTGAGTGTCAAACATGTTATCGTCATCCGCTACAATGTAAATGAAGTTTGAATCTTGTACACTTTGTAATGATTCTACAGTTGTTTGTTTAAAACCATCTGCCTCAGATTTACCTGGTTCAAAAGTATTTGTTAAACCTAATTTTTTTGTAACCTGTAAAGCTGTAGAATTGTCGGTTAAAATACGGAATGTTGGTACGTTTTTAGCTGTAAATGCTTGTGTCATTACGATGTTTTTATCTTTTAAGCCTGCTTTGTCAATTTTTGCTTTTGCATCAGCAAATGTTTTATCCATATCAGCTAATACTTTTTTACCTTCATCTTCTTTTCCAACTGCTTTGGCAATTTGTTTAAATGTTTCTGTCATTTCAGCAAAGTGATCGTTATTGCTTGTTGATGGGTCGAACATAACTGTTGGTGCAATTTGTTCTAATTCATTTTTAATCGCTTTACTACGGAATGAAGCTGTAATGATTAAATCTGGTTTTAGACGGCTAATTTCTTCTAAGTTTGGTTGTTGACGAGTTCCTACATCTACAACATCTTTACTTGGTTTTGTTTCTGTATTTACCCATTTATTATAATTCTTAATGTCTGCCATCCCTACTGGCTGAACACCAAGTGCTAATAAGTCTTCTGCATATACCCACTCAAGTACAACAACTTTTTTCGCCGGTTTATCTAACTTCGTTTCCCCTTCAGCGTGTTTAATTGTTATAGCTTGCTTTTTATCGTCTGTCTTTGTTTCTTTTTTCTCCTCTTTTTGCTGTCCGCATCCAACAGCGAATAGAAGAACTACTATGAAAATACTGAGAATTTTCTTCATCTTCTGCCCCCAAATAATTTTTTCATTTGCAATGTACGATATTGAAAATCGTTATCAATTACAACGAACAAATCATACTATGAGGATATTTTAAGTGTCAATATATTTTTAAAATTTCGACGAAAAATAATGATTTATACGGATTTTGATATGTTGCATTGAAATACATGAATGTATCAAGATTGAAGGAGAGGAAATTCGTTTAATGAAGAAGGCGAAAGTACAAGCGAAAGGAGAGAATATTGCATGTAATAATTATTAGAATGTCAGGAGTAAACCTTTGTTTATAAAAGGTTTGTCTTAGATCGGATAGAGTTGATAGGGGAAATGAAAAGCGATTTTTTATTAGATAGATGCTTCTAAATTAGTTGAATGTATTTAAAATATTGAACAAGAAGGAAGGGATCAACATGTCTTTTGGGCGCAATAACACAAATGGATATTGTGGGTGTAATAATCAAAATGGTATACATGTTGATTCGTGCTGTTTTAGTTGTGATGGGATAGTTCCTAAGCTCGGTCCAACAGGTCCAACGGGAGCGACAGGAATAACGGGAGCAACAGGAGCGACAGGAATAACGGGAGCAACAGGAGCGACAGGAATAACGGGAGCAACAGGAGCGACAGGAATAACGGGAGCAACAGGAGCAACAGGGATAACGGGAGCAACAGGAGCAACGGGGATAACGGGAGCAACAGGAGCGACAGGCCCAACGGGAGCAACAGGAGCAACAGGAGCAACAGGGGCAACGGGAGCAACGGGAGCAACAGGAGCAACGGGAGC
>NZ_LXLV01000065.1 GCF_001757995.1 Bacillus mycoides | reverse complement strand
GGGATAACGGGAGCAACAGGAGCGACAGGAGCAACGGGAGCAACAGGAGCAACAGGAGCAACAGGGGCAACGGGAGCAACGGGAGCAACAGGAGCAACGGGAGCAACAGGAGCAACAGGAGTAACAGGAGCAACAGGGGCAACGGGGGCAACGGGAGCAACAGGAGCAACAGGAGCAACAGGAGCAACAGGGGCAACGGGAGCAACGGAAGCAACGGGAGCAACCGGAGCAACAGGAGCAACAGGAGCAACAGGGGCAACAGGAGCAACCGGAGTAACAGGTGAAACGGGAGCAACCGGAGTAACAGGTACAAGTATAACTGCGACGTATGCATTTGCGAATAATACGTCGGGTACGGCAATATCAGTATTACTTGGTGGGACAAATGTCACACTTCCGAATAATCAAAATATAGGACCTGGAATTACAGTATCTGGGGGGAACACAGTATTTACGGTCGCAAATGCGGGGAATTATTATATTTCATATACAATTAATATAACGGCTTCATTATTAGTTAGTTCGCGAATTACAATTAATGGTGCACCGCTTGCTGGGACTATCAACTCTCCTGCTTTAGCAACGACTTCATTTAGTGCAACAATTATTACGACTCTTGCGGCGGGGAGTGCAATTAGTTTGCAGTTGTTTGGATTGTTAGCTGTTGCAACATTATCAACGACTACACCTGGTGCAGTTTTAACGATTATAAGATTAAGCTAAGTAACGTGAACTCTCTTATTCTTTTAAAATTAAGAGAGTTTATACATATAATTAAGAAGTTAACGAAGTAAAGCATAGTTACATAAAAGTCAGAATATTATGATTGTAACGCTGTTATGACTATAATATAATGAAAACAACCATCATGAATGAACATTCATTTATTTTCACAAGTATTAGAAGGGGGAATGAGAGTGGAAAAACCTTGGCTGCAGAGCTATCCAGATGAAATTCCAGGAACAATTTCTTATGATATTCAGCCACTTCATGGATATTTAGAGAAAATGGCTGCTCGTTATCCAGAAAAGAAAGCGCTTCACTTTTTAGGTAAAGATGTTACATTTTCAGATTTCCATGACAAGGTAAAGAAGTTTGCGAATTACCTTCAAAGGCTTGGTATTGAAAAAGGTGATAGAGTTGCGATTATGTTACCAAATTGTCCACAATCTGTAATTGGTTATTATGGTACTTTGCTTGCGGGTGGTATTGTTGTACAAACGAATCCTCTTTATACAGAAAGAGAGCTTGAGTACCAACTTCATGACTCAGGAGCAAAAGTCATTCTTTGCCTTGATCTAGTGTTTCCGAGAGTTACTAATGTTCAAACTGCTACAAAGCTTGAGCACATTATCGTAACCCGTATTGCAGATTTTTTACCATTTCCTAAAAACTTACTTTATCCATTTGTGCAAAAAAAGCAGGCAAATCTTGTTGTGAATGTATCGGAAAGCGAAACGATTCATCTATGGAAATCAGTAGAAAGGGAAAGTAATGCTGATGTTGAAGTTCCATGTGATCCTGCAAATGATCTAGCTCTTTTGCAGTATACAGGGGGAACGACAGGATTTCCAAAAGGGGTTATGTTGACGCATAAAAACCTCGTTTCGAACACTTTAATGGGAGCACATTGGTTATATAATTGTAAAGAAGGGGAAGAAGTAATCCTTGGTGTCCTTCCGTTTTTTCATGTGTACGGGATGACAGCTGTAATGAATTTAAGTATTATGCAAGGATATAAAATGGTGCTTATTCCGAAGTTTGATATGAAAATGGTTTTTGAAGCAATTAAGAAACATAAAGTCACACTATTTCCAGGAGCACCAACCATTTATATTGCTCTATTAAATAGTCCTCTTTTAAAAGAATATGATATTTCTTCAATTCAGGCTTGTATTAGTGGTTCTGCACCGCTTCCTGTAGAAGTACAGGAGGAGTTTGAGAGAGTTACAGGTGGTAAATTAGTAGAAGGTTATGGATTAACTGAGTCATCACCAGTTACACATGGGAATTTTTTGTGGGAAAAACGAGTGCCGGGAAGTATTGGGGTACCGTGGCCAGATACAGAGGCAATTATCATGTCACTTGAAACAGGAGAGGCATTACCTCCAGGGGAAATTGGTGAAATTGTTGTAAAGGGCCCACAAATTATGAAAGGGTATTGGAATAAGCCAGAAGAAACGGCAGCTGTACTGCAAGATGGCTGGCTCCATACAGGTGATGTAGGATACATGGATGAAGACGGCTTTTTCTATGTGAAAGATCGTAAGAAAGATATGATCGTTGCTAGCGGTTTTAACGTATATCCTCGTGAAGTAGAAGAGGTGTTATATGAAAACGAAAAGGTGCAAGAAGTGGTAACAATTGGTGTCCCTGATCCGTATCGAGGAGAAACTGTAAAAGCATTTGTTGTTTTGAAAGAAGGCGCTGAGTGTTCTGAAGAAGAATTAGATCAGTTTGCACGTAAATATTTAGCAGCGTATAAAGTCCCGAAGGTATATGAGTTTAGAAGTGAGTTGCCGAAGACGACGGTCGGAAAAATTTTACGCCGTGTCCTAATAGATGAAGAGAAGAGAAAGAACGAGGATGAGCAAACGGGCTAAGGCCCTTTCTTTTTGAAAAAATAGGATTGACACTTTTCTAAATAGTCAGTATTATAAGAATATGAATGACTATTCATTCAGTCATCTTCTTGAAGGGGACAGTAAAGTGAAGAAAAATAGACCGAAATACAATCAAATTATTGATGCAGCAGTCATTGTGATTGCGGAGAATGGATACCATCAAGCGCAAGTTTCTAAAATTGCAAAGCAAGCTGGGGTAGCTGATGGCACGATTTATTTATATTTTAAAAATAAAGAAGATATATTAATATCCTTATTCCAAGAGAAGATGGGAGAATTTGTTGAAACAATTCGTCAAAAAATAGCAGGAATTGAAAGCGCTGTAGCGAAGTTATTCATGTTGGTAGAAACGCACTTCTTGCTGTTGTCACAAAATGATCCTCTTGCTATCGTTACGCAATTAGAGCTAAGGCAGTCCAATCAAGACTTGCGCCTTAAAATAAATGAAGTATTAAAAGGCTACTTACAAGTTATGGATGAGATTTTAGAGACAGGTATAAAGCAAGGTGAATTTCAGGCGGATTTAAATGTTCGCGTGGCAAGACAAATGATCTTTGGAACAGTAGATGAAGTTGTGACCAATTGGGTAATGAGCGATCATAAGTATGATCTGGTCGCACTTTCAAAAACGGTACATGGGCTACTTATTGCAGCTTGTGGTTATCGTCAATAATGGGAGGGATCATGTTGAAATTCCTATCTGTAAGAGTTGAAGATCATATTGCGGTGGCGACGTTAAATCATGCGCCAGCTAATGCGATGTCTTCACAAGTTATGCATGACGTTACTGAATTAATCGATCAAGTGGAAAAGGATGATAACATTCGTGTTGTTGTTCTACATGGTGAAGGGCGCTTTTTCTCAGCGGGAGCAGATATTAAAGAATTTACATCTGTTACTGAAGCGAAGCAAGCAACAGAGTTAGCACAGCTTGGACAAGTTACGTTTGAGCGTGTTGAAAAATGCTCAAAACCAGTTATTGCGGCAATTCATGGAGCGGCACTTGGCGGTGGCCTTGAGTTTGCTATGTCTTGCCACATGCGCTTTGTAACTGAAAGTACAAAGCTTGGTTTACCTGAATTAACACTTGGATTAATCCCTGGTTTTGCAGGTACACAGCGCTTACCACGTTATGTTGGTAAAGCGAAAGCTTGTGAAATGATGTTAACAAGTACACCAATTACTGGTGCAGAAGCATTACAATGGGGACTTGTTAACGGAGTGTTTTCTGAAGAATCCATTTTAGAAGATACACTTAAAATTGCAAAACAGATTGCTGGAAAAAGCCCAGCAACAACTCGTGCTGTGCTAGAGTTATTACAAACGACAAAATCGTCTCATTATTATGAAGGTGTACAGCGTGAATCACAGATTTTTGGTGAAGTATTTACGAGTGAAGATGGAAGAGAAGGTGTAGCAGCGTTTTTAGAAAAACGTAAGCCTTCATTTAGTGGTAGGTAGTCCAATTATTTTTTTAATAAAAATTAACAGAATTTTAAAATTGATAGAATCTTTCTGAAAAATAAGGGGGTAAATGAAATGAACATCTACGTACTCATGAAACGAACATTTGATACAGAAGAAAAAATCGTAATTAAAAACGGTGCAATTTACGATGGCGAAGCGGAATTCATCATCAACCCTTACGATGAATATGCGATTGAAGAAGCAATTCAAGTAAGAGATGCACAAGGTGGAGAAGTTACCGTTATAACAGTTGGTGGCGAGGATAGTGAAAAAGAACTTCGCACAGCATTAGCGATGGGCTGTGATAAAGCGGTACTAATTAACATTGAAGATGATGTTGAGAATGGTGACCAATTTACAACAGCAAAAGTGCTTGCTGAATATTTAAAAGATAAAGAAATAGATTTAATTTTAGGCGGGAACGTTGCGATTGACGGTGCATCTGGACAAGTTGGTCCACGAGTAGCTGAAGCGTTAAATATCCCATACGTAACGACGATTACGAAGCTTGAAATTGATGGTACAAATGTGAAGATTGAGCGTGATGTTGAAGGGGATACAGAAGTAATTGAAACATCATTACCTCTTCTAGTAACAGCGCAACAAGGTTTAAATGAACCTCGTTATCCATCGCTTCCAGGTATTATGAAAGCGAAGAAAAAGCCACTAGAAGCAGTAGAATTAGATGATTTAGATTTAGAAGAAGATGATGTGGAAGCAAAAACAAAAACAATCGAAATCTATTTGCCTCCTAAGAAAGATGCAGGAAAAGTGTTACAAGGCGAGCTGCAAGATCAAGTAAAAGAACTTGTATCGTTGCTCCACACAGAAGCGAAAGTAATCTAATAAAATACGAAATTATATATGCAGGAGGGAAAATCTATGGCTCGTAAAGTATTAGTAATGGGTGAAGTTCGTGATGGATCGCTACGTAACGTTTCGTTTGAAGCGGTAGCAGCAGCAAAAACAATTGCAGAAGGCGGTGAAGTGATAGGTCTTCTAGTTGGAGACAGCGTTGCCTCTTTTGCAAATGAATTGATTCATTACGGTGCAGATCGCGTTGTGACAGTTGAAAATGATAAATTGAAATCATATACATCTGATGGTTATGCACAAGCGTTTTTAGCTGTATATGCCGAAGAAAAGCCAGAAGGTATTGTATTTGGACATACAGCACTTGGTAAAGATTTATCACCAAAATTAGCAGCGAAATTAGAAGCAGGTTTGGTTTCTGACGTGACGGCTTTAGAAGTTGAAGGTGGAAATGTTATCTTCACTCGTCCAATTTACTCTGGTAAAGCATTCGAGAAGAAGATTGTAACAGATGGTATATTATTTGCGACAGTGCGTCCAAATAATATCGCAACTCTTGAAAAAGATGAATCTCGCACAGGTGAAGCGTCTTCTATTACAGTTGATGTGAAAGACTTACGTACAATCATTCAAGACGTTGTCCGTAAAACGGCAGAAGGTGTTGATCTTTCTGAAGCGAAAGTTATTATCGCTGGCGGACGCGGTGTGAAGAGTGAAGAAGGATTTAAACCATTGAAAGAGTTAGCTGACGTACTAGGCGGCGCTGTTGGAGCATCTCGTGGTGCTTGTGACGCTGAGTATTGTGATTACTCATTACAAATTGGTCAAACAGGTAAAGTTGTTACACCAGACTTATACATTGCATGCGGAATTTCTGGTGCGATTCAGCATTTAGCTGGTATGTCTAACTCAAAAATAATCGTTGCGATTAACAAAGATCCAGAAGCAAGTATCTTCAAAGTAGCTGACTACGGTATTGTCGGTGATCTATTTGAAGTATTACCTCTTTTAACAGAAGAGTTTAAAAAATTAAAAGTACATTCATGATTTGAGTACCCTTGAGTTCCAAGTGAAGTACCCCTATATATAGAAAAAGGTGAGAGATCCCTGTCTCTCATCTTTTTAGTATTTCATCCATATTTTTATATAGTATAAAGGAACATTTTTTTGTTACAATACATAACGATACATAATATTCGCCACGTATAAAAGTTAATGATATACTCTTGGTAGAATATACTTGAAGGAGGAAATAAAATGGCAATTGTAAATGCAAATGACCAAAGCTTCGCAGCTGAAACTAGCGAAGGTGTTGTATTATTAGATTTCTGGGCGCCTTGGTGCGGACCTTGTAAAATGATCGCTCCTGTATTAGAGGAAATCGATTCAGAGTTAGGCGAGAAAGTAAAAGTAGTAAAAGTGGACGTTGATGAAAACCAAGAAACTGCTCGTCAATTCGAAGTAATGAGCATTCCAGCTCTTTTCGTATTAAAAGACGGTAAAGTGGTTGATCAAGCGTTAGGTTACAAACCGAAAGAAGCATTAGTAGAATTAGTTTCTAAACACTTCTAAAATAAAGAAGCTGCCATTTGGTAGCTTTTTTTATTTTCTTTTTTACAACCTTTCCGTTACAATAAAAGAACGTATGTTGGGTGTTTTGGTATAGTATGTTTTTATGTGAAAATAAAAATGATAAGCATGTAGAAATGGAGGGAGACGAGTGCACGAGCATTTAAAAGAGAAGTTAGCAATTTTGCCCGATCAACCTGGTTGTTATTTAATGAAGGATAAGCAGGGAACGGTTATATATGTCGGAAAAGCAAAGGTACTCAAAAATCGTGTGCGCTCGTACTTTACTGGTTCACATGATGGGAAAACACTTCGGCTTGTTGGAGAAATTGTTGATTTTGAATATATTGTGACTTCCTCAAATTTGGAGGCTCTTATTTTAGAGTTAAATTTAATAAAAAAATATGATCCAAAATATAATATTCAATTAAAAGATGATAAAACATATCCTTTCATTAAAATTACAGCTGAAAAACAGCCGCGCTTACTCATTACGCGAAATGTAAAAAAGGATAAAGGAAAGTACTTTGGGCCTTATCCAAATGCGCAATCGGCACATGAAACAAAGAAATTATTAGATCGTATGTATCCACTTCGTAAATGTTCAAATATGCCAGATAAAGTTTGCTTGTATTATCATATGGGTCAATGTTTAGCACCCTGTGTGAAAGAAGTAACGGATGAGCAAAACAAAGAAATTGTTGATGAAATTATTAAATTCTTAAACGGTGGGCATAAAGAAATTCGTTCAGAATTAGAAACGAAGATGTATGAGGCTTCAGAGAAACTAGAATTTGAACGGGCGAAAGAGTTGCGAGATCAAATTGCTCATATTGATGCAATTATGGAAAAGCAAAAGATGATTATGAGTGATTTAGTGGATCGTGATGTGTTTGGATATGCAGTTGATAAAGGGTGGATGTGTGTTCAAGTTTTCTTCGTTCGAAAAGGAAAGCTAATTGAACGTGATGTTTCTATGTTCCCGATTTATGATGAACCAGAAGAGGGATTTTTAACTTTTATCGGTCAATTTTATGAAAACAGTAGTCATTTCAAGCCGAAGGAAATTGTTGTTCCAGGAAGTATAGATTCAGAATTAGTAGAGCGCTTTTTAGAAGTTGAAGCGACACAGCCGAAGCGTGGGAAGAAAAAAGATCTTGTGGAATTAGCAAATAAAAATGCAAAAATTGCACTAGAAGAGAAATTCCACTTAATTGAACGTGATGAAGAACGGACGATTAAAGCTGTTGATAATCTAGGGAAGCAACTAGGGATTGAAACACCATATCGTATTGAAGCGTTTGATAATTCAAATATTCAAGGAACAAATCCTGTTTCAGCAATGATTGCTTTTATCGATGGGAAACCAGCGAAGAAAGAATATCGGAAATATAAAATTAAAACGGTCCAAGGGCCAGATGATTACGAGTCTATGAGGGAAGTTGTGAGACGCCGTTATACGAGAGCATTAAAGGAAAATTCACCTTTGCCAGATTTAATAATTATCGATGGGGGAAAAGGACATCTCACGGCTACAAGTGATGTTCTTGAAAACGAGCTTGGATTATATATTCCAATGGCTGGGCTTGTAAAAGATGAAAAACATAAAACATCACATTTAATTATTGGGGATCCGCCTGAGCCTGTTATGCTTGCGAGGAATAGCCAAGAATTTTATTTATTGCAGCGCATTCAAGATGAAGTACATCGATTTGCAATTACATTCCATCGTCAATTACACGGAAAATCTGTTATTCAATCCGCATTGGATGAAATTCCGGGAATCGGTGATAAACGGAAAAAGGTATTGCTAAAACATTTTGGTTCATTAAAAAAGATGAAAGAAGCTTCTGTATCGGAATTTGTCGAAGCGGGTATGCCGAAAAATGTCGCGGAGACAATTTATACTTATTTAACAGATAAGAAGACGTTGTAGTTTACAACGTCTTCTGTTTTTTGGTATAATTTCTGAAGATTTAAAATAAACGTACCTGAATGAATATACAAAAAAGTCAACTAAACTTATATGTCTAGTTGACTGTAGGTAGATACTACACTTCAATGAGATCTTTAATATCCCATTTAACAAGAAATGTAATAGAGTCTGAACGTTTTTTCTGTTCTTCGTAGGACTCTGCAACGACGTTTCTTTGTTTTTGAATTTGCTCGGCGATAAATCCAGCTTCTAATTGATAAGATGAATGTCTTTTTTGTTTTTGACGCTCAGTAATAAGTGCACCTTTAAGTTGAAACTGCATTTCACGACGTTTATGTTCAATGATGCTTAAAGTGCCCCAACCAGCTTTTTCAAAAAACTGAATGACTTCTTCAATTGTTTCTAGCGGATATTTTCTAGCAAGGTTTCTACCGGCCCAGTATAAAATACCATCTAAATCGTTACCAATTAAATCAGGTAGCAATTCTTCACGTAGCAATTCATAAGCGAAGGCGTTCAATGAAACATCTTCTAAAGATGTTATATCGATTGTATTTTTGCTCACAATATTCCCCTCTTTCTATAGGGATTATTATATAACATTTTTCATTTATAAAAACAGATTTTTCTTTGGGGAAATCTGAATATATAAGAAAAAAAAAGAATTGGCAAATTATATGCAAATTATGTATACGTTTTCTTGACGCTTCGACAAAAATAGGGGTAAAATGAACTTGGAATCAAATTATGCTGAAATATTTCGAATAATTTTTTCAGTTTTTCTTATGCCAATAGTGAAAAAACATTATTGTTGTAAATTAATCTGAAAACAGCAGTCAAACATTCAAGGGGGTAATGGGGACATGAAAGGCCGCGAGTATACGTTTCGTAAGTGGCACTCATTAATGGGGGTCATCCCGGTTGGTGTCTTTTTGACGCAACATTTAATTGTAAACAACTTTGCAACAAGAGGAGCAGAGGCTTTTAACAAAGCTGCAGGCTTTATGGAGCTCCTTCCATTCCGGTATGCGCTAGAAATTTTCATCATCTTTTTACCTATACTGTACCATGCTATATATGGCTTATATATTGCATTTACAGCTAAGAACAATGCGGTATCTTACGGCTATTTCCGTAACTGGATGTTCGTCTTCCAACGAATTTCAGGTATCGTTACGCTGATCTTCATTTCTTGGCACGTCTGGGAAACTCGTATTCAAGCATTGTTAGGTAAAGAGGTAAACTATGATATGATGGCAGATATTTTAAACAACCCATTTATGTTTGGTTTCTATTTAGTTGGTGTTGTTTCAACAATTTTCCACTTTGCAAATGGACTATGGACATTCTGCATAAGCTGGGGAATTACAGTATCTCCACGTTCACAAAGAATCTCTACTTATGTAACATTAGCTATTTTCTTAGGTCTATCTTATGTAGGTGTGAGTGCATTATTAGCGTTCATCGATCCACAGCTAGCAAACCAGTAAGGAGTGGGAGAGCATGAAAGGGAAACTTATAGTAGTCGGCGGTGGCTTGGCCGGCTTAATGGCAACGATTAAAGCGGCAGAAGCAGGAGTAAATGTTGAACTATTTTCTTTAGTACCAGTAAAACGTTCACATTCTGTATGTGCCCAAGGTGGAATTAACGGTGCCGTAAATACAAAAGGTGAAGGGGATTCTCCATGGATCCACTTTGACGATACAATTTATGGTGGGGACTTCTTAGCGAACCAACCACCAGTTAAAGCGATGTGTGATGCAGCACCTGGTATTATTCATTTAATGGACCGCATGGGTGTTATGTTCAACCGTACGGAAGAAGGACTTCTTGATTTCCGTCGTTTCGGTGGAACACAACATCATCGTACAGCATTTGCTGGCGCAACAACTGGTCAACAATTACTATATGCATTAGATGAGCAAGTACGTCGTCATGAAGTAGCAGGACTTGTAACGAAATATGAAGGTTGGGATTTCTTACGAGCTGTTGTGGATGATGAAGGTGTGTGCCGAGGAATCGTCGCGCAAGACTTACAAACTATGGAGATAAAAAGTTTCCAAGCTGATGCCGTGATTATGGCAACAGGGGGCCCTGGTATCATCTTTGGAAAATCAACAAACTCTATTATTAATACAGGTACAGCAGCGTCTGCTGTATATCAACAAGGTGCATATTATGCGAATGGTGAGTTCATTCAAATCCATCCAACGGCAATTCCTGGAGACGATAAGTTACGTCTTATGAGTGAATCTGCACGTGGTGAAGGTGGACGTGTTTGGACGTATAAAGATGGTAAGCCATGGTATTTCTTAGAAGAAAAATATCCAGCTTACGGAAACCTTGTACCTCGTGATATTGCAACGCGTGAAATCTTTGATGTTTGCGTAGAGCAAAAACTAGGTATTAACGGTGAAAACATGGTGTACTTAGATCTTTCTCATAAAGATCCGAAAGAACTAGATATTAAACTTGGTGGAATTATTGAAATCTATGAGAAATTTACAGGTGATGATCCTCGTAAACTACCAATGAAAATCTTCCCAGCGGTTCACTATTCAATGGGCGGATTATGGGTTGATTATAAGCAAATGACAAGTATTCCAGGTTTATTTGCAGCAGGTGAGTGTGATTATTCTATGCACGGTGGTAACCGCCTTGGTGCAAACTCACTATTATCAGCAATTTACGGTGGTATGGTAGCAGGACCGAACGCGATTGAGTATATGAAAGGTCTTTCTAAATCATCTGATGCTGTTTCATCTACTGTATATGAGCAAAATGAATTAATCGAAACAGAGAAATTTAACAATATTTTAACGCTTGATGGTAATGAAAATGCATATGTTCTTCATAAAGAGCTTGGAGAATGGATGACAGATAACGTTACAGTAGTTCGTGAAAATAAAAAGTTAATAGAAACTGATGCGAAAATTGAAGAGTTAATGGCGCGTTACAAACGCATTAACATTAACGATACAGCGAGATGGAGTAACCAAGGTGCTTCATTTACACGCCAACTTGCAAATATGTTCGAGTTAGCACGTGTTATTACAATTGGCGCATATAACCGTAATGAAAGCCGCGGAGCACATTACAAACCAGAATTCCCAAATCGTGATGATGCAAACTTCTTAAAAACTACGATGGCGAAATTTGAGGGAGAAGGAAATGCACCAGCATTCCATTACGAAGAAGTGGATGTTTCATTAATTAAACCACGTAAACGTGACTATTCCTCAAAACATGATGTAGCTGCTAAGGGTGAAGAGAAGGGGGATAAGCAACATGTCTGAGAAAACAATCCGCCTCATTATTACGAGACAAGATGGACCAGATGCACAAGAGTTTGATCAAGAGTTTGAAATTCCATATCGTCCAAATATGAACATCATTTCGGCACTGATGGAAATTCGTCGTAATCCTGTTGATTCAAAAGGAAACCAGACGACTCCGATTGCATGGGATATGAACTGTTTAGAAGAAGTATGTGGTGCTTGTTCGATGGTGATTAACGGAAAACCACGTCAATCATGTACAGCTCTTATTGACCAGTTAGAACAACCCATCCGCTTAAAGCCGATGAAGACATTCCCGATTGTACGTGACTTACAAGTTGACCGTAGTCGTATGTTTAATGCGTTAAAACGTGTTAAAGCTTGGATTCCAATCGACGGTACGTACGACCTAGGACCAGGTCCAAGAATGCCAGAGAAAAAGCGTCAATGGGCATATGAACTTTCAAAATGTATGACATGTGGTGTTTGCTTAGAGTCATGTCCGAACGTAAACAGTAAATCTGATTTTATTGGACCAGCACCGCTTTCACAAGCGCGTTTATTCAACTCGCATCCAACTGGTGAAATGCATAAAGCAGATCGCTTGCGTGCAATTATGGGTGATGGAGGACTTGCAAACTGTGGTAACTCTCAAAACTGTGTGCAATCATGTCCGAAAGGTATTCCATTAACAACTTCAATCGCAGCATTAAACCGTGATACAACAATTCAATCGTTCAAAGATTTCTTTGGTAGCGACAATAACTATTAATAAATATTGCCTCTTCGTGTTGAAGAGGCAATATTTATAACTTTATATTTCTGTTTATTCTGTTTATTTTAAAGGCGAAAAGGAGAGGGAACGATGAAGAGAATTTCTTATATTGAAGACTTTGAGCAATGGGAAAGTGGTTTTTCATTTTATAATCCTGTCAAAGTTCGTTTTGGTGAAGTAGATATGTTTGGACATGTAAATAATGTCGTTGCTTTTACATATTTTGAAGAAGCTCGTATCGCATTGTTTAAAGAACTTGGATTTATGCAAGAATGGACACATGAATCATCAAAAACGATGATCGTTGTTGCAGATTTACAATGCAATTTTATTAAACAAATTTATTTTGATGAGCAGTTGAAAATATATGTAAAGGCAGGAGCGGTTGGGAACTCCTCTTTAGATTTACACTATATGGTCAAAAACGCAGAAGGAGAAGTTTGTTTAGTTGGACGCGGTATGATGGTCCAAGCATCGAAAAAAACTGGAAGAGGCGAACCGTGGCCTGAGGAATGGAAGAAATTATTACAATAATAGAATAAAAGAAAAATAAGAGAGCGATTCGCTCTCTTATTTTTTGTCCTTCGTTGCCTCTTCTAATGTTAGATGGTGCTTATATATGTATGCGGCATATGGATTGCCAACGTAGCGTAAGTGCCACGGTTCGTATGAATACTCTGTTGTCTCTGTTTTATCCTCTAAATAACGAATGACAAATCCGAACTCATGGGCATGTTCTGCAACCCATTTTCCTTCTGCTGTCTCTCCGAAGATTGGTTCTAATTGGAATTTAGCAGATTTTGAGCTAATATCCATTGCTAGACCAGTTTGATGCTCGCTTGTTCCAGGAATTGCACTTACCGAATCAGCCTCAGCTTTTCCTTGGCGTTTAATATATGTATTATGTAATGACTGTTGGCGTTTGTAAGAACGGTAACCTGAAACTGCTGTAAGTTCTAGACCTTCTTTTTTGGCTGCTTGGAACATTTTTTCAAGAGCGTCTGCAGCATCTTTGCGAAGCAATGTTTTCTCTTTATCTTTTGGACTAGTAAATGGTACGTTCGGTTTCGTTAAATCTTCTGGAATGTACCCATCTGGTAATTTACGATGTTTATTGACTAATACAAGAGCAGAATCTGGATTTGTTACAACGGAAAAATTATCATCTAGTTTCTTTGCATTATGATTAGCTTTTGGAAAAGCAGGAATCTCTTCTTTTGGATGGTTACTATGTTTTTGACTTTCGACAGCTTTCGCCTCATTTTGTAGTGGTGATTTAGAACCAAAGTAAGCGAAAGATGTGATACCGATTACAATAGAAGCGGCAGAAATAATTATTATTTTTTTCATGATGCCCTGTAATCACAGTCCTTTCTTAATGAAATATGTATCGTTTTTATTATAAGTCTAGTTTGTTGAAAAAGAAATATAAGAGTCGTAACGTAATAGAAATGCAAAGAAAATGTCAGAAAATGTGTGAAAATGTAGTATTTTTTCATATAATTCATTTCTTATCTTTCATGAAGTTCATTTTTTATGTAATATATGTATATAAAAAGATGTAGCGATTATTGGGAATAAAGGACTTCTTGTATAGACTAGGAGTGAATGGGAATGGATTTTGCAACAATTATTGGAATCATTTTAGGAGTATTAGCGGTAGTCGTAGGGATGGTCGTCAAGGGCGCTGACATAACAGCCTTACTAAATCCTGCGGCAGCACTAATTATTTTCGTCGGTACATTTGCTGCAGTGTGTATTGCATTTCCGATGAATCAACTAAAAAGAGTTCCAAAATTATTTAAAGTTCTTTTTGGTTCAAATAAAAAAGATTTAAGTTATGAACAATCGCTAGAATTATTTGTTCATTGGACATCTGAGAGTAGAAAATACGGTATTTTGTCTTTAGAGCAACAATTAGATAAAATTGAAGATGAATTTCTTTTGCGTGGTATGAAATTTGTTATTGATGGTGTATCTGCAGAGGATTTAGAACAAATTTTAGAAGCCGAATTAGAAGCGATTGAAGAGAGACATGCAAAAGGGGCTGCTATTTTTTCGCAAGCTGGTACATATGCACCTACATTAGGGGTTTTAGGTGCTGTTATTGGTCTTGTAGCTGCACTTGGAAATTTAACTGATATTGAAAAGCTAGGGCATGCTATTTCAGGTGCGTTTATTGCAACGATTTTCGGTATTTTTTCAGGTTACGTATTATGGCATCCATTTGCAAATAAATTGAAGCAAAAGTCTGCTGCTGAATTAGAGAAGAAACGTTTAATTATTGATTGTTTATTAATGTTACAAGAAGGTACATATCCGTTTATTATGAAAAACCGCATTTTAGGTGCGCTTTCTGCAACTGAGCGTAAAAAGCTAGAAAAAGGAGCAGAAAAAAATGCGGAGTAAGAAAAATAGAAGAGGCAAAAAGAAAAAACATGATGAGCATATCGATGAAACTTGGTTAATTCCGTATTCTGATATGTTAACGTTGTTATTTGCATTGTTCATCGTATTATTCGCAATGAGTAGTATAGATGCTGCGAAGTTTAAACAGATGGCAGTTGCTTTTCGAAGTGAGTTAGCCGGTGGAACAGGAAATAAAGAATTTTTAAGTGATCAGAAACCGAATGAAGAGAAAGAGTTGTCAGCAAATAGTTTAGAATCTGAGAAGATTAAAAAGGATGCTGAAGCTGAAGTGAAACAGCAAGAAATGAATGAATTAAAAGCGGTACAAAAAGGTATCGATAAGTATATTGAGGAAAAGCAATTATCTTCTTCTTTTAAAACGGATTTAACTGAAAAGGGTTTAATGGTAACAATATTAGAAAATGTACTATTTGATTCAGGGAAAGCAGATGTGAAGTTGGAATCGTTAGGGATTGCAAAAGAGATGTCTAACCTACTTGTTTCCGCATCACCTCGTGAAATTACAGTGTCGGGTCATACAGATACGGTTCCTATCGCAAATGCTCAGTTTGCATCAAACTGGGAGTTAAGTACACAGCGTGCAGTTAATTTTATGCAGGTGTTACTCCAAAATAAAGAATTGCAACCAGAAAAATTTAGTGCAGTTGGTTACGGAGAATACCGTTCAATTGCTCCAAATGATACACAAGAAGGAAAAGCAAAAAATAGACGTGTTGAAGTGTTTATCTTGCCTTTAACAAGAAATATGCAATAAAAGAGGATGGCGAAAGCCATCCTCTTTTATTTTGCATCAAATGATTTTAAATTGTCACGACGGATTTTGTCTTTTTCTGCATCTGATTTTTTGAAATTATAGTCATATAGAGCACCTTCCCAATCACCGTACATTGGATTAGGGAAAATGATGAATTTCTCACCAAATTGTGCTTTTGATTCTGCTACTGTTTCATTGCGATCTTTTACAGATTTCCCATCAAAACCAGTGAAATCAGATAAGTTGTCACCGAAGAATAGGACGATGTCATGTGTTTGAGAAACAAGTTCACGACGCTTTTCTTTCCCTTTTTCTTTCGGGTCCTGTAGTAATATATGTTCTTTCGTTGCTTGAGGAGCCCCTACGCGCTCAAGGTTTTTAATTGTTGCATCTAGTTGATTCGTTTTACGATTTGAGATGTAGTAAATATCTACACCTTTAGACTCTGCATATTTTAAGAAATCAATAGCGCCTGGAAGAGCGTCAGCTTCAGCCTTATTAATCCAATCGTCCCATTTATAAGGATAGCCTTTTCCTGTTTTTACACTCATTGCTTGATGAGGACTGTTATCTAAAACAGTTTCATCTAAATCAAGTACGATAGCAGGTTTTTTGCCTGTCCCTTTTGCAAGAGCTGCATCAAGCTTTAATTGACCAATATTGTATCCTTGGTAATAAAGTGCTTTCGTTTCGCCAGCTGTTTGATACCATAAATCAGCCATCAATTGCTGGTCTGTTAATTTTACTTTTTCTTCTTTCGCCACTGTTTTCTCAGCTGTTCCTGAACATGCTACAAGCGATGTGGAAAGAACGGCTACAGATAATAAAGTGGTAATACCCCTCTTCATCTTCATATGTATCCTCCTCGATGTTAGAAAATCATCTTATATTATATATTAAAATATAAAAATTTTTTTATGAACATTTGCATATTGTCTTTTGTATATATAGTAGTATGTCCTATATTAGAAAGATGGGAAAAATAACAAAAAGTGATTTGACGTATTTTATTGTCAAAGTGACAATTATAATTGACAAACGCATCTTTATTATTTACAATTTTAACTAAATAAAACAAATGGTGGATGGGGGATCATGATACGTATAAAAGATTGAAATATAGTACTATATTTTATTTCGAACAATCATAGTCTTTAATAGAGAGTACGAATGATACTAAAGGGGAGGCTTTATACTTTGAGTTTACAAATTCAAAACTTAACGAAACGATTTGGGGAATCAAAGGCAGTTAATGGTTTGCAAATCTCTTTACCAAAAGGGGAAGTGCTAGGGTTACTTGGCCGAAATGGTGCAGGGAAAACAACGACAATTAAAATGTTACTAGGTTTATTAACGCCAAATGAAGGTTCTATTACGTGGGATGGAAAATCATTTGGTGATAGCGGGGTAACAATTGGATATTTACCAGAAGAAAGAGGACTATATACAAAAAGTAGAGTAATAGATCAGTTGCGATATTTTGGTAGATTAGAAGGAATGACGAAAAAAGAAGTGGATCTTGCAATTGATCGCTGGTTAGAGCGCTTAGCAATTCCAGAATATAAATTTAAAACGGCTGGAGAACTTTCAAAAGGGAATCAGCAAAAAATTCAATTAATAGCTGCTCTTCTTCACGATCCAGAACTCCTTATTTTGGATGAACCATTTAGCGGACTTGATCCAGTTAATGCTGGAATGCTAGCTAGTATTATTGGAGAACAAGTACAGAGCGGAAAGACAATTATTTTATCAAGTCACCGTATGGAGCAAGTAGAGGCGTTTTGCCAACATGTATGTATTTTGAAAAAAGGCGAAGCAGTTGTAGAAGGACAGTTAAGTGATATTAAGAAAGAATACGGTTTTCGTAATTTAACGATTGAAGATATAGCAGAGAATGAAAAGGGATTAGAAGCTATACATGTCCCGTATGAAAAACAACAAGGCCTTCTTTATGTAAAAGTACAAGATGATGCAGAAGCTCTAAAGATTTTGCAACAATTGCAAGAACAAGGTATTAGCTTACGACAATTTAAAATGCTAGAGCCAACGTTGAACGAAATCTTTGTAGAGAGGGCGAAATAAAGATGCGTAAATTTTATCATGTATTTTCATTTTATTTTAGGGAAGCGTTTTTATCTAAAAAATCATTAATTACGAGTGCGATTTTATTTTTGGTTGTGTTTGGGATTTTTGCATTTAATCATTTTACTTCAGGCGATGATAAAAATAAGGATAAAGATAAAATTGCAGTTGTAGTAGAGAGTTCCACATACAAAGTACAAAAAGAAGAGCTAAATAAGTTATTGCCATCAGCAAAAATAACGGTCGGTTCAAAGGGTGATTTTGATAAACTGCATAAGCAAGTAGAAGAGGGCGATTTAGACGGTCTATTCCATGTGACGGAAAAGGATGGGGCTCCAGCAGTTACATATATGTATAATGGATTTCCAAGCCAAGCAACTTCTGCGATTATGGCGGGTTATTTAAAACAACAATATACGATGGTGACGATTGCAAAAAATAATGTTTCACCAGAAATTGCGCAGCAATTACAGGCAGAAATTCAAGTGAAGCAAGAAGCGATAAAAGATCGCACATCTTCTTTCGGAATTGCATATTTCTTTACATTTGCTTTGTATATGTTTATTGTAGCTTTCGGAAATACAATCGCAATGAATATTGCATCTGAAAAGGCGTCGCGTGTAATGGAAGTAATGCTTCCGAAAGTAAAGCCTCTTACGATGATGTATGCGAAAATTTTGGCGGTTGTTTCAACGGCGTTATTACAACTTGTAATATTGGCATGTGGCTATCTTATTCCTTATTTGTTAGGTTGGGTCGATTTAGAAAGTGCCTCATTATTTGGTGTTCCAATTGACTTTACAAAATTAGATGCAAAGGTTATAAGTATGTTTCTTGTTTATTTCATTACGGGGTATTTACTTTATGCAATGATGTACGCTGCGGCTGGAGCTGTTGTTTCTAAGACAGAGGATTTACAAGCTGTATCTTTCCCAGTAATGATTTTGATCATGGCTGCATTCTTCATTAGTATTAAATCATTAAGTGATCCAAATAGCACTATTGTTGTTGTAAGTTCGTATGTTCCGTTTTTTACACCGATGGTTACCTTCTCGCGGATTGTAGCTGGTGAAGCAGGTATGTTAGAGATTACGATAACATTAGTAGTTTTATTGGCGACGATTGGTATATTAAATGCTATTACAAGCCGTATCTATGTAAATGGTGTAATGAATTACTCTGATAAAGTGAAGTTTAAAGATTTGGCGAAATTTATAAAGCGTCAATAATGGGAGAAAAGTATGATTTTCTAATGGAATCATGCTTTTTCTTTATGTATAAATTAAAAATAGTATATAATAACAAGAGTCGTCTTTTAATAGAATGAATAAAAAGGAGGGTGTGCAGATGGGAATTAGTAGTCGTTTTACAGTAGGTGTTCATATGTTAACGTTACTTGCAATAGATCGAAACTCTCGCTGTACCTCTGAATGGATTGCTGGTAGTGTGAATACAAATCCAGTTGTGATTCGTCGCATTACAGGAATGTTGAAGAGAGCGGGACTTGTTGATGTACAAGCTGGTAAAGGTGGTACGACACTTGCTCGTGATTTAGATGAAATTACATTACTTGATGTATATAAAGCTGTGGAAGTTGTAGAAGAAGGACATCTATTTTCTTTCCATGAAAATCCCAACATTGAATGTCCAGTAGGAGCTAATATTCAATCGGTATTAGAGATTGTTTTAATACAATCGCAAGAAGCGATGGAAAACGTACTTGCAAATGTAACGGTGCAGCAGTTAGTTACAAATTTAAAGTCGAAAATTAAAGAATAAAAAAGCGAGCTTCCTCATAATGAGGGCTCGCTTTTTTATATTCGGAAATATTGAAAATTCTATTTTTCAGTATTTAAAATAAACTTTCCTACAACAGCTGCTACGATACCACCAAGAATTGGGGCAACGATGAACACCCATAGTTGAGAAAGAGCTTCTCCGCCAGCAAATAAAGCTGGTGCGATACTACGAGCAGGGTTAACAGATGTTCCAGTTAACGGAATACCTAATAAGTGAACTAAAACTAATGTGAAACCAATTACTAATCCAGCTAAAGAAGAACTTCCTTTTTTACCTGTTACAGCAACGATAACTAAAACAAATACGAAAGTTAAAATAAATTCAACTAAAAATGCTCCAGATAAACCAAGAGTTCCAAAACCATTTTGTCCTAAATTATCTAAAGGTGTTTTAGCAGAGCGTAAAATTGTTACTAACGTTGCAGTTCCTAATAAACCACCTAAAATTTGAGCTAATACATAATAACAAAGTTCCATAGCGTTCATTCTTTTGTTGATGAACATAGCTACTGATACCGCTGGGTTAATATGACATCCAGAAATTGTTCCAATGCTATATGCCATAGCCACGATAGATAATCCGAAAGCCATAGCGATACCTAAAGTTCCGATTCCTTCAATTCCGCCGCCAATGACAGCTACTCCAGTTCCGAATAATACAAGTACAAATGTACCAATAAATTCAGCGATTGCTTTTTTTAACATAATTTACCTCCTATTAATGCACATGAAACGTATTATAACATAGGTTTTAGTATAAACAGCTAATAAAATACTATTCTGATAAGGCGAAATAGGGGGACAATAAAAATAGATATGGTTCTATGAAGAAGAACCATATCTATTTTTATGCTGATTTTTTTTGTTTAATGACTGGAACAGAACGGTTTAAAACACTATTTACAACCATTCCTAGCATGATAATCATCATCCCAATCAGTGACAGACCACTAGGGAATGAGCCATTTAAGAAAATAATCTCACCAAGCACGGTAAAGACCATCGTTCCAGCTTGTGTTGCTTCAACAGCTCCAAGTAAAGCAAGATTGTCTTTTGCTAAGTCAGTAGCAAAGAAGAATGTCATCGTCGCAATGACTCCGGAACATAATGCTAATAAAAATCCTTGCAACATTTGACTTGATGATGGAATACCAGTAGTGGAAAATCCGTATATACCAAGTAAAAGCGTTATAGGAAGACTTCCAATTGCCATTCCTAATACACGTTGGAATGTATCGAGGCGCCCATCAACAAGTTCCATCATTTTTCGGTTACCGAACGGATATAAGAAAGCCGCTAATACGACAGGTAAAAATCCCGAGATGAACTGAGTCATTGTAATATGACCTGCTGCAGTCGCTTGCATACAAATTACACCAAGTAAAATAAATAATGCTACATATAAACTGCGAAGTGGAATTTTTCCACGTACAAGTTTTGTACCTGATTTCGTTTCTATTTTAACGAAAAATAATGGTGATAGTAGTAAACCTGCTAATATCGTAACTTGCCAAGTTCCAGCAACGAGCCAAGCTGGAGAGAAGACAGCGGCGAAACTTAATAAAGAATAGAAACCAATACCTGCAACGGAACCCCATCCGATCCATGCTAATGGATGTTTCTTTAACTCTTCCCATAAAGCTCCTAAGTTTTTGCGAAATAAAACGATAAGGAATAAAATAGGGAGAGCAAATAAAAAACGGAAGGAAGCAGTCCAAGCCCAGCTTGTTCCAGATACATTCATTGCTCTGTTAATAATAAAGGTTGCAGAAAAAAAGGCCGAGGATAAAAGACCTAATAATATTGCGCGCATGAAGTATAACACTCCTTTTGGAATTAAATTATTATGTATAGTATAATATACTTTAATATAATAAAAGTAAACTATTTTATACTTTAAGGTGGTTTTTATATATGAAAGAAAATGAAGATATGCAAACGAAAGAAGTCATTCAGCAAGTAGGTCAGCTATTAAGACAAATTCGAAATGAACAAAAATTAAGTTTAGAAGAATTAGCACAAAAAACAGGTGTTAGTAAATTAACGTTAGGAAAGATTGAAAGAGGCGAAACGAATCCAACATTAGCTGTCATTTGGAAAATTACGAAAGGGTTATCAATTCCTTTATCGAGGTTAATGGTTGTTGGAGAGCCCGTAGCTGTTGCGCGCTGCGGAGAAGGATTTGCGGTAGATGTAGGACAAGCGTGGCGCTTAGAAACAATGTTCCGTTACACGAAAGAAACGGGGATGGAAATGCACCGAGCTTGTTTAAGAGCGAATAGTATATATGAACCTGAAGCTCATCATGAAGGAGCAATTGAGCTTGTAACAGTAATGAAAGGGAAAGTATCTATTCAAGTGGAGAACGATGTGTACGTGCTAAATGAGTTTGATTCGATTCAATTTGAAGCGAATAAGAAACATAGTTATAAAAATGAAGAGGATGAAGTGGCGGTATTACATTTAACGATGAAATATTCTTCATGAAAAAATCACCTATAGAAAAGAATTCTATAGGTGATTTTTCAATTTGTATGTTCTGCTTAAGTATAGTGAAAAGAGTATTGCTAATCAGGATAATATTAGTAAGAACGTGGCATGAGTAATAAACAAATGAGATAAACTAAAAAACCCGTTCCAAAACATAGAATAGCAATGACCCAAATAATACGGATGAGAGTAGAGCTAATATCAAAATATTCTCCTAAACCACCGCATATACCAAATAACATTTTATCAGTTTCGGATTTACATAATTTCTTCGACATATAATGACCCTCTCCTTTTCATATCACCGCTGTTATGTATGAGTGATACAGTATTCTTTTATTCTATATGGAAATTTATGAGAAGACTATTAGGTTATATTACATTTTTTTGTGAAAGGGCAATATAGCAAATTAATTGTCTTAATTTTCAGTTGATATTAAAATGAAAATGAGGGTGTGACGTTGACGTATTTTCTAATATAAGGTGGGGAAATGGTAATGACATTGTATTGGTTGACTAATGTAAAGCTTGAAACAGGTTATACATATGAAGAAGCGAAAATTTCACAAACGGAAACAGAGGTATGTAGTCTTCTAATTGAGGATGGCATAATTAAAAAAATTAGATCAGGGATCATTCAAGAGGAAGGAATGTTAATTTTTGATGCCAATCGTTTATTAGTTTTACCAGCTTTCGAAGAGATGCATATTCATATTGATAAAACGTATTATAGTGGTCCTTGGAAAGCTTGTATGCCAGCAGAAAATATTTTTACACGTTTCAGTGAAGAAGAAACGATTTTGCCAAAGCAATTAGCAACTGCTCAACGTAGAGCGGAGAACATGTTAGAGTTACTGCTCCGAAACGGCGCAACGAATATTAGAACGCATTGTAATGTTGATCCGATTATTGGACTTAGTAATTTGGAGGCAACGTTAGCGGCTTTAGAAACATATAAAGATCGGCTGTCTGGTAGAATAGTCGCATTTCCGCAACATGGATTATTGCGCAGTAATTCTGTACAACTTGTGAAAGATGCGATGCGTATGGGAGCACAATTAGTTGGCGGAGTAGACCCAGCTACAGTAGATAATGACATCGAAAAATCATTACATACGATTATGGATATTGCGGTAGAATTTAATGCGGATGTTGATATTCATTTGCATGATGCGAATAACCTTGGAACGTTTACGATGAAGAGATTGGCAAGCCTAACAGAGGAAGCAGGATGGCAAGGGCGTGTAACAATTAGTCATGCGCTTGGGCTTGGGGGCGTTACTGATAAAGAAGCTGAAGAAGTGGCAGAAAGACTATCAGCCTTGAAGATTGATATCACTTCAACCGTTCCAATTGGTAAGCAGGTAATCCCAATTCCATTATTAGATAAAAAAGGTGTTAAAGTTTCATTAGGAAATGATAGTATTACAGATCATTGGTCACCGTTCGGAACAGGTGATATGCTACAAAAAGCAAATCGATTGGCGGAACGATTTGGTTGGAGTGATGAAAGATCTTTAGGGAAAGCTCTTCGCTTTATTACAGGAGGGAAAGAGACGTTAAATAATGAAGGGAAGCGAGTATGGCCAAATGTAGGAGATGAGGCGAGTTTTGTTTTGACGGACGCGACATGCGCCGCTGAGGCAGTAGCTCGTCAAACAGAGAAGCGTGTAGTTATGTATAAAGGGAATATTGTTATAGGGAATTTAGAGCAAGTGAAATCAGATAATCTTGTATAGAAGAATCGTTTAAGTGTTTTGAGAAGGGTTCTAATTGTAAAAATAGAACTCTTCTTTGCTGTTTAGTAGAAATAGGTTAACGTTATACTTCCTTATAGGGAAGCTAGAAGGGATGAAAAGTTTGGACAATCAACATAATCAAAATCATATTATGGGAACTTTGCAATGGTTTATTTTTTTATTAGCAAACTCAATCGCACTACCAATTGTCGTTGGCGGATTATTTCATCTTACGACGGAAGAAGTGTTTTATTTAATGCAGCGTACGTTTTTCGTAGTTGGTATATCTTCTTTTTTACAAGGATGGCTTGGACATAAGCTTCCGATTGCGGATGGACCAGCTGGATCTTGGGTTGGTGTATTTACCGTGCTTGCTTATGCAACTGTAGGGCAGGATCAATTACATAGTACGTTGCAAATTTTAGAGTTAGGAATGATGGTTGCGGGAGTTGTTTTAATAGGACTAGGAGTAACGGGGTTTATCGGGCGTATTTTATTTTTATTTACGCCGCTCGTGACAGGGACGTTCTTACTTCTATTATGCTTGCAATTAAGTGGTGTGTTTTTAAAAGGGATGTTAGGAATTACAGCTACTGTTTCTCAAATTGATGGATTTACAGCGTTGATCGCTTTTTGCATATTTTTGTTCGTGGTCATACTCTCCAATTTCGGAAAAGGTTTTGTTAAAAGTTATGCGGTTTTAATAGGATTGATTAGCGGTTGGATTATTTTTCTCATTGCAGGAAAAGTGACGATTCCATCTCAAGTAACTCATTTTGTACAATTTCCACATATATTTGCTTGGGGACTTCCAAAATGGAATACAGGTATGGTGGTATCAAGTTTCGTTATGGTATGTATTTTAGTTTCAAATACAGTGGCAGCCATTATAGCGATTAATCAAGCTACGATTCATAAAGCAACTATTGAACAAAAACAGTTGAGAAATGGTACGTGGATCGGAGGGATTTCGCATATGCTTTCCTCCGTATTTTCAACTGTAGGTGTCGTTCCATTACCAGCAACGGCAGGTTTCATACGTTTAACAAATCAAAAGTACATGCGTTCATTCTTATTTGCATGTGTACTATTAGTCGTTATGTCATTATTTCCAAGTATTATCCGCTACTTAGCCTCTCTGCCATCCGCGGTCGCATCTGCGGTTTTAATGGCTTCGTTCGTGCAGCTCATTGGAATTGGATTTCATAATATAAAACAAGTGCCACTTAGCGAACGGAATGTAACGATCTTAGGAGTTGCGGTGTTATTTGGCTGCGGCGTTATGTTTTTACCGTCTGTAGCACTCCAATCTTTGCCTTCTGTTATGCAATATATATTTGGTAATGGTTTGTTTGTAGGTACTGTTGTAAGTATATTGCTAGAACAAATATGGCGTACTGCAAAATAAGTGGATAAAACGAGTGTACGCACTGTATAAAAGTCTAAAATAACATAAGAAATAAAGCCCATTTTCATTCACCACCTGCACATTTCGTTCATACAATATCTTGACTAAATAAACACCCAACTTACACATATACAGCTCTGGCTTAAGCAAGGAGGGTTATACCAGTTGAAGGAAAAAGCGTATCAATCTAAACCTTTACTCACAAAGAGAGAAAGAGAAGTGTTTGAATTACTCGTTCAAGATAAAACGACGAAGGAAATTGCAGGTGAACTTTTTATAAGTGAAAAAACAGTACGTAATCACATATCTAACGCAATGCAAAAGCTAGGGGTTAAAGGACGTTCACAAGCAGTTGTTGAGCTTCTTCGCATGGGAGAGCTCGAACTATAAGAAAGCAGCCGACTTTTATACAAAGAGTCGGCTATTTTTCTGTTTGTTTCATGCTCCATATGAATGATAAGAATGTTTCATATATAAATAGGTAAGTCTATAAAGAACGCGATAAGTAAAATATAGAAATAAAACTCCCGCTATTAATAAAGGTAGCGGGAGTTTTATTTTGAATGGGCACTTTATATAGAAGAAACTGACTTTCATATAGAAGGTCGGTTATTTTTCTGTCTTGCAAATTATGAAAAAAAGGAGCAAAATAAAAAAAGGTCCTGGTCTATACAGGTACAAATGAAAAATTTTATACAGGGGCATTTTAAGTTAGCGAACTTAAAGTGTGTAAAATATAATGATAAAATAAGATGATGAATGAGAAAACGGGTGATTAAGTTGAATAGAGCGATCGGTGTTATTGATTCAGGAGTGGGCGGTTTAACAGTAGCGAAGGAATTAATTCGTCAGTTGCCGAAAGAGCGTATTATATATTTAGGAGATACAGCACGTTGCCCTTATGGCCCGCGTTCTCGTGAAGAAGTGCGTCAATTTACGTGGGAAATGACAGAGCATTTATTAGATTTAAATATCAAAATGTTAGTTATTGCGTGTAATACAGCAACTGCGGTTGTGTTGGAAGAAATGCAGAAACAGTTGCCAATTCCAGTAGTTGGAGTTATTCATCCAGGGTCACGTACAGCTTTAAAAGTGACAAATACGTATCATGTTGGGATTATTGGAACGATTGGAACAGTAAAAAGTGGTGCCTATGAAGAGGCGCTAAAGTCTATTAATAACCGTGTTATGGTAGAAAGCTTAGCGTGTCCACCTTTCGTTGAGCTTGTAGAGAGCGGAAATTTTGAAAGTGAAATGGCGTATGAAGTTGTAAGAGAAACATTGCAACCGTTGAAAAGTACTGATATTGATACGCTTATTTTAGGGTGTACACATTATCCGATTTTAGGTCCTGTTATAAAAAAGGTAATGGGAGATCAAGTGCAATTAATTAGTTCGGGTGATGAAACAGCTCGTGAGGTAAGTACGATTTTATACCATAGTAAGATGTTAAATGAGGGAGAAGAACAAAGTGACCACCTCTTCTTAACAACTGGTAAAATAGGCTTATTTAAAGAAATTGCATCAAAATGGTTCGGTCAGCCGATTGAAAACGTGAAGCATATTAATTTAGAAACAGAATAATAGTAGATTCATATAAGAGAACCCCTGAGAAATCAGGGGTTTTTTCTGTATAAGTAGCCATAGCTTGTTCTAAAACATGAAACAGCTCGTATACATAATAGTACAAACTTAGATTTTAGGGGGGAATGGCATGCCTAAATCCACTTTTAAATGGGTTGTTGGTGCTACTGTGAGTGTGATTTTATTATCAGGGTGTGGCTTATTAAATCAAGAGAAAGCGACAGAACAAATTGATCCACCGAAAAAAGTTACGTATACAGAAGGTGAAAAGAAAGAAACAGCTAAAAAAGATAAACAAGGACAAACAGTAAATAGAGAGTTATACCTCGTTGATAAAAATGGATATGTCGTACCGCAAACTATTGCAATGCCTACTCCGAAAGCGAATGAAGTTGTACAGCAAACGTTAGAGTATCTTGTGAAAGATGGACCAGTCACAAATTTATTGCCGAATGGATTTCGAGCAGTCCTTCCAGCGAATACGACGATGACCTTGAATTTGAAAAAAGGCGGGACAGCAGTAATTGATTTCTCTAAAGAAATGAAAAATTATTCAAAAGAAGAAGAGCGTCAAATTGTTGAATCAGTAGCGTGGACTTTGACTCAATTCACAGAAATAAAACAAGTGCAGTTCCAAATAAATGGTGAAAAGTTAGCGAAGATGCCTGTTGCGGGTACACCGATTGGTGAAGGTGTAAGTCGTGCGAATGGAATTAACTTTGATGATGAACAAGTAGCAGATGTAACGCATACAAAACCGGTTACACTTTACTTTATGGCGCAAAATAATAATAAGCAGCAATATTACGTACCGGTAACACGGCGCGTTGCAGAAGGAACAGAAAATGATTACGCGACAATTGTGGATGAGCTTGTAAAGGGTCCGATTCAAGGATCGCTACTAAATGATTTTAATCCAGGAGCTAAGCTTATTACGAATCCGAAAGTGCAGGACGGAAATATTACATTAAACTTTAATGAAAATATATTTGTGAACCCAGACAAAAATATGATTTCAAATTATGTGTTGAAATCGTTAGTCTTATCTTTAACGGAAAAACAAGGTGTGAAAAATGTTTCTATTGAAGTGAATGGGAAAGCAAATCTTATGGATGAGAAAGGTGAAAAGTTAACAAAACCTGTTGATCGTCCACAAAACGTGAATACAGGTAGTTTTTAATCGCGAATAATTTGATATACTTATGTAAGAAAGGGGAATTGCTTTTTGAGTTCCCCTTCTTTTATTGTTATACATATCGTACATTTAAATTTGGCTATACTAATAAGAGTAGTTATGAGGGGGTTATTTTTATGCGAGTAGATGGTAGAGGAAAAGCAGAGCTACGCCATATACATATTCATACAAATTATTTAAAACATCCAGAGGGATCGGTACTAATTGAAGTTGGGGATACAAAGGTAATTTGTTCAGCGACAATTGAAGAGCGTGTACCGCCGTTTATGCGCGGAGAAGGAAAAGGATGGGTAACAGCAGAATACTCAATGATTCCACGTGCGACAGAGCAACGTACAATAAGGGAATCAAGTAAAGGGAAAGTAACAGGGCGCACAATGGAAATCCAGCGTTTAATTGGACGAGCATTACGTGCGGTTGTTGATTTAGAAGCGCTTGGCGAAAGAACGGTTTGGATTGACTGTGATGTAATTCAAGCGGATGGCGGAACGAGAACAGCTTCAATTACAGGTGCTTATGTAGCGATGGTATTAGCTTTTGAAAAATTATTGCAAGCAGACAAAGTATCTAAAATTCCGGTGAAAGATTATTTAGCAGCAACGTCAGTAGGCATTGTTGAAGAACAAGGTGTCGTTTTAGATTTAAATTATGCTGAGGATTCTAAAGCAGACGTTGATATGAACGTTATTATGACTGGAAAAGGTCAGTTTGTTGAAGTACAAGGAACTGGAGAAGAAGCGACGTTTAGCAGAGCTGAATTAAATGAACTACTTGATGCTGCTGAACAAGGGATTTTCCAACTTGTTGAAAAGCAAAAAGAAGCGTTAGGTGACATCGTATCTCATATAGAGTAGAGGTGGAAAATATGAAGCAAGTTGTTGTAGCGACGAAAAATCTTGGGAAAGTACGTGAGTTTGCTGAGTTATTTGAGAGATTTGACTTAGAAGTGAAATCTTTACACGATTTTCCTCATATTGAAGAAGTCGAAGAAACTGGTGAAACATTTGAAGAAAACGCAATTTTAAAAGCGGACAGTCTTAGTAGACAGTTGAATTCCATCGTAATTGCGGATGACTCTGGTCTTATTGTAGATGCCTTAAACGGGAAACCAGGTGTATATTCAGCTCGTTTTGCTGGAGAGCCGAAAGATGATCAGGCGAATATAGATAAGGTGTTACAAGGGTTAACCGACGTCGATTTAGAAAAACGTACAGCTCGTTTTTACTGTGCGCTAGCAGTTGCTTTCCCTGAAGCTGATAAAGAGCCGGTTATTGTAAACGGAACGTGCGAAGGAAAAATCTTAGAACAGCGCCGCGGGGAAAATGGTTTTGGATACGATCCGATTTTTTATGTAGAAGAATATAAAAAAGCGATGGCGGAGCTAAGCTCAGATGAGAAAAATGCGATTAGTCACCGCGGGCGTGCTCTTCGTAAATTAGAAGAAAAAATCCCAGAATGGTTTTTAGAAGAATAAGGGAGAGAGATTGATGAAAGCTTTAATCGTAAGCGATAGTCATAGCTCTGTGAAGGAATTACAGCAGTTAAAAGAGAATTACGAAGGGAAAGTAGATGTCATGATTCATTGTGGTGATTCAGAGCTAACGCCTGCTCACGAAGAGCTGCAAGGTTTCCATGTTGTAAAAGGGAATTGTGATTATGCTAACTTTCAAGATGAAATTGTAACTGATGTAGATGGAATTCGTTTCTTAGTTGTACACGGTCATCGTCATAATGTAAAAATGACGTTACAAACGTTAGCGTATCATGCAGAAGAAGTAGGAGCGCAAGTAGCATGCTTTGGACATTCTCATGTATTAGGGGCAGAATTAATTGATGGGATTTTATTTATTAATCCAGGAAGTATTTTGCTCCCACGCTCTCGTGTGGAAAAAACTTTCGCTTTATTAGAAATGGATGAAAATCATATAGAAGTTCGTTTTGAAACATTAGACGGACAGCTGGTGGAACAAGCAATTTTTAAAAGAGGATAAGGAAAATTATCCTCTTTTAAAAAAGTGTTGACTTTATAAGTCGTTATGAATATAATAAATATTGTCGATAGGGCAACGGCGCTAACGATGAAAAATAAAATAACATATGCGGGTGTAGTTTAGTGGTAAAACAAGAGCCTTCCAAGCTCTGGTCGAGAGTTCGATTCTCTTCACCCGCTCCATGTCCCAGTAGCTCAGCCGGATAGAGCATACGCCTTCTAAGCGTACGGTCGGGAGTTCGAATCTCTCCTGGGACGCTAAAAAAACCTTGTTATCTTTTGATACAAGGTTTTTTGTTTGTCTTAAATTAGTTATTAATAAATTTTTCAAAGACAAAACCGTAATCTTTCACGTTATATTGTTTCTTTGTATCAACGAGCCAATTAAAAGCGATCTCGTTTATCTCTTTAAATTGTTCTGCTAAATTTACTTGTGCGTTTGAAATACGGCTGAAAGCGTTAGATGCCATATCTAGACTTTTATGTGCATACTGCAATGTAATATCGTTGTCGTATGAAATTTCTTCGATTTTAAGTAAAGCCTTATATAAATCTTTTAATTCTTCAATATGTTTTTTATGAACATCAATTGAGTAATACTCATCTCCCATTTGAAACTTAATTTCTACATCTAAATCAATTGTACCTGCAGTTTCAAGTGCTACGTTTTTAATTTGATACTTACTATAACTAAAGCGGCGTAGTGTACGTTTTTTGCTTGTTGCGCTTTTACCATCTAAGTGAATTAACCCTTTGTTTGTGAAGCAATATTCATCTGATTTGGATTTAATTAGAAAGTAAATTTTTTCTCCATCTTCATGCATCACGTAATCATCAGCATCGACTTTATCGTAATCTTTCGGTGTAATAACAGAACCTACATCGCTTAAACCTAAAACATCAGCAGCTACTTTTTTGAACATATATAATCCCCCTTGTAAAAAAAATCTTAATTGTACAAAAATATTTTAACATGATTTCAATAAATTGTTTTCTTGTAATTCGAAAATATTTGAAGGTAAGTTAAGAAAAGTAACGAATATTATTTTGAAAATATGTAAAAAGGTGTTGAGTAAAAGTGCACCACCATACAAAAACAAAGGGAGATTTGGCGGTTTTAAAAGCTCAAGTTGATTTGTATGAAAAAGGATATATGATTTTAACACCGCAAACAGAACATTCTCCGTTTGATCTTGTAGTGTATAAAGATGGAGTGTTTAAGAGGATACAAGTGAAATATAGAGAATTGAATTCGAGGGGAATTCTTGAAGTGAGATTCCGTTCTAGTTATTCTATGGCAAATGGAGTCGCCACAAAAGAAGTGAATAAAGAAGAAATAGATGTGTATTGCATATATTGTCCTCAAACTGATTTATGTTATTATTTCGATCCTAAATTATTTAATAAATCCATTAGTTTAAGAGTGGATTCTCCGAAAAATAACCAAGAGAAAAAAGTTAATTTCGCTAGTGATTATAGAGAAATTCCATAAAGTCACCTCTAGTTACATGAGGTGTTTTTTTATTTGTTTTGAAATCTTACAATTCTGTAAGGTAAGTGTAAGGAAGTTCGATGGTAACAAATTACTAATCCTCTATAATGAAGATAACAACGATAAATGAGGAGGAAGAGATGATGAAAGGATTAATCGTAACGGGTTTAACAGTAGCCTTTGGGTTTGTGGCGTATGAAAAGTTAACATATGTAATTGATGTTGTAAAACATTTAGTAGCGTAGAAAAAACTGCCATGAGAGGGAAAGGGAATGAGTGAATGAATGGAATGGTTATTTGGAATTATAGGTACTTGTAGTGTAGTTTTATTGTTCTTTGTCCCGAGTGGTATACTTAGTTCGACAACAAGTTTGTTCTTTTTAAGTTTGTTTGCTTGTACGATACTTATTATTATGTTTTTAATGAAGCGAAGTAAGCCAATCTTCTATTTTAGCATGATTGTTATGGCAATTATTGTTCTCCAAATTATTACCCTTGTTATATACCCCACAATTATAAAAGCTTTCCATTAATGATGAATCCTCTGCGTCTGTTGCTGAGGGTTTTTGTTTGTGAAAAATGAATTTTATTTAAAGGTTTGTTGCTTTTTTGTTATAAAAATCGAATATTCCTATATTTCAAATAAATAATTTTGGAATGTTGTGTTCTCATTACGCATTTGATATATTTACTTGGAAGATCATTAAAATCTAGAAAAAGAGGCGGACGTATGGATAAAAAAGAAAATACGGTCGTATTGTTTCCGCAACTATCAGAACGCTATATTGATAAAGGTTTTTTAGCGTTGAAAGAGCGGGAATTCGAAGATGCATTGCGCTGCTTTGAAATATTACGTCAGTATAATGCAGAAACGGAACAAACAGAATTAGCTTCCGTTATTTGTTTGCTAGAATTAAAACGTATGGAAGAAGCGAAAGAAAAATGTGAGCAGTTGCTTGAAACAGGAGCTGTATTATTTGGTGATATTCTTGAAACGTATGTAACTATTTTAGTTCAAACAAATGATTATGAAGGTGTCATCGAAACTGTTGAGGAAGTTTTGCAAACGAAAGATATAATTCCAGAGCAAAGGGAAAAATTGGCGCAGCTTGCTTTATTTGCACAAGGGATGCTGAATGAAGAAGGTATACCGCTAGTGGATTCGAATTTTGAATTAGAAGAATTTACCGATGGGCTTTTTGGAGAAAACTTTGGTCACAAGCTAAGAGTGATCCAGAAACTTTCGTTAAAAGACCTGGATCTCGCACTTCCTACTTTAAAGAAATTTTTAATAGACGAAGATCAGCACCCTTATTTAAAAACTTCTATTTTGTATAAAATGGTAGAAAATCAAATAGAAGAAGAGATTGAAGTAGAGAAGTTTGGAAATACGATAAAGGTGATTCCAGCATTTACAGGTCATAATGAGGAGCAATCCGATAAAATTATACATAAATTCTCAAACCGATTAGAGCAAAATTATCCAGATATATTTAGTACAATGGTTACATACTGGAAAGAATTACAAATTAGCATTTTCCCATTCCCTCTATTAATGGATAAAGTAGAAATTTGGGCTGCCGTCTTAGAGAGAATTGGAAGAAAGCGTTTCGGATTGGCTATTGATGATGAAGAACTTATGACCGCGTACAATATTGAGTTTGAGGAATTTCATATTGCCTATCAATGGTTATTACGCATTGAAAGAGAAGGGTATTTGCCCGTATAATTATGAAAAAGAATCGTTCAGTTATTGAAACGAGCACATTCTATGTTATAATGTAAGGGTTGCAAAAGGCAGAAATCTGTCTGTTTGTAAGAGAAGAGGAGTATAATTCTCTTACTTAATATGTTTCATATTAGTCTCGAACAAAATATACCGTAGTTGTCTTTTAGACAATTAGTAGATTGGAACATTGCATCTGAAAGCTTTTGCTAGAGGATTATTTGTACATTTGTTATTTCAAAAAAGAGATAATAAAAATCTTAATCTATAGAGGTATGTGCATACATTATTATAGTTGGAGGGAAAGAATAAATGTCTACAAAATGGGAAAAATTAGAAGGTAACGTTGGCGTTTTAACAATCGAAGTTGACGCTAAAGAAGTAAATAACTCTATCGACGCTGCATTCAAAAAAGTAGTAAAAACAATTAATGTACCAGGTTTCCGTAAAGGAAAAATGCCTCGTCCATTATTCGAACAACGCTTTGGTATTGAATCTTTATACCAAGATGCTTTAGATATCATCTTACCAAAAGCATACGGTGAAGCAATCGATGAAGCTGGTATCTTCCCAGTTGCTCATCCTGAGATTGACATCGAGAAATTCGAAAAAGGCCAAAACTTAATTTTCACTGCAAAAGTTACTGTAAAACCTGAAGTTAAATTAGGTGATTACAAAGGTTTAGCAGTAGAAAAAGTTGAAACAACTGTAACTGACGAGGATGTAGAGAACGAAGTAAAAGCTTTACAAGAGCGTCAAGCTGAACTAGTTGTTAAAGAAGAAGGAACTGTTGCAGATGGTGATACAGCTGTAATCGACTTCGAGGGTTTCGTTGATGGCGAAGCATTTGAAGGCGGAAAAGGCGAAAACTATTCTCTTGCAATCGGTTCTGGTACTTTCATCCCAGGTTTCGAAGAGCAAGTAATTGGTCTTAAATCTGGTGATTCTAAAGAAGTTGAAGTATCATTCCCAGAAGAGTACCATGCTGCTGAATTAGCTGGTAAACCAGCAACATTCAAAGTAACAATTCATGAAATCAAAACAAAAGAACTTCCTGAGTTAAACGACGAGTTCGCTAAAGATGCTGACGAAGAAGTTGCAACTCTTGATGAATTAAAAACAAAACTTCGTACAAACTTAGAAGAAGGCAAAAAGCACGAAGCTGAGCACAAAGTACGTGACGAAGTAGTAGAATTAGCTGCTGCTAACGCTGAAATCGACATTCCAGAAGCTATGATCGACACTGAGTTAGATCGTATGGTTCGTGAATTCGAGCAACGTTTAAGCCAACAAGGTATGAACCTGGAGCTTTACTACCAATTCACAGGTACTGACGCTGACAAATTAAAAGAGCAAATGAAAGAGGATGCACAAAAACGTGTAAGAATCAATCTTGTTCTTGAAGCTATCATTGAAGCTGAAAACATCGAAGTTACTGAAGAAGAAGTAACTGCAGAAGTTGAAAAAATGGCTGAAATGTACGGTATGCCAGTAGACGCTATCAAGCAAGCTCTTGGAAGCGTAGACGCTTTATCTGAAGATCTTAAAGTGCGTAAAGCTGTAGACTTCTTAGTAGACAACGCTGCATAATAAAATAACAAGGCGCGATTTTAATCGTGCCTTGTTTTATAAATATAGAAATATATTTATAAAACTTTTCGATGAAGAAGGAAAAGTTCCTTTGTAAGTCGAATATACATATTTCAAAAGTTTAAAAATTTTTTTATTTGTACATAACTAGTCATATTATTTGTATTTCTCGCCACGTAGTGACATAATATGTATTTACATACGATACATTTATCGTGTACATACGAAGGCAAGAGATTAGCACTTTGTAAGGGGTGTGAAAATATGTTTAAATTTAATGATGAAAAAGGTCAATTAAAATGTTCTTTCTGTGGTAAAACACAAACGCAAGTTCGAAAGCTAGTTGCAGGTCCAGGTGTTTACATTTGTGACGAGTGTATCGAGCTTTGTACTGAAATTGTACAAGAGGAGCTTGCGAAGGACGAAGAAGTAGAATTCAAAGATGTACCGAAACCGGTAGAAATTCGTGAAATCTTAGATGAGTATGTCATCGGACAAGATAACGCGAAAAAAGCACTAGCGGTAGCGGTATATAACCATTACAAACGCATTAATTCTAACAGCAAAATTGATGATGTAGAATTGGCGAAGAGTAATATTTCACTTATTGGGCCAACTGGTAGTGGTAAAACATTATTGGCACAAACATTAGCGCGTATTTTAAATGTTCCATTTGCGATCGCGGACGCAACATCTTTAACAGAAGCTGGATATGTAGGGGAAGATGTAGAAAACATCTTACTAAAATTAATCCAAGCAGCTGATTATGATGTAGAGAAAGCGGAAAAAGGAATCATTTATATTGATGAGATTGATAAAGTGGCACGTAAGTCCGAAAATCCATCAATTACACGTGATGTATCTGGTGAAGGCGTACAGCAGGCACTTCTGAAAATTTTAGAAGGTACTGTAGCAAGCGTTCCACCTCAAGGTGGTCGTAAGCACCCGCATCAAGAGTTTATTCAAATTGATACAACGAACATCCTATTCATTTGTGGTGGAGCGTTTGATGGCATCGAGCCTATTATTAAACGTCGCCTTGGTGAGAAAGTAATTGGATTTGGTGCTGAGAAGAAAAATGCTGATGTAAATGAGAAGCATGTTTTATCTCACGTTTTACCAGAGGATCTTTTAAGATTCGGTTTAATTCCGGAGTTTATCGGTCGTCTTCCAGTTATTGCGAACCTAGAGCCGCTTGATGAAGGTGCTCTTGTAGATATTTTAACTAAACCGAAAAATGCACTTGTTAAGCAATTCCAAAAATTATTGGAGCTTGACGATGTTGAGTTAGAGTTTGAAGAAGGTGCACTAGTTGAGATTGCGAAAAAAGCAATTGAACGTAAAACAGGTGCTCGTGGACTTCGTTCTATTATTGAAGGCTTGATGCTTGATGTAATGTTCGAACTTCCATCTCGCAAAGATATCGAGAAGTGTATTCTTACGAAAGAAACAGTAGCTGATAATGAACCCCCGAAATTGGTGTTACAAGACGGTACTGTACTTGATACAAAAACATCTGCATAATGCGAAGAAGAAACAGCAATTTTTATAATTGCTGTTTTTCTTTATGTTTAGCACTATTCCTCCCAGGAAATACTAAAAGGTAAAACATAGCGGGAGGAAATGAATTATGAGCTGGACAAATATATTTTTACTTGTTCAACTTGTTTTTGGCGTAATTGTCGGATTGTATTTTTGGCATTTACTTCGAAATCAGCGAACACAAAAAGTTTCAATTGATCGAGAATCGAAAAAAGAATTAGAGCAGCTTCGTAAAATGCGTGAGGTTTCTTTAACAGAGCCGCTTGCGGAAAAGGTACGTCCTACATCCTTTATAGATATTGTAGGGCAAGAAGACGGGATTAAGTCGTTAAAAGCGGCTCTTTGTGGTCCTAATCCGCAACATGTGATCATATACGGTCCGCCAGGTGTCGGAAAGACAGCGGCAGCACGCCTTGTATTAGAAGAAGCGAAACGAAATCCGAAATCTCCATTTCGTACAAATGCAACATTTATCGAACTTGATGCAACGACAGCTAGGTTTGATGAGCGTGGTATTGCGGATCCATTAATTGGTTCAGTGCATGATCCTATTTATCAAGGAGCAGGTGCAATGGGGCAAGCGGGTATCCCGCAACCGAAAAAAGGGGCTGTAACAGATGCGCATGGTGGTATTTTGTTCATTGATGAGATTGGTGAATTACATCCAATTCAAATGAATAAAATGCTAAAGGTGTTAGAAGATCGGAAAGTGTTTTTGGAAAGTGCGTATTATAGTGAAGAAAATTCGATGATTCCAACGTATATACATGATATTTTTCAAAAAGGTTTACCTGCAGATTTTCGCTTAGTTGGTGCAACGACACGTTCACCAGAGGAAATTCCTCCTGCAATTAGGTCGCGTTGTTTAGAAGTGTTCTTCCGTGAGTTAGATACAGAAGAAATTCAAAAAGTAGCGAAAAATGCAGCTGACAAAGTGGAAATGCAAGTAGGTGAGAACGGTATCGAAATGATTGGAATGTATGCAAGAAATGGACGAGAAGCAATTAATCTCGTGCAAATTTCTACTGGTATGGCGATAAATGAAGAACGACCTTTCATTAAAGATGAAGATATTGAGTGGGTTGTTCATTCTAGTCAGCTTACACCAAAGTACGAAAAACGTATTTATCCAATTCCGAGAATCGGTCTTGTGAACGGGCTTGCTGTATATGGGCCGAATACAGGTGCGTTATTAGAAATTGAGGTAACAGCTATTCCTGCGAAAGATAAAGGTTCAGTAAATGTAACTGGAATTGTAGAAGAGGAAAGTATTGGTAGTCAAACGAAATCAATCCGCCGTAAAAGTATGGCGAAAGGTTCTGTTGATAATGTGTTGACGGTTCTTCGTTCTCTAGATGTGTTGCCAGAAGGGTATGATATACATATTAATTTTCCTGGTGGTATCCCGATTGATGGCCCTTCAGCAGGGATTGCTATGGCAACAGGTGTCTATTCAGCCGTGCATCGTACGTATGTGAATAATGAAGTAGCGATGACAGGTGAGATAAGTATCCACGGAGAAGTGAAGCCTATTGGTGGTGTGTACGCAAAAATAAAAGCTGCGAAAAAAGCGGGAGCTAAGAAAGTCATCATTCCGGCTGAAAACATGCAACCATTTCTGTATACAATAAAGGGAATTGAGATCATTCCTGTTCGCAAATTAAAAGAAGTATTTGAATTAACATTTATGCAGGAAAATATGCATCGTGAGCTTGATGCACATACTGCTTTGGACGAAACAGATGCACAATCAATGTGAGAATATACAATAATAAAATTTGCCAGACTTCGTTTAAGTTTGTATGCTTAAGCGGAGTCTTTTTTCTTTTCGTGAGGCACAAATAAACAGGGGATTTACAATTGCGAAGAATCTCTGCAATTGCATCTAGATGTATTGTAATATAAAATAGTTGAACAGGAGTTTAATTTATTATGGAGGTGCTATGTCTAGTATGAATACGAATGAAAGAATTGTGCCCCTCCTACCATTAAGAGGCATTCTCGTATATCCAACGATGGTTCTGCATCTTGATGTAGGACGTGATAAATCGATACAAGCACTAGAGCAGGCGGCAATGGATGAAAATATCATCTTTTTAGCAATGCAAAAAGAAATGAATATCGACGATCCGAAAGAAGATGACATATATAGTGTAGGTACAGTGGCGAAAGTGAAGCAAATGTTAAAATTGCCGAACGGTACGCTTCGTGTCCTTGTAGAAGGTTTACATAGAGCAGAAGTAGTAGAGTTTATCGAAGAAGAAAATGTAGTACAAGTTTCTATTAGAACGGTAACTGAAGAAGTGGAAGATGATTTAGAAGAGAAGGCTCTTATGCGTACGTTACTGGAGCATTTCGAACAATATATTAAAGTTTCGAAAAAAGTTTCAAATGAAACATTTGCAACGGTAGCTGATGTAGAAGAACCCGGAAGACTAGCTGATTTAATTGCTTCTCACTTACCGATTAAAACGAAGCAGAAACAAGAGATTTTAGAGATTGTATCTGTGAAAGAACGACTACATACACTTATTTCAATTATTCAAGATGAACAAGAGTTACTTAGCCTAGAAAAGAAAATTGGACAAAAAGTGAAACGTTCAATGGAGCGCACGCAAAAAGAATATTTCTTACGTGAGCAAATGAAGGCGATTCAAACTGAACTTGGTGATAAAGAAGGCAAGGGCGGGGAAGTTGAAGAACTTCGTGAGAAAATTGAACAGTCGGGAATGCCTGAAGAAACAATGAAGGCTGCACTGAAAGAATTAGATCGTTATGAAAAGTTACCTGTAAGTTCTGCTGAGAGTGGTGTCATTCGTAATTATATTGATTGGTTATTAGCTCTCCCATGGACAACAGCAACAGAGGATATGATTGACCTCGCTCATTCGGAAGAAATTTTAAATAAAGATCATTACGGTCTTGAAAAAGTGAAAGAGCGAGTACTTGAATATTTAGCTGTACAGAAGTTAACGAATTCATTAAAAGGACCAATTCTTTGTCTAGTAGGACCTCCTGGGGTTGGGAAAACTTCGTTAGCACGTTCTATTGCAACATCGTTAAATCGTAATTTTGTACGTGTTTCTCTTGGTGGTGTGCGTGATGAATCTGAAATTCGTGGTCACCGTCGTACATATGTAGGAGCGATGCCAGGACGTATTATTCAAGGTATGAAAAAGGCGAAAACAGTTAATCCAGTCTTCTTATTAGATGAGATTGATAAAATGTCTAACGATTTCAGGGGAGACCCATCAGCGGCGTTACTTGAAGTGTTAGATCCAGAACAAAACCATAACTTCAGTGATCATTACATTGAAGAGCCATATGATTTATCGAAAGTTATGTTCGTTGCAACTGCTAATACACTTGCAAGTGTTCCGGGCCCATTGCTTGACCGTATGGAAATCATTTCGATTGCTGGTTATACAGAACTTGAAAAGGTGCACATTGCTCGTGAGCATTTATTGCCGAAACAATTAAAAGAGCACGGTTTGCGAAAAGGTAATTTGCAAGTGCGTGATGAAGCGCTTCTTGAAATTATTCGTTATTATACACGCGAGGCTGGTGTTCGTACGTTAGAGCGTCAAATTGCAAAAGTTTGTCGTAAAGCAGCAAAAATTATCGTTACAGCAGAACGCAAGCGCATTGTTGTAACAGAGAAAAATATTGTTGATTTACTTGGTAAGCATATATTCCGTTATGGTCAAGCTGAAAAAACAGACCAAGTTGGTATGGCAACAGGTTTAGCTTACACAGCAGCGGGCGGCGATACACTTGCAATTGAAGTGTCTGTAGCGCCAGGAAAAGGGAAATTAATTTTAACAGGGAAACTTGGGGATGTTATGAAAGAATCCGCACAAGCCGCGTTTAGCTATATTCGTTCTCGTGCAGAAGAACTTCATATTGATCCGGATTTCCATGAGAAAAACGATATTCATATTCATGTTCCAGAAGGAGCAGTTCCAAAAGATGGACCGTCAGCAGGTATTACGATGGCAACGGCACTTATTTCTGCACTAACAGGTATTCCTGTAAGTAAAGAAGTTGGTATGACAGGTGAAATTACACTTCGTGGTCGTGTATTACCAATTGGTGGTTTGAAAGAAAAAACATTAAGTGCTCACCGCGCGGGATTAACAAAAATTATTTTACCGGCGGAAAATGAGAAAGATTTAGATGATATTCCAGAGAGCGTAAAAGAAAACCTTACGTTTGTGCTTGCATCTCATTTAGACGAAGTATTGGAGCACGCATTAGTAGGAGTGAAACAATGAAAGTAACAAAAGCAGATATTGTAATTAGTGCCGTTAAGCCGGAACAATATCCAGACAGTGATTTACCAGAAATTGCCTTAGCAGGTCGTTCTAATGTCGGGAAGTCTTCCTTTATTAATAAAATTTTAAATCGTAAAAAGTTAGTACGTATTTCTTCTAAACCAGGAAAAACGCAAACACTGAACTTTTTCTTAATCAATGAAATGATGCATTTTGTTGACGTTCCAGGTTATGGATATGCGAAAGTATCTAAAACAGAGCGCGCGGCATGGGGCAGAATGATTGAGACTTACTTTACAACACGTACGCAATTAGACGCAGCTGTATTAGTAGTTGATTTACGTCACCAACCAACAAAGGATGACATTATGATGTATGATTTCTTAAAGCATTATGAAATCCCAACAATTATTATTGCAACGAAAGCCGATAAAATTCCGAAAGGGAAATGGCAAAAGCATTTAAAAGTTGTAAAAGAAACGCTTGCTGTTGAAATTGGCGATGAAATCGTTCTATTCTCTTCTGAAACAGGACTTGGAAAAGAAGAAGCATGGAAAGCAATTCATAAAATGACAAAAACAAAAAACGCGTGACGAATGTCGCGCGTTTTTTTTTATTTACTAAACTTTTAGCGTACGTTTAATGTAACTTCAATATTTCCTCTTGTTGCTTTAGAGTAAGGACATACACCGTGAGCGGCTTCTACAAGTTCTTGTGCTTCGGCATGAGAAACACCAGCAACATGTACGTCAAGCACAGCAGATAGTCCGAAACCACCATCTGTATCTTTACCGATAGAAACGTGTGCAGTCACTTCTGTACTTTCTACTTTCATACGTTTTGTACGAATTACAAGTTGCAATGCGCTATCAAAGCAAGCTGCATAACCAGCTGCAAATAATTGTTCTGGATTTGTTGCCTCTCCGCCTGCGCCACCTAGTGCTTTTGGCATTTTTACATCAAGATTTAATATGCCATCATCTGAAACTACCTTACCGTTTCTTCCACCTGTTGCTGTTACTGAAGCAGTATATAATTTATCCATGTTTATTCCCCTTTTCTGTCATTAATTTTTTTCATTGTTTCAATTAATGTGTTTAATTGGATTAATAAAGAATGATATTCTTGCTCTGTAATTCCTAAATTTGTAGCCATCGTTGTTGGTAATGAACAAGCTATTTCTTTTAAATCTTTACCTTGTTCTGTTAATTCAATACAAACTTTTCGCTCGTCTTCTTTTGAACGAACACGTTGTACAAGTTTTAATGATTCCATCCGTTTTAACATAGGTGTTAAAGTACCGGAATCTAAAAATAGACGTTCTCCAATTTCTTTTACTGTTAGTCCGTCTTGTTCCCAGAGTACGAGTAAAGTAATGTACTGGGGATACGTAATGCCCATTTCTTCTAAATAGGGGCGGTAAAAACGGGTAACCTCTCTAGAACAAGCGTAAATAGAAAAACAAAGTTGGTTATCTAGATGCAAAGGATTTTCTTTCATAAGCAACTCCTTGTGTTTTTAAATTGTGTACAATTTAATGTTGTAAAACCAATATACCGAAAAAGAAATACAATGTCAAATGCATTGCATTGAGAAAGTGAGTACTATATTTTGGAACAATCATACATATTTTCCTTCATGATGAAAGAAGATAGAAAAGATGATGTTATAATTAATATGGAATAGTTTCCATCACTTGATTATGAGGACTTTTTTTGGTAACGTACAAATAGAGTTGTTATTTTATAATCATTATAAAGTAGAGAGTTCTTTATTAATCTTACTGAAGCTCCTTTATTACATATGGAGAATAAATAAAAAATAATCAGTTGTTCACACGATTGTCAGATTCATAAGAGGAAAGTTGTATTATGATAGTAGATAAAGTGATAAAACGGGTGAAGGGGGACATGCTGCGTGCATATTCTTGTTGTTAGTGTAAATTATCGAACAGCCCCTGTAGAATTTCGTGAGAAACTCACATTTCAGGCAGCAGAGCTAGAGCAAGCAATGACTACATTACAAAACCAAAAGAGCGTGCTAGAAAATGTCATTGTATCAACTTGTAATCGCACTGAGATTTACGCTGTTGTCGATCAATTACACACGGGACGGTATTACATTAAGAAGTTTTTAGCTGATTGGTTTCAGCTTGAAATAGAAGAAGTCGCACCATACTTGTCTATTTTTGAACAAGATGGCGCAATAGATCATTTATTCCGCGTAACGTGCGGTTTAGATTCTATGGTTGTTGGAGAGACGCAAATTTTAGGTCAAATAAAAGATAGCTTTTTAGAAGCACAACAAGTAAAAGCGACAGGTACAATTTTTAATGAGTTGTTTAAGCAAGTGGTTACATTAGCGAAACGTGCGCACTCAGAAACAACGATTGGTGAAAGTGCGATGTCTGTTAGTTATGCTGCTGTTGAGCTCGGAAAGAAAATATTTGGCGATTTAACAGATTGTCATGTACTTATTCTTGGTGCGGGTAAGATGGGTGAACTTGCACTGCAAAACTTATACGGAAGTGGAGCTCGTAAAGTAACAGTTATGAATAGGACGCTTACGAAAGCGGAAGTGATGGCTGAGAAATATATGGGACATGCAAAGCCTTTAAGTGAATTGCAATGTGCATTATTAGAAGCGGATATTTTAATTAGTTCAACGGGTGCATCAGAATATGTCATTACGAAAGAAATGATGACAAAAGTAGAGAGAATGCGCTCTGGTCGTCCGTTATTTATGGTTGATATTGCGGTACCACGTGATATTGATCCTGCGATTGATGAATTAGAAGGCTCTTTCTTATATGATATCGACGATCTGCAAGGTGTAGTTGAAGCAAACCGTGCTGAACGTTTAAAAGAAGCAGAGAAAATTCAATTTATGATTGAAGAGGAAATGGTTTTATTTAAAACTTGGTTAAGTACGCTTGGTGTTGTACCGTTAATATCAGCTCTTCGTGATAAAGCGCTAGCAATTCAAAGTGATACGATGGAAAGTCTTGAGCGAAAAATACCAAACCTTAGTGATCGTGAGAAAAAAGTAATTAGTAAACATACGAAAAGTATTATTAACCAATTGTTAAAAGACCCAATTTTAGTAGCTAAAGAATTAGCTGTTGAAGAGGGAGCTGGTGAAAAATTAGCTTTATTTGCGAAGATTTTTGATTTAGAAGTGGAAGAAGCGGGAAATACGGAAGAAGTAGAACATAAAAGAGCGTGGACACCATCCGTTCCATCTTTATAACTTGGAAGGATGATCGGATGAGTTTTTTAAATAACAGTATTATTTATCATATTGCAATTATTTTATATGCTTGTAGCATTAGTTTATATTTTATAGATTATTTTCAAAGTAACCGAAAGGCGAACCGATTTGCTTTTTGGTTACTTTCGATTGTATGGGTATTGCAGTCTATCTTTATGTTGCTGAGGGCTACAGATTCAGAAACGAATCCTATTTTAACTTTATTGTCAGGGATTTATTTTTATGTTTGGTTATTGATTACGATGTCATTAGTCATTAATCGATTTATGCGCATTGATTTTTTAGTCTTTTTTACAAATGTTGTAGCATTTGGCGTAAGCGCTTTTTCTATTTTTACACCGCTCGGAAAGATGTCGCCAGTACTTGCAGAGCAATTAGTTTCAGAACTTGTATACGTGCATGTCGGTATGGCGATTATTTCTTATGCAACGTTTACTGTATCGTTTATTTTTTCTATTATGTATTTATTGCAATATCGGCTATTAAAAAAGAAAAAATGGAATGCGAGATTAAGAAGATTAGGAAATTTGCCGAAGCTTGAATCTATGTCTTACGGATTAAATTTATTTTCTGTTCCGTTTTTCTTATTAGCAATTATATTAGGATGCATATGGGGATATACAAAATTGGATAATTTCCATTGGTATGATACGAAAGTAATCGGGTCTTTTGTCGTTCTATTTACATATTGCGTGGGCTTATATTTAAGAGCGGCAGATGTGTTGCAAGGTAAGAAAATTGTGCAGTGGAATATCGGGGCATTTCTCGTAATGCTAGTTAACATTTTTCTATTAAGCAGTTTATCTAATTTCCACTTTTGGTATTTATAATGAGGAGAGAGAATTATGCGCAAAATTATTGTAGGTTCACGAAAGAGTAAACTAGCATTAACACAAACAAATTGGTTTATCGATCAATTAAAAGCGCTTGGTTTACCATATGAATTTGAAGTGAAAGAAATCGTCACAAAAGGTGATGTTATTTTAGATGTTACTCTTTCAAAAGTAGGCGGAAAAGGTTTATTTGTAAAGGAAATTGAACACGCGTTACTTACGAAAGAAATTGATATGGCTGTACATAGTATGAAAGATATGCCAGCTGTACTTCCAGATGGATTAACGATTGGTTGTACACCAAAGCGCGTTGATCCCCGTGATGCTTTTATTTCTAAAAACGGAGAATCGTTTAAAGACTTAGCAGAAGGCGCGATCTTAGGAACGAGTAGTTTGAGACGTAGTGCACAACTACTAGCTGCGAGACCAGATTTACAAGTGAAATGGATTCGCGGGAATATCGATACACGCTTACGTAAGTTGAAAGATGAAGATTACGATGCAATTATTTTAGCGACAGCTGGATTGCAGAGAATGGGCTGGGACGGGGAAGTTATTACAGAACATTTAGATGAAACGTTATGTGTACCAGCCGTAGGACAAGGTGCATTAGCGATTGAATGTCGTGAAGACGATAAGGATTTACTTCAGTTGTTAGCGCATATTAATGATGCAGTAACAGAAAAAACAGTGGCTGCTGAACGAGTATTTCTTCATAAACTTGAAGGTGGATGCCAAGTTCCAATCGCTGGATATGCAACTCTTAAAGAAAATGATGCAATCGAATTAACAGCGCTTGTCGGTTCTATGGACGGTTCTGTTTTATTGAAAGAGATAGTAGTAGGCACTGATCCGAAGCAAATAGGATTAGAGGCTGCGGACCGTTTAATTAAACAAGGAGCAAAAGAGCTCATTCTTGCTGCGAATAAGGAGCAACAATAAATATGGATGCTCTTGCTGGCAAAATAGTATTGATTACACGTGCCCAGCATCAAGCGAAACAAATGAGTGTAGCAGTGAAAGAAAGGAGCGGAATTCCATTGGAAATTCCGCTTTTGCGTATGGAAGGCACGTCTCATAGGCAAATTCAACGTATAACAAGGCAACTACATTCGTATGACTGGGTTATTTTTACGAGTAAAAATGGTGTAGCTTTTTTTCTAGATGGTCTAGAAACAAAAATACCATTAACTATTAAAATCGCTGCGGTAGGCGTGAAAACAAAATTAGAGTTAGAAAAAAGGGGCTATCAAGTTCATTTTGTTCCGACCTCATTTGTTGCAGAAGCATTTGCCGAAGAGTTTCTAAAAAAATTAAGTGGAAACGAACGTATTTTATTTCCGAAAGGGAATTTAGCAAGAGATGTAATCCCGGTTAAACTTAGGGGATTTGGTGTTTTTCTAGATGAGCTAATCGTATATGGTACGAAGGTGAATGTAGAGAAAAAACAAGAACTTATAGCAGCATTGAAATTAGGGGAAGTAAATATTATTACATTTACGAGCCCTTCAATTGTTGATAGTTTTGTTCGTTTACTTGAGGGTACAAACTGGAGAGAATGGACGAAAAAATGTACAATTGCTTGTATAGGGCCTATTACGGAAAAAGAGGCGCTCCTTTATTTTCCACATGTTATTGTGCCAAAAGAGTACACTGTAGAAGCATTGCTGCGATGCATTTGTGAATCTATAAAGTGAAACTTTAATCAGTGGGGGTTTTGTTCATCCCCCACTGATTATTAGTTGAACCAATCGGGCGTTTACGGGCAGTTGATCTCCCACCTAACTTCTTTGCTCCAGCCGAATTTTGAGGTGGGGGTCTTACTGCCCGTTAATGCGGGATAAAATAAAAGAATGGGGATAGAAATCTATGAATTCTTTACAATTTAATCGTCATCGTCGTCTAAGACAAAGCGGGGGCATGCGTGCACTTGTGCGTGAAACATTTTTACATAAAGAAGATTTTATTTACCCTATTTTTGTATTAGAAGGAGAAAATACTCGTAATGAAGTTCCTTCTATGCCAGGCGTATATCAAATGTCTTTAGATTTATTGCAAGCTGAAATGCAAGAGGTCGTTGATTTAGGTATTCGTTCTGTTATTGTATTTGGTTTACCTGCTGAAAAGGACGAAGTTGGATCATCGGCATATTGTGAGCATGGAATTGTACAGCGTGCAATTAAGCAAATTAAGGATGAGTTCCCAGAGCTAGTAGTAGTTGCAGATACATGTTTATGTCAATTCACAAGCCATGGTCATTGCGGTGTTATTGAAGATGGCGTTATTTTAAATGATGAGTCTCTTGCAGCTCTTGCAAAAACAGCTGTAAGTCAAGCGAAAGCAGGGGCGGACATTATTGCACCATCTAACATGATGGACGGATTTGTAACAGCAATTCGCCATGCATTAGATGAAAATGGTTTCGCGCACGTACCAGTTATGTCGTATGCTGTGAAATATTCATCAGCATTTTACGGACCGTTCCGTGATGCAGCACATGGTGCACCGCAGTTTGGTGATCGTAAAACATATCAAATGGACCCAGCAAACCGTATGGAGGCATTCCGTGAAGCAGAATCAGATGTAATGGAAGGGGCCGACTTCTTAATTGTAAAGCCAGCTCTTTCTTATTTAGATATCGTTCGTGATGTGAAAAATAACTTTAACTTACCAGTCGTTGCTTATAACGTAAGTGGTGAATATTCGATGATTAAAGCAGCAGCGCAAAATGGTTGGATTAATGAAAAAGAAGTTGTACTTGAGAAATTAATTAGCATGAAACGTGCAGGAGCAGACTTGATTATTACGTATCATGCAAAAGATGCAGCAAGATGGTTACAAGAAGGAGGCGCTAAATAATGAAAAAGTTTGATAAGTCGATTGCGGCGTTTGAAGAGGCTCAAGATTTAATGCCTGGAGGCGTAAATAGCCCTGTTCGTGCCTTTAAGTCTGTTGGTATGAATCCGCTGTTTATGGAGCGCGGAAAAGGCTCTAAAGTATATGATATCGATGGGAATGAATACATCGATTACGTATTATCGTGGGGACCTTTAATTCATGGTCATGCGAACGACCGTGTTGTTGAGGCTTTAAAAGCTGTTGCTGAAAAAGGAACAAGCTTTGGTGCACCAACAGAAATTGAAAATAAATTAGCGCAGCTTGTTATCGAGCGTGTACCATCAATTGAGATTGTGCGTATGGTTAACTCTGGAACAGAGGCGACAATGAGTGCATTGCGTTTAGCTCGTGGTTACACTGGCCGTAACAAAATTTTGAAATTCATTGGTTGTTATCACGGCCATGGTGATTCTTTATTGATTAAAGCAGGTTCGGGTGTGGCGACGCTAGGTTTACCAGATAGCCCTGGTGTACCAGAAGGTGTAGCGAAAAATACGATTACAGTAGCGTATAACGATTTAGAAAGTGTAAAATATGCTTTCGAACAATTCGGTGATGACATCGCTTGTATAATTGTAGAACCAGTGGCAGGGAATATGGGTGTTGTTCCCCCACAACCAGGATTTTTAGAAGGACTTCGTGAAGTGACAGAGCAAAACGGTGCACTACTTATTTTTGATGAAGTAATGACAGGATTCCGTGTTGCTTATAATTGTGGACAAGGTTACTACGGCGTAATTCCTGACTTAACTTGTTTAGGTAAAGTAATCGGTGGTGGCTTGCCGGTAGGAGCGTACGGTGGTAAGGCAGAGATTATGCGTCAAGTTGCACCAAGCGGACCGATTTACCAAGCCGGAACATTATCGGGTAATCCACTTGCAATGACAGCAGGTTATGAAACGTTAGTACAGTTAACGCCAGAATCATATGTGGAATTTGAGCGTAAAGCAGAAATGTTAGAGGCTGGACTACGTAAGGCAGCTGAAAAGCATAATATCCCGCATCACATTAATCGTGCAGGTTCTATGATTGGTATTTTCTTTACAGATGAACAGGTTATTAATTATGATGCAGCAAAATCTTCAAACTTAGAATTCTTTGCGGCTTACTATCGTGAAATGGTAGAACAAGGTGTATTTTTACCACCTTCTCAATTTGAAGGTTTATTCTTATCAACAGCACATAGTGATGCAGATATTGAGGCGACAATTGCGGCGGCCGAAATTGCAATGTCAAAATTAAAAGCATAATTTCTTAGAGAAAATCGCTTTCCATTAGGGGAGCGATTTTTTTTATTCATAAAGTAGCCTTAGGAAACATAAATCTGTAATGACATATAGTTTGGGAGGGGGAAAAGAAGTGGCAACAGATCATTCATTACGATTTTCATTAAAAGAATCTGTTTGGTTCCAAAAGGGACAGGAAGTCGAAGAACTTTTGTCAATTTCGTTAGATCCAGACGTTGAGATAGAGGAGCTCGATCATGAAGTTATCGTGAGAGGGCAATTAGATTTAACGGGAGAGTACGTTGCAAGGCAAGATGATTCAGCTTATTCATTAAGAGAGCTATCACCAGCGAAGGCAATTGATTATGTAGAAACAAGGGCAGATGGGGTTAATGAGCTTGTCCATTCCTTTCCGCTTGAAATATCAATTCCAAGAAATCGAGTGAAAGTAATTGAAGAATTATATGTATCAATCGAGGAATTTGATTATGAATTAAAGGAAAATGGTTGCTTACAACTATTAGCGGATATATCTATTACAGGCTTATGTGACGAGGAAAGAACCGAGGATGAAGAGGAAGAGACGGTGTATGCCGAGTTGGAAGCTGATTCAGCTGAAGAGGATGAAAGTAGACCTGCGCCGCACGAAGAGGTACCAGCCTATAAAGAATCAGATGGATGGGAAGATTATGCATTTGAACCGTTTCAGCTAGAAGAAAGAAAAGAGCAAGAAATAGAAGAAGAGGAATTAGAAGAACATGAACTTGTGGAGCGTGAAGAGGAGAAAGAAACGACGCCACAATTTGAATTGTTCGGGCGAAAAAATTTCAAGAAAGAAAAAGCGAAAAAGCAGGAAGAGCCAGAGGAAGAAGCATATTCACAGCGAGATGAAAATGCACTTTATTTAACGAAATTATTTACGAAAGAACCAGAAGAAGAATTTACGAAGTTAAGAATGTACTTCGTACAAGAAGGAGATACAATTGAATCTGTTGCAGAACGTTATGAAACGACTGTACAAAACTTATATCGTGTAAATCAATCAGAAGATATATATTTAACTACAGGGCAAATTATATATATTCCTGTCTCAAAAGCAAAGGTGAAATAAGTGAGTGAGTTTTTTCACTCACCTCTTTTCCTAGAAGCTATGTTTTGAATAAGAAAGGGTTATTCGTATGGATATTGAATTACGAAATCGCTATGAACCCATTGTGAGGCAATATAGATTGGACACTCAGCATATGGAAGAGCACGGAAGTGTAATGAAAATTTATACGAATCAAGGTCCGTATGCGTTAAAGAAAATACAAGATAGAAAATTAGAGCGGAATAATTTTTTGCACCATATTCAGTATTTGAAGGAGAAAGGTTTTTCGAATTATGTACCTATCTATCATGCGACGGACGGGAACTATGTTTTAAGTGATGGGACGTATAGTTATTATTTAATGCCTTGGTTAGAACGTGCGGAAGGAAATGGCGAAGATAATGATCAATACCATAAGATGTTTCAAACGCTCGGGACGTTGCATCAAAAAACGGTGAAAGAGGAGACGTATACAGAAGAAGATTTAGAAAAACATTATACGAATATATCCGACCGTTGGGAAAATGATGGCGAGATGTTAGAAGAGTTTCTTGTAGAATCTGAAGCGAAGTGGTATATGTCTCCGTTTGAATTACAATATTGTACGTATTATCACCATGTTATGAGAGCGCGTGAGTTTGCAACGAAGCAATTAAATGAATGGCATGATGCGATGAAAGAAAAGGAAACAACACGTACTACTTTCGTTCATGGGAATGTATCGCTTAATCATTTCTTATTTGATTATGAGCGAAACGGCTATTTTATTAGTTTAGAAAAATCGCAGTTTGCAACGCCTGTGCAAGATATAGTAGGTTTTTACTCTCGGTCTTTAAACACATATCCAATTGCACGGAGTGACCGCTTTGAATGGTATCAAATGTATCAAAAAAATTTCCCGTTTACGAAAGAGGAGCAGCTTCTTATGTTTGCATATATGACGTATCCGTCGCGTTTTATTCGGCAAATTCAGTCGTATACGAAAAGAAGAAAGAGTCGTAATGAAGAAAATGAGCTCCGCGGGGTGAAAAGCCTGCAGCAATCGCATTGGCTCGTTAGCAATACAGAATATTTCCTTACGCAATTACAAGCTGCCCAGCAAGGGAACGGATAAAGAAGATAAGTAGGAAGAACCCTGCTTATCTTTTTTTTATTAATTCCATAAAGAGATAAAAGCCGTAGTTTCAAATTTATCTTGACGAATAAGGTTTCGTTTTTTACACTATTGTATATAATAATTAACAATCACATAAATGCATTGAAGGGGAAGAGTATAACATGAAACGTCTTCAGAGAGGGGAACCATTGGCTGGGAGGTTCTCTAGATAGTTATGTTAGAAGGTAGCCCTGGAGCATCTTTTCTGAACGGAATGATTCTCATTAGGAAAAGACGGATTTGTCCGTTATCAAATTAAGAGTATAAGCAAATTCTGAATTTGTTTGTAAATAAAGGTGGTACCGCGATGTCCCTCGTCCTTTTTTGGATGAGGGGCATTTTTTATTTTAAGGAGGGAAAATAATGTCAAACACGGAAAATAATTTACCAACTAAATATGATCATATGTCCGTTGAAGAAGGCCTTTATCAGTGGTGGCTTGAAGGCAAATATTTCGAAGCAACAGGAGATGAGAAGAAACAACCATATACAATTGTAATTCCACCTCCGAACGTAACTGGTAAGTTACACTTAGGTCACGCTTGGGATACGACGCTTCAAGATATTTTAACTCGTACAAAGCGTATGCAAGGTTACGATGTATTATGGCTTCCAGGAATGGACCATGCTGGTATCGCAACACAAGCGAAAGTAGAAGGAAAACTTCGTGAAGAAGGTATTTCACGTTACGATCTTGGCCGTGAGAAATTCCTTGAAAAAGCTTGGGAATGGAAAGAAGAATACGCTTCTCACATTCGTCAACAATGGGGGAAAGTTGGTTTAGGACTAGACTATTCTCGTGAACGCTTCACATTAGACGAAGGTTTATCTAACGCTGTTAATAAAGTATTCGTTCAATTATATGAAAAAGGCTTAATTTACCGCGGTGAGTATATCATCAACTGGGATCCAGCAACACGCACAGCTCTTTCTGATATTGAAGTAATTCATAAAGAAGTTCAAGGTGCATTCTACCATATGAACTATCCGTTAACAGACGGTTCAGGTCACATTCGCCTTGCAACTACTCGTCCAGAAACGATGCTTGGTGATACAGCGGTAGCAGTTCATCCAGAAGATGATCGTTACAAACATTTAATCGGAAAAACAGTTACACTTCCAATCGTAGGTCGTGAGATTCCAATTATTGCTGATGAATACGTAGAAAAAGACTTTGGAACAGGCGTTGTAAAAATTACACCAGCTCATGATCCGAATGACTTTGAAGTAGGTAACCGTCATGACTTACCACGTATTTTAGTGATGAACGAAGATGGAACGATGAACGAAAAAGCTGGTAAGTATAACGGTATGGATCGTTTCGAATGCCGTAAAGAGTTAGTGAAAGACTTACAAGAAGCTGGCGTATTAGTAGAAATCGAGCCTCATATGCACTCAGTAGGTCATAGTGAGCGTAGCGGTGCAGTTGTTGAGCCTTACTTATCAACACAATGGTTCGTAAAAATGGCTCCACTTGCAGAAAAAGCGGTAGAGCTTCAACAAAAAGAAGAAGAAAAAGTAACGTTCGTACCAGAGCGTTTTGAAAACACATACTTACGCTGGATGGAAAACATTCATGACTGGTGTATTTCTCGTCAATTATGGTGGGGTCACCGCATTCCAGCTTGGTATCATAAAGAAACTGGTGAAGTATACGTAGGCACGGAAGCACCAGCAGATATTGAAAACTGGAATCAAGATAACGACGTACTTGATACATGGTTTAGCTCAGCGTTATGGCCATTCTCAACACTTGGCTGGCCAAATGAAGAGGCAGTAGACTTTAAAAAGTTCTATTCAACAGATGCTTTAGTAACTGGTTATGACATTATCTTCTTCTGGGTATCTCGTATGATTTTCCAAGGTTTAGAGTTTACAGGAGAGCGTCCATTTAAAGACGTATTAATTCACGGTTTAGTTCGTGATGAGCAAGGACGTAAAATGAGTAAATCTCTTGGTAACGGTATTGATCCGATGGATGTTATCGAGAAGTACGGTGCAGATGCAATGCGCTACTTCTTATCAACAGGAAGTGCACCAGGCCAAGATTTACGTTTCAGCATGGAGAAAGTAGAATCTACTTGGAACTTCATTAATAAAATTTGGAACGCATCACGTTTCGTATTAATGAACATGGATGACATGAAATATGAAGAAATCGATTTAACTGGTGAAAAATCAGTTGCAGACAAGTGGATTTTAACTCGCTTAAACGAAACAATCGAAAGTGTAACACGTAACATGGATAAATATGAGTTCGGTGAAGCTGGTCGTTCATTATACAACTTCATTTGGGATGATTTCTGTGACTGGTACATTGAGATGGCGAAACTTCCACTATACGGTGAAGATGAAGCAGCTAAGAAAACAACTCGTTCTATTTTAGCTTACGTATTAGACCAAACGATGCGTCTATTACATCCATTCATGCCATTCGTAACAGAGAAAATTTGGCAGCATTTACCGCATGAAGGCGAGTCGATTACAGTAGCAGCTTGGCCAACAGTTCGCGAAGATTTACAAGATAAAGAGGCGGCAGCAGAAATGCACCTTCTAGTTGATATCATTCGCTCTGTTCGTAACATCCGTGCGGAAGTAAATACACCAATGAGTAAAAAAGTTCAAATGCAAATTAAAGCAAAAGATGAGGCAGTACTAGCTCAACTTACGAAAAACAGTTCTTACATTGAGCGTTTCTGTAACCCAAGTGAACTAACAATTAAGATTGATTTACAAGCGCCAGAAAAAGCGATGACTGCAATCGTATCAGGTGCAGAGTTATTCTTACCATTAGCTGATCTTATCAATCTTGATGAAGAGAAAGCGCGTCTTGAAAAAGAACTTGAGAAGTTCGATAAAGAAGTAGAACGTGTACAGAAGAAACTTTCAAACCAAGGATTCGTAGCGAAAGCTCCTGCAGAAGTTATTGACGGAGAGCGTGCGAAAGAGCAAGATTATCTAGAAAAACGCGAAGCCGTTCGTCAACGTCTAGCTGATCTTGAAAAATAAAAATGTTTTTCAGAGACTCACTATATTGGTGAGTCTCTTTTCTTTGCGTATAATAGAATTACGAAGTTTGTCTTTTGAAAGGGGAATAGCAAACGTGATACATACATACGAAGAAGCGATAAGCTGGATTCATAGCCGATTGAAATTTGGGATAAAACCAGGACTAGAAAGAATGCAATGTATGTTAGAAGAACTCGGAAATCCAGAGCGTCATATAAAATGTGTTCATCTTGCCGGCACAAATGGAAAAGGTTCAACTTTAACATATATGCGCTACATGCTAGAAGACGCGAAATATAAAGTAGGATCGTTTACATCGCCTTACATAGAAACATTCAATGAACGTATTAGTGTAAACGGAATACCGATTGCAGATGAAGAGATTGCAGAACTTGTAAATATGGTAAAGCCAGTCGTTGAAAAATTAGATGAGACGGACTTAGGAGAAGCGACTGAGTTTGAAATCATTACAGTAATGGCAATTTGTTATTTCGGTAAAGTTAATTTCTGTGATGTTGTTTTATTTGAAACGGGGCTTGGGGGACGATTTGATTCTACAAATGTTATTCATCCGGTTCTCACAATTATTACGAATATCGGTCACGATCATATGCATATTTTAGGTAATACACTAGGAGAGATTGCATATGAAAAGGCAGGAATTATTAAGTCTGGTGTGCCAGTTATTACTGGTGTGAAAAATGAAGAAGCATTACAGGTAATTCAAAAGGTTGCTAAGGAAAATCATGCAAGCTTATATGAACTTGGAAAACAGTTTACAACATTACATAAACATTCTAATGAAGATGGAGAACATTTTGATTTTGCTTGTCCATTCGCCTCGTTTGAAAATGTTCGGATTTCCATGAAAGGTATTCATCAAGTAGGCAATGCAGCGCTAGCGCTTATGGCAGTAATGTATTTAAAAACATATTTATCATTTTTAATTAATGAAGAGGAAATGAAAGCTGGCTTACAAGAAGCCTATTGGATTGGTCGATTTGAAAAGTTACAAAGTAATCCAGATATTATAATAGATGGTGCTCATAATCCAGAAGGTATTGAAAGTCTTGTAAAAACAGTAGAGACACATTACAAAGATAAAAATGTAATAGTTTTATTTACAGCTCTTGGTGATAAACAATTGCATAACATGGTAGGGCAACTAGATGCAATTGCAGATGAAATTATTTTTACAACATTCGCCTTTGATCGTGCTATTTCTGCTGACAAGCTTGCTTCGTATTCACAACAAGAGTCAAAATTAGTTTTTGAAGATTGGAAAGAGGCAATTGATACAAAGGTTGAAATGATTGGAGAAAATGATGTCTTTATCATAACAGGTTCTTTGTATTTCATTTCCGAAGTTAGAAAATATATTCGCGGGAAAAACTAGATAGTCTTTGCTATCTAGTTTTTTGTTCTACAAATGAAGTCAAATGCATACATATAAGATAATAATATAGGGTTATTTGACGAATTCCTCTGACAAATATCTCGTTTTTTTGTGGAATGAATATGATATGATGCGGACAACGACAAGAGGTGAGGTGTGAGTGTATGGACAAGCAATCACGAACGATCTCGGTGAAAGTAAATGGAACAGAGGCGAAGTATGAGGAAAAAAAGAAGGATGAGTTTGACTGGATGGTAGTAGAAAGTGAAAGGTCACAAAACGTTGTGCCTTTTAAAAAAACAAAGACACTGCCTATGGAACAGTACAGAAAGAAATGGAGTAATACAATAATCACAATCGTTGCAATTGCAATTATTATTGGTACGGCGCTTGGAATGGGAATGTTGCATTTACTTAAAGGACAAGGTAAGGTAACGGCTTCGAAGCAGATAGGTAATGAGGAACAAAAGGTGGGCGGAACGGTAGAACAAACAGCAACACCAAAGGAGGAAAAACAAAAAGCGCAAGTAGGAGCTGCATTAGAACCAATGAAACTATTTTTTGTTCAAGGAGGGCTGTATTCCTCTGAAGAAAAAGGACAGGCTGCTATTGAAGAGTGGAAAAGTAACGGAGGCGTGGCTGCTTTGAAACCGAGTGGTGATAAGTATGCGTTAGTTGTTGGTATTACGAGCGATGAACAGGCTGTTAATCAATTAATAGATCAGTATAAGCAAGACGGTGTTTCGGTTTTGAAAAAAAATTGGGATATTACAGATAAAGCGTTGCTCAAAACGGATAAAGAAGTGGGTGGGTTTTTAGCGAAAGTGCAGCCATTATATACTCATTTAGCAAAGTATGTGTCCAGCGTACAAACTAGTGGGAAAAGTAATCCAAAAGATGTAGAGGCGATTGAAAAAGAGTGGAAAGCTATTGAAAAGGAAGGAAAGGGTGTGAAGCGTGAAGATGCGAAGAAGCTTTATACGTATACGTCAGTAGCGGTGCAAACGATCAAGGAAGGGAAGAGCGATAAGGAATCTGTAGCTAAATTAAATCAAGTTATTATTGATGGATTACTTTCGTACGAAAAAATGGTTTCACAAAAAGTAAAATAATAAGATAATGATGAAGGGGAAAGAAGTACATATACTTCTTTCTTTTCTTTTGAATTTAGAGCAAAGTGCTTTCTGTATGGGCAGAATATAATCGTATTTAAAAAGAACTATTATTTTGTTTAGAGAAAATGATATTTCTAGAATTTGTGGGGAAACTATTCCTTTGATACGATTGATTTGAATTATTCTGCTTCATGTGAGAAGGGAAGGAGAAAATATGAGGAAAATTATTTTAGCTTCAGGATCACCTAGGAGGAAGGAACTGCTTGAATTAGCTGATGTGCCATTTGAAATCGTTGTTAGTGAAGTAGAAGAGACGATTGGTGCATATTCATCACCTTCTGATATTGTTATGTCGCTTGCTTTGCAAAAAGCATCTGCTGTGGCAGAAAATCATAGTGAACACGTTGTACTAGGTGCAGATACAATTGTTACATATGATTCACGTATTCTTGGAAAGCCGTCTAATGAGGCTGAGGCGAAAGAAATGCTACAATTATTATCAGGGAAAACACACGAAGTATACACAGGTGTTGCAATTATATCGAAAGAAAAAACGATAACTTTTTATGAACGTACAGAAGTAACATTTTGGGAATTAACAGAAGAGGAAATAGACGTATACGTTGCATCTAAGGAACCACTTGATAAGGCAGGAAGCTACGGAATTCAAGGTAAAGGGTCTATTTTTGTTCAACATATTCAAGGGGACTACTACAGTGTAGTTGGCTTGCCAATTGCGCGTCTTGTCCGTGAATTAAAACAGTTTGATAGCGATGTAACCCATGCGTAAAATTGCATGGGGTTTTCTTTAGGAGAAATCGTAAAAAAGGGGTGAAGAGATGAACGGTATTCGTGATGTTGTGAAAGAAGAACAGCCACGGGAGCGTTTATTGTTAGAAGGAGCAGGAAGTTTATCGAATCGAGAACTTCTTGCAGTTTTACTCAGAACGGGTTCTAAAGAAGAAACGGTTTTAACGTTATCGGATAATATTCTACATCATTTTGACGGCTTACGAATGTTAAAGGATGCAACGTTAGAAGAGCTGATGAGTATTCATGGTATTGGGATTGCAAAGGCGTCGCAGCTTATGGCTGCTTTTGAATTAGGTAGAAGAATGGTACGTTTAGAATATCAAAATAGATATAGTATTCGAAGTCCAGAAGATTGTGCGAGTTATATGATGGAAGAGATGCGTTTTTTGCAACAGGAGCACTTTGTTTGTTTATATTTGAATACGAAAAATCAAGTTATACATAGGCAAACTATTTTTATTGGAAGTTTAAATACGTCGATTGTGCACCCAAGGGAAGTTTTTAAAGAAGCTTTCCGTCGGGCAGCAGCCTCTATTATATGTCTTCATAACCATCCCTCAGGAGATCCGGCGCCGAGCCGTGAAGATATTGAAGTTACAAAACGACTAGTAGAATGTGGTCGGATTATTGGAATTGAAGTGCTTGATCATATCATAATAGGTGACCATAAATTCGTGAGTTTAAAGGAAAAAGGTCATATTTAAGACTATTCTTTTTACCTATTTTGTTTTATAATGTGATTTATGAGTTTTTTGTAGAAAATTATCTACAAGAAGGATACAGATATAAAAAAACGTACTGTTTTTATAAATATAAAGTAAGAAAAATGAGTCCGTGAAAATAAGAAGGGAAGATAAATGATATGTTTGGATTTGGTGGATTTACTCGCGATCTTGGAATTGACTTAGGAACAGCAAACACGCTTGTATATGTGAAAGGAAAAGGTGTAGTTTTACGTGAACCTTCAGTAGTAGCATTACAAACTGATACGAAACAAATCGTTGCGGTAGGTAGCGATGCAAAACAAATGATTGGCCGTACACCAGGAAACGTAGTGGCACTTCGCCCTATGAAAGATGGTGTAATTGCTGATTATGAAACAACAGCAACAATGATGAAATACTACATTCAACAAGCTCAAAAATCAAATGGATTCTTCTCACGTAAACCATACGTAATGGTATGTGTACCATCTGGTATTACAGCTGTAGAAAGACGTGCGGTAATCGATGCGACTCGTCAAGCTGGTGCTCGTGATGCTTATCCAATTGAAGAGCCATTTGCAGCAGCAATTGGTGCAAACTTACCTGTTTGGGAGCCGACTGGTAGTATGGTTGTTGATATCGGTGGTGGTACAACAGAAGTTGCAATTATTTCTTTAGGTGGTATTGTAACAAGTCAATCAGTTCGTGTTGCTGGTGATGATATGGATGATTCAATCATTCAGTATATTAAGAAAAGCTACAATTTAATGATCGGTGAAAGAACAGCAGAAGCATTAAAATTAGAAATCGGTTCTGCAGGCGAGCCAGAAGGTATTGAACCTATGGAAATTCGCGGTCGTGATTTAGTAAGTGGTTTACCAAAAACAGTACTTATTCAACCAGAAGAAATTGCAGATGCATTAAAAGATACAGTAGATGCAATTGTAGAATCAGTTAAAAATACGTTAGAAAAAACGCCACCTGAATTAGCAGCAGATATTATGGACCGTGGTATCGTATTAACTGGTGGTGGGGCATTACTACGTAACTTAGATAAAGTTATTAGTGAAGAAACAAATATGCCAGTTCTTGTTGCAGAGGACCCATTAGATTGCGTAGCAATTGGAACGGGTAAAGCATTAGACAATATCGATCTTTTCAAAACTGCTGCTCGATAATATTGCAAAATAAAAATCAGTAAAATTAAGAGGGTGTGAACGTGCCACAGTTTTTCTTAAACAAAAGATTAATTGTTTTGTTAGTTAGTATTATTCTTCTCGTGGCATTGATTGGAATCTCATTGAAAGAACGGAACAGTTTATCATGGCCAGAGCAGTTTATAAAAGATACTGTCGGTGTTGTAGAACGTGTATTCCAAAAGCCAGCGAATTATGTTGCCGGATTCTTCGAAAACGTAGAAGATGTAAAGCGCACGTATGAAGAGAATAAAGAATTAAAAGCAAAGTTAGATAACTATGCAAAGTTATCAAGTGACGTAAAGCAATTAGAAGATGATAAAAAGAAATTACAAGAGTTAACTGGTAAAAAAGAGTTGAATAGCGATTATACTGAAATTCCAGCTACTGTTGTTTCTCGTAATCCAGATAAATGGTACGATTTAATTGGAATTGATAAAGGGGCACAGCAAGGAATTAAAAAAGATATGGCTGTAATCACTTCACAAGGTTTAGTTGGACGAGTGAAAAGTGTATCGCAGTTTACATCATCAGTAGAGTTGTTAAGTTCTATGAGCCGAACAAACCGTGTTTCTGCTATTGTACAAGGACAAGAAAAAATCTTTGGATTGATTGAAGGTTATGATAAAGAAAAACAATTACTTCTTTTCACAAAGATTGGCTCTGATGCACCAGTAGCAAAAGATCAACTAGTTGTAACGTCTGGGCTTGGGGATATTTTCCCGAAAGGGCTTGTGATCGGAACAATCGTTGATGTTCAGCCAGATCCATACGGTTTAACAAAAACAGCTTATGTAAAACCTGCTGCTGATTTAAATGACGTAGAGCATATTACGGTTGCCAAACGCGCTACGCCTACAGCGCCGTTAGAATAGGAGGGGAAGAAGAGATGATGACGATTTTAAAAAGAGCAGCTCTTCCTCTTTTGCTCCTTTTTGTTTTTTTATTTGAAAATATGTTCTCTACTGTTGTTCCAACAGACGTCTTTTGGAAAGGCAGTATAGCAGCACCGCATTTCTTTATAATTGTGTTATGTTTTATTACGGTGTACTATAGTCCGGTTCAAGGGATTTACTACGGACTATTATTTGGTTTCTTATTTGATACCGTATACACGGAACTTGTCGGAATATATATTTTTGCTTATCCGATTTTAGCTTATTTAGTTTATAGTGCGATGAAGGTATTGCAATTGAATTTATTTATTGTTGTTTCTATCGTATTAGCTAGCATTGCAGCATTAGAGTATTATGTGTATGGGTTTTTAACTTTGTTAGGACGTACTCACATGTCAGCGTCTGTCTTTTTCACAGATCGTCTCCTTGCTACTTTATTGCTAAATGGAATTTTCTTATTAATAGTTTGTTTCCCACTGAGACGATATTTAGTGCGTCTTTCAAAAGCGATAGAAGAAAAAGAAAAAAGGATTTTCTAATTTTATGTCGAATTGAATCGGTGGGGTGAACTTTAGTGGAAGAAAAAAAGCAACAAAATGTAACGATAAAAGGGACAAAAGATGGAATAACACTTCATTTAGATGATTGCTGTTCATTCTCTGAGTTACTAAAAGAATTGGATGAAAAGCTTTCTACACATTACTATGAGAGTGACGGACGTTCTTTAATTGAAGTGCGTGTTAAAGTAGGAAATCGCTATTTAACAGAAGTACAACAAGAAGAGATTCGTACGTTAATTCGCAATAAGAAGAACCTTGTTGTGGAATCAATTGAAAGTGATGTTATAACAAAAGCAGAAGCAATAGCTTGGAAAGAAGAAACAGAAATTGTCCCTATTTCCAAAATTGTTCGCTCTGGACAAGTGTTACATGTAAAAGGCAATTTATTATTAATTGGAGATGTTAATCCAGGCGGAACGGTTATCGCTGGGGGGAATATTTTTGTCGTGGGATCACTAAGAGGAATTGCACATGCGGGGTATGATGGAGATTCAGAAGCTGTTATTGCTGCATCTATTATGAACCCTATGCAACTCCGAATTAGTGATGTGACAATGCGGGCTCCGGAAGAGAAAGAAGACGGAGCAGAGGCGGCAGAATGTGCGTACATTAATGAGAACAATCACATTGTTGTCGATCGCCTGCAACTTCTCACTCATCTTAGACCTAATTTAACAAAGTTAGAAAGGGGAATTGTATAGCTGTGGGAGAGGCAATAGTAATTACATCTGGAAAAGGCGGAGTAGGTAAAACTACAACGTCTGCGAACATTGGTACAGCCCTTGCGTTATCTGGAAAAAAAGTGTGTTTAATTGATACAGATATCGGTTTACGCAATTTAGACGTAGTAATGGGGCTGGAAAATCGTATTGTATTTGATCTTGTTGATGTCGTTGAAGGGCGTTGTCGTTTACCTCAGGCTCTTATTAAAGATAAGCGTTTTGATGATCTTTATTTATTACCTGCAGCACAAACGAGCGATAAATCGGCGGTAACACCTGAACAAATGGATGAATTAATACAAGTATTACGTCAAGATTATGATTACATATTAATTGATTGTCCTGCGGGGATTGAGCAGGGATTTAAAAATGCTGTAGCAGGTGCGGATAAAGCAATCGTTGTAACAACACCAGAAGTATCCTCAATGCGTGATGCGGATCGTATTATCGGGCTTTTAGAGAAAGAGGATATTGAACCACCGAAACTTGTCATTAACCGTGTGCGTAGTCATATGCTTCATGAACAGGATATGTTAGATGTTGATGAAATCGTACGTACACTGTCAATCGAGCTTCTTGGAGTTGTCGAGGATGATGATGAAGTTATTCGTGCTACGAATACAGGTGAACCTGTAGCACTGCAACCTAGTGGGAAAGCAGCAATAGCTTATCGTAATATTGCAAGACGCTTGTTAGGTGAGAATGTACCATTACAAGCATTTGAACAAGAAAAAGTATCGGTATTTACAAAGATGAAAAATTTCTTTGGAATCCGTTAAAAGCACTTCGCTTAAATGCGGAGTGCTTTCTTTTTTCTTCGCATGAATATCTTCCTTCTATAACTCATACATATGTACAAACTGTATATAACTGTTTCTATTTGAATAAGGCTAACTAAAGAAAGGAGACAGTATGAAGAATAGACGTGTGGAAGAAATTAAAAAGCGGATTGCGAAAAGGAAAGCAGAGCAAGAAAGGATGGAGGAAGAGCGGTATTTTGCGGGAGGAGATTTTGATAGTGAAACGGTCTTTATTGAAGAGGGGGAGAAGGAAATTCATCCTCTATTTCGAAAAGAAGTTTTTCTCTTCAAAGTTTTGCTATCAGCAATATTAGTTCTTTCAGTTGCTATTTTATTTAAGAACGCACCTTCTTCTTTTGATGGTACTAGAGCTGTTACAGAAAAAGTTATGCAAGAAGAATTTCAATTTGCTACTATATCGAAATGGTATGAAAAACAGTTTGGAAAACCTCTCGTGTTCTTTTCTCCAAATGAGAAAAAAGAAGAGGCTATTCAGCAAAAGGATTATGCGATTCCGGCCTCTGGAAAGGTGATGCAAGGATTTCAAAAAAATGGTCAAGGTGTATTTGTTCAAACGGCTACAAATGCAACGGTGGAGTCAGTAAATGAGGGTATAGTTGTTTTTGCGGGAAAGAAAGAGGAACTTGGAAATACAGTTCAAATTCAGCACGCTGATGGTACGGAGTCTTGGTACGGAAATTTAAACGATATGTCAGTGAAGTTATATGATTACGTTTCGAAAAAACAAAAAATCGGAACGGTGAATAGTGACGAAAATAATAAAAACGGTAAATTTTATTTTGCGATGAAAAAGAATAAAAAATTTATTGATCCTATTCAGGTGATTTCATTTGATTAAATATAGAGATGTTTTAACGAAAATTACAGTACATCCATTGTTTTGGGTTATTATCGTTATTGGTATTTTTACAGCACGTTTTAAAGAGTTACTATTACTATTTTGTATCGTTTTAGTTCATGAACTTGGGCATGCTTTTGCCGCTGTATATTATAATTGGCGTATTAAACAAATTCAGCTCTTGCCGTTTGGTGGCGTAGTTGAGATGGAAGAGCATGGGAATAAATCATTAAAAGAAGAATTAATTGTCGTTATAGCTGGACCAATTCAGCATATATGGATGATTGCGGTCGCTTATATTTTGTATCAAGCGGGCTGGGTAACTGATGATTTGTACCATTTCTTTGTATGGAATAATGTCATTATTTTAGGGTTTAATTTATTGCCTATTTGGCCACTTGATGGCGGAAAAGTATTATTTAATGTATTATCATATCGTTTTCCTTATTTACAAGCACATGAAAAGATGATGAAATTGTCATGTGTTTTTTTTAGTGTAATATTAGGATGGCAGTTACTGTGGAATAGTAATAACATTATGATGTGGGTATTACTCGTTTTTCTAGCGATTTCTTTATATCAAGAATGGAAACAAAGACGTTACGCATTTATGCGTTTTTTATTAGAACGTTATTATGGGAATAAAAGAGATATTGAAAAAATTGCACCTATTGAGGTGAAAACAGAAGATCGCTTGTATACGATTTTCACAAAATTTCGCAGAGGATATAAACATTCTATTATCGTCCATGGAGAATATAAAGAGCATTACACATTGGATGAAAATGAATTGTTGTATGCGTATTTTGCTGAAAAACGAACAACCTCATCTGTTGAAGAATTAATTGGTTAGTGTTGACGACGACACTAACCTTTTATATTGTAAGGAAAAGAAGTGAAAAGTGAGGAAATAATTTTGAAGACGTTATATATAAATTATACTGGTTCGGAAAAGCGTGTTGCGATAGAAGAGAAGCAAAAAGTTGTCGAGCTTTTATGGAAACGGAATGAAGAGCAGGAAATTGTCGGACATATTTATGTTGGGCGTATCGTAAGAACAATTGCTGGAATGAACGCAGCCTTTGTAAATATCGGATTAGAAAAACATGCATATCTTTCGTATGATGATGTACCATCTTCATATCGCATACATGAAGGACAGGCGATACTTGTACAAGTTGTGAAAGAGGCAATTGATACGAAGGGGCCAAAATTGACGGCGAAGATAGAATTTACCGGAAAATATGTCGTTTACATGCCGTATGATGACATGCGCGCTGTTTCTCGAAAAATAAAAAATAATAAAAGAAGACAACAGTTACTCGAAATTGAAGTAGAAGGAACGGGTGGATACATTTTCCGTTCTGCTTCTGAAAAAGGAACGATCGATGAAATACAAGCTGAAATGCAAGGGTTGCAGCAGTTATATGAAGAAGTAAAAAGAAAAGAAAATCAAGGGAAGGCACCTTTACTACTTCATCGACCAGCGACGTTTTTAGATCGTGTATTTCAGGAGAACCCAATTGAAACGATTGAAAAAGTAGTTGTAGATACGAGAAGTATAGTAAAAGAATTAGACGAAAAAGTAGGGGAAGAAAGAGTATCCTTTTATAATGAAAAATCTTCGATGTTTAATCATTTTGGAATAGAGCGTGAAATCGAGAAAGCACTTCAAAAAATTGTTTGGCTGCCAAATGGTGCCTATCTAATTGTGGAACAAATGGAGACGATGACTGTAATTGATGTGAATACGGGTAAGTTTACTGGAAAACAAAACTTACAAGATACGGTACTTCGCACAAATGAAATGGCTGCCGAAGAGATTGCACGTCAATTAAGACTCCGTGATATTGGCGGTATGATATTAATTGATTTTATTAATATGAAAAGACGGGAAGATAAAGAGAAGGTAAGAGAACGCCTCATAGCTGCTATGCGAGATGATCGCACATATACAAGAGTGCTTGGGTTTACAGAGTTAGGTATTTTAGAGATGACGCGTAAGCGCAAGAAACATTCGTTACGTGACGTATTATTAGAAGAGTGTGCGCCTTGTAAAGCGACAGGTTACGTTATATCTAATGAAACAATTGCGTATGAGCTAGAGAGAGAGCTTATTACTTATGGTAATATAGAGGATGAAGCTGTATTGATTGGTGCTTCAAAAAAAGTACAAAAAATATTTTCACAAAAAGAATTACAAAAAAATATTCCATTTGAAATTTATTTCAAAGATGATATTATCGAAAAGTACGCTATTATCCGTTTTGGAAGTAAGAAAGAAATTGTAGAACGGAAAAAATAGTTAGCAGAACATTCATTGACAATAGTTAATGATTCATGGTAACATCTTTATGTTATAGTTTATAGCACCTAAACTGCTATATGCTACAACCGCACAAGACAGGTTCCTTAAAGGCATTTTATGTCTACCTCGTTTTTGGCGAGTCTTAGTAATTAAGAGGAGGTGCAAGTATGTACGCAATTATCGAAACAGGTGGAAAACAAATTAAAGTTGAAGCTGGTCAAGCAATCTACATTGAAAAATTAGATGTTGAAGCTGGTGAAACTGTTACTTTTGACAAAGTTCTTTTCGTTGGTGGCGAAAACGTGAAAGTTGGTAGCCCAGTTGTAGAAGGTGCAACAGTTACTGCGAAAGTTGAAAAACAAGGTCGCGCTAAGAAAATCATCGTTTTCAAATACAAAGCGAAAAAGAACAATCGTAAGAAACAAGGTCATCGTCAACCTTACACTAAGCTAGTAGTTGAAGCTATCAACGCTTAATTCTGGTTAAGATGATTAAGATTACGATAAGTCGCACGAAACTAGGAAGTATCCAATCATTTAAAATGACTGGACATGCCAATTATGCGCCACATGGACAAGACCTTGTCTGTGCTGGAACTACAGCGGTCGTGTTTGGTTCTATAAATGCAGTGGAAGAACTTTGTAAAGTGCAGGCAACTATTGAACTCGGAAGTGATGGCGGATTCTTGACGTATGAATTGCCTAATGATTTAGACGTTCATGCAGCAGAAAAAGCACAAATACTTTTAGAAGGATTGGTTGTTTCGCTTAAGACGATTGAACTTGATTACGGAAAGTATATCCGTTTAATAGAAAAAGTGCAGGAGGTGTAACGTATGTTAAGATTAGATCTTCAGTTTTTCGCATCTAAGAAAGGTGTAGGTAGTACAAAGAACGGTCGTGACTCTCAGTCAAAACGTCTTGGTGCTAAACGCGCAGATGGTCAAACGGTTTCAGGTGGTTCAATTCTTTACCGTCAACGCGGTACAAAAATTTATCCAGGTGTTAACGTTGGTCGTGGTGGCGATGACACTTTATACGCGAAAGTTGACGGCGTAGTACGCTTTGAGCGTCTTGGTCGTGACCGCAAACAAGTGAGCGTATATCCTGTTGCTCAAGAAGCATAAGAACTCACGGAAAACTCTAACCTGAGTGCAGGTTAGAGTTTTTCTATATTAAGGGGTATCTAAATGAATGAAAAATGGACAATTATAGATGCGTTGCGCCATTCAAGACATGATTGGCTCAATCGTTTGCAGATGGTTAAAGGAAATCTTTCCCTTGGAAAAGTGGAAGAGATTCATAGGCTCATCGATCGTTTTGTCCAAGAAGCGAGACAAGAATCCAATCTGATGGGGCTATCAATGCCTTTATTTTCAGAGTGGATTTTAACATATAATTGGAAACAGCAACCGTGCTTATTGGAGTACGAAGTATTAGGGAAATTACATAACTTATCTCATCTAGATGAGACTGTATGTACATGGGCGAATCAGTTTTTCTTAATGCTTCAGCATAGTTTAGACGTATATGTTGAAAATTATGTTTGTATCACAATTGAATGTGACGCGGAGAATGCTCGTTTCTTTTTTGATTTTCGTGGAAAGCTAACGAATGTAGAAGAACTACAGAACTGGCTTGCGAACCAAAACAATAAATGGTATTCCATTTCTTATACAGTACGAGACGAAGAAGTCTCAGTTATATTACAACTAATCGAAAAAAGTGTGGTGAAATAATGTTTGTAGATCAGGTCAAGATATATGTAAAAGGCGGCGACGGTGGTAACGGAATGGTTGCGTATCGACGTGAGAAGTATGTACCTAAAGGTGGCCCAGCAGGTGGCGACGGTGGTAAAGGTGCAGATGTTGTTTTTGTTGTTGAGGAAGGCTTACGTACATTAATGGACTTCCGCTACCAACGTCATTTCAAAGCTGATCGCGGTCAGCACGGAATGAGTAAAGGTCAGCACGGCCGTAAATCTGAAGATTTAATCGTAAAGGTTCCACCAGGAACAATAGTGAAAGATGAAAAAACAGGTGAAATTCTTGCCGATTTAGTAACGCATGAACAAACAGCTGTAATCGCAAGAGGTGGCCGTGGTGGCCGTGGTAACTCACGTTTCGCAACAGCGACGAACCCAGCGCCAGAAATCGCTGAGAACGGGGAACCAGGTCAAGAACGTGATGTCACGCTAGAACTTAAAGTGCTAGCAGATGTTGGACTTGTTGGATTCCCAAGTGTAGGTAAATCTACATTATTATCTGTTGTATCATCAGCGCGTCCGAAAATTGCAGAATATCACTTTACAACAATCGTTCCGAATCTTGGTGTTGTTGAAACTGGTGATAACCGCAGCTTCGTTATGGCTGACCTTCCTGGACTAATTGAAGGCGCACACTCCGGCGTTGGACTTGGACACCAATTCTTACGTCATATCGAACGTACACGTGTAATTGTGCACGTTATCGATATGTCTGGTTTAGAAGGGCGTGAGCCATATGAAGATTATGTCACAATCAATAATGAACTAAAAGAATACAATATGCGTTTAACTGAGCGTCCACAAGTTGTTGTTGCAAACAAAATGGATATGCCAGATGCAGAAGAAAACTTACAAGCATTTAAAGAGAAATTGGGAGACGAAGTGAAAATTTTCCCAATCTCAGCTGTAACGAAACAAGGTGTTCGTGACTTACTATTTGAAGTAGCGAACTTATTAGAAACAACACCAGAATTCCCAATGTACGATGATGTAGAAGAATCTGAAGCAAGTGTAATGTACAAATTTGAATCTGAAGCTAATTTTGAAATTACACGCGAAAGTGATGGTACATTTGTCATTTCTGGTTATGACATTGAGAAAACATTCAAGATGACAGACTTCTCACGTGATGAATCTGTACGTCGATTTGCTCGTCAAATGCGTGGTATGGGTATCGATGAAGCCCTTCGTGCACGTGGTGCAACAGACGGAGATATTGTGAAAATTCTTGAATATCAATTTGAATTTATCGATTAAGACTGCCGAAATATGGCGGTCTTTTTTTTTATCCCACTATTTGCGAGTAGTAAGACTCCCACCTCAAAATTCGGCTGAAGCAAAGAAGTTAGGTGGGAATCGGGCTACTAGTTAAAAAATAGTGAAGATAGGAAAAAATCCCCACTAATTAAATTTTCAATTTATAATAGAAAAAGAAGTGATTTTAGAAGAATATTTTATGGGGAGTAAAAGAGCATGTATAAAATATTAATTGTAGAAGATGATGAAAAAATTGCAGAAATATTAGAGGAACATTTAGAAAGGTATGGATATCAATCTTTCAGAGTAAGCGATTTACGTCATATAAAAGATGAGTTTGTAAAAGTAAGTCCTCATCTTGTGTTACTTGATATTAATTTACCGTATTTTGATGGCTTCTACTGGTGCCGCCAAATCCGCACTGTATCGAATGCGCCAATTATTTTCGTGTCTGCAAGGACAGGGGAAATGGATCAAGTGATGGCGATTGAGAATGGCGGGGATGATTATATTACAAAGCCGTTCCATTTAGATATCGTAATGGCAAAGGTGAAGAGTGCACTTCGCCGTGGGTATGGTGAATATGCTTTGGCCGCGGAAAGTGACTGTTTAGGTGTTAATGGATTGTTATTATTCCCATCACAGCACACAGTAGAGTGGAAAGGGCAACAAACTGAACTTACAAAAAATGAATTTTATTTATTAGAATGTTTAATGAAACAAGCGAATCAATACGTAACACGTGAAGAGCTATTAGAAGCCCTATGGGATGAAGTAGCTTTTGTTGATGATAATACATTAACCGTAAATGTAAAGCGCGTAAGGAAGAAATTAGAGGAGCTAGGCATTAAAAATGCAATTGTAACGAAACGCGGGTACGGTTATGCGCTTCTTACAGAGTGGGGCGAAGGGCATGAAGGTTAAAAGCTACCTCATAGACCGTTTTTCCTTAATCCTTTCTTATATTGTAAGTCTTTGTTTATTTGGGCTCGTATTGCAGTTGCAAAGTCTTTTAGAAAAGAGATCAATCGACTGGAGTACGTGGTTATATGGCCTTTTATTAGGGACAGTTGTATTTGCTGTATACCTCATTTATGATTACCGAAAACGAAGTGTATTTTTAAATAGAATAGAAAAATATGTTGCTGGCGGAAATACATTACACGACTCTTTACTTATTGATACTTCTTATACGGCAGAGCAAGAAATGGTCGTTGAAGCGTTCACGTTGCTAAGGCAGCAATATATGAATGAAATTCATAAACAGCATGCGAAAGAGCAGCAGCAAATGATTTTTATGAACCAATGGATTCATCAAATGAAAACACCGGTATCTGTTATTGAATTATTGCTACAGAAATATGGTAAGGAACATCGTGAAGCAAGGGGAACGGTTGAAAGTATTCGTGAAGAAAATAACCGTATTTTAAATGGGTTAGATTTAGCGTTACATATGGCAAGGTTAGATCAGTTTTCGAAAGATTATAAAGTAGAAGTAGTAAATGTTATAGATGTCATTCGAGGCATTATTAATGAAAATAGAAAGTCGTTCATTCAATCTTCTGTATTTCCGAAAGTGATGTTTGAAGAAGATACTTGTATGGTTGCATCTGATAGAAAATGGCTGAGTATTGCTATAGGTCAAATTGTTGTAAATGCAATTAAGTATACGAAAATTTCAGAAGCAGAGAAAAAAGAAATTCAATTTCAAATTGAAGAGAAAAATCAAAAGGTGTTACTACATATTAAGGACAATGGAATCGGTATTCCAGAGCAAGATGTAAAGCGTATATTTGATCCGTTCTTTACGGGAGTAAACGGCCGTAAAACGAGGGAAGCAACTGGAATGGGTTTATATATTACGAAGGAAATTTGCGGTAATTTACATCATGGAATTTATGTACAATCAACAGAAGATGAAGGGACAACATTTACGTTCCAATTTGCAAAAGATGAAGAATATCATACATTAATGAGGAAAATGACAAAATTGTAAGATAACAAATGGTTTTGTAAGGGAAATCACTCGTTTCTTTTTCTTATTTTTCTTATAGTAAATGTAAGAAGAAAACACATAGGGGGATTAGAAATGAGTGTTCTTGAAGTAAAAGGGTTAACGAAGGTGTACCAATCGAAAGGTTCAGTAGCGACGACTGCTTTAAATGATATAAATTTTAAAATTGAAGAAGGCGAATTTGTAGGAATTATGGGGCCTTCAGGGAGCGGTAAAACAACGCTTTTAAATTTATTAGCGACAATTGATAAGCAAACTTCAGGTCATGTGCTTGTAAATGGTGAAGAAATTAATCAAATGCGTGCTGCAAAATTGGCGGAATTTCGCCGTACACATTTAGGATTCATTTTCCAAGATTTCAACTTACTTGATACGTTATCCATTAAAGAAAATATTATTTTGCCGCTTGTAATGGCGAAGAAGTCTGTAAAAGAAATTGATGCGAAAGTACTTGAAATTGCGAAGTTTTTAAATATCGAAGAAATTTTAAATAAAAAAGTATACGAAGTATCGGGAGGACAACAACAACGTGCAGCTGCTGCAAGGGCGATTATTCATGAACCGACGTTAATTTTAGCAGATGAGCCAACTGGAAACTTAGATTCTAAGTCAGCTAAATCATTAATGGGAGCACTTCAAGATTTACATGAGCAAAAGAAAGTGACAATTGCAATGGTAACGCACGATCCAGTAGCAGCTAGTTATTGCGAACGTATCCTTTTCATACGTGATGGAGAGATTTTCTCAGAAATACATAAAGGAAGAACGAAGCAAGCCTTTTTCCAAGAGATTTTAGACGTACTTGCGATGCTAGGGGGGGAATATCATGAACTTTCGCCAGCTCGCGCTTAATAACGTAAAAGGAAATTGGCGTAATTATAAAGCGTTTCTTATTAGTAGTTGTTTATCGATTGTCGTATTTTTTATGTATGCTTCCTTCATTTATCATCCAGATGTCGTAAGCGGTAATATTAGTATGAAGACGATGATTACAAAAGGGTTAGAATCGATGAATTATATTGTAGTCATCTTCTCAGCACTCTTTATTTTATATGCGAATTCAACGTTTTTACGAGCAAGAAAAAAAGAATTCGGCTTATTAACGTTAATAGGCGGAACGAAATCTCAACTTGGCCGAATGATTATATTAGAGCAATTGATGTTAGGTAGTATTGCGATTGTAGTAGGTATTGGTATTGGAATGCTTTGCTCAAAACTGTTTTTCCAAGCACTGAGTGTATTACTGAAAATTGACAAAACACTTCCGCTCGTATGGAATAGTAAAGCAGTTCTTATTACAGCGGGTATATACTTTATTCTCTTCTTAATCCTATCGCTGTTTAGTGTTTGGACAGTAGGACGCTTGCAAATTATTGATTTATTAAGGGAAGCTAGAAAACAAAAAATAGAGCCGTTTGCATTTACATGGTTATGTGTAGCAGGAATAGGATGTATTATTGCGGCGTATGTCCTTTGTTTCCAAGTAACAATTATGAATTTTATAATGTATTTCTTACCAATCGTCGGACTGACAATTGGAGGAACGTATTTACTATTTACACAAGGTAGTACAGTCGTATTAAAAGCATTGCAAAAAAGAAAACAATCATTTTATACATATCCAAACATGTTCGTCCTTAGCAATCTTATTTATAAAATGAAAGATAATGCTCGTTTTTTATTTGTTATTTCTATCATTACGGCAGTTGTTTCTTCAGCAGTTGGCACCCTTTACGTATATTTTGAAAATATGAGTGCGAAAACGGTAGAGCTTACGCCGCATGCTATTTCATATGAGGAAAAGGGGTTAAATACGCATAGCCTTATTAATGAAGAAAAAGTACAGGAGATTGTAAAAAGAAACGGGTTTGAAGATGCTCGAAAAGTAACTTACGTAAAACTACCTGCAACGCAGAAAGTAACGTTCTTAAACAGTGAACATGAAGTACCAATGACGATTATTTCAGAAAAAGAATATAATGCGGAAGTGCGTAAACAAAAGAGAGAGCAAGTTACAGAGGTTCATAATGCACCAGGTAGCGCAACAATGGTTGTGGTTGATATGGCAAATGAATTTATGAAGATAGATCGTACGGAACCGTATGAATTTAAAATTAACGGACAAAAGCAGTCTGTTCAATTAAATGAGCCAACGGCGTATTCTGTTTTTAATGATGGCGAATATCTCGTTGTAAATGATCAAGATTTTGAGAAATATGAAAAGATCGTACCAGATGAAGAAAAGACGAAATATTATGGTTATTATATTGAAGATTGGAAGAGTACTGAAGACCTTGTGCTAGATTTAAAAAAGGAAATTGCACCAGAAAAGCAAGGGGAATTGAGAAACTCAGTGTTTGCTTATAAAGATATAAGAGAAGGTGGAGCAATTACAATGTTCATCGGCTTTTTCGTAGCGGTACTGTTTTTCTTCTTCGCTTGTAGCATGACATACTTTAAATGGTTTAATGATAAAGAACAAGATCGTATTCAATTTAAGTCATTAAAAAGAATTGGTATGACAGATAAAGAAATTCGTAAAATTGCAATTCGACAAATGGGTGTTATCTTCTTTATCCCAATTTTAATTGGTGCGATTCATAGTGGATTTGCTCTTCATACGTTAGGGAAAATGCTTTATATTGATTTATGGAAATCAGGTGCGATTGTAATTGGAGCATACATTTTAGCTTCTGCCATTTACTTTATGATCGCTCAAAGAGGATATTTAAAACACGTAAAAAGCTAGGGAAACCTCTAGCTTTTTACGTGTGTAGTAAGTTACAGGAGGACGGTAGATGAACATTAGGCAACTAGCGATGCAAAATATAAAGGGGAATTGGCGTAATTATAAAGTATTTTTCTTAAGTAGTTGTTTTGCAATATTTGCTTCTTATGCATATATGTCTGTAATTGTACATCCGTATATGCAAGAGACGATGTGGTATCAAAACGTACGCTGGGGACTTATCGTATGTAATGTTATAATTATTTCTTTTTTCGTCGTATTTATTTTGTACTCTACTTCTATTTTCATAGAAGCACGTAAGAAAGAATTAGGACTATATATGTTAATGGGAGCGACGAAGTCTAACGTAATAGGAGTGATTATGACCGAGCAAATGTTAATCGGGATTTCCGCTAATATTTTCGGTATTGGGCTTGGCATGATCTTTTTGAAACTCTTTTTTATGGTATTTAGCATGTTACTTCGCCTTCCGAAAGAACTCCCTGTCATGTTTGACGTGAGAGCGATTGGTGTAACGTTTGTTACATATATGGTCGTTTTTATTGTCTTATCTTTTATAAGTGCTTTACGTATATGGAATATAAAAATCATTCGGTTATTAAAAGAATTTCGAACAGATAAACGAGAGAGGAAAACATCAAAGTGGCTTTGTTTATTCGGTTTCGCTTGTTTAGGGACAGGATATGCGTTAGCGCTACAAACGACAATGCCAACGATAGCATTATACTTTTTTCCTGTTGTTATACTAATCTCTTTTGGAACGTATTTTTCTTTTACACACGGTGTTACACAAATATTAGAAATGATAAAACGAAATAAAAAGATTATGTATACATATCCGTATTTATTTATAGTGAATCAATTGTCACATCGAATGAAGGAAAATAGTCGCTTTTTCTTTCTGTTGTCTATGGCAACAACGTTTGTCGTTACGGCGACAGGTACGGTGTTCTTATATTTTTCTAGCATGCAAGATATGTGGCGTGGCGGAGGAGTACACTCATTTTCATACATAGAAAAAGGTACTTCTGCTCATGAAGTTTTCGAGAAAGACAAGGTTGAAAACTTATTACATCAATATGGATATGATGATTTTCAATATATGAGTTTTGTTGGAGTGTATGCATCCTTTCAGTCCAATAAGGGAGAAGCAACAATAGCACCGCTTATAAGGGAAAGTGAATACAATCAAGAGGCAAGAAAACAAAAACAGAAAACGTATCATCCTAAAAAAGGAACAGCCACACTTATTTATTATAATATGTACAATCATTCGAATGTATATAATCAAAAAGAGATTCAATTGCAAGTAATGAATCAAACGTATCAATTCGTATTTAACGGTCAGAAAGAAGGGGTACAATTTAACTATCACCCTTCATACATTAATGGTCTGTTTTTCGTCATGAATGATGAAGATTTTAACAGTATAGCAAATACAATTCCGGATTCTGAAAAAATGATATATAGAGGCTACACATTACCAAATATCGAAAATACAAAGAAATTAAATGCAGATTTACGGAAACATATGAAACAAGATACAAATGATGCATTTCGAAGTAATATGGAGTTCTATGTAAATATGAAAGAAGGCGGTGATATTACTCTATTTGTAGGCTCGTTCATTAGTATATTATTCTTCCTTACTTCATGTAGCATCGTATATTTTAAATGGTTTCATAATATTGCATCGGATCGGAAGCAGTACGGAGCACTCTCTAAACTTGGAATGACGAAGGAAGAAGTGTGGAAGGTTTCTCGTTGGCAATTATGTATGCTATTTTTTGCGCCAATTATAGTAGGAAGTATGCATAGTGCAGTTGCGTTATATACATTTCATAATACTGTCTTTATGGACGGTTCATTAAGAAAAGTAGGCTTGTTTATTCTGTATTATATCGCTGCATGCACCATTTATTTCTTCTTTGCTCAAAGGGAATATAAGAAACATTTAGACTAGCAAATGCTAGTCTTTTTTAAATATTCGAAATTTACATAGAAGAATATAAAAAAGTATGGTATAACAGTAAGAAAACGAAAAAGAGGGGAAAAGACGATGATTCGAGTAGGGTATTTAGGACCAGAAGCAACATTTACAAATATGGCGGTGAGTCGTTTTTTTCCGGAAGCAGAGCATGTACCGTATCGAACGATTCCTGATTGTATAGATGCAGCCGCAAATGAAAGTGTAGATTATGCAGTCGTACCACTAGAAAACGCAATAGAAGGTTCGGTGAATATAACGGTTGATTATCTTGTACATGAGCAGCCGCTTTCTATTGTAGGGGAAATTACAGTGCCAATTCAGCAACACTTACTTGTGCATCCGCAGTATGCAGAAGTGTGGAAAGAAGTATATGCAGTGCATTCTCATCCACATGCTATTGCACAATGTCATAAGTTTTTAAATGAAGAATTAAAAGGGATAACCGTCCGAGATATGACATCAACCAGTGCAGCTGCGCAATATGTGAAAGAACATCCTGAAGAAAAAATCGCCGCCATTGCAAATGAAGCAGCGGCAGAAAAATACGGATTAACAATTGTAAGGCATGACATTCATACGCACAAAAACAATCATACGCGTTTCCTTGTTCTGCATAAGAAAAAGAAAGCAGTACTCCCGAACAACGGAGAAAATCGCGGGGAGAAAACGACGCTTATGATAACGTTACCTGCGGATTATGCAGGAGCGCTATATCAAGTGTTATCAGCTTTTGCATGGAGAAAATTAAACTTATCAAAAATCGAATCTCGCCCGATGAAAACAGGTCTTGGAAATTACTTTTTCTTAATCGATGTCGACAAAGCATACGATGACGTATTATTGCCAGGTGTAACGATGGAACTTGAAGCACTCGGTTTTTCTGTTACTGTGCTGGGGAGTTATTCTTCTTATTGGTTGTAAGAAGCGGGGAGGCTGTTAAACTTGCTTGAAACGAAACGTTGTTTATTAGACACAGTTCATAAATTAGATTACGAAAATATAAGAGAACTATATTTAAATGAAGAAGTGAGAAAATATCTTGGTGGACCGCGTGAAGAAGAGTCGATTAGAGATGTTTTGAATGATATGTTGCATCCTGAAGAAAACTGTTGGTATTGGATTGTTAAGGAGAAGAAAACAAAAGCGTTTTTGGGAGTAGTATCGCTCGACCTAAATGATGTTAATCAGGATATTGAAGTATCCTATCAATTTTTGCCGATGTTTTGGGGAGCTGGCTATGCAACAGAAGCTGTTCAAGCAATAATTCAGTATGGTTTTCAGGAATTACATTTATCAAAAGTAATTGCAGTAACACAAATGGCCAATATACCTTCACGTAAGCTTTTAAAACGGTTACGTATGAAGTTAATCCAAACGTATTATCGGTTTGGCGCAGAGCAAGCAGTCTATTCTATTGAAGCAAGAGATGCAATATTGATAGATTAATAAAATCCCACCTATAAAAGGTGGGATTTTTTATTTTAACTTCACAAGCCGATCCTCTAACTGACCACGCCAAATATCAGCTAGTTCTGGTACAGCAAGAATCTTCTCAATGCCATCTTTATCTTTCTTATTATGAAAATAAATTTCGTTAGAGAACAAAACAGATACATTGTTTGATGGACGCTCTAGTAATGTAATTTTAGAATCTTTACGCACAGTACCTTCCTGAAGAACACGGCATAAGTAGCCAGTATATCCAGTTGCTACAATACGTGGCAATATGCCAGGAATACTGAGGCGTTTTGAAATTGTGCTACAAGGTACGCGAGCTTGTGTTACTTGAATGATTGCTTCGCCTAGTTGATATGTATCTCCGATGCATACATCACGCTCTAACATATTTGTTACCGTAATGTTTTCGCCAAATGTGGAAGCTGGGAGCGTTGTTTGAAATTCTTTTTCCCATAGTGCGTAATGTTCATATGGATACACACAAACAGCACGATCAGGCCCGCCATGATGCTTTAAATCTGCTACATCATCACCACGGAAGCCGTCTTTTGAGAGAAAAGCTTCTTCTGTAAGTTCTTTACATATACCAGTAATCATTTCTTTATCTTCGCCATATTTCATTTGTTTCGGTTTACCGGTGCTAAAGTGAACGAGTTCGATTCCCATATTTAATCCCCTTTATAATTGTTTACAATATTATAACATTTACAAAAATAAAGCACAGAGTATGATAAAAAACTCTGTGCTTTATATTAATAAACGAGAAATCCAGCTCGATCTAGTGCATCACAAGCGGCATCTAATTTCTCTTTAGAATCTGCTTCGATTGTATGTAAGTGAATACCATCTGTTAGTTGCGACAGATAGGAAGCGTTTGTGTTTTCGATTTTTTGTAAATATTGCTCTACATCAAAGCGATTACTTACCATAATCGATGCTGTTAAGTCGCCGTATACAGGATGCTCAACTTTTACGTCTTTAATTGTAACGCCGTGGTCAACTAACATGGTAAGTTCTTGACGTACTTCGGCTGGTTTATGTTGGCATACGATTACGCGTTCAAAAGCTTGTTGTCTTGTTTGTGGTTTTAAATATAAATACCCTTGTGCAGTTGCAATAATTGGTTCATTTCGTGCTTTTAGTAAGGAAATGTCTTGAACGATAACTTGCCTACTTACGTTTGTCTTTTTAGATAGCTCATTCCCTGATAACGGTTCATTTGCAGCAAGAAGCCACTCGAGGATGAGTTGTCGTCTTTCTTCGCCTAAAATCTTTTTTTGATCATTTTGTTTCATTATGATTTAACACCTCTATAAAATTGATTTCCAATTGTGTGTAGTGCATGAATAGTTGTATCAATTTGTTCTTTCGTTGTGTGATGTCCGAAAGAAAAGCGGACATATTGTTTTGCCTCTTCATACGTTTTTCCAATTGCAAGCATTGTTTTTGAAGGGTCTTGTTTACCGACTTGGCAAGCACTTCCAGTTGAAATGGCTATACCATGACGGTTACATTCTAACATTGTATACTGACCTTCTATTCCTTTTATTGTAACCCCAATAATATGTGGTAAACAAGAAGTAGAATGTCCTTTCACTTCAATTTCTAGAGGAAGTGTTTGTAATTGCTTTAAAAAATAAGATCGTAATTGTTTAAAACGAAAGCTCTCTTCCTTTTGATTCTTTAATATATGCTCTGCGGCTGTTAAAAAAGCAGCGATCCCAGGAACGTTCACTGTACCAGGGCGAAAGCCTTTTTCATGAGAAGTTCCAGGGAATATTTGTTCCCAGCGAACTTGCGGATTTATATAGCAAGCTCCAACTCCTTTTGGTCCGTATATTTTATGGGCTGAAACAGAGAGACTATCAATCTCCATCGCTGTAACGTCTATTGGAAGTTTACCAAACGTTTGAACACAATCCGAATGAAATAAAACATTATATTTTTTTAAAAGTGCTCCAATCTCTGCAATGTTTTGAACGGTCCCGATTTCAGAGTTTCCATGCTGTATACTTGCTAGAACAGTATTTTCCGTAATAGCTGCTTCTAAATCTACTAAATGAATTATCCCGCTTTTATCAACTGGAATCTCAGTAATAGTATAACCTTGCGATTGTAAGGAGTGAAAATAACTTCGAATCGATGCGTGTTCCATAGGTGTCGTAATAATGTGCTTTCCATTTCTAGCATTTAGAAGGGATTGAATCGCAAGGTAGTTAGATTCTGAACCGCCGCTTGTAAAGAATACACCTTGTTCCTTACCCCCAATCATTTCTGCAAATGTTTCTCTACAAACTTGTAATAAAGATGATGCGCTTCCGCCGATATCGTGTAAACTTTGTTCATTTCCGAAATATTTCTTTGCTGCTTCTACATATGTTTCTAAAGCTTCTTCGCTCATAGGTGTTGTCGCTGCATAATCTAGATATATCATCATATAATTTCCTCTCTTCAGTAAGAGTGACATTTGTCCCGCGTTAACGGGCAGTAAGACTCCCGCCTCAAAATTTGGCGAATGCGAGGAAGTTAGGTGGGAGTCGGGCTGCCCGTAAAAGCCCCACTGATTAAAGTTTCACTTTATTTTCGTTTTTAGAATGGTAGTGAAAATAAGAATTGTAAAAAAACTCTTGTCATTATTTTAAAACTATGTAAATATAGGTGTCAAGACAGTTGAAAAGTGTAAAGTAGGAGGCAACAATTATGCCAAGTGCAGATGTCTTGATTATTGGAAGTGGCGTTGCAGCGCTTCGTGTTGCGAAAGAGCTTTGTCACGAAAAGAATGTGATGATTATCACAAAAAAAACAGGACGTAATAACAATACACATTTAGCTCAAGGAGGAATTGCAGCAGCTGTTGCTACATATGACGATCCGAGTGGGCATTTTGAAGATACATTAGTGGCAGGTTGCCATTATAACAACGAAGAAGCAGTTCGTTATTTAGTTGAAGAGGGGCCGAAAGAAATAAGTAAGCTTATTACAAATGGAATGAAATTTGATGGGGATGAAAAAGGGCTCCACCTTGGTAAAGAAGGAGCGCATCGAAAACGGCGTATTTTACATGCGGGAGGAGATGCAACTGGTAAAAATTTATTAGAGCATTTAATACAAGAAGTAGTTCCGAATGTTACTGTCGTTGAGCATGAAATGGTGCTCGATTTTATTATAGAAAATAATAAATGCATAGGAGCTTTAACGCGAAATAGTGAAGGGAAGCTGAAGCGTTACTATGCTGATAATACGGTGTTAGCATCAGGAGGGATTGGTGGTTTGTACTCCTTTACGTCGAACGATGAGACAATTACAGGCGATGGACTTGCGATGATATATCGAGCTGGGGGAGAACTTGTTGATTTAGAATTTGTACAATTTCATCCGACAATGTTATACGTGGACGGGCGATGTTGTGGTCTCGTTTCTGAAGCAGTCCGTGGTGAAGGAGCTGTCCTTATAAATGCAAAAGGACAGCGTTTTATGATGGATATACATCCCGGGAAAGATCTCGCACCGCGTGATGTAGTAGCAAGGGCTATTCATGAACAACTTCTTGCGGGTGAAACAGTGTACTTAAACATCGAAACAATTCAAAACTTTGAACAACGTTTTCCGACCGTCTCATCATTATGTACAAAGAATGGTGTTGATTTAAAAGGAAACCTTATTCCAGTCGTACCGGGTGCTCATTTTCATATGGGCGGCGTGAAGACAGATTGTGACGGAGAGACGTCCATTCCAAACTTATATGCGGTCGGTGAAGTGGCGTGTAATGGAGTTCATGGTGCGAATAGATTGGCGAGTAATTCATTATTAGAAGGTCTTGTGTTTGGAAGACGAATAGGAAAATACATTTTAGCTAAACCAGCACAAGAAAGAAAAAGTATATCAGAAGAGAGAGAAAAAAGTTTTATAGCTCTTAATGATTTACCGTTGAAAGAAGAAATACAAGAATACATGATGAAGTATGTTGGGATTGTACGAACTGAGAAAAATTTATCATATGCTCAGAGATGGTTTGGTAGGTACGGTGTGCGAAATATGATTTTACAATACGATGCACTGACAAATGAAGAGATAACGCTTATTAATATGTTAACAGTTTGTGAGCTTATAACAGTATCAGCTTTGCAAAGAGAAGAAAGTATTGGTGGTCATTATCGCATTGATTATCCAGAAAGAAATAGCGTGAAAAAAGAGATTATTCGAGTGAGAAGAAAACTACAACTTGTTTAATAAGGGGAAGAGGGGTTTTATGAATACGTTAAAAGTTAAGGAAGCATTAAATCGATTTTTTCTAGAAGATATAGGAGAAAGAGATGTAACATCTCAGCTTATCTTTCCCGATAATGCACTTGCGAAAGGAACGTTTCTTGTAAAGGATACAGGGGTATTTGCAGGGCGCTTAGTAATTGAAGAAGGATTTAAATTAATTGATCAGAGAATTGAAGTTGAACTTCATAAAAAAGATGGGGATCTTGTAGAAAAAGGTGAAATAATTGCAACCGTGCAAGGCCCAATCGCATCATTATTAACGGCAGAGCGCGTTATATTAAACGTTATTCAGCGTATGAGCGGGATAGCGACGATGACACGTAAGGCGGTTTTTGCTTTAGATAGCAGTCATACACGCATTTGTGATACGAGAAAAACGATGCCAGGACTACGTATGTTTGATAAATATGCGGTAGTGTGCGGAGGTGGATTTAACCACAGATTCGGTTTATATGATGGTGTCATGATTAAAGACAATCATATTGCTTTTGCTGGCTCGATTACAAAAGCTGTTACATCGGTGAAAGAAAGATTGGGACATATGGTGAAAGTAGAAGTCGAAACAGAGACAGAGGCGCAAGTAAGAGAAGCGGTAGAGGCCGGCGCAGATGTTATTATGTTCGATAATCGTACGCCAGAAGAGATTCGTGAGTTTTCAAAAATTGTACCAAGTGCCATCGTTACGGAAGCTTCAGGTGGTATTACAATTGAAGATTTATCAAAATATGGAAAAACAGGGGTAGATTATATTTCACTTGGAGCGTTAACACATTCAGTGAAAGCACTTGATATTAGTTTTAATATTGAGGCGTAATGAGAGTGGTTTAGAGGGGGAGAATCATAAATGGGTATTTTAGAGAAAGTTCAGCCAATCGAAGTAATGTTACCAGAGCGTTATCAAACGATGTCTACATTAGAGATGGAAGAGCGTGTCCGTGAAATTAAAGAAAAAATGGGGGCATTACTATTTATTCCAGGACATCATTATCAAAAAGATGAAGTGGTGCAATTTTCAGATGCAGCAGGGGACTCGCTGCAACTTGCGCAAGTTGCAGCGAATAATAAAGAGGCAAAATATATTGTGTTTTGTGGTGTGCACTTTATGGCAGAAACGGCAGATATGTTAACGACAGATGATCAAATTGTCATCTTACCAGATATGCGTGCCGGCTGTTCTATGGCAGATATGGCAGATATTGAACAAACAGAAAGAGCGTGGAAAGAGCTCACGAAATTATTTGGGGATACGATGATTCCATTAACATATGTAAATTCAACAGCTGCAATCAAAGCGTTTTGTGGTCGTAATGGAGGGGCAACAGTAACCTCTTCTAACGCAAAACAAATGGTGTCTTGGGCGTTTACACAAAAAGAGCGTCTCGTCTTTTTACCAGACCAACATTTAGGAAGAAATACAGCGTATGATTTAGGTATTCCGTTAGAAAAAATGGCAGTGTGGAACCCGCATACAGATTCATTAGAGTACGATGGAGATATAGAAGAAATTCAAGTGATTTTATGGAAAGGCCATTGTTCTGTTCATCAAAACTTCACTGTGAAAAATATTGAAAATGTGCGAAAAAATCATCCGGATATGAATATTATTGTTCACCCTGAATGTTGTTATGAAGTTGTTGCCGCTTCTGACTATGCAGGATCAACGAAATATATTATTGATATGATTGAAGCTGCTCCAGCGGGAAGTAAGTGGGCGATTGGTACAGAGATGAATTTAGTGAACCGAATTATTCAGCAACATCCTGATAAAGAAATTATTTCGCTAAATCCGTTTATGTGTCCTTGTTTAACAATGAACCGAATTGACCTACCTCACCTGTTATGGGCACTTGAGAACATAGAAAGAGGAGAACAAATTAACGTTATTCGTGTAGAGAATCAAGTAACAGAAGAGGCAGTTCTTGCATTAAATCGTATGTTAGAGCGTGTTTAAAGCAGCGGAATTTCCGTTGCTTTTTTTCGTACATATAATCATAACAAGAATGAAAGAGGCATACATTGTGTTGAGGAAATCATTGCGATTTTTCTATGCTTATTCCACTTCGAATCATATTGAAAATAGAAGAAGTGATAAAAGTAAAAGAAGTTAATGTTGTTTAGAAAGTGTTACTTCAAAGTGTTTTTTACTTATAGATAAGTTATACAGGAGGGGGAAAATTTGAAAATTCATATCGTGCAAAAAGGGGAGACCCTTTGGAAAATTGCAAAAAAGTACGGAGTGGATTTTGAAACGCTAAAAAAAACAAATACACAGCTTAGTAATCCAGACCTAATTATGCCAGGGATGAAAATTAAAGTGCCATCGAATAGCGTTCATGTGAAACAACAGACTGGATCGGGTTCAGCGCCCCCGAAACAATATGTAAAAGAGGTACAGCAAAAAGAGTTTGCATCAACACCAACTCCACTTGGAATAGAAGATGAAGATGAAATTATGTACCAATCAGCACCTATTACACAGCAACCAGCTATGCAACAAACGCAAAAAGAAATGCAGGTAAAACCGCAAAAAGAAATACAGGTGAAGCCGCAAAAAGAAATGCAGGTAAAACCACAAAAAGAAATGCAAGTGAAACCGCAAAAAGAAGTACAGGTGCAGCCACAAAAAGAAGTACAAAAAGAGAAACCAGTTGAAAAGCCGCCTGTCATTCAAAAACCACCTGTTGTAGAGAAAGTAGAAAAACTAAAACCGACTACGAAAGAAAATACTAAGTTTTCCATTAATGTATTACCGCAACCGCCGCAACCGCCAATTAAATCGAAAAAAGAATATAAAATTTCAGACGTAATAAAAAAGGGAAGCGAGTTAATTGCTCCTCAAATTAATAAAATGAAGCCTAACAACGTCATTTCTCCGCAAACGAAAAAAGAGAATATAGGAAATGTATCGCCACAAGTAAAGAAAGAAAATGTAGGGAATATAGTATCGCCACAAGTAAAGAAAGAAAATGTAGGGAATATAGTATCGCCACAAGTAAAGAAAGAAAATGTAGGGAATATAGTATCGCCGCAAGTAAAGAAAGAAAATGTAGGGAATATAGTATCGCCACAAGTAAAGAAAGAAAATGTAGGGAATATAGTATCGCCACAAGTAAAGAAAGAAAATGTAGGAAATATAGTATCGCCACAAGTAAAGAAAGAAAATGTAGGGAATATGGTATCGCCGAACGTATCAAAAGAAAATGTCGTTATCCCACAAGTAATACCGCCAAATATTCAAGTGCCAAACATAATGCCAATGTTGGATAATAACCAGCCACCAAACATAATGCCGATAATGGATAATAATCAACCACCAAATATGATGCCGATAATGGATAATAATCCAATACCAAACATAATGCCAATAATAGATAACAACCAAATGCCAAACATGATGCCGATAATGGATAACAATCAAATGCCAAACATGATGCCGATAATGGATAACAATCAAATGCCGAACATGATGCCGATAATGGATAACAACCAAATGCCGAACATGATGCCGATAATGGATAATAATCAAATGCCAAACATGATGCCGATAGTGGATAACAACCAAATGCCAAACGTGATGCCGATAATGGATAACAACCAAATGCCAAACGTGATGCCGATAATGGATAACAACCAAATGCCAAACGTGATGCCGATAATGGATAACAACCAAATGCCAAACATGATGCCGATAATGGATAACAACCAAATGCCAAACATGATGCCGATAATGGATAACAACCAAATGCCGAACATGATGCCAATAATGGATAACAATCAACCACCGAATATGATGCCATATCAAATGCCGTATCAACAGCCAATGATGCCACCATATCCGCATTATCAGCAACAAAATCCATACAATCAAATGCCGTATCAACAAATGGCGCCGCAATATACTTCTATGCCAAATCCAAATATGATGCCAATGGATAATAATATGCCACCACTCGTGCAAGGGGAAGAAAATTGTGGATGCGGAGGAGAGAGTAGGTTATATAGTCCGCAACCGGGTGGACCACAATACGCCAATCCTTTATATTATCAACCGACTCAGCCAGCATATGCACCGCAGCCAGGAACGATGTATTATCAGCCGGACCCACCAAATGTATTTGGAGAACCAGTTTCAGAAGAAGAGGACGAAGAGGAAGTTTAAAAAAGGTGGGGTTATTCCCGCCTTTTTTGTATTTATGATAGTCAGGAATATGGTGAATTTACATTAAGTGCTAGAAAATTCCTAGTGAAATATTAACAGTGTAAAAACCCTCTTTGTTACTCATCATAAGGGGGAGCTTTTCGAAAGAGAAGTTCATTCTAACAAGGGGGGTTTTTGTATTGAATACGAAAGTAAAAGTGATTGCTGCTTCTTTGTTAGTTACCAGTGCATTAGCTGCATGTGGTACACCGAAAGATAATAATGCGATGGATGGACGTAACTATAATTACGAGCGTACATCTTATAATGATACACACCAGTATCGTGATAATGTAGCGCGTAACGATCGTTATACAGATTATGTAACATATAAAAATGGTCGTAACGATACAGGATATAATAATTATTACCGTGATGTAAATTACAATGGGCAAATTGCTAATCCGCATCCAACTCGTAATATTACAATGAATAATTCATACATTAACAATGATGGTAAAACTGCGGAGAAAATTACGAATCGTGTAAAACGTATGAATAACGTAGATCGAGTTTCTACAGTTGTATATGGAAACGATGTAGCGATTGCGGTAAAACCACGTAATCCAGCGACAAATGAAACAGCGATGGCGAACGAAATTCGTCAAGCTGTTGCGAATGAAGTTGGAAATAGAAACGTATATGTTTCTGTAAGAAATGACATGTTTACTCGTGTCGACGCAATGAGTACACGTCTACGTAATGGTACAGCTACAAACGATTTTAATCGTGACATAACAAATATGTTCCGGGATATTCGTTACGGTCTGACTGGTACAGTACGATAACAAATCAAAGAGGAAGGGATAGCCCTTCCTCTTTATTCATCTTCGTCTTGCAAACGACGTTTTTTAATAAAATAACTAACGGAGTAAGAAACTAAAAAGCATATGAAGAAAATGCTACCTGTTAGAATGGCTTCAAACAGAGGTCTTTCTGGACTGAAAATGATATAAATAATAGCTATGATAATTCCAACAATAAGAGAGCGTAAGACAAGTTTGTAATAAGGAGTTAACTTTATTTCCTTTTCACTTTCTTCTACATCTATTGAAACACTTAACTGTAAATAACTAAATAACATACTTGTAAGAATAAATAATAGCCATAGTGGAGATTTCGTAATTTGATCCATTCCTTCAGTGAATCCGATATAGCCTAAAATTCCAATTACTCCAATGTATTGAAAAATAAAGACAATACGTATGTTTTTTAATGTTTGAAGAATGAGACGTTCATCCCTTATTTTTTTCACAATATCCATCCCCTGTTTATTATGATTTCGCTGTTATACTAATTGTAACATATATGTTACAATTATCAATTTATAATTTACATAAAATTATCTGGATGGAAGAGGAAATGAAATGTTTTTATAAACATGTTGCACTTATACTCTATTAATGTTATATTAGCAAAGCGATGAGCTAATTTACGTAAGACGAGAGATATGCTTAAGTGCTAAACACGCGAATGTGGTCGCCTGGTTTCTCGCCGTAAACGCATCAAGACGCCTGCTTTGCAGGCGTCTTTCATTTTATATAAAAGTAAATGATACATGCAGATGAGGATTAACCCTTATCTGCATTTTTTATTTTCCTTAGAAATTTAATGCAATTGTTTATATGGATAAAACCCCCATTTCCGGAAAAGCTACAAATGAAAGTATGATTTTGCCTAGAAGAGGTGAACGGAAATGAAATGGATGCTAATTGCAGTGCAAGCTTTCGTTGTGATGTTTTGCTTAGCTTATGGATCCGATGTGAGGGCAGAAGTAACAGAAAAAGAACCTGAAGTTACAATTTTATTAGAGCGTATGTATGTTGATGGAGAAGTAAGTGAGGAAATACTTACGGAAAAAGTAGTGAATTTGGAGCAGTTTTTGCAGCAGTATAAAGAATGGCAACTTGTTGATCGTGATGATGTGCAAATCGTATTACAAAGGAAAGTTGATGATATTTCTCCTTTACTGAAAACGAGCGGTTATTTTGGTGTTTCAGAGGAAGGGATATTGCAAATTTTCAAAGGGGTACCGAAAAGTGATAACGCGATCCATTCCTTCTTTCAAATTGATATGAAAAAGCTTGAAAGTTATGAGCGTGCGGAATTGAAACGTGGTATTCGCATAAAATCAAAAGAAGGTTTTGTAAAGACAATCGAAAAAATGAAGCAGTACGCAGTGCAAAATAAGAAAAAAAGCAGCTCAGGGTGAGCTGCTTTTTCTTATTTATTCTTAGCTAAAATCTCTTTTGCGATTTCATCAATTAGCATATCTTTTCCGATTGGATTGAATGCTTTCGTATTGAAGACTTCATTCGATACTTCATATACGTGATTGTTTTTTACTGCTTTATTATCTTTCCAAACGGCACTGTTTTTATAGTCTTCGTATACTTTATCAGCTTCTCCGCCGAAGTTTACAATAAACATTTGATCAGGCTGGAATGCAACAAGACCTTCTAGTGATACTTGTGCCATCGTTTGTTTTAAATCTGTACCTTTTGTTGCTGGAAGCTTTAAATCATTAAAGATGATATCTCCATACCCGAAGCTACCGTATACACGGAAGTTTTGTGGTGTTACTGCAACGAACATAAAGTTCTCATCTTTTGTTTTTTCTTTAATTTTTTTAGATAAAGAGTCTGCTTTTTTATCGTAGTCTGCAATCCATTTGTCTGCTTTCTTTTCTTCGCCAAATAGTTTACCTACTTCTTTAAACTTACCGCGCCAGTCTTCTAGATTTGTTTCTAGAACAACTGTCGGTGCCACTTTTTCTAGTTGATCATAAATTTTCAATTGACGATTGTTTAAAATAATTAAGTCTGGTTTTAAAGCAGTAACAGCTTCTAAATCAACTTTAGGCGCCCAGTACCAGCCGACTGCTTTTACTCCGTCTAGCTTGTCTGTTAAGTGATTTTGGATTTTATCTTTATATGTGTTTGCTGTGCCAACAGGTTTATGTCCAAGGATTAATAATTCCTCTGTTGATCCAGATAAGTCAACAATTCTCTTTGGATTAACTGGAATTGTCGCTTCCCCTTTAGCGTGTTTTACAACTTTCGTTTTTGGTTGTTCTTTTGCTTTTGATTCTTCATTTTGAGAAGAACAGCCAACAATAGAAAGAACAACTAGCATAATAGTAAATAAAATAAATAGCCTTTGTTTCATCCTGATGTAACCCCTTTAATTAGTATTGATAATCATTATCGACATCTGTATAGTAATGTTCTTTCTGTCTTTATGTCAATAGAAAAAAACGGAAATTTCAAATAGGGAACATTTGTTGGGGTAGTCTCGCTTTTCTATTGTTAAATATGTTAAAATGGAATACATGATTTGAGAGGGAGAGATCGTATTTTGTTTGAATATGTTACAGGTTACGTGGAGTATGTAGGACCGGAATATGTCGTAATTGATCATAATGGAATTGGCTATCAAATTTTCACACCAAATCCGTATGTATTTCAAAGAAGTAAGCAAGAAATTCGTGTCTATACATATCATTATGTGAGAGAAGATATTATGGCACTTTACGGATTTAAAACACGTGAAGAGCGTTTACTATTTACAAAATTGTTAGGTGTATCGGGGATTGGACCGAAAGGTGCTCTTGCAATTTTAGCTTCTGGTCAAACAGGACAGGTCGTTCAAGCGATTGAACATGAAGATGAGAAGTTTTTAGTGAAATTCCCAGGTGTCGGAAAGAAAACGGCACGCCAAATGATTTTAGACTTAAAAGGAAAACTAGCAGATGTCGTGCCAGATGCATTTGTTGATCTGTTCTCAGATGTCGAAAGTTTTGATCAGAAGAAAGGTTCATCAACTGAGCTTGATGAGGCGCTTGAAGCACTAAGAGCACTTGGTTACGCGGAGAGAGAAGTTTCTCGCGTTGTACCAGAATTATTAAAAGAATCACTTACAACGGATCAATATATTAAAAAGGCACTTAGTCTTTTACTAAATGGTAAGAGGTGAGTATAATGGACGAACGTCTCCTTTCAGGGGAATCTGGATACGAAGATGCGGATTTAGAGTATTCATTACGGCCACAGACGCTCCGTCAGTATATTGGCCAAGATAAAGCGAAACATAATTTAGAAGTGTTTATCGAAGCGGCGAAAATGCGTGAAGAAACGTTAGATCACGTACTTTTATATGGACCACCTGGACTTGGTAAAACGACGCTTGCGAATATTATTGCCAATGAAATGGGTGTTAACATTCGAACAACGTCAGGTCCTGCAATTGAAAGACCAGGAGATTTAGCGGCTGTATTAACAGCACTTCAGCCTGGGGATGTATTATTTATTGATGAAATTCATCGTTTGCATAGATCTATTGAAGAAGTGTTATACCCAGCGATGGAAGACTTTTGCCTTGATATCGTTATTGGGAAAGGACCGTCAGCTCGCTCTGTACGTCTAGATTTACCTCCATTTACGCTAGTTGGGGCAACGACGCGTGCAGGTGCATTATCAGCACCACTTCGTGACCGTTTTGGTGTACTTTCACGATTAGAGTACTATACAGTAGATCAGCTTTCTGCGATTGTAGAACGTACAGCAGAAGTGTTTGAAGTTGAAATAGATTCGTTAGCTGCATTAGAAATTGCAAGACGTGCCCGTGGTACACCTCGTATTGCGAATCGTCTATTACGACGTGTACGTGACTTCGCACAAGTTCGCAGTGACGGAACGATTGCGATGGAAATTACACAAATGGCGTTAGAACTATTGCAAGTAGATAAATTAGGACTTGATCATATCGATCATAAATTACTGCTTGGTATTATTGAAAAGTTCCGCGGTGGTCCAGTTGGATTAGAAACTGTTTCAGCAACGATTGGGGAAGAATCGCATACGATTGAAGATGTGTATGAGCCGTATTTATTACAAATTGGCTTTTTACAAAGAACGCCAAGAGGCCGGATCGTAACGCCGCTCGCATATGAGCATTTCGGAATGGAGATGCCAAAAGTATGACGGAGATGCCAAAGCTGCTTATTACAGCTGGTATTTTGCTCATTGTTGTTGGATTAGCTTGGAAGTTCATTGGAAGGCTTCCAGGCGATATTTTTGTGAAAAAAGGTAACGTTACCTTTTATTTTCCTATCATTACATGTATTGTGTTAAGTATTGCATTATCTTTTATTATGTATATAATAAATCGATTCAAATAAGAAATAGGTGGATACAGTTATGGATATTAATCTGTTTGATTTTCATTTACCAGAAGAGCTCATTGCACAAATTCCGCTTGAAGAGCGTGAAACATCAAGATTGATGATGTTAGACCGTGAAACAGGAGATATTGAGCATAAACATTTTACGGACATTCTTTCTTACTTACATGAGGGGGATTGCTTAGTTTTAAATGAAACGAAAGTTATGCCTGCTCGCTTGCACGGTGTGAAAGAAGATACAGGTGCACACATTGAAGTGCTTCTTTTGAAACAAGAAGAAGGCGATAAGTGGGAAACGCTTATAAAGCCAGCGAAGCGTGTAAAAGAAGGAACTGTCATCTCTTTTGGTGAAGGAAAGTTAAAAGCAACTTGCATTGGAACAGCAGATCAAGGTGGGCGTCAACTTGAGTTTTCATATGACGGCATCTTTTATGAAATTTTAGACGAGCTTGGAGAAATGCCACTTCCTCCATATATTAAAGAGACGCTAGAAGATCGCGATCGTTATCAAACGGTATATGCGAAGGAAATAGGTTCAGCAGCAGCACCGACGGCTGGACTTCACTTTACAGAAGAGTTACTCGAGAAATTGAAGCAAAAAGGTGTCGGGTTAGCATTCATTACACTCCATGTAGGACTTGGAACATTTAGACCAGTTTCTGCAGATACGATTGAAGAGCATCATATGCACGCAGAGTATTACCATATGTCTGAAGAGACAGCTGCGTTATTAAACCGCGTGAAAGAGAATGGCGGACGTATTATTACAGTAGGTACGACATCAACTCGTACGTTAGAAACGATTGCGACAGATCATAGTGGTAAGCTTTGCGCCGCTTCTGGCTGGACAGATATTTTTATGTACCCAGGATATGAATTTAAAGCAATTGATGGTTTAATTACAAACTTCCATTTGCCGAAATCAACATTAATTATGCTTGTAAGTGCATTTGCAAATAGAGATAGTGTACTTCATGCTTATAATGAAGCAGTAAAAGAAAAATATCGTTTCTTTAGCTTCGGTGATGCGATGTTCGTTGCATCTCACGCTAAAATGAGAAACAAATAAAAGGAGTAAATTATGACAGCAATTCGTTATGAATTTATTAAAACTTGTAAACAAACGGGTGCGCGTTTAGGTCGAGTACATACGCCACACGGTTCATTTGATACACCAACATTTATGCCAGTTGGTACACTTGCAACAGTTAAAACGATGTCACCAGAAGAATTAAAAGCGATGGATTCTGGCATTATTTTAAGTAATACGTATCACTTATGGTTACGTCCAGGTCATGAAATTGTACGCGAAGCAGGCGGTTTGCATAAATTTATGAACTGGGATCGTGCAATTTTAACGGATTCTGGTGGTTTCCAAGTATTTAGCTTAAGTGACTTCCGCCGTATTGAAGAAGAAGGTGTTCATTTCCGTAACCACTTAAATGGAGATAAATTATTCTTATCACCAGAAAAAGCGATGGAAATTCAAAATGCATTAGGTTCAGATATCATGATGGCATTTGATGAGTGTCCACCGTTCCCAGCTACTTTTGAATACATGAAAAAGTCTGTAGAGCGTACGAGCCGCTGGGCAGAACGTTGCTTAAAGGCGCATGAGCGTCCACAGGATCAAGGATTATTCGGTATAGTACAGGGCGGAGAGTTTGAAGAGCTTCGTCGCCAAAGTGCGAAAGATCTTGTTTCAATGGACTTCCCTGGCTATGCTATAGGCGGTCTATCTGTTGGTGAACCGAAGGATATTATGAATCGTGTTCTTGAGTTTACAACACCACTTCTTCCTGATGATAAACCACGTTACTTAATGGGAGTAGGTTCTCCTGACTCGTTAATTGATGGTGCAATTCGCGGTGTTGATATGTTTGACTGTGTACTTCCAACTCGTATCGCTCGAAATGGTACATGTATGACAAGTGAAGGCCGTCTAGTTGTGAAAAACGCGAAATTCGCTAGAGATTTCGGGCCGCTTGATCCGAACTGTGATTGCTACACATGTAAAAACTATTCTCGTGCGTACATTCGTCACTTGATGAAATGTGATGAAACGTTCGGAATTCGTTTAACGTCTTATCACAACCTGCATTTTCTGTTAAACTTAATGGAGCAGGTGAGACAAGCTATTCGTGAAGACCGTCTTGGCGATTTCCGCGAAGAGTTCTTTGAACAGTATGGCTTTAATAAACCGAATGCTAAAAACTTCTAATACATAATTTAAAAGGAGGAACAAAAGATGAATCCAGGTATGATGAATATCATTATGATTGTTGCGATGTTTGCGATTTTCTATTTCTTATTAATTCGCCCGCAACAAAAGCGTCAAAAAGCAGTTGCTCAAATGCAAAATGAGTTATCAAAAGGTGATGCTATCGTAACAATTGGTGGCTTACACGGTACAATTGAATCAGTAGATGAAACGAAAATCGTTGTTAAATCTGGTGGTTCACACTTAACTTTCGATCGCAATGCGATTCGTGAAGTTGTGAAAAACTAATGATGAAGGCCCTGCATGAAATGTGCAGGGCCTTTTTTTAACTATTTTGTTTTGACATATTTACACCGAAAATACCTCCGAGTGTACTCGCACCCATTAATGCTAATTGGTAGAGTAACTGTGAGTTCGATAAAGTTTGAGAGAAGCCTAAATAGTTAACGAGAAAGACGAGAAGAGTGAATGTAAGGCCTGTTGTGAACCCTACTAGCCAACCTTTTCCTTGTGCCTTTTTACCAGCAATAAACCCAGACATAAGCATAGATAGAAGGGCTATTATAAAAATAGTAATTACTAATGTCCCTTCATTAATATTCGTGAATTTTAATAAAAGAGCCATGATCATACTTGTAATAGATGCGAGGATTAATAGGGTAATAATACCGAAGCCGATTGCGCTCGATAATTTTTTCGTTCCATCCATTATGCATTCCCCCTTTTTAATACAAGCATATTTTCATTTTGTTTAAGTTAGACTAGTTTCTTTTTTGTAGGGGAGCCTATAAGTAAAAAAAGGGGGTGCAGAAATGGAATGGGTATCAATAATCGGACGAACAATGCTTTTGTATACAATCATTTTAATTATCTTTCGCCTTATGGGTAAACGTGAAATTGGAGAATTAAGTGTATTAGATTTGGTTGTATTCATTATGCTCGGTGAAATGGCTGTAGTGGCAATTGAAAATACAGATAAATCACTTTGGCATCAATTAGTTCCAATGATTTTTCTAATGTGTATACAAATCATTTTGTCGGTCATTTCATTAAAGTTCCAGCGTTTTCGGCATTTAATAGAAGGGGAGCCTGCGATTCTTGTGAATGCAGGTAAAATTGATGAAAAAAAGATGCGGAAGCAGCGATATAACATAGATGATTTATTGATGCAACTACGTGAGCAAGGAATCGGAGATGTGCGTGATGTAGAATACGCTATTTTAGAACCATCTGGAAAGTTATCTGTCTTTCAAAAACAAAAAAGTAAAAAGAGCAAAAATGATACACCAATTTTTACACTCCCACTAATTATTGATGGAGAAATTCAATACAATCATTTGCAGATGATCGAACATACAGATGAATGGCTCGTTGAGAAACTGAATAACCTAGGTTATAAAGATGTGAAACAGATTGTATATTGTAGTTTTCAAAATGGACAATTTTTTGTTGATTTGAAAGAAAATTAGAGGCTTACCATTTTGAATGGCAAGCCCGTTTATTTCAAAAATGAAAGTTTACGAATGATAGGGAGACGACTTAATTCTTCTTTTCGAATGAGTTTAAAAACGAAGAGGAGAACGATATAAACGATTGTTGTTAAGGTGATTTCCCATAACGTTTGTACGCCAAGTGAATGAGAAAAAACGATATGCTTATGAAGATAAAAACCGAAGGTACCAGCAATCCCGATAGCAATTCCACCGAAAATATAGTCTTTTGCGTAAATGGTAAATGTAATTTTCTTTAAAACAGTGGCGTAGTGAAGGAATGTTACGGTTACTATATTTGCTGCGATGGCGAGGGCAACCCCCATCATTTGGAACTCTGGGCGTGAAGCGAGTGCAAAAATAACGATTAATTTTACGATAGCGCCAATAAAGGTGTTCATCATAGCAGCGCGTGCTAAGTTTAAAGCTTGCAACACAGATGTAAGGGGACTTTGGAAATAATGAAATAAAAAACAAGGTGCAAGAAGCTGGATGAACGCCGCCGCGTTGTCTGAGCCGTACATGAGAGTTAAAACTGGAGAAGCAAATACATATAATATAACGACTGACCATCCGCCGGTTATTAAGGAAATTCGAAGTGCTTGTTGTAATCGGTGTTCCACTAATTTGTGTTGTCTCTTTGCCATTGCCTCGCTAATTGATGGGACGAGTGCTGTAGAAAGAGCATATGTAATAAAGGCTGGCAGTGATAGAAGCGGGAACGCATATCCGTTTAACATACCGTATTGCTGAGTTGCGACAGATGCAGCAACGCCCGCGATCGCTAAGCTTTGCATAACGACGATAGGTTCAAAGAAATAAGAAACGGAACCAATTAAACGGCTTCCTGTAGTTGGTAAAGCAATGTCCATAAGGGAATAAAACGTATTTTTGCTCTCCTTTACAGTAGTGAAAAATCCAGAGCGTATAGATAAATGTTTTTCGCGTTGGAATAAAGTAAGTAAAAATAATAAAGATGCAACTTCGCCAAGAACAGCTGATAGCATGGCACCGGCTGCAGCATATTCTACGCCGTAAGGTAAAAATAACTGAATGCATACAGCGATAATTGTAATGCGGACAACTTGTTCTATGACTTGAGCATAAGCGCTCGGCTTCATATTTTGTTTCCCTTGGAAATAACCACGTAAAACAGAAGAAACTGCAATAACTGGAACGACAGGTAAAATAGCCATTAATGGATAGTAAGTTCTTTCATCTGTTAATAATGTTTTTGCTAAAATAGGTGTGAGTAGCATAATCCCAATTGTTAAAATGATACTAATAACGGATGTAACGGCTAGCGAGATAGTTAATATTTTTTTAACTCTTTGCTTATCGTTCACCGCTTCCGCTTCTGCTACAAATTTTGCGATTGCAACAGGAAGGCCAATTTGTGTTAGTGTAATTGCTAAAATGAAGGTGGGGACAGCCATCATATAAAGACCAACGCCTTCTTCGCCTAAAATACGTGCCATTACAATGCGGTTAATAAATCCAAGGATTTTTGTAATAAAGCCAGCTATCATTAAAATAAATGCACCTTTTAAAAAGCTTTGTCTCGTCATACTCTTCTCCTACCTTCTCAAAATCAATGGAATGATTTACAATAATTTATATGCACGTATGAGACAAGAATGACAAGCATTTAAGAGAGTAAAGTGTGAATGGTACTCTTGAAAGAAGTTATTACTGTCCATTAGAGCGGGATTAAAAGCGACTTTTCGTGCTGAAATAAGAAGGAGATGTTATATATGTTGGATAAAGAGGCTTTGGTAGAATCATACCGCGGACAGTTACAAGTCGTTTTAGAAAGTAAAGTAGAAGAGTTTCAAATGTTCGGTTACGACCGAGTGACAGATAATGATATTTGGAAGTTTCTCAAGGCGAAAAAGTGGAAAAAGATAGACAGTGATGTTAGGTTATATGAATTGGTAAATGATGTATTAAGAGTAAGTACTAATGAATATATGAATTATTTAACTGTTGAAGCATATCAAGCACCACTTTGGTCGTTTGATGAATATGAAAATAAATAACCGACTGTAATTGGTTTGTTCTTCCTTTTGCAGTATAATGATAGGTATTGATAAAGAGGAATTAATTATGTCTAAGATTATATATAAAGGAGGTAGTGAAGAGAAAAAATAAATAATGAAAGTGTAGGTATTGTGAAAATCTTACCGACACAGCTAGTGATGAACTAGCGAAAATACATGTATTTTATAGAAAGTAAGTCTACTAACTAGGCGTATGCACACGTGCAAAAGTGAATCGTAAGAGATTTATTGAAAGTGTTAGTAGCAGAAAGAGGGTACATATGGCAAAGCGTGGTACAAGAATTGCCGCCTTTTTCCTCATCGTTTTATTAATTGGTGGAGTAATTGGTGCGGCAGGAAAAGACATAGCAAAAGGAATTAGTCTAGGACTAGACCTTCGCGGTGGTTTTGAAATTCTGTATGAAGTAAAACCAGCCAAAAAAGGTGATAAAATCGATCGTGATGCACTTGTAAGTACAGTAGGTGCTCTTGAAAATCGTGTCAATGTTCTTGGTGTAAGTGAGCCGAACATTCAAATCGAAGGGGAAGATCGAATTCGTGTACAGCTTGCTGGTGTACAAGATCAGCAAAAAGCACGTGAAATGTTATCAACACAAGCGAAACTAACATTCCGTGATGTGGATGATAACCTACTTATGGACGGAACGGATTTAAAAGGCGGCGGAGCGAAGCAAACATTTGATGAGCAAGGCCGTGCGAGCGTAGGTCTTACACTAAAAAGCGCTGAAAAATTCCGTGAAGTAACTGAAAAGATTTCAAAAATGCCACCACCAACGAATTTAATGGTAATTTGGCTTGATTTTGAAGAAGGAAAAGATTCGTATAAAGCAGAAGCTGCAAAACCGAATCCAAAGTTTTTATCAGCAGCAACAGTAAGCCAAGTATTTAACCAAGCTGAAGTATCTATCGTAGGTGGAAACTTCACAGTTGAAAGTGCGAAAGAACTTTCATCTTTATTAAATGCAGGTGCACTTCCTGTTGATTTAAAAGAAATGTATTCAACATCTGTTGGAGCGAAATTTGGTCAACAAGCATTAGAGCAAACGATTTTCGCTAGTGCGATCGGTATTGCTATTATCTTCTTATTCATGCTTGTATTCTACCGTTTACCAGGACTTGTAGCGGTTATTATGTTAGGTTTATACATTTTCGTTACATTACTTGTCTTTAACTGGATGCATGCAGTTCTTACGTTACCAGGTATTGCGGCATTAGTGCTCGGGGTTGGTATCGCAGTTGATGCGAATATCATTACGTACGAGAGATTGAAGGAAGAGCTTAAAATTGGTAAGTCGCTGATGTCAGCATTCCGTGCTGGTAACCATCGTTCATTATCGACAATTTTAGATGCGAACATTACAACAATTGCAGCAGCTGGTGTATTATTCGCTTACGGTAATAGCTCTGTAAAAGGATTTGCAACAAGTTTAATCGTAAGTATTTTAGTTGGTTTCATTACGAACGTATTTGGTACTCGTTTCCTACTTGGATTACTTGTAAAGAGCCGTTACTTCGATAAAAAACTATCTTACTTCGGTGTTAAGGAAAAGGATATTATTCCATTAACAAAAGGTGTAGTACATCCACCAACGAAATTTGATCGTATTAACTTCGTAAATATCGGTCATAAATTCTTCTTATTCTCAGTTGTAGTCGTAATTGCTGGGGCAATTATATTACCGATTTTCAAAATGAACCTTGGAATTGACTTTGCAAGTGGTACACGTATTGACTTGCAATCAAAACAAGCACTTACTGTGTCTGACGTTCATAAAGACTTCAACGAACTGAAGATTGATGTGAAAGAAGAAAATATTGTACCGACTGGTAATGATAATAAAGGTTTCGCAGTTCGTACGTTAGGTGTTCTATCAAAAGATGAAATTGCGAAAACAAAAACATTCTTTAACGATAAATACGGTACAGAGCCAAACGTAAGTACAGTTTCGCCGACAATCGGTAAAGAGATTGCACGAAATGCATTCATCGCGGTTCTGATAGCTTCATTGGTTATCATCTTATACGTAAGTATTCGTTTCCGCTTTACATATGCATTATCTGCAGTAATCGCATTATTACATGATGCGTTCGTTATGATTGTTGTGTTTAGTCTTTTCCAGATAGAGGTAGATTTAACGTTTATCGCTGCGGTATTAACGATTATTGGTTACTCTATCAATGACTCAATCGTTACGTTTGATAGAAACCGTGAGTTATACAAACAGAAAAAACGAGTTCGTGATTTAAAAGATTTAGAAGAAATCGTAAACTCAAGTATTCGTCAAACAATTGGTCGTTCAATTAATACTGTTTTAACAGTGCTGTTCCCAGTAATTACACTACTTATTTTCGGTAGTGAATCACTGCGTAACTTCTCACTTGCACTATTAATTGGATTAGTTGTAGGTACGTACTCTTCTATTTTCGTTGCCTCTCAAATTTGGTTAATGCTTGAAAACCGCCGTTTGAAAAAGGGCAAAAACAAGAAGAAGGTTGAGAAAGAAGTATCTGAACCGCAAGTATAAAAAAGGTGATGCCTCATTATGAGGCATCTCTTTTTTCGTTTGTGGATACAATAAGATAGCAACTTTTGAAAGAATAAAATGGAAGAAAGTGGTGGTGTTATCGTTGTTTTTGTTACAATAAAAAGATAGGTTAAGAAAAGAAGGGATTTTAATTATGGAAAAAGATGAACGTTTTAAACAGGCCGAGTTTGGTGCTATCGTCGGGATCGTTGGTAATATTATATTAGCGATTATAAAAGCGGTAATTGGTTATATCGGGAACAGTAAAGCGCTATTGGCAGATGCAGTGCATTCTGGATCAGATGTAATTGGTTCGCTAGCTGTACTTTTTGGATTGCGAGCAGCAAAGCAGCCGCCTGATGAGGATCATCCGTATGGTCATGGTAAAGCGGAATCGATTTCAGCAATTATTGTTGCGGTATTATTATTTATTGTTGGATTGGAAATCGCGATTTCGTCTATAAAAGCTTTTTCGCAAGAACTAGAACCGCCGAAAGGAATTACGATTTTTGCTGTTATTTTTTCTATTGTCGTGAAAGAAGGAATGTTTCAATATAAATTCCGGTTAGGGAAGAGGATAAAAAGTGATGCAATTATTGCAAATGCATATGAACATCGTTCGGATGTGTTTTCTTCAATTGCAGCTTTAATCGGCATTTGTGCAGCTATTATCGGTGGTAAGTTAGGTATAGATTGGCTTGTATATGCTGATCCAATTGCGGGATTATTTGTTTCGATTCTCGTTGCTAAGATGGCGTGGAGTATTGGAGCAGAAGCTATTCATGCAACGCTCGATCATGTTCTGCATGAAGAAGATGTTGTTCCGCTTAGGGAGGCAGTTTTTCAAGTGGAAGGTGTGAAAAAAATCGGCTCTTTATATGCAAGGGAACATGGCCACTATGTTATTGTTGATATTAAAATATCTGTAGATCCATATATCACTGTAGAAGAAGGTCACCGCATTGGAAAACATGTAAAAGAAACACTTATGAAACAAGATAACGTACAAAATGTTTTTGTACATATTAATCCGTATTCTCCAAATTAAACATAATGGATATTTAGTTATATAGATATCGAATCGTAGTTTGCATTATATTGTCACCCCTTAATCTGTCTTGTATAATGGATAGGTTAAGGGGTGATTTCGTGTTACAACCGAAGACGCGTTGGAAAGAAAAAGAATATAATGAGGAACTAGTGAGTGAATTAGCAAATAAATTGCAACTATCACCTCTTGTGACTTCATTATTTCTCGGCAGAGGCTTAAATACAGAAGATAAGATTGTAGACTTTTTAAATACAGCAGATCAAGAATTTCATGATCCATTTTTACTTGAAGGAATGGATCGGACTGTAGAGCGTGTGAAAAAAGCTATTGAAAATGGAGAACAAATATTAATATTTGGCGATTATGATGCGGACGGAGTAAGTAGTACGACTGTGCTATACCTTGCTCTCAAAGAATTAGGTGCAGAAGTAGAGTTTTATATTCCAAATCGTTTTACTGAAGGTTATGGGCCAAATGAAGAAGCGTTTCGTTGGGCGCACAGTGCAGGGTTCTCACTAATTATCACTGTCGATACTGGTATCGCAGCGGTACATGAAGCGAAGGTAGCGAAGGAACTTGGAATAGATCTTATTATTACAGATCATCATGAGCCACCACCAGAATTACCAGAGGCACTTGCCATTATTCATCCGAAATTAGAAGGCGGTGTTTATCCGTTTCATTATTTAGCGGGTGTTGGTGTTGCATTTAAAGTTGCACATGCACTTTTGGGCCGTGTACCAGAGCATTTATTGGAAATTGCAGTAATCGGTACGGTAGCCGATTTAGTATCGCTTCACGGTGAAAATAGATTGTTAGTACAGCGTGGACTGAAGCATATGCGAATGACTCGAAATATCGGTTTAAAGGCGTTATTTAAAGTTGCTAACGTTTCGCAAAGCGAAATTACAGAAGAAAGCATCGGATTCTCACTCGCACCTCGTATTAATGCAGTTGGTCGTTTGGAAGATGCAACACCTGCTGTACACCTTCTATTATCAGAAGATCCAGAGGAAGCGAAAGAGCTAGCTGAAGAAATTGATGAGCTGAATAAACTTCGAAAAGATATTGTAAAGCAAATTACAGAAGAAGCTATCGCTGAAGTCGAAAATAAATTCCCGCCAGAAGAAAATAAAGTATTAGTCCTTGCAAAAGAAGGCTGGAATCCAGGGGTAATTGGAATTGTCGCTTCTAAGTTAGTTGAACGTTTTTATCGTCCGACGATTGTATTAAGCATTGATCCTCATAAAGAAACAGCAAAGGGATCGGCTCGTAGTATTGCAGGATTTGATTTGTTTGCAAACCTTTCAGATTGCCGTGAATTGTTACCGCATTTCGGAGGTCATCCGATGGCGGCGGGAATGACGCTTAATATGAATGATGTGGATGAATTAAGACGCAGGTTAAATGAGCAAGCAGATTTAATTTTAACAGAAGAAGATTTTATTCCGATTACGGCAGTGGATGCATTTTGTAAAGTAGAGGATGTAACGCTTGCCGCGATTGAGGAGATGCAAAAGTTAGCGCCATTTGGCGTAGGAAATCCGAAACCGCGTATTGCGGTGAAAGATGCTGACTTAGAAAGTATCCGTGCAATTGGATCTGATGGGTCTCATTTAAAAATGGCTCTTCGTGATGGACAAGCAACACTGGACACGATTGGATTTGGATTTGGTACTTATGCGAAAGAAATCTCTCCAGTTGCGAAGGTTTCTGTAGTAGGAGAAGCGTCCATTAATGAATGGAATAACTTTAAAAAGCCGCAATTAATGGTGCAAGATATTGCTATAGAGGCATGGCAATTATTTGACTGGCGTAGTATGCGTAATGTAGAAGCAAATTTAGCAGAACTTCCGAAAGAAAAAATAACCATGGTGTATTTTTCTGAAGAGGTATTGAATAAGTTTTCTTTAGAGGGCTATAAAGAACAGCTCCTGCATGCATCAGAGGTAACGCATTTAGATGATCAATATATTGTGTTACTCGATTTGCCGAAAGGAACAGATGAATTGCGTGATTTATTTAAAGTAGGATTTCCATCTCGAATTTACACGCTATTTTATCAAGAGAACAATCATTTATTTAGTACAGTCCCAACGAGGGAACACTTTAAATGGTACTATTCTTTCTTAAGCCAAAAAACACCATTTTCTTTAAGGCAATATGGGGAACAACTGTGTCGTCATAAAGGTTGGTCGAAAGATACAGTAAATTTCATGACACAGGTGTTTTTTGAGTTAGAATTTGTTACAATAAAAGACGGTGTCATTTTTATGGCCGAACAAAAACAAAAGCGTGATTTAATTGAATCGAACACATATCGTGAGAAAATGAACCACTTACAATTAGAGAAAGAATTGGTTTATAGCACATATCAGCAACTATATACATGGTTTGAAACGATTCGTAATCATAAATAAGTAGAACAGTTAGGGTAAAGGATTTGTATTTACAAACCTTTTAGATCTGAGGAGGATTCAGAAATATGGATTTCAAGCAACATATCGCAATTGTACCGGATTATCCAAAAGAAGGTATTGTGTTTAAAGACATTACACCTTTAATGAACGACGGCAAAGCATATAAAGCAGCAACAGATGCAATCGTTGAGTATGCAAAAAAAAGAGACATTGATGTTGTAGTAGGGCCGGAAGCACGTGGCTTTATTATCGGTTGCCCAGTTTCTTATGCATTAGAAGTAGGGTTCGCACCAGTTCGTAAATTAGGGAAATTACCACGTGAAGTAATTACAGTTGACTACGGTAAAGAGTATGGAACAGATGTTTTAACAATCCATAAAGATGCAATTAAGCCAGGTCAACGTGTATTAATTACAGACGACCTGTTAGCTACGGGCGGAACAATCGAAGCGACAATTAAACTAGTTGAAGAACTTGGCGGAGTTGTAGCAGGAATTGCATTCTTAGTAGAGCTTACTTACTTAGATGGTCGTAAAATGTTAGATGGTTACGATGTATTAGTATTAGAAAAATACTAATCATTATATAGGTGAAACTACGGTGATAAAAAAGTACCCGTGAATCTCTTGGAGAGGAGCGGGTACTTTTGTATAATTGCACAAAAAAACATGGTGAAATGTCAGTAAAATCTTTTCCTTTTCACAATTCACAATCATTGGGTTATAATGATAGAATATAATTTATTCTATTCAATAAAGATAAAGTCAATTTTCAATAAAAGGTGATTCGATGGCAAATGAGCAAGTACTAACAGCTGAACAGGTACTCGAGAAAGCAAGTCAATATTTAGCGGATGAAGATATTGAGCTAGTGGCACGTGCTTATGAATATGCGCGTGATGCACATAGCGAACAATATAGAAAATCGGGTGAACCATATATTATTCACCCAATTCAAGTTGCAGGTATTTTAGTTGATTTACACATGGATCCGGCTACAGTATCGGCAGGTTTCTTACATGATGTAGTGGAAGATACAGAAATTACATTAGAAGATATTGAACGGGAATTTAATAAAGAAATCGCTATGCTTGTCGATGGTGTTACAAAGCTTGGAAAGATTAAATATAAATCCCATGAGCAGCAACAAGCAGAAAACCATCGCAAAATGTTTATTGCAATGGCTCAAGATATTCGAGTTATTTTAATTAAACTAGCTGATCGTCTTCATAACATGCGTACATTGAAACATTTGCCTCAAGAGAAGCAGCGTCGCATTGCGAATGAAACGTTAGAAATCTTTGCACCTTTAGCACATAGACTCGGAATTAGTACTATTAAATGGGAGCTAGAGGATACGTCACTTCGCTATTTAAATCCGCAGCAATATTATCGTATTGTGAATTTAATGAAGCGTAAACGTGCAGAACGTGAAGAATATTTAGATGAAGTAATGACTGGCATTCGTGAGAAATTAAAAGAGGTTTCAATTCAACCTGAGATTTCTGGAAGACCAAAACATATTTACAGCATTTATCGTAAAATGGCACTGCAAAATAAACAGTTCAATGAAATTTATGATTTATTAGCTGTACGTGTCGTTGTAAATAGTATTAAAGATTGTTACGCGGTGCTTGGAATTATTCATACGTGCTGGAAGCCAATGCCGGGTCGTTTTAAAGATTATATTGCAATGCCGAAAGCAAATCTATATCAATCTCTTCATACAACTGTAATTGGACCGAAAGGTGATCCGCTAGAAGTGCAAATTCGTACGAAAGAAATGCACGAAATTGCAGAATTCGGTATCGCGGCACACTGGGCGTATAAAGAAGGGAAAACAGCAGAAACAACTGGTACATTAGAGAAGAAACTAACTTGGTTCCGTCAAATATTAGAATGGCAAAATGAAGCTTCTAATGCAGAAGAGTTTATGGAATCATTAAAAATTGACTTGTTCTCTGACATGGTATTCGTCTTCACACCGAAAGGCGATGTAATGGAATTACCACTTGGATCTGTTCCAATTGACTTTTCGTATCGTGTCCATTCGGAAATTGGAAACAAAACAATTGGTGCAAAAGTAAATGGGAAAATGGTGACGCTTGATTATAAATTAAAAACAGGTGACATCATTGAAATTTTAACATCGAAACATTCGTATGGCCCAAGTCAAGATTGGGTGAAACTTGCTCAAACATCTCATGCGAAAAATAAAATACGTCAATTCTTTAAGAAACAACGTAGAGACGAAAATATTGAAAAAGGCCGTGAACTTGTTGAAAAGGAAGTACGTGGTCTAGAGTATGAGATGAAAGAAGTATTAGCGCCTGATAACTTAAAACGTGTCGCTGAGAAATTTAACTTTGCAAATGAAGAAGATATGTTTGCAGCAGTTGGATATAGCGGAATTACAGCGTCGCAAATTGTTACGCGACTAACGGACAAGTTCCGCAAACAACGCGAAGAAGAAGAAATCGTTGAAGTTAAAGAAGTTCGTAAACCGATGAAAATTCGAAAATGGGATTCTGGTGTAAAGGTAAGCGGTGCTGATAATTTATTAATTCGTTTATCAAAATGCTGTAACCCAGTTCCGGGCGATGATATCGTTGGGTATATTACGAAAGGCCGAGGCGTATCGATTCACCGCCGTGATTGTGTAAATGTTCATACAGAAGAAGCTGTAGAACGATTATTAGAAGTAGAGTGGGAAGGTAGCTCTGAAAAAGAAATTGAGTATAACGTTGATATTGAAATTTCAGGTTACGATCGCCGTGGTTTATTAAATGAAGTATTACAAGCTGTTACAGAGACGAAAACGTACATTTCAGCTGTTTCTGGTAGAAGTGACCGTAACAAAATGGCAACGATTAACATGTCGATTTCCATTCGAAATTTACAGCACTTGAAAAAAGTAGTAGAGCGCATTAAACGTGTTCCAGAAATTTATGCGGTACGACGCATGATGCATTAATAGGGAGTGTATAAAAGATGAGAGTTGTTTTACAACGATCAAAAGAAGCGTCTGTCACAGTAGATGGTGAGATTGTAGGACAAATTCCATTCGGTTTAACACTACTAGTTGGCATTACGCATGAAGATACAGAAAAAGATGCAACTTACATCGCTGAAAAAATTGCAAACTTGCGTATTTTTGAAGATGAGAGCGGAAAGATGAACCATTCTGTACTTGATGTAGAAGGACAAGTTCTATCTATTTCGCAATTTACATTATACGGAGATTGCCGCAAGGGAAGACGTCCAAACTTTATGGGTGCTGCGAAACCTGACTATGCAGAGCGATTATACGATTTCTTTAATGAAGAAGTTCGTAAACAAGGATTGCATGTAGAAACAGGGAAGTTCGGAGCAATGATGGACGTTTCTTTAATCAATGATGGTCCGGTGACCTTAATTGTAGAAAGTAAATAGTGTTGCCCGAGAAGAGAGGATTATAGAATCCTCTCTTTTTTCATACATTGTGGTATGTTTTGTTTAGTTATTTGGAATCAATAGCTGTTTCGGCTATGTATAACTATCTCATCAATATGGAACAATAAAAAGTAAAACAACCATATTGAATGTGAGGGATATACGTATGCGCATGAATGAAAAAGGGCATTCTGTTACAAATGGTGCAAATCAACTGTTTAACGTAAATTTACATGATTTTATTTCAAAAGAACAAAACAATACTTCAATGGAGCTTGCTTCTGAGTTCGGGATTTCACTACAAGATGTAAAGCGCCTAAAGAAGCAAATTGAGCGCTCTTAGAGCACTTGACAATCCTACTCAACAAACGTATAGTAATTTTATATTTACATATGAATATAGCCGTTGATAGAGGAGAGTAAATGAGATACACATGGAAAGAGAAGAAATGTCCTAGGCTGAAAACATTTCTACATGATGACTGATTGAAGGACACTCTGTAGGTTTCAACTTGAAAGGCTTATACGCTTAGTAGAGATGAACGCAAATTTAAGCGTTATTAAAAAAGTGGAAGCATACGTGCTTCAATTAGGGTGGCACCACGGGTATAATACTCTCGTCCCTACTGTTCAAACAGTAGAGGCGGGAGTTTTTTTATTTTTATTAAGATTAAAACAATTTGAGGAGGAACTGAATATGTCTATTCAAATCCCACGCGGAACGCAAGATATTCTTCCAGGTAGTGTAGAGTTATGGCAGTATATCGAAGGGCAAGCGCGCGACATTTGCCGTCGTTACAATTATAAAGAAATTCGTACACCAATTTTTGAACATACAGAGCTATTTTTACGTGGTGTTGGTGATACAACAGATATCGTACAAAAAGAAATGTATTCATTCCAAGACCGTGGAGAGCGTAGTTTAACATTACGTCCAGAAGGTACTGCACCCGTTGTACGTTCTTACGTTGAAAACAAAATGTTCGGTGATGCAACACAACCAACGAAATTATACTATATCGGCCAAATGTTCCGTTATGAAAGACCACAAGCAGGTCGCTATCGTCAATTCGTACAATTCGGTATTGAAGCAATTGGTAGTAACGATCCAGCAATTGATGCAGAAGTAATTGCACTTGCTGTAGAGTTTTACCGTGGTATGGGCTTGAAAAATATTAAAGTTGTATTAAATAGCTTAGGTGATGCAGCGAGTCGTCAAGCACACCGTGATGCGTTAATTGCTCACTTTGAGCCCCGAATCGGAGAATTCTGTTCTGATTGCCAATCTCGCTTAGAAAAGAACCCTCTTCGTATTTTAGACTGTAAGAAGGACCGTAATCATGAATTAATGAGCACAGCACCATCTATTACAGAATACTTAAACGAAGATTCAGCAGTATACTACGACAAAGTACAAGAGCTATTAACGATGATGGATGTTCCATTTGAGAAAGATCCGAATTTAGTACGTGGTTTAGACTACTACCAACACACCGTTTTTGAAATTATGAGTGAGGCAGAAGGTTTCGGTGCTATCACAACATTAAGTGGCGGTGGCCGTTATAACGGACTTGTACAAGAAATCGGTGGACCGGAAATGCCAGGTATCGGTTTTGCGATGAGTATTGAGCGTTTAATTATGGCGCTGAAGGCTGAAAATATTGAGTTACCAATTGAACATAGTATTGATTGTTACGTTGTAGCACTTGGTGAAAAAGCGAAAGACCGTGCTGCAAAAGTTGCGTTCGATCTTCGTAAAGCTGGACTATCAGTTGAAAAAGATTATTTAGATCGCAAAATGAAAGCACAATTTAAATCTGCAGATCGTTTAAATGCGAAATACGTAGCTGTATTAGGGGAAGATGAGCTAGATAAAGGCATCATTAACTTAAAAGATATGGCAACAGGCGGACAAGAAGAAGTGTCGTTAGATGTATTTGCTTCATATGTAGCAGAGAAATTAATATAGGGGGAACTTAAAGTGGCTGAAAGAACACATGCATGCGGAAAAGTAACAGTAGAAGCGGTTGGACAAACAGTTCAATTAAAAGGTTGGGTACAAAAACGCCGTGATTTAGGTGGATTAATCTTTATCGACTTACGTGACCGTACAGGTATCGTACAAGTTGTATTTAACCCAGAAACATCAAAAGAAGCGTTAGAAGTAGCAGAAACGATTCGTAGCGAATACGTATTACACGTAGAAGGTACAGTTGTTGAACGTGGTGAAGGCGCAATTAATGATAATATGGCAACTGGTCGTATTGAAGTACAAGCATCGAAAGTAAACGTATTAAACGCAGCGAAAACAACGCCAATCATTATTGCTGATGATACAGATGCATCAGAAGATGTGCGTTTAAAATATCGTTACTTAGACTTACGTCGTCCTGCAATGTTCAACACATTCAAAATGCGTCATGACGTAACGAAAACAATTCGTAACTTCTTAGATACAGAAGAGTTCTTAGAAGTTGAAACACCAATTTTAACGAAGAGCACGCCAGAAGGAGCTCGCGACTATTTAGTACCAAGCCGTGTGCATGATGGTGAATTTTATGCATTACCTCAATCTCCGCAGCTATTTAAACAGCTTCTTATGGTCGGTGGATTTGAGCGTTACTATCAAGTAGCGCGTTGTTTCCGTGACGAAGATTTACGTGCGGACCGTCAACCGGAATTCACACAAATCGATATCGAGGCATCATTCTTAACACAAGATGAAATTTTAGAAATGATGGAGCGTATGATGACGAAAGTCATGAAGGATGCAAAAGGTGTAGAAGTTAGTGCACCATTCCCTCGTATGAAATATGCTGATGCAATGGCTCGCTTTGGTTCTGATAAGCCGGATACACGCTTTGAAATGGAACTAAAAGACCTATCTGAATTTGCAGTAGGTTGTGGATTTAAAGTATTTACAAGTGCTGTAGAAAACGGCGGACAAGTAAAAGCGATTAACGCAAAAGGTGCAGCGAGCAAATACTCTCGTAAAGACATCGATGCATTAACTGAATTCGCAAAAGTATACGGTGCAAAAGGTCTAGCTTGGCTTAAAGTTGAAGAAGACGGCTTAAAAGGACCGATTGCGAAATTCTTCGGTGAAGAAGATGCAAACGTGTTAATGAGTACATTAGAAGCTAATGCTGGCGACTTATTACTATTCGTAGCAGATAAGAAGAGCGTTGTTGCAGATAGCTTAGGTGCACTTCGTTTACGTCTAGGTAAAGAACTTGAGTTAATTGACGAAAGTAAATTTAACTTCCTATGGGTAACTGATTGGCCACTTCTTGAGTACGATGAAGATGCAGATCGTTACTTCGCAGCTCACCACCCATTCACAATGCCATTCCGTGAAGATGTTGAACTATTAGAAACAGCACCAGAAAAAGCGCGTGCACAAGCATATGACCTTGTATTAAACGGTTATGAGCTTGGTGGTGGATCACTTCGTATTTACGAGCGTGATGTACAAGAAAAAATGTTCAAAGCACTTGGATTCTCACAAGAAGAAGCACAAGAACAATTCGGATTCTTATTAGAAGCATTCGAATACGGTACACCACCACACGGCGGAATCGCATTAGGTTTAGACCGTCTTGTTATGTTACTTGCGGGTCGTACGAACCTTCGTGATACAATTGCATTCCCGAAAACAGCAAGCGCAAGCTGCTTATTAACAGAAGCGCCAAGCCCAGTTGCAGAAGCTCAGCTTGAAGAGCTAAGCTTAAAATTGAGCGTGAAAGAAGAGAAGTAAGAATGAAGTCTAGATGGTTATACTAACCCCATCTAGACTTTTTTTTGAGAGGAAGTTTAAAAAGTCCGGTTTACATTATGTTTTCCTTGTTTGAATATGTATTTTTAGGAATTCTATAACTTTTTCTATACAAATAGTCGGAAAAACGCTAGAATACATGGTAGACCATTTTTGTAATAGGAGTGTAGAGCTGAATGTTACATCAATTTTCACGTAATGAATTAGCCTTTGGAAAAGAAGGCCTTGAAATATTAAAAAATAGTACAGTCGGTATTTTAGGAATTGGCGGAGTAGGGTCATTTTCGGCAGAAGCGTTAGCACGTTCTGGCGTAGGACGTCTTGTATTAGTTGACAAAGATGTTGTAGATATTACAAACGTAAACCGTCAAATTCACGCGTTAGTATCTACTGTAGGACGTTCAAAAGTAGAATTAATGAAAGAGCGTATTGCAGACATTAATCCAGAGTGTGAAGTAATTGGACTAGAGATGTTTTATACAGATGAAACATATGAAGAGTTCTTTAAACACGGTTTAGATTTCGTAGTGGATGCATCTGATACGATTACGTTCAAAATTCATTTAATTAAACAATGTTTACGTCGTAAAATTAAAATTATCTCATGTATGGGTGCGGCAAATAAAATGGACCCAACTCGTTTCCGTATTGCGGACATTTCTAAAACACATACAGATCCAATTGCGAAAGTAATTCGTACGAAGCTTCGTAAAGATGGTATTAAAAAAGGTGTAAAAGTTGTCTTCTCTGACGAAAACCCAATCGTAATTCGTGAAGAAGTACGTAAAGAAATCGTACCGGATGAAAATGCAAAAATTCGTAAAGCGAAATTACCACCTTCTTCAAATGCATTCGTACCATCTGTGGCAGGCTTAATTATGGCAAGTCACGTTGTACGTGAACGTATTAAAAACGTAGAAGTGAAGCGTGTAGGGCAAGAATAAAAAAGAAAGCATATATCCGCCTAGGGTATATGCTTTTTCTATTATGTTTTAAAGTATTGCAGATATTTGCAATACTAATAATTCAAATGTAAGTAATCCTAATAAAGAATAATCGTATTTGTCCGACTTATAGGCGGAGGTCTTTTTTAAACTATGAATTGTAAAAAGACCTAACGTTAGGACGAGAACACCGAGTGTTATTTTGAAGATTATAAATGAAATAGCGATCATCTCCCTTCAAACATATATGCTTATAGTAACATTTAAGTTAAAAATATCCAATTTATTTCCGGGAGTTTTCTCTTATTTTAACGGGAGGGTTCATGTGAATTTTTGTCGGTGAATCGATATTCTATGTCGAATCGTTGATATATTTCGAGTTGTGATAGATATATTTGAAAAATCGTTAATATAATTTCATTTACCTATACATTGTTCGCCGAATTAAAAAACAGGGGTGTCACTTAGGCGAACAAGTGACATCCCTGTTTTTTAATTCTCTGCTGAATATATAATATCTAAATTTCCATTTTGATCAGTCTTGAAAATCGGAGCAATTTGCTCTTCTTGTTCTTCGACTGAAACAAGTTTTCGAGCACGATCCATAATTCTAACAAGCATTGCATAATCTTCTTCGATTGCTTGTTGTTTTTTTGTGAGAACAGCTAATTTTGCTTCAAGTTCATTATTTGTTTTTTTCAAGGAAGTGAGCTGATCTTGTAATACGTCATTTTCAGTTTGCAACTTTGCGAGTGAAGGGTTATTGTGCTCCAAGTTTTGCAAAAATGAGATGACATTTTGCATTGTAAGATTTTGTTTATTTGAGGCAATATCTTCTGAAAACTCGGCATCGATTACGAGTTGCCGAGTTTGTGTGAACTGCTCTTTTTCTATTTTAGCTTCCGAACGCTTTAATTCTTTACGTTGTTTTTTTGCAATTTGCACCGCATCTTCATAATGTGGTCTTACTTCAGCATTCCATCTAAAGCCACAAGCTGCTGAAGTTCGGTTTAATGTATCACCAACTTCATCGAATGCTTTTATTTGTGTACTTCCGCTGCGAATATGTCGTAAAACAGTTTCTGCTAAAAGGAGATCGTCTTCTTTTGTCCATGCATCTTGACGTGTTTTCATAAGCGAAGCCTCCATAATGGTGACGTTTTCGCTTATATTACCCTTTATTCTTCGTTTTATGCGAACTCTGTAATCTTTCATAAACAGTAGAAAGTGCTTGTTCAAATTTTCCTGTCGTTTTCGGTTTATAATATTGCTTGTTTTTAATTTTATCAGGTAAATATTGTTGCTGTACCCACCCGTTTGGGTGATCGTGTGGATATAAGTATCCGATGCCTCTTCCTAACGATTCGGCTCCTTTATAATGACTATCTTTTAAATGACTTGGAATATCGCCTGTTTGGCCATTACGTAAATCGTGTAGTGCGGCATCGAGTGCTTTATAGGCCGAATTTGATTTCGGTGATAGGCAAAGTTCAATAACAGCATTTGCAAGCGGTATGCGTGCCTCTGGGAAACCGACCCGTTCAGCTGATTCGATCGCTGCAAGTGTACGTGGTCCTGCTTGCGGACTAGCAAGTCCGATATCTTCATATGCCATAATAAGCAGACGTCTACCAATGCTTTGTAAGTCACCAGCTTCAATAAGACGTGCTAAATAATGAAGTGCAGCGTTCACATCACTTCCGCGTACTGATTTTTGAAAAGCAGATAAAACGTCATAGTGAGCATCGCCACCTTTGTCGTGAACGAAGCTCTTTTTTTGTAAGCATTCTTCTGCGATTTCAAGTGTAATTTCCGCTGCCTTGTCGTCAGTTGTAAAGCTAGATAAAACAGCTAGTTCAAGTGCATTATAAGCTGAACGCATATCTCCGCCTGAAGCATTTGCCAAGTGATGTAATGCTTCAGGCGTAACAGTTACAACGTATTCCCCAAGCCCTTTTTCTTTATCTTCAAGCGCTCGTTTTAAGCCGATTAAAATATCATCTTCTGTTAATGCGTGTAATTCGAAGATTTGACAACGACTTCGAATAGCAGAATTAATAGCATGAAATGGATTACTCGTCGTTGCACCGATTAAAGTAAGGAGTCCACTTTCTAAATGAGGTAATAGAAAGTCCTGCTTTGCTTTATCTAGACGGTGCACTTCATCTAAAATTAAAACGAGGTGTCGATGCATCTTCGCTTCTTGTACGACAACTTCCATATCTTTTTTATTATGAGTAACCGCGTTTAAGAGGCGAAACGGGGTTCCAGTACTTCCTGCAATTGCGCTGGCGATTGATGTTTTTCCTGTTCCTGGAGGACCATATAAAATCATTGATTGAAAATGATTTGCTTGGACCATTCGCCATAAAATCTTGCCTTCACCAACTAAATGCTGTTGTCCGATAATTTCTTGAATATTTGTAGGGCGCATTCGATGTGCGAGTGGTTGTTTCATTTGACCCTCTCCCTTAATGTATAATCTCATTCTATCGTATCATTTTTTTTGATGAAATTTGAAATAGGATGCTGTTTTTTGGGAAAAATGAAGATGAATATTTTCATTTTTCTTTCAATTGTAATAATTTCCGAGTTTTTCAATGTGATTTTATGTTATCATTTTGATACACAAGTTGAAATTTCTTATAATACTATATTATGCTATAATTTCATAGGATTTTAAATTGTGTTCTTTTATAAATAAGATATAACCAATAGAAGTGAAAATTTGAAATGAGGTGCAAATAGATGAAGATTTCAACGAAAGGCCGCTACGGCTTAACAATTATGATCGACCTTGCAAAAAAGTTTGGTGAAGGTCCAATTTCATTAAAATCAATTGCGCAGGCACATGACCTATCTGAGCATTATTTAGAGCAATTAATTTCACCACTTCGTAACGCTCGTCTTGTAAAGAGTACGCGCGGGGCATATGGCGGATATGTATTATCTGATCAGCCAGTCAACATTACAGCTGGAGATGTAATCCGTGTACTAGAGGGGCCAATTAGTGTTGTAGAAATGATAGAAGAAGAAGAACCAGCACAACGCCAATTATGGATGCGTGTTCGTGATGCGGTGCAAGAAGTATTAGATAGTACAACTTTAGAAGATTTAGTACGTTATGAGGAAGAAAATCACGGGGGCTATATGTTTTACATTTAATTCCTTGTGAAACGATTTGGAAAGAAGGAGATTTAATGGAACGCATTTACTTAGATCATGCTGCGACATCTCCGACTCACCCAGAAGTGGTCGAAAAGATGATTCCATATATGACAGAAACATTTGGAAACCCGTCTAGTATTCACTTTTATGGGCGTCAAACGCGCCATGCGGTAGATGAGGCAAGACGTGTGTGTGCACGTAGCATTCACGCAAGTCCAAATGAAATTATATTCACGAGCGGTGGTACAGAAGCTGATAATTTAGCACTTATAGGTGTAGCGCGCGCGAATCGTCATAAAGGTAACCACATTATTACAACGCAAATTGAACATCATGCGATTTTGCATACGTGTGAATTATTAGAGCGTGAAGGATTTGAAGTGACGTATTTACCTGTTGATGAAACAGGGCGTGTTCAAGTTTCTGACATACAAAAGGCACTAACGGAAGAGACGATTCTTGTATCTATTATGTTCGGGAATAATGAAGTAGGGACAATACAACCAATTGTGGAAATAGGTAAGCTGTTAAAAGAGCATCAAGCTTATTTCCACACAGATGCTGTACAAGCTTACGGTTTAATAGAAATAGATGTGAAAGAGTTTGGTATTGATTTATTATCGATTTCAGCTCATAAAATTAACGGACCAAAAGGTGTCGGGTTCCTATATGCTGGTGCAAATGTGAAATTTGAACCGTTATTAATAGGCGGAGAGCAAGAAAGAAAACGCCGTGCTGGTACTGAAAATGTACCTAGTATTGCCGGACTTCAGCAAGCGATTTTGCTAGCTGAAAAAACTCGTGAGCAAAAAAATGCCCAATATGAAGAGTTTAAAGATATAATGGTATCTGTCTTCAAAAATGAGGACATTACTTTCGAGGTAAACGGAAACTTGGAATATCGCTTACCCCATGTGTTGAATATAAGTTTTACAGGAATGAATATTGAACCGTTTCTTGTAAACTTAGACTTAGCTGGTATTGCAGTATCAAGTGGTTCTGCTTGTACAGCTGGTTCGATTGATCCATCACATGTATTAGTGGCGATGTTCGGAAAAGACTCCGATCAAATACGTTCATCCGTACGCTTTAGTTTCGGACTTGGAAATACGAAAGAGCAAATTGAAAAAGCGGCGTACGAAACAGTGAAAATCGTGAAGCGATTAACACAAAATTAGCATGGGAGGTGACATGATGAACAAACTACCTCACGAAACACGCGTTGTCATCGGGATGTCCGGTGGCGTTGATTCATCTGTAGCAGCTCTTTTATTAAAAGAGCAGGGTTATGATGTAATCGGAATTTTTATGAAAAACTGGGATGATACAGATGCGAATGGTGTCTGCACAGCAACAGAAGATTACAATGATGTAATTGAAGTGTGTAACCAAATCGGCATTCCGTATTATGCAGTAAACTTTGAAAAACAATACTGGGATAAAGTATTTACGTACTTTTTAGATGAATACCGAGCTGGTCGTACACCAAACCCAGATGTAATGTGTAACAAAGAAATTAAATTTAAAGCATTTTTAGAGCATGCAATTGCACTTGGTGCTGATTATGTAGCAACAGGGCATTATGCACGCGTTGCTTATATGGACGGCGAATATAAAATGCTTCGCGGCGTTGATGATAATAAAGACCAAACATATTTCTTAAATCAATTAAGCCAAGAGCAATTATCAAAAACAATGTTCCCATTAGGTGAATTAAAGAAACCGCAAATTCGCGAAATGGCGACAGAAGCTGGTTTAGCGACAGCGGCGAAGAAAGATAGTACTGGTATTTGCTTCATCGGTGAGCGTAACTTTAAAGATTTCTTAAGTAACTATTTACCGGCGCAACCAGGTGTGATGCAAACATTATCTGGTGAAGTGAAAGGGAAACATGATGGTTTAATGTACTATACAATTGGACAACGTCATGGTCTTGGTATTGGTGGTAATGGTGATCCATGGTTTGCTGTTGGGAAAAACTTAAAAGAAAACATTTTATATGTTGACCAAGGATTCCATAACGAACTCCTATATGGTGATGAAGTTATTGCTACGAATGTTGGCTGGGTAAGTAATAAAGCGAAGGAAAAAGAATTTACGTGTACAGCGAAATTCCGTTATCGTCAAGCAGACAATAAAGTAACAGTTCAAATCGTTGATGAAAATACAGTTCGTATTCTTTGTGATGAGCCAATTCGTGCGATTACGCCAGGCCAAGCAGTTGTTTTCTATGATGGAGATGAGTGCTTAGGCGGCGCTACAATTGATGAAGTATATCATAGTGGTAAGAAATTAGATTATTTAGGATAACACGAGAAGCCTCTGCCGATTAGCGGTTAGAGGTTTCTTTTACATAAAGAGAATTTTCGTTCGCTTGGAAAATACATTCTTTGTTATAATTTGTTGTAGAGGTGAAGGACATGTCAAACAAACTTGAAACAGGTATTAAATATATGCAAGAAGGAAACTGGGAAGAAGCAGCTAAAAATTTCACAGAAGCAATCGAAGAAAATCCGAAAGATGCGCTTGGATACATTAACTTTGCGAATTTATTAGATGTATTAGGTGATAGTGAGCGAGCAATTTTATTTTATAAACGTGCATTAGAATTAGATGATAAATCTGCAGCTGCCTATTATGGTTTAGGAAACGTATATTACGGTCAAGAGCAATTTGCAGAGGCAAAGGCTGTATTTGAACAAGCGATGCAAGCGGGATTACAATCAGCTGATGTAACATTTATGTTAGGTATCACACATGTGCAACTTGGAAATGATCGTCTTGCGCTGCCATTTTTACAAAGAGCGACGGAATTAGATGAAGACGATGTAGAAGCTGTTTTCCAATGCGGACTTTGCTTCGCGCGACTAGAACATATTCAAGAGGCAAAACCTTATTTTGAAAAGGTATTAGAAATGGATGAAGAGCATGCAGATGCGTATTATAATTTAGGTGTTGCGTACGTATTTGAAGAAAATAACGAGAAAGCTCTTACTTTATTTAAGAAAGCAACTGAAATTCAGCCAGACCACTTTTTAGCTGGTAATGGTATTCGTTTATTAGAGCAAGAAGCTGAATAAAGTGAAATTATAGTTTAATGCGCAGTTACCCCTCATCTAAAGATTGTGAAAGAGGTGGGGGATGTACTGCTCATTAAAGTGAAAAGAACTCGGGAAGGAGAGGAAAGATGGGAAATCAACATGCAATGGATTTGTTTGAGGAAGAGAAAAAATTTATAAAAGCGCAAGTTCTTCATACCATTTTCCACAACGAAGAAAACCTCTATTCCGTTGTCAGTATGAAAGTCATTGAAACGAATGAAACATACGACGAAAAAAAAGTAATGATAAACGGTCATTTTCCCCGTATGCATGAAGATGAAGTGTTTACATTAACAGGTCATTTTAAAGACCACCCAAAGTATGGGAAACAATATTTAGTTGAAACGTTTAAAAAAGAATTGCCACAAACAAAAGCAGGTATGGTGCAATATTTAGCGAGTGATTTATTTAAAGGGATTGGAAAGCGTACAGCCGAAAAAATCGTTGACCATCTTGGTGAGCATGCGATTTCTAAAATTATGGATGATCCTGATGCATTAAATGGTGTTGTAAACAAGCAAAAAGCGCAGGAAATATATGAAACGATTATTGAGCATCAAGGGCTAGAGAAAGTGATGAGCTTTTTAAATGGCTACGGTTTTGGAACAAAACTTTCTATTAAAATTTATCAGCAATATAAAGAGATGACATTAGAAGTGATTCGTAATAATCCATATAAGCTTATTGAAGAAGTGGACGGAATTGGATTTGGAAGAGCAGATGATATAGGGCGTGCAATAGGAATAACGGGCAATCACGACGACCGTGTACGTGCAGGGTGTTTTTATACGTTAGAGAATATTTCATTACAATTGGGTCACGTTTATATGGAAAAAGGACAACTTGTGAGGGAAACGATGTCACTTTTAAATAATCAAGAAGGCAGAGTGACTGAGGAAGATATTGTAGGTTGCGTTGAGATGATGCAAGGTGAAGGGAAAGTCATTATAGAAGAAGAGCGAGTGTATTTAGCTTCTTTATTCTACTCTGAAAAAGGCGTTGTAAAGTCAATTCGGCGTCTTATGAATCAAGAAGAAACCCCTGCATTCCCTGAAGCAGAAGTGTTAAAAACATTAGGGGAAATTGAAGAACAGCTGAAGGTACAGTATGCACCGCTCCAGCAAGAAGCAGTTCAAACTGCCCTTCATAAGCCGATGATGCTATTAACAGGTGGACCAGGAACAGGGAAAACAACAGTTATTAAAGGAATTGTTGAAATGTATGCGTCACTTCACGGATTATCATTAAATCTAAATGAATATAGTGATGACAATCCATTTCCAATACTATTAACGGCTCCAACAGGAAGAGCAGCGAAGCGAATGAGTGAATCAACAGGACTTCCAGCTTGCACAATTCATCGCTTGCTTGGTTGGACGCCAGAAGGGTCTTTCCAGCGTAATGAAACTGATCCGGTTCAAGGGAAGCTCCTTATTATTGATGAGTTTTCGATGGTAGATATTTGGCTGGCAAATCAATTGTTTAAATCCTTGCCAACGAATATTCAAGTAATCGTTGTAGGCGATGAAGACCAATTACCATCTGTAGGACCTGGACAAGTGTTAAAAGATTTATTAAATGCAGGTGCCATCCCAACGGTAAAACTTACAGAAATTTATCGTCAGGCAGAAGGTTCGTCTGTTATTCAGCTCGCCCATGCGATAAAAGACGGGACGCTCCCGCCAGATTTAGCGCAAAATAAAAAAGATCGTTCATTTATCAGCTGTGCAGGGGCTCAAATTGTTGAAGTTGTAAAAAAAGTATGTGAAAACGCGAAGACGAAAGGGTTTAGCGCAAGAGATGTACAAGTATTGGCACCTATGTACCGCGGACCAGCAGGTATTAATGTGTTAAATGAAGCATTGCAAGAAGTGTTTAACCCGAAAAGAGAAAAGAGTAAAGAAATTGCCTACGGTGATGTTGTATACCGCAGAGGTGATAAAGTACTTCAACTAGTCAATCAGCCGGAAAGTCAAGTGTTTAATGGTGATATTGGAGAAATTGTTTCGGTGTTTTATGCGAAAGAAAACGTTGAGCAACAAGATATGATTATCGTTTCATTTGATGGGATTGAAGTAACGTATACAAAGCCAGATTTAAATCAAATTACACATGCATATTGCTGTTCGATTCATAAATCACAAGGTAGTGAATTTCCGATTGTTATTATGCCGATTGTAAAGAGCTACTACCGTATGTTACGTCGTAATTTAATTTACACGGGTATTACAAGGAGTAAGAAATTCCTTATTATTTGCGGGGAGGAAGCAGCTTTTCAATCCGGTGTAAATCGCCTTGATGATGCAATGCGTCAAACGACTTTAGCTGGTCGATTGCAAGAATCACAAGGAGAAGTGCAGATGGTGACGGTTAATGGTGAAGAAATGGACGTGGAAAACATTTCACCGTATGATTTCATGTAACAAGGTGAAATTATATAGTGAAACTTTCAAACGTATAACGTTGAAAGGCTCTAGCAATGTATAAATGAATGCAGTTTGGACATAATGGCGAATAGAATCTGGGAGACTGTAAGGAGATGAAAGCCATATGTTCAGTTGTCCAAATTGCAAAGGGAAAGACATCGGAAAAATAGGTGTCAACCAATTTTATTGCTGGAATTGTTATATCGAATTATCGGTTTCAAAGGGGAAGATCCATACACATCAAGTAGAGGAAGATGGTTCATTAAGCTCTCTTGATGATTTATTTGATGATAATGAAAGAACGATCGGATAACGAAAAGGGGGATTTACTTTGAATCTACGCAATTCATTAATCGCATTAGGTGTTGGAGCTGCAGCATATCAATATGCTCGCAAACAAGATGTATTCTCAAAACGCAATGTGAAAAAAGCACGTAAGATGATTAAGTCTTATTTATAATAATTTCGATTAAAGTGAAAAACTCCCTTATTGATGAGGGAGTTTTTTTACACGTTCATATGCAAATATAAAAGTCCGATTTCCGAGAAAACATAAGAGAGGCCATAACATCCAACTCCAAGTATTCCGTAACGCCATAATTGCTTCGCTCTTTCTTTTCGCGAGGAACGAATAAAGAAACCTTTCCAAATACCAAACCCGATACAAATCCATTCAAGAATCATAAAAAGTGCTGATAATACGAGCATAAATAAAACCATAATTAGCCCTCCTGATTATATTTTGACGCTTTGTATTTTCAGGGGTGGTTGTCCTTATTATGTTAAATATATGTACGTCTTTAAAAAACAGTATGGTCTGTATAAAAGATTTTAAAACTTTTGCACATAACCTAACCTATTTATTTTCAAAATAAAGGTGGAGGAGGTTTTTCGTGTGAAGAATCTTAAAATCATTTGGATATATCGTTTAGGATTATTGTTACTTATTTTTCTTTGTTTGCTCGTCTTTTTAAAAATTAAGCCACTATGGGCACCGATTGTTTTTGTATTTAAAGTGGCGATCACACCGTTTCTTATTGCTTGTTTTATTGCTTATTTATTGCACCCTTTAATTGAAAAAATCCATAAGGAAGGAATGCCACGCACACTTGCTATTTTGCTCATTTATATTCTTTTCTTTGGCGGAATTGGCTATGGAATTTATAAAGGAACGCCAGTTGTTATTAAGCAGTTACAAGAAATTAATGAACAATTTCCGCAGTTTACAAAAATGTACGATTCTTGGATGGATGGAGTTACAGAACAAACAGCGAATTTCCCATCATTTATTCATGAAAAGGTAAAGCAAATTTTCGTTGGTGTAGAAATGAAGATACAAACGCTTTTAAATAAAGTTATGAGCACAGCCCGTGGTGTATTAGATTCATTGCTCATTATTTTCTTAATTCCGTTCATTGTATTTTACATATTAAAAGATTACGGTGAGTTTTATCATATTTTTTGGAAACTAGTTCCGAGTAAGTGGCGTAGTACGGGTCAAATGCTTGCGAAAGAAATTGATAAGTCACTCGGAAGTTATATTCGAGGACAGTTATTTGTTTGCTTAGTATTAGGGGGAGTATCTGTTCTTTCTTTTTGGTTTATCGGTATGAAATATCCGTTATTACTCGGCATTATTATTGGGGTAACGGATATAATCCCGTACTTTGGTCCTATTTTAGGGGCGATTCCCACGTTGATGATTGCGGCAACGGTATCAACGAGTTTACTCATTAAGGCGGGGATTACGATTGCTATTTTGCAATTTTTGGAAAGTAACATTTTATCTCCTTACATCGTTGGTAAGTCGCTTCGTATGCATCCCGTTATTATTATGCTCGCATTACTAGTTGGAGGAGAGATAGCGGGGATTGTAGGATTGCTAATATCGGTTCCAATTTTAGCTGTTATTCGTACAGTGGTCGTTCATGTGAGGCCTCTTTGGAAAAGAGAAGATATTTAATGTGAAAGCCCTCTATCTATAGAGATAGAGGGCTAATAATATGGTTATTTAGAGAGTTGTTCTTTTATTTGTTGAATAATCCCGCTCACATCATTTGTTTGAATATGTTTTATTTTTTTCCATTCATCATCATACATAAATACAATTTGATTACTGAAAAGTCGTTTCTGTTCTTTTAGATTAGAAATTTTTGCGAAAGAGTACTCTTCAAATATTGGGTTTTTGCTTAAATCTGGTCCGTAAAAGAAGAGCCTTTTGTTCGTTAAGATTAACAGTCCTGGCCTTGCAACGGAACGATATATAAATATATCTAATGAGCATGCTGCGTAAAACAATATAGTTTCGTCCGTAGTTAACATGTTTTTAGCTTTGTTCAATAAGGTTGTCATTGTGATCGCTCCTTCATTATTAATAATTTAATTATAACAAGAAATGTAATGTTCAGAAATTTTTATAAGGTGTTTTTTATGAGGAGATTCCTATTTAGTAATAAATGCATAATATATTTAAAGGCTGTTAAGAATGAATAGTAGAATAGCTATGATTAATAAGCAATTGATACAATATAAATGATTATCTACATTGACAAACTTAAGAGAATTCTATTATATTTAGTCATATAATACATTAAATCAATGACGGAACAAGTACGTTACAGTCCATTTGTAGAGAGAAGCTTCCACTGGCTGAAAGAAGCTTTAAATGAAGGGTAACAGAAAGCTAATCCTGAGAGCAGCTAATCACTGCCGTCTTGCCACGTTACGGCACCATGAGGTGATGAATTGATTGTTATAATAATCAATTCATAATTAGGGTGGTATCGCGAGTTAACTCTCGTCCCTTTTATAGGGACGGGAGTTTTTTATATTTAAGGAGGAAAATACAATGAAACAACTAACAGGCGCACAAATTCGTCAAATGTTTTTAGACTTTTTCCAAGAAAAAGGACATGCAGTAGAACCTAGTGCATCACTAGTTCCACATGAAGATCCATCTCTTCTATGGATTAACAGTGGTGTAGCAACATTAAAAAAATATTTTGATGGACGCGTAATTCCGCAAAATCCACGTATTACAAATGCTCAAAAATCAATTCGTACAAACGATATTGAAAACGTAGGGAAAACAGCTCGTCACCATACATTCTTTGAAATGTTAGGGAACTTCTCAATCGGTGATTACTTCAAAGAAGAAGCAATTACTTGGGCTTGGGAATTTCTAACGAGCGACAAATGGATCGGATTCGATAAAGAATTACTATCTGTTACAATTCATCCGGAAGATGAAGAAGCATTCACAATTTGGAATGAGAAAATGGGTGTTCCAAAAGAACGCATCATCCGTTTAGAAGAAAACTTCTGGGATATCGGTGAAGGACCAAGTGGACCGAATACAGAAATTTTCTATGACCGCGGTGAAGCTTACGGTAATGACTTTAGTGATCCAGAATTATATCCGGGCGGAGAAAACGAGCGTTACTTAGAAGTATGGAACCTTGTATTCTCTCAATTTAACCATAACCCAGACGGTTCATATACGCCGCTTCCTAAGAAAAATATCGATACAGGGATGGGTCTAGAGCGTATGACATCTATCGTTCAAGATGTGCCTACGAACTTTGATACAGACCTATTCATGCCGATGATTGGTGCAACAGAATCAATTTCTGGTGAGAAGTATCGTAATGGCGATTTAGAAAAAGATATGGCGTTTAAAGTAATTGCTGACCATATCCGTACAGTAACATTCGCTGTTGGTGACGGTGCTCTTCCATCTAACGAAGGCCGTGGTTATGTATTACGTCGTTTATTACGCCGTGCTGTTCGTTATTCTAAGAAATTAAATATCAACCGTCCATTCATGTTTGAATTAGTACCGGTTGTTGGAGAAGTAATGAAAGACTTCTATCCAGAAGTACTTGAAAAGAAAGATTTCATCGCAAAAGTTGTGAAGAATGAAGAAGAGCGTTTCCATGAAACACTTCATGATGGTGAATCAATTTTAGCTGAAGTAATTGCAAAAGCGAAAGAAGAAAAAACAACTGTTATTTCTGGCGTAGATGCGTTCCGTCTATACGACACGTACGGTTTCCCGATTGAATTAACAGAAGAATATGCAGAAGAAGCTGGTATGACAGTTGATCAAGCAGGCTTTGAAAATGAAATGGAGAAACAACGTGAGCGTGCACGTGCTGCTCGTCAAGACGTTGACTCTATGCAAGTTCAAGGCGGTGTACTTGGTGAAGTTAAAGTAGTGAGCGAATTCGTTGGTTACGGTACAGTTGCAACAGAAAGTAACGTTGTTGCACTTGTGAAAAATGGTGAGTACACAGATAGCCTACAAGCAGGTGAAGAAGGACAATTAATGCTTGATGTAACGCCATTCTACGCTGAGAGCGGTGGGCAAATTGCAGACCGTGGTTACCTTCTTGCTGACGGCGTGAAAGTTGTTGTAAAAGATGTACAAAAAGCACCAAATGGTCAAAACTTACACAAAGTAGTTGTGGAAGAAGGTACATTAACGAAAGATGCGGCTGTAAAAGCTCTTATCGATACGAAAAACCGTAGTAGCGTTGTGAAAAACCATACAGCAACTCACTTACTACACCAAGCGTTAAAAGATGTACTTGGAACGCATGTTAACCAAGCGGGTTCTCTTGTAACATCTGAACGTTTACGTTTTGACTTCTCTCACTTCGGTCAAGTACAAGCTGACGAATTAGAAAAAATTGAGCGTATCGTAAACGAAAAAATTTGGGAAAGTATTGATGTTGCGATTTCTCAAAAAGCAATCGAAGAAGCGAAAGAAATGGGCGCAATGGCATTATTCGGTGAAAAATACGGTGATGTTGTACGCGTTGTACAAGTAGGCGATTACAGCTTAGAACTTTGCGGTGGTTGTCACGTTGATAACACAGCTTCTATCGGTATTTTCAAAATCGTTGCTGAGTCTGGTATCGGTGCAGGAACTCGTCGTATTGAGGCGGTAACTGGTAAGTCTGCATACGAATTAATGAACGATCAAGTAGGTTTATTAAAAGAAGCAGCAGGAAAAATGAAAACAAATCCGAAAGATATTTTAACGAGAGTAGATGGTTTATTTGCTGAAGTGAAACAACTTCAAAAAGAAAATGAATCTCTTGCTGCGAAATTAAGCAATATCGAAGCTGGAAACTTAACTGATTCAGTAATGACAGTTGATGGCGTGAACGTATTAGCGGCGAAAGTAAATGTTGCAGATATGAACAACTTACGTACAATGATGGACGACCTTAAAAATAAATTAGAGTCTGTAGTTGTTGTATTAGCGTCTGTAAATGACGATAAAGTAAATATTTTAGCTGGCGTAACGAAAGATTTAATTAGTCAAGGTTACCATGCAGGTAAACTTGTGAAAGAAGTAGCTTCTCGTTGTGGAGGAGGCGGTGGTGGCCGTCCTGACATGGCTCAAGCAGGTGGTAAAAACCCAGCGCAAGTAGAGGAAGCTTTAGCATTTGTACAAGAGTACGTTAAATCTGTTTCAAAATAAAGAGATAGTAGTGTACAATGGTAGGGAGAGGAGAAGTTCTTCTCCCTATACTTACTACTTACAAGTGAGGTGCTTGAAATGGACGGTTTTGATAAAACAATGAAGTTTAGCATTCAAGATGAAAAACAGAGTGTCCATGTAAATGATGTACTTTTAACTGTGTATGATGCACTTCAAGAAAAAGGTTATAATCCGATTAACCAAATCGTCGGTTATTTATTAAGTGGAGATCCAGCATACATACCTCGCCATAAAGATGCACGAAGCATCGTTCGCAAGCTTGAACGTGATGAGATAATTGAAGAGCTTGTGAAGTCTTACTTGAAACATCATCGTGAGGAGTAGTTTATGCGGATATTAGGTTTAGATGTTGGTACTAAAACAGTCGGTGTTGCAATGAGCGATGAAATGGGCTGGACAGCACAAGGGCTGGAAACAATCAGGATTAACGAAGAACGAGGCCACTTTGGTTTTGATCGTATTTCTGAGTTGGTAAAACAGTACAATGTGGACAAAATAGTAGTAGGTTTACCTAAAAATATGAATGGTACAATCGGCCCTCGTGGTGAAGCGTGCCAGCAATTTGCAGAAAACCTGCGAAATCTGTTACAATTAGAAGTTGTAATGTGGGACGAGCGTTTGTCGACGATGGCAGCGGAACGTCTGCTCATTTCAGCTGATGTGAGCCGTAAGAAGCGAAAACAGGTAATCGATAAGATGGCTGCAGTCGTGATCTTACAAGGATTTTTAGATAGTAAATAAGAGGTGACCAAAATGGAAGAAAATCAAATTACAATTGTAGACGAAAAAGGAAACGAACATTTATGTGAAATTATTTTCACTTTTGATGCTGAAAAATTCGGCAAAAAATCTTACGTAGTCTTCTCTCCAATCGGTGAAGTAGACGAAGATGGAGACCAAATCTTCGATGCAATGGCATACGAGCAAAGTGAAGACGAGGGCGGAACATTACTTTCAATTGAATCTGAAGAAGAGTGGGAAATGGTACAAGAAATGTTTAACACTCTTGCTGATGAGCAAGAAGAAGAATAGTAATGGATAAAAAGGCGAACTGTGTACACAGTTCGCCTTTTTTGTATTCATATGCAAAATGACAGATTTTTTGTCGAAACTACTTAATTGTTTATAGTATAATAAGACGGGTTGTATGAAAAAAAGGCTTTAAATGAGCAGCTGTCACCAATTATTTAGAAATGATTGGTTTTGCTTTATGTTTGTAGGGCATTGTATAGAGGAAGTGTATATGGTCTACAATTGAATAAGGAGGAAGAATTTTGGTAGAGAATCAAGTGAAGAAGAAGCGTAGACGCATTTTTTTAATTTCGATTATCGCACTGCTTTTAGTTTGTGGATCAGTCTATGCGTATATTTCATCTGCATTAGGGCCAGTTGATAGTGGAAATAAAAAAGAGATTGAGGTAGAGATTCCAAAGGGGTCATCTACAAGTGAAATCGGTGAGATTTTAGAAGAAAAAGGTGCTGTGAAAAGCGGTACAGTTTTTAGTTTTTATACGAAATTTAAGTCAAAAAGCTTACAAGCAGGTACATATTTATTAAATCCTTCGATGAGTGCTAACGATGTTATTGAGCAAATGTCATCTGGCAACGTACATCGTCCGGCTCTTTATAAAGTGACGATTAAAGAAGGGGCGCAAGTAACTGAAATCGCTGAAGTGATTGCGGCAGAATTAAAGTGGAATAAAGATGATGTTGTGCGTCAATTAAACGATAAAGCATTTATTCAAAAAATGCAGCAAAAGTATCCGAAGCTATTAACGGATAAAATTTTTGATAGTAACATTAAATATCCACTAGAAGGATACTTATATCCAGCAACGTATTCTTTCTATAAAAAGGATACAAAGTTAGAAGAAATTGTAATCCCGATGCTTGAGAAAACAAATGCAATTATTGTTCAAAATGAGGCGAAAATGAAAGCGAAGAACTGGGATGTGCATCAACTTCTCACGTTGTCTTCACTTATTGAAGAAGAGGCCACTGGCTTTACTGATCGCCAGAAAATCTCTAGTGTTTTCTATAATCGTTTAGCGAAAGGTATGCCGCTTCAAACGGATCCGACGGTATTATACGCGCTTGGAAAGCATAAACAACGTGTATTATACGAAGACTTGAAAGTAAACTCACCGTACAATACGTATGTTGTGAAAGGATTGCCAGTTGGACCGATTGCAAACTCTGGTAAACATTCAGTGGAAGCAGCGTTAGATCCTGCGCAAACAGATTATTATTATTTCTTAGCTGCACCAAGTGGTGAAGTGTATTATGCGAAAACATTAGAAGAACATAATGCATTAAAGCAAAAATACATTACGAAAAAACAGTGAAATGGGGAGGGGTAGCGAAAAAGGTCGCACATCCCTCTTTTTTGTGGTAAAATATATCGGGTTAAAAACTGGCAGAAGAATCGTTTTTAATATCAAAACGGGACGTACAAGCTAAGGGTGAAACTGGCTTGTATTTTTATTGCATTCTATGTGTGAAAAGACAAATGTTGACGCGTCATAGAGGCACTTCTCCATGTAAATAAGGAGGACCAATTATGGAGGATGCAGTTAACGAGTACCTATTATCATTTATTGATCCAAAAGATAAATTAATTCTTGAAATGGAAGAGTATGCAACTGAAAACCATGTGCCGATTATGGATCGACTTGGAATGGAATTTATGCTGCAATTTTTACGTTTAATTGGACCGGAAAGTATTTTAGAACTTGGAACAGCAATCGGTTATTCTAGTATTCGTATGATGCAAGCTATTCCGAACTCTCGCATTGTGACAGTAGAGCGCAATCGTGAACGATATGAAAAGGCACTTGAATATATAGAATGTTCCCCGGTAACAGACCGTATTTCTGTTATTTACGGTGATGCTTTAGAAACGGGCGAACAAGTGAAAGAACATGGAACATTTGATGTTATTTTTATTGATGCAGCGAAAGGGCAGTATCGTCGCTTTTTTGACTTATACGAACCGTTATTAAATCCAGGTGGCGTTATTATTTCAGATAACGTTATGTACCATGGTCTTGTGACGACAAAAGAGAAAATTGAAAATAGACGTACGCGTGGTTTGATTCGTCGTATTAAGACGTACAATGAATGGCTTATGAACCATGAAGGATATGATACAACGATTTTCCCAATTGGCGATGGAGTGGCTGTAAGTAAAAAGAGAGGGTGACAAAGTATGAAGAAACCTGAATTGTTAGTAACGCCTAGAGCGGTGGCGGATATTGAACCTCTTGTGAAAGCAGGGGCAGATGCAGTAATGGTTGGTGAACAAAAGTTTGGTTTACGTTTGGCAGGAGAGTTTTCACGTGAAGATGTGAAACAAGCTGTAAACATTGCGCATGAAAATGGTGTGAAAGTATACGTTGCAATGAATGCAATGTTCCACAATGATAAAGTGGAAGAATTAACGGACTACGTTGCCTTTTTAAATGAGATAAATGTAGATGCGATTGTTTTCGGAGATCCAGCGGTATTAATGGCTGTTCGTGAAGTTGCACCAAATATGCAACTGCACTGGAATACAGAAACGACAGCAACAAACTGGTTTACTTGTAACTATTGGGGGCAAAGAGGCGCGAAACGCGCTGTATTAGCTCGTGAGCTTAGCTTAGATGAGATTGCTGAATTAAAAGAAAATGCTGAAGTGGAACTTGAAGTACAAATTCACGGTATGACTTGCATGTTCCAATCGAAGCGTTCACTAGTAGGAAACTACTTTGAGTATCAAGGGCGTAATCTCGACATCGAAAAGAAAAAGTATGAAGAGAATATGTTCTTATACGACCCAGAACGTAATAACAAATATCCAATTTATGAAGATGAAAATGGTACTCACATTATGAGTCCGAATGATATTTGTTTCATCGATGAGTTAGAGGAACTAATCGATGCTGAAGTCGATAGCTTAAAAATTGATGGTGTCCTAAAGAGTTCTGAATACATTATTGAGGTAACGAAGAAATATCGTAAGGCGATTGATTTGTGTGTAGAAGATCGTGATGCGTATTATGACGTGAAAGATGATTTATTTAAAGAGATAGAAGAAATACAACCGGTAAATCGTCCGTTAGATACAGGATTCTTCTTTAAAGAAACGGTTTACTAAACGAGGAGGGTGTAGGAAATGACTGTACAAGAAATTTCACGAGTGATCGATGGCAAACGCGTTATTGTGAAAAAACCTGAACTGTTAATCCCTGCGGGTAACTTAGAAAAATTAAAAGTAGCTATCCATTATGGGGCAGATGCTGTATATTTAGGTGGACAAGAATTTGGTCTTCGTTCTAATGCAGGTAACTTTACGCTGGAAGACATGGCAGAAGGCGTTGAATTTGCAAAGAAATATGGAGCAAAAATATACGTAACAACAAATATTTTTGCACATAATGAAAATATGGATGGGCTAGAGGAATATTTAAAAGGGATTGAAAAAGCTGGCGTAACGGGAATTATCGTTGCCGATCCGCTTATTATTGAGACATGTAAACGTGTAGCGCCTTCTGTTGAGGTGCATTTAAGTACACAACAATCACTATCCAACTGGAAAGCAGCACAGTATTGGAAAGAAGAAGGTTTACATCGTCTTGTATTAGCTCGTGAAGCAAGCTATGAAGAAATGAAAGAAATTAAAGAAAAAGTTGATATTGAAATTGAAGCATTCGTCCATGGTGCAATGTGTATCGCGTATTCAGGGAGATGTACATTAAGTAACCATATGACAGCGCGTGACTCTAACCGTGGTGGTTGTTGTCAATCTTGCCGCTGGGATTATGATTTAGTTCAAACGGTATCACAACATAAAGATGCAAAAGAGCTTCCTCTATTCCAAGAAGAAGATGCTCACTTTGCGATGAGCCCAAAAGATTTAAATTTAATCTTATCCATTCCGAAAATGATTGAAATTGGAATTGATAGCTTAAAAGTTGAAGGACGTATGAAATCTATCCATTACGTAGCGACTGTAGCAACTGTATATCGTAAAGTAATTGATGCGTATTGTGCGGATCCGGATAACTTTGAGTTTAAACAAGAATGGTTAGATGAGCTTGATAAATGTGCAAATCGTGATACAGCTCCTGCATTCTTTGAAGGGGTTCCAGGACATCAAGAGCAAATGTTTGGAAATCATAGTAAGAAAACAACGTATGATTTTGCTGGTTTAGTGTTAGATTATAATGAAGAAACGGGAATCGTAACGCTTGAGCAACGTAATCACTTCAAACCAGGACATGAAGTGGAGTTCTTTGGGCCAGAAATAGAAAACTTTACGCAGACGGTGGAGAAAATTTGGGATGAGGATGGAAACGAATTAGATGCAGCGAGACATCCGTTGCAAATCGTGAAATTCAAAGTGGATCAACCAGTGTATGTGAATAATATGATGCGCAAAAACATACTTCAATAAGAAAGAGTGGTAGTCGAATGGGGACGAATAAGCCTGTTGTAATTGGAATCGCTGGTGGTTCAGGATCAGGAAAAACAAGTGTAACGAAAGCGATTTTTGACCATTTTAAAGGTCATTCCATTTTAATCTTGGAGCAAGATTATTATTACAAAGATCAAAGCCATTTACCAATGGAAGAACGTTTAAAAACAAATTACGATCATCCGTTAGCGTTTGATAATGATTTGTTAATTGACCATTTGCAGCAGTTGCTTGCATATGAGCAAGTGGAAAAGCCTATATATGACTATACAGTGCATACGCGTTCAGAAAAAATTATTCCAGTTGAGCCGAAAGATGTAATTATTTTAGAAGGAATTCTTATTTTAGAAGACCCACGTCTTTGTGAGTTAATGGATATTAAGGTGTTCGTTGATACAGATGCGGACCTTCGTATTTTACGCCGCATGCAGCGCGATATTGAAGAGCGCGGTCGTACAATGGATTCAGTTATTGACCAATACGTAAACGTTGTACGACCAATGCATAATCAATTTATTGAGCCTTCTAAGAAATTTGCGGATATTATTATACCTGAAGGTGGACAAAACCATGTTGCAATTGATATTATGGTTACAAAAATTGCAACAATTCTTGAACAAAAAGTAAATTTGTAATAGCATAGTAAAAGATATACGATAGGAAGGGATTTTTTCCCTTCTTATCGAATACAATGAAACATGAAACCTCACCTACCAATAGGTGAGGGCATATTTATATCAACTTTCCATACATACCTTCTTTACATAAGGAAGAATTGGAGAATAAGGGGTTGTATGTGACAACTCCACTAGTGCACGTGTGCTAGAAACCTCCGCTATATATAAGCGGAGGAGTTTTCATATGGAACTCCTCTTTTTTTCAGGGGATTGGTATATAAAAGGAGTGGAAAACATGGCAACAGAAAAAACATACCCTATGACGCAAGAGGGTAAGCAAAAACTAGAGAACGAAGTTGAACAATTAAAAACAGTAAGACGTAAAGAAGTTGTAGAGCGTATTAAAATCGCACGTAGCTTCGGAGATCTTTCTGAGAACTCTGAGTACGATGCAGCGAAAGATGAGCAAGCATTCGTTGAAGGGCGTATTACACAACTAGAAAATATGATTCGTAACGCAGTTATCATTCAAGATAATGGTGAAGAGTCTACAGTTGTAACATTAGGTAAAACAGTAACATTTAAAGAGTTACCAGGTGGAGACGAAGAAGCGTACACAATCGTAGGTAGCGCAGAAGCTGATCCATTTGAAGGAAGAATTTCTAACGATTCTCCAATCGCAAAAAGCTTATTAGGTAAGCAAATTGGTGAGAAGGTAGCAATCCAAACACCGGGCGGAGAAATGCAAGTAGAGATTATCTCTGTAAAATAACGTAAAAATCACTCGTGTGAAAACGAGTGATTTTTTATTTGTATAAAAGGTGAAACACCTCGTCTAAACTACAATAGACGAGGTGTTTTTTATGAAAATGAAACGGAGAATTATAATTGTTTTAATTTGTTTTATGTGTGTGATTTTTTTATTACTTTGTCGTTTAATCCAAATACAGATTATAGATACGGAATCCTTTACAAATCGAAATATCAATTTGATTGAAAAAAGTGTTACGCAACGAACACAATCACTTACAGTAGATAATGGAAGAGGGCATTTTACAGATCGAAATGGTAAGGAAATTGGTGAAGAGAAATATCCAGTCTTAATTGTTTTTCCATTTTTACAAATAAAAAATGACATGTTAGAGAAAATTGCGCATATCATTGGTGTGTCGAGGCCAGAGATAAGACTGCAAATGAAAAATAAGAATCAAGCATTTATATTACGAAGGGGGAATATCCCATTTCAATTAACGCTCGAGCAAATGGAGAAGGTAAATCAATTAGATATTTTAGGTATTGTAGCAGCAGAAGTTCGACTGAAGCAAACGGGAGAGGCAAATCATTTAATGGGTGATGTGGGAGAGAATGAACAGGAGTTTCAAAAGCGTTATGGAGAAATGAAAAAAACTTCGAAACAAACGCCAATTGGTATTTCGGGATTGCAACAATCATTTGATGAATTTTTACTGACTGATGGAGAAGCGAAAGTACTATATCAAGTGGATCGACAGGGAGAACCGATTTTTGGGAAGCAGGCGAAATACACTTCACCAGGAAATCCGTTTTATCCAGTTACTATTCAAACAACAATACATAAAACGTTGCAACGACGAGCAGAGAAGATTATAGATGAAAACAAAATAAAAAAAGGTGGGTTAGTATTACTAGACATAAAGAATAGTGAAGTTTTAGCAATGGTAAGTAAGCCTTCTTTACAGATGAATGATAGGAGGATATATAAAGCTACACTTGAAAATCAAATGTTAACTCCTCATTTTCCGGGGTCTGTTTTTAAAACAGTAGTTGCAGCAGCAGGAATTGATGAGAATTTGGTGCGGTTTAATCGTACATTTAACTGTAATACGGATTTATACGGTGAAAATCTTCCGCAAGTTATGATGGGATCATTAAACTTTAAGGAAAGCTTTGCTAGAAGCTGTAATCGAACGTTTGCCGTGTTAGGTGATGAACTAATGCAAAAGGATAGGGAAGTATTAGAGACGTATTTAGAGGCCTTAGGAGCAAGTAAGAAGGTAGGGTGGAAAGGTTCGGTATTTCATACACCAGAATTTGAGCAATTACCAGAAGAAAAGAGTGCTATTATTTGGGGGAGCGAAGAAAATAAAGATAGTAGAAAAGCGATTGCTCAAACGATGGTCGGACAAAAAGATGTACGTGTGTCACCTCTAGCTATAGCGAATATGATGGCGACAATTGCTAGAGGTGGAGAGAAGATGGAAGTGAAAGCTGTGAAAAAAATAGTGTATAAAAATGGAACCGACTTTTTTACATTTGAAAATCATAAATTAAATGGGAAACAGCTTTCTTATGAAACGATGAAAAAATTACAACAGTTGTTAAGAGGCGTTGTAACGATGGAGAAAGGAACGGGAATCGCATTCCGTTCGTTGCCACTAACTGTCGCTGGAAAATCTGGGACGGCACAAACAGGAAAAGGAGAGACGGTGAATCGCTGGTTTGCAGGTTATTTTCCATATGAAAACCCAAGATATGCTTTAGTTGTAGTTGATATAGAAACAGATAACGTAAATGTAGTTACACCAGCTTTTGCAGAAATGGTAGAAGCAATTCATCAATTAGAAATTGAAAAGTAATCTTGCAATTATTTATGAAATGTTTTCATTTCGTGAAAATATTATTGTAAATGTTCAACCTTTCTAGATTTAATGTTACAATAGCAAGTATGAAAAACTGCATGGAGGTTTGAAGAATGGCAGGAGGATCTAGATTCCAACAGAAACAACAAAAACGTCGTCAAAACGGTGTTTTAAATATTGCAATCGCAATTGTATTAATATTAGTAGTTATTGTATCATATCAATTGTTTGTTCCTGAAAGAAAAGAGCAAGCGTCTTCTAGTGATAAAAAAGTAACTCAGCAAACAACAAAAGAGAATAAAGCTGAGAAAGCTAAAGGTAAAGAAGAGACGAAGAAGAACGAGCAAGAGAAAGCAGAGGCTAAGAAGAAGGAAGAAGAGAAGCTAAAGGCTGAAGAAGAAAAGAAAAAAGCTGAAGAGGAAGCGAAAGCTAACGAGAAAGTAACAGCTGAAAAAACACAGCCAAAGGCAACAGATGCGTATACGAAATCCTCTTGGAAGCCAGTAGGCACAGAGCAAGGTGCAACACCTGCGATGACGTTTAACAAAGGTACAGCAGATTGGAATGAGATGAATAAAGCGATTTCCGCTGCAATTGACGTTCCGGTAGAGCAATTAGTTATTCATAGAATCGGAAATAATGGTAAGAATAAAGCTTACGGTAACGTACAAGATAAGCAATCAGGTAAAAAATATTATGTAAATATTGATTGGGTAGAAAATGAGGGCTGGAAACCAGTGCTTGTTCAAACTCTAAACTAAAAAAGAGAGGCTCTTATGAGCCTCTCTTTTTTAGTTAGCGTAATTTCTTTAATTTAAAATGAACAACCGCACTATAATAAGGTCTTTTGCTTTCAGGATCCATAACCATTTGATGTGAGATGTGATGTACTTCGAGCATAAGTGCTTTATTATTATCAATTTGCTCACTAATTTTTTTTTCTAAAGAAGCTAAGTCCGCCGCTTCAAAAAACTCTACTTTATCTTCTAACATTTCAAAGGTAAATGACACGAAGACGACCCCTCTCCTATGTAATCACCTATAGTGTAACAAAGAAAAGAAGGAAATACTACGTACATTTCAATTGACATTTTTAGAAAGAGGGAATATCATACTGATAAAACCGATAAGAAAAAGGGGAATTTTTATGGGAACAGAATTTAATGGTTTATTTGATGAATGGGCTCATACGTACGACTCATTTGTACAAGGCGAAGATATACAATATAAAGAAGTTTTCGCCCGTTATGAGGACATTTTAGAGGATGTAGTTAACAAGTCATTTGGCAACGTATTAGAATTTGGTGTTGGTACTGGCAATTTAACAAATAAATTATTACTTGCCGGCCATACAGTTTACGGTATAGAACCGTCACGCGAAATGCGTACTATTGCTAAAGAGAAATTACCAAAAGAGTTTTCAATTACAGAAGGTGATTTTCTTTCATTTGAAGTTCCAAATTCAATTGATACTATTGTGAGCACCTATGCATTTCATCATTTAACAGATGAAGAAAAAGACGTAGCAATTGCGAAGTATAGTCAATTGCTAAACAAAGGTGGTAAAATAGTGTTTGCTGATACGATATTTGCAGATCAAGATGCATATGATAAAACTGTCGAAGTAGCAAAACAAAGAGGTTTTCATCAGTTAGCAAACGATTTGCAAACAGAATACTATACACGTATTCCGATCATGCAATCTATTTTTGAAAACAATGGCTTCCACGTAACGTTTACGAGATTAAATCATTTCGTTTGGGTAATGGAGGCAACTAAGCAATAGAAAGAGGGATTAGATTGAGAATTGCTGTAATTGGAGCAATGGAAGAAGAAGTACGTATTTTACGTGACAAACTAGAACAAGCAGAAACAGAAACTGTTGCAGGTTGTGAATTTACGAAAGGGCTATTGGCAGGACATGAAGTAATCTTGCTAAAGTCTGGTATTGGTAAAGTAAATGCAGCGATGTCAACGACAATTTTATTAGAAAAATATAAGCCTGAAAAAGTAATTAATACTGGTTCAGCTGGTGGATTCCACCACTCTCTAAATGTTGGTGATGTAGTTATTTCAACAGAAGTTCGTCACCATGACGTAGATGTAACAGCATTTAACTACGAATATGGTCAAGTGCCAGGAATGCCACCTGGATTTAAAGCTGATGAGACATTAGTTGCATTAGCTGAGAAATGTATGCAGGCAGAAGAAAATATTCAAGTTGTAAAAGGTATGATTGCAACAGGTGATTCATTTATGAGTGATCCGAACCGTGTTGCAGCAATTCGTGATAAATTTGAAGATCTTTATGCAGTAGAAATGGAAGCAGCAGCTGTTGCGCAAGTATGCCACCAATATGAAGTTCCGTTTGTTATTATTCGTGCACTTTCTGATATTGCTGGTAAAGAATCAAATGTTTCATTTGATCAATTTTTAGATCAAGCAGCTCTTCATTCTACAAACTTTATCGTAAAAGTACTAGCAGAGTTAAAGTAATGTAACAAAAAGGCAACTTTCTCATATAAAGAAAATACATACAGTTGCCTTTTCTTTATTGGCAAATAAGGGGGAGAACACGATGAATGTATATCGTGGAGTTCATGAGTTGATTGGCCATACACCAATCGTGGAAATTACTCGTTTTTCACTTCCGAAAGGAGTCCGTTTATTTGCAAAGCTTGAATTTTACAACCCAGGCGGAAGCGTTAAGGATCGTTTAGGAAGAGAATTAATCGAAGATGCGTTAGAAAAAGGGCTTGTTGCAGAGGGCGGAACAATCATTGAACCGACGGCTGGAAATACCGGCATTGGACTGGCACTTGCAGCGTTAGAACATGATTTACGCGTCATTGTTTGTGTACCAGAGAAATTTAGTATTGAAAAACAAGAATTAATGAAAGCGCTAGGTGCCAAGGTCGTGCATACACCGACTGAGCAAGGAATGACCGGCGCAATTGCAAAGGCAAAAGAACTAGTAAAGGAAATACCAAATTCATACTCTCCAAGTCAGTTTGCTAATGAAGCAAACCCTCGTGCTTATTTCAAAACACTAGGTCCTGAACTTTGGGACGCACTGAATGGAGAGATTAACATATTTGTTGCGGGTGCAGGAACTGGCGGTACGTTTATGGGAACTGCGTCTTATTTAAAAGAAAAAAATATTGATATTAAGACGGTTATTGTAGAACCAGAAGGATCTATTTTAAATGGTGGTAAAGCTGGTTCACATGAAACAGAAGGCATTGGTCTTGAATTCATTCCACCATTTTTAAAAACATCTTATTTTGATGAAATTCATACGATTTCTGATCGAAATGCATTTTTACGAGTAAAAGAATTAGCACAAAAAGAAGGCCTTTTAGTTGGGAGCTCTTCAGGAGCAGCATTTCATGCAAGCTTACTTGAGGCAGAGAAAGCAGCACCAGGTACAAATATTGTAACGATTTTTCCTGATAGTAGTGAACGCTATTTAAGTAAAGACATATACAAAGGGTGGGAATAAAAAATGAGAGCAAAGACAAAGTTAATTCATGGTATTCGCATAGGAGAACCTTCAACTGGATCTGTAAACGTGCCGATATATCAAACGAGTACGTACAAACAAGAAGCAGTTGGTAAGCACCAAGGATATGAATATTCTAGAACTGGTAATCCAACTCGTTCAGCTTTAGAAGAAATGATTGCAGTGTTAGAAAATGGTCATGCAGGATTTGCATTTGGTTCAGGAATGGCAGCTATTACAGCAACTATTATGCTATTCTCAAAAGGAGATCACGTCATTTTAACAGATGATGTTTATGGCGGGACGTACCGCGTTATTACAAAAGTACTAAACCGTTTCGGCATTGAGCATACATTTGTAGATACAACAAACCTAGAGGAAGTTGTAGAAGCAATTCGCCCAAATACGAAAGCGATTTATGTGGAAACACCAACGAATCCATTACTGAAAATTACTGATATTAAGAAAATATCCACTCTTGCTAAAGAAAACGATTTATTAACAATTATTGATAACACATTCATGACGCCATATTGGCAGTCGCCAATTTCTTTAGGAGCAGACATTGTACTTCATAGTGCAACGAAATATTTAGGTGGGCATAGTGATGTAGTTGCAGGCCTAGTAGTTGTAAATAGCCCGCAACTAGCAGAAGACCTTCATTTCGTACAAAACTCAACAGGAGGTATTCTTGGACCACAAGATAGCTTCTTACTACTTCGCGGTTTAAAAACATTAGGAATTCGTATGGAAGAGCATGAAATAAATTCACGCGCAATTGCTGAGTTTTTAAATAACCATCCGAAAGTAAATAAAGTATATTATCCAGGTCTTGAATCACATCAAAATCACGAATTAGCAACAGAACAGGCGAATGGATTTGGTGCAATCATCTCATTCGATGTAGATAGTGAGGAAACATTAAATAGAGTACTTGAGAAGTTACAATACTTCACACTTGCTGAAAGCTTAGGAGCAGTAGAAAGTTTAATTTCTATTCCGTCACAAATGACACACGCGTCTATTCCGGCTGATCGCCGTAAAGAATTAGGGATTACAGATACACTAATTCGTATTTCTGTCGGTATTGAAGATGGTGAAGATTTGATTGAAGATTTAGCACAAGCGTTAGCATAATGAGAAAGTACTGCTTATAGAGCAGTACTTTTTAAAATTTTTTTGTGAAAAATTTCACAAAATGGACATACACAAATAAAATGATTTCATGTATAGTGAAGTCATGAAATATTACTCACGAACAATCTTGTGAAAAACTTCACAAACAATGAGATTCATGTAGGAAGGTAACTCTATTTTTTTACGCTAATCGGGACTTTTTATAGCCTGTAGAGACTTATAAAGTCCAAGATAGCAGAATAGGAGGAAATTTACATGGTAGTCAAAGAGAAAGTTGTAAATGAAATGCAAGAGGTAAAAGAGATGATTGATACGTTAGTAGATAACGGTCAAAAAGCTTTACAAGCATTAGAAGGTTTTACACAAGAGCAAATTGACAACATTGTTCATGAAATGGCGCTTGCAGGTGTTGATCAACATATGCCACTTGCGAAGTTGGCTGTTGAAGAAACGGGTCGTGGTGTATATGAAGATAAATGCATTAAAAATATTTTTGCCACTGAATATATTTGGCATACTATAAAGAAAGACAAGACGGTAGGAATTATTCATGAAGATCCTCATGAAGAAATAATAGAAATTGCGGAACCGGTTGGTGTAGTAGCTGGAGTAACGCCAGTAACCAACCCAACGTCGACAACGATGTTTAAAGCATTAATCGCGATAAAAACGAGAAATCCAATTATTTTCGCTTTCCATCCTTCTGCACAAAAATGTTCTATTGCAGCAGCGAAAACAGTATACGATGCTGCATTGAAGGCTGGTGCACCAAAGCACTGCATTCAATGGATTGACAGACCTTCTGTTGAAGCAACGAAACAATTAATGAATCATGAAGGTGTTGCGCTCGTTCTAGCAACTGGAGGAGCTGGTATGGTGAAATCGGCGTATTCTACTGGCAAACCAGCGTTAGGTGTAGGTCCAGGTAATGTACCCTGTTATATAGAGAAATCGGCACATGTAAAACGTGCTGTTAATGATTTGATTTTATCGAAAACATTTGATAACGGTATGATTTGTGCGTCAGAACAAGCTATCATTGTAGATAAGGAAATCTATAATGATGTTAAAACAGAAATGATTGCAAATAATTGTTATTTTGTAACAGAAGAAGAGAGAAAAAACTTAGAAAAGCTTGTTATTAATGAAAATACATGTGCAGTAAATAGTGATATTGTTGGGAAATCAGCACAGTATATTGCCGAATTAGTAGGGATTACTGTGCCTGAAGATACAAAAATGCTTGTAGCTGAAATTAAAGGGATTGGATCGGCGTATCCACTATCTCGTGAAAAACTGAGTCCAGTATTAGCTTGTGTAAAAGCAAATTCATTAGAAGAAGGATTTACATATTGCGAAGAAATGCTAGACCTTGGCGGTTTAGGGCATTCAGCAGTCATCCATTCTACAAATAAAGAATTACAAAAACAATTTGGAATGCGTATGAAAGCTTGCCGTCTCATTGTAAATGCGCCTTCATCACAAGGGGGAATTGGTGATATATATAACGGATTTATTCCATCACTTACGCTTGGATGTGGTTCCTACGGAAAAAACTCAGTTTCCCAAAATGTAACAGCTACTCATTTACTAAATATAAAAAGGTTGGCAAATAGAAAAAAGAATATGCAGTGGTTCAAATTACCACCAAAAATTTATTTTGAAAAACATGCTACAGCATATTTAGCGAACATGCCTAATATTTCACGTGCATTTATTGTAACGGATCCAGGAATGGTTGAGCATGGATATGTAGATACGGTCACGCACTATTTACGTAAACATGCAAATGATGTGAAAGTCGAGGTTTTCTTCGAGGTTGAGCCAGATCCATCAGATGAAACTGTTTTTAAAGGTGCGGAAATGATGAGAAGCTTTAAGCCAGATGTAATCATCGCACTTGGTGGCGGTTCAGCTATGGATGCAGCAAAAGGGATGTGGCTTTTCTATGAGCACCCCGAAACAACATTCTATGGAATTAAACAGAAGTTTTTAGATATAAGAAAACGTACATGTAAGTATCCGAACTTGGGAAATAAAGCGCAATTTGTTGCCATTCCAACAACATCAGGGACGGGATCAGAAGTGACGCCATTTGCGGTTATTACAGATAAGAAAAATAATATAAAATATCCGCTTGCGGATTATGAATTAACACCAGATGTAGCAATTGTTGATCCGCAATTTGTAATGACAGTACCACCTCATGTAACAGCAGATACCGGCATGGACGTATTAACGCATGCAATTGAGGCATATGTGTCTGTTATGGCAAATGACTATACGGACGGTTTAGCGTTAAAAGCAATTGATCTCGTATTTAAATATTTACCGAGAGCATATAAAGATGGAAATGATGAAGAGGCGCGAGAAAAAATGCATAACGCTTCTGCGATTGCGGGGATGGCATTTGCTAATGCTTTCCTTGGTATTAATCACAGTTTAGCACATAAACTTGGACCAGAATTCCATATTCCACACGGACGTGCAAATGCAATTCTTATGCCGCATGTAGTTCGCTATAACGCTATTAAGCCAAGGAAACACGCATTGTTCCCAAAATACGAGCATTTTGTGGCAGATGAACGCTATGCACATATTGCAAGAATGCTGGGGCTTCCAGCGAGTTCAACAGAAGAAGGTGTGGAATCACTTATCCAATCAATTATTGCGCTTGGAGAAAAATTGAATATTAATATGAGTATTGCAGGACAAGGAGTCGCTAAAGAACAATTTGAAGCGGTTGTTGGAATGTTAGCAGAAAGAGCGTTTGAAGATCAGTGTACAACAGCTAATCCAAAATTACCGCTCATTTCAGAGCTAAAAGAAGTCTATATGGAAGCGTATAAAGGCGTATAATAGATAAAAAAGAGCCGCATTTAAGCGGCTCTTTTTTACTTTGGAAAACATCTCCCAGTTTGGTTCTATTTACTTGTCTTTAAGCTTGATAGAATGTGATAAAGTGAGGATGGGAGTGATAAAGAGATGAAAGAATTACAAGAAAAAATAGCAGATTATACCCGTTTCGGACAAGTACTTTTATCTATAAGTACATTTTTAATGATCGGTTTATTAATTCCAAGTGGAGTCAAAGATATGGTGCAGTCTTTTGTTATGATGGGGAGTATTATTGTATTTTTAGTTCTTGCTTTTTTCTTCTTTAAGCGTGTTAGAATGATGCGTGACCAATTAGAGGAGAGCGAATATGAAGAAAATTGTTAAATAGGGCGCTACGAAAAGAAGAAATCTTTTTGTAGCGTTTTTTCATTTTTGTAGAAAATGTATGCGTTTCATATTGACAATGATAATCCTTATCAATTAAAGTAGAGTAGTAGTTAATGATTATCATTATCACTTAGGGGTGAAAGTATGAAAAAATCCATTACGCTGTTCACAGCGATCTTATCTATTTTTTTCTTATTAATAGGCTGCAGTGCAAAAGAAAACGAAAAAGCATCCGCAACAAAAACAGACAAAGGAACAGACAAAATCGAAATTACCGATCTCTCAGACAGAAAGATAACATTCAATAAAGTTCCTGAAAGTTTTGCGACGTTAAGTATGGGGGATATGAATATTATCCATGCTTTAGGAGGGAAAATCGTCGGTCGTCCAGATGCAAAAATTCCCCTTCCAGAAGATTTGCAAAAAACACAAGTAATTGGAAATGCACATCAGCCAAACTTTGAACAAATTGCTAGTATAAAGCCAGACGTACTTATTGCTAATAATGGGTTCCAAAAAAATATTCCAACGGTTGAAGGACAAGGAACAAAAGTAATCATTTCTTCAGCAAACTCTGTAAAAGATATTCAAAAGAGTATTGAAATGTATGGAACAGTAATGAAGAAAGAAGATAAAGCAAAAGAGCTTAACCAAAAAATTAATGATCAAATGAAGAAATATGAGAAAAAGAGCGATATTAAAGCATTGCTAGTTTATGGAGCACCAGGCACTTATTTAGCAGCATTACCAACATCTCTATCAGGGGATATTTTAGAAAAAACGGGCGGGAAAAATATCGCAGCTGGTTTTCCAGAAATGAAAGAGTATCCGCAATATGCACAGCTAAGTGTAGAACGTATTATTGAAGCAAATCCAGATGTGATTTATTTAATTACACATGGAGATCCCAATAGTGTGAAAAAAGCATTTGAAGGCGAAATGATGAAAAATGAAGCGTGGAAAAATTTAGATGCAGTAAAACAAAATCGTGTTGTTATTTTACCACCAGATTTATTTGGATCAAATCCTGGGACAAAAGTAACAGAAGCGATGGACTTTATGTATAAAAGTATACAAGATGTAAGGAAATGATAAGTATGGAGAGTAGTGAAATAGTAAGAGAAAAGGAACATCCTTTTGCGAGAAAAAGATGGATAATAACAGTTACTTTAGTCGTATTAACATTTCTAGGTCTTTTTTACGGTCTTTTCGCAGGGAGCTTATCTTTTTCTTTACGAGACATTATAGAGGGTATACAAGATGAAGGGTCAACAGTTCATCGAATTGTGTGGGATCTTCGCATACCGAGAGTGCTCGTTGGGTTTATAGTAGGAACATGTTTAGCTACATCTGGAGCATTACTGCAAGGGGTTATGAGAAACCCTCTTGCAGACCCTGGAATTATTGGAGTTTCATCAGGAGCAGGCCTTGTAGCAATAATAATCATGATTTTATTTCCACAGCATATGGCTTTCTTACCGCTAGGAGCTTTTTTAGGAGCTTTCATAACAGCGATGGTCATTTATGCTTTATCATGGCAAAAAGGGGCACCGCCTTCAAGAATCGTCTTAGTAGGTGTGTCAATCAATGCATTAATTGGTGCAGCAACGTCAGCATTAATGTTATTACATAGTGATAAAGTACAATCCGTGTTACCGTGGTTAGCTGGCGGTATTGGTGGTGTGAGCTGGGCTCATTTAAATATGATTATTTACTATGCAATATTCGCTATTATATTAGCTTTCTTCGGTATTAAACACATTCGAGTATTAATGCTCGGAGATGAAATGGCGAAATTATTAGGGCATAACGTGGAAAGAAGCCGGTTTTATTTAATAGTAGTAAGTACATTATTAGCTGGAATTGCGGTTAGTGTTTCCGGACTTATTGGATTTGTCGGTCTTGTTGTACCGCATATGTTACGTTTATTAGTTGGAAATGACTATAAATATTTACTGCCATTATCATGCCTTGGTGGTGGGATATTACTTGTTTTTGCGGATGTGATAGCTCGAAGTTGGTTCGATCCAATCGAATTGCCTGTTGGTATTTTATTGTCCTTCTTAGGTGGTCCGTTCTTCTTATATTTAATCCATAGAGGAGGAAAACAACGTGATTTCCGTTAACAAAGTGTTTTACGCACATTCTGAAAGATTTCAAATGCAAAATATGAATATACATATTAAAGCTGGAGAAATCGTTAGTTTAATCGGTCCGAATGGATCGGGGAAATCTACTTTGCTTCGTTTAATAGCACGGCTACTTAAACAAAGCGAAGGAGACATCATTTTAGATGGGGAAAATATTCATATGATGAAGAGTGCAGATGTAGCGAAGCAATTAGCAATGTTACCACAAATGCACGATCATCAATTAGATTTAACAGTGAAAGAACTAATAGAGTTCGGAAGAGGTCCTCATAAATCATGGAGTAGTCGCTTAAATAAAGAAGATGAAGAAATTGTTGATTGGGCATTGTCTGTTACAAATCTTGAAGGATATGAATATCGTCTTTTACAATCCTTATCAGGAGGAGAAAGGCAACGTGCTTGGATTGCAATGACGCTTGCACAACGCACAAATGTCTTACTATTAGATGAACCAACAACCTTTTTAGATATCGTCCACCAGTTAGAAGTAATGGAACTTGTTAAACGATTAAACGAAGAGTTTGGTATGACGATTGTAATGGTTTTACATGATATTAATCAAGCGGCTCAATATAGCGATCGTTTACTCGTATTAAAGCGAGGAAAGATTCAGTATGACGGGGTACCAGAAGAAGTATTATGTCATCAAATGTTTCAGCGTGTATTTGGCATAGAAGTAGATATTTTTCAAGGAAGCGACAAGCCATTTTTTACACCGAAACGAATTTCTAAAAAAGGAGAAGCGAGATGCAAACAGAAGAGCGTATTACCACTGAATTAGTAAGAGAATTTGTTATGGCAGCTCACGGAGATCTAGAAAAAGTACAGGAACTGTTAGCTGAATCGCCAAGCTTACTTCATGCCGCCTATAATTGGGGTGGCTCAGATTGGGAAAGTGCTTTAGGAGCAGCTGCACATGTAGGTCGTAAAGATATTGCTCTTTATTTACTGGAAAAAGGAGCTCGGATGGATATTTTTGCAGCGGCTATGCTTGGGGAACTTGAAGTCGTACAAGTTATTTTAGTAGTACAACCAGAAGCATTATTTGCACCTGGTCCGCATGGTATCTCGCTACTTCAACATGCACGAATGGGTGGAGAAAAAGCTCAGCGTGTATTTGAGTACTTAACAGTGCTTTCTTAACGACCGCAAAGTTCTTATGTGCGGTAAACTTTCCACTCAAAAGATTGGAAGGTTTACCGCCCGTTAGAACGGGATAAGTATCTAGTATATATGAAAATCCTACACCCCCTCAATTGTAGTTTTCTTTATACTAGTTATGATATGGATGCAGTAGACACTCTTTTGTCTACTGCTTTTTTTTGATATAATACATTTTTATAAGACTGAATTTTCTTTCTTTTTTCAACTTTCTTGATAAAAATTATTTAACACTTAAGTAGTTTGAAATATATAGTTATGTAATGAGGTTCAAAATGATGGGAGTGAATAAAAGAGTGTTTCATACAAATCGTTTACAATTTCGCAAATATACAATGGATGATTTACCGTTTTATGCTTCTTTATGGGGGGATGAGAAGGTAATGCGCTATATTGGAAATGGAACGTTAAAAACATATATGCAATGTAAAAAAAGTTTGGAGGAGCGGGTACTTCCAAATTATAAAAATGGTCTCGGTTTATTTGTAATGATTGAAAAGGAAACAGGGATACGAATTGGTCATGCAGGGCTTGTCAAGCAGAAGGTAGATGGAAAAGAGGAAATTGAGATTGGCTATTGGCTACTTCCTAAGTATTGGGGGAAGGGGTATGCGAAAGAGGCTGCGGCAGCATTTCGAGACTATGGTTTTCAAGCATTACAAATGAATAAATTAATTTCACTTATTAATCCGAATCACCCAGCTTCAATATTTGTTGCTAGAAAAACAGGGCTTAGTTATGAGAAAACAACTTCATTTCATGAGATGGATGTTCTCGTTTATGCTATTAAGCGGGTTGGATGAAAAAAGGTGAATTGCATCTTTTGGAGAATGGTATATAAAAAATAAAGGGGGGATTACATGTATATTTATCATAATGGACTTATTATTCGTGAAGGAACGAATGGAGTGCCAGCATATGCGATTAAGACATTATTTGAAGATGCCGGTTGGAGTAATGAAAATATCCCTTCTTGGCAAATTGAAAAATTTACGATAGCATTTGAAAATTCCACATGGGCTTTCACAATTTGGGATGAAGAAGAAATGGTCGCGATGGTTAGAGTGATTTCTGATCAAATCATGGTTGCTAACATAGTAAATTTAGTTGTGAAGTGTGAGTATAGGGGAAAAGGGTTAGGTAAGAAACTTGTAGCTCTTTGTTTACAAAAGCTGCCGCATGGTGATTGGTTTGCGCATACATCCGCTAACAATTTTGATTTTTATAGAAGTTGTGGTTTTGAAGTAAGAGAGTTATCAAGAAATGGAACATGTGCGTACTACGGGTATCAAGTGGCAAAAAAGGATGGGCATCGATAAAAATATAAGGCAGTGAAGAAAAAGGATCGCTATTTTAATAATATAAACTGAACTGAGACTTATTTTGTGATAAAATAAAAGAAAATTCAGTTTATTAAACGGGGGATAAAAATGAATATAAAAGTCGGGGATGTATTTAAATACGAAAGAAGGTTTACGGAGGAAGAAGTTTTTGAATTTGCAAATATTACAGGCGATAAAGGTAGACATCATATGGAATATGATGAGAATGGGCGATTAATGGTTCATGGTCTATTGACTGCTAGCATTGGTACGAAAGTAGGAGAAGAGTTACATTACATAGCGAGGGAATTAGTAAGTGAATTTATTAGGCCGGTTTTTACAGGTGATACGATTACTTGTGAATTAACATTAACAAATATTGAGCAAATGGAAGGATATAAAAAAGTTTCAATTGAGTCCGTTTATCGCAATCAACATGAAAAGACCGTACTAGTTGGGACGAGTTATGGAATTATAAGGGAATAAAAAAGAAGCCTGTTAAAATTTCACATTTAGGTCATAGATGTTAAACTCAATAAAATCAAAGGTAGGAACATATTTGATATGTACAAAATGTTCCTACCTTTTTATTATAGGGGTATCGCCATATAAAGCGCCGGTTTGCTAAATTCTCAGGATTCTAACACTTCGCATAAATCTGTCCTTATAGGGCAAAATATGTAAGGTATTGTGCTGGAAAGCACTTGCCTATTCTAAATAAGGAGTGAGATGAGTGGCTGATAAAAACGAACGTAACCGTGTCGATAATGATGCTGGCGAAGCGGTAGGAACTGGTGTCGGTGCTGTCGCTGGAGCTGCTTTGGGTTCTGTTCTTGGTCCACTTGGTACCGTTGCAGGAGCTGTTGCAGGAGGAGCGATGGGTAACAAAGTCGGCGAAGGTGCCGATGAGGCTAATGACAGTGTTGCGAACCGAGAAGATTAGACTTTAACCAAAGTGACACTGAATGAATTGGATTCCCAAAAAGGGAGTCCTTTTTTTATTAAGCTAATTCAGCTTTTTTAGGTAAATTCCCAGTAAGATTGTGAATCAATTCACTTAAAATAACGGGTGCGTTAGTTCAACAAGCGGTTCTGGTGCAAAAATAAAATAAAAGAGAATAAAGCGCATATATCCCTAACGGAATCGTATCTTATGGTGCAAGTCCAAACAATTGATGGATGAATTCTTCCTGATTTTGGACAGACTGGTTGGACTTATCCCCGTCAAGTAGACAACTGTAAAAAAGACTATGCAGCCATCGAAATTCGATATTCGATCGGAGCTCGATGATTGAGTCGTTTTTGGAATCGTTTGTAGTTATAATGATAGATGTAT
>NZ_LXLV01000064.1 GCF_001757995.1 Bacillus mycoides | reverse complement strand
ATTTATCTGAATAAGTTTGAAATTTATCCCCTTTTTTAACCATAATAAAATCCCCTCCAAGTAAAAGTGTAACATCCATGTGTATTCATGGTCTTTTTACACTGTCTACCTTAAGGGGATAATATCAGGTCCCGTAAATCAAGCTGTTCTTTTTTAATCATATGCATGGCTGCTACCCCAGAAAGAATGGATGTAGTTGTGTCAAAACATTTGAGTCCTAGCATAGAACGGATTGGCTTCTTTATAAAGCGATGATCTTGTTCTACTATGTTATTCAAGTACTTTTGTTGTCTAAGTTGCATACCATCAGGTATGCTTTTTTCTTTTTTTAACTGTTCAATCGCTATAGGATAAGCTGGGTTCTTATCGACAGTTATAACACGCGGCTTTGAAACATGAAAAGACCGCAAAGCTTTCTTGAAAAAGCGCTTTACAGCCTTTTGGTCTCTTGTTTTGTTTAGGAAAAAATCAATTGTGTTTCCTTTCGAATCAACAGCACGATACAAATACATCCATTGACCTTTTACTTTGATATATGTTTCATCGACTCTCCAAGAGTCATTTGTTTGTTTGAGGTGACGACGGATTCGTTTGTCCAATTCAGGACCATACTGATGAACCCAACGCATAATCGTTGTATGAGAAATGGATAAACCCCGTTCTTCTAGCATTTCCACCAAATCATGAAAACTGAGGTTGTACCGTAGGTACCATCTTACCGTTAACAAAATAATATCAGGCTGATAATGCTTCCATTTGAATACATTTTCCTTTTCCATACCAATCACGCACTCTTTCTAAAGTAATAGTAACAGTATGTCCAAGATTTATAGATTCATTGCAATTCTCCTTAAGTTTTTGCACCAGAACCAACTAAATATTCGATCTTTATTTATTTCATTCATTATGTAAATAAAAAAGGATAATCAGCCCTCATAATGGACTAACTATCCTATAAATTATTATCTAAATTTAATAGGAAACAGGCTTCTTTTTATTATTTAGTAAACACGTTTTCGATTTTCCGCATGACTAGAGATAAGTAATAACGCAGATTCTTCACCTATATTGCGAACAATATGAGGAACGCATGCATTCCAAGAGAAAGAATCACCTTCTTCTACAATCGCAATATCTTCTCCATGTTGAACTTCTAGTTTTCCGCGTAATACAAGATGACACTCTTCACCTTCATGAGCATTTGGTGAGTTTTCTTTCGGGAATCCGGCAGAAATTTCTACTAGAGATAGGCGGAGACCACCTTGCTCCGCAACATGTTCAATTCTTTGTTCATCTTTTCCATACACACTGTATTTACGTTCTTCTTTTTTTACAATTTTCAAACGATCTTTTTGTTCTAACAATAAATATGGAAGGGGAACATTTAAAAAATTAGCGATCATTTCTAAAGTTGAGATAGATGGTGATGTTTTATTGTTTTCAACCTGACTCATAAAACCTTTAGAAAGACCTGTCCCTTCACAAATTTGGGCAATCGTAATTCCTCTACGTTGACGAATTTCACGTATTGCAGAACCAATATTCATAAAATCAAGCTCCTTTTTGTAAACAACTATTTGTATCATAGCAAAAAAAATATATTTATTCCTAATGAAAATGAATTGACGAATAAAAAAAATTAGTGTATGTTTTGTAATGTAAATAAAAGTTTTTTATAAGAAAACTATAAAGGGGAGAAAGAAATGAATCAACATATTGGTAACTTAATTATTCGTATCGTGTTAGGGGTAACGTTCTTTATGCACGGTTTAACAAAATTCCAATCGGGAATTGACAATATTGCAGGGTGGTTTACAAGTATTGGTTTACCAGGAGGACTTGCATACGGTGTAGCAACAGTTGAATTAGTTGGAGGTCTATTGTTAATTCTAGGTTTAGGTGTAAGATATATTGGTTTATTATTCGCACTTGTTATGGTTGGGGCGATTGTAAAGGTAAAATGGTCAGCTGGTTTGTTAGGGGACGGGAAAAATCCTGGATTTGAGTTAGAACTTGCATTATTAGCAATGGGTGCTTACTTATTTGTTGCGAAAGCTGACGGTTTTGTAGATAATTTCTTAAAAGAGAAAATGTTAAAGAAGAATTAATTTAAATGGGGGTATAACAAAATGGGCTTTCAACTTCATCCCGAAACAACACTTGGAACTGTTCATTTATATGTATCAAATGTAAAGAAATCGCTAGAGTTTTATACGGAAGTACTGCGAATGAAAGTGCTAAAAGAAGATGGAACTGTCGTTACATTTGGGAATGAAAATGACGAACCACTCCTAATAATCGAAGAAAAGAAAGAAGCTTTTCCGAAACAACGAGGTAGAACAGGTTTATATCATTATGCAATTTTATTACCTAATAGACAGGACTTAGCAAACGTTCTTCGTCATCTTGTAGAAATAGTATATCCACTGCACGGTGGGTCTGACCATTACTTTAGTGAAGCTCTTTATTTAGCTGATCCGGATGGAAACGGGATTGAAATTTATCATGATCGCCAAAAAGAAGTTTGGCGTGATGAGAATGGAGAGCTACCATTTGTTAGTAACCCATTAGCAGGTGAAGAATTATTGCAGCAAGGAAGTACATGGAATGGATTCCCGGCTGGTACTGTGATGGGGCATATTCATTTACATGTAGCTGACTTAGATGAAGCGAAACGTTTCTATGTTGATGGTCTTGGTTTTGATGTAACAATCCCAGCTCGTAATGGAGCATTGTTCGTATCAGCAGGCGGTTATCATCACCATATCGGTTTAAATACATGGCAAGGTGAAGGTATACCATCACAAATGCCAAATTCCGTTGGCTTAAAATATTTCACAATTGTACTAGCAGATGAAAAACAAAAAGAGCAAGTGTGTGAAAGCTTAAAATATATTGGCGTAGTTGCTACGTATAAAGATGGAATATTACAGGCCAAGGATCCGTTTGGACATTGTATACATTTTAAAGTAAAAGGAGAAGCCTAATTAAAGGCTTCTCTTTTTTTACTTTCTTATAATAGCTTTTTCATTTTGTAAAAATAGTTCATCAAATTGCTTTGCAAGGTCAAAATCTAGTTTCGTTAAACCTTTTGCATTCCATGATGACAAAGTAATAATGACTGCTTTATACTGGATAAGGATAAATGGGTGGTGATTATGTTCTTCTGATAGTTTGGCGGCTTCAGAGACAAATTCGACTCCTTTTAAGTAGTCGGAAAACATATATTTTCTTTCAATCCATTTTTCATCTTTCACTATCCATTTATCCAGCTTTGCTAATTCCTCTTGTACTTCTTCATTAGTTAATCGTAGCATCATTTTTCACATCCTTTATTGGAAGTAATGCAAGCCCGTTAGTGATAAGGCGTGTTACAGCTTCGTCAGTTGTGAAAGTAGAAAGTTGCTTTAATAAAACTGTTGATGTTTCGTGTCCTTTGTTATGTTGTAAAAGTAATTCTAAAATTTCAAGACGAAGTAACCATTCTTTCGGATAGAATGTATTTAACACTTCTTGAATGGCTATTAGTTGATCGACATGAGCGTCTTGTAATGTACCTTCATTACGAATGTCGCGAACTGTTTGATACATTCGTTCAAGGTCAGTCAGTGTAAGTGGAGCAGGCGTTTCTTGTACTTCTTCATTCATCGGGAAAAATGCAGCCGCATCTGCCGCTCCTGGGAATACAGAAGTGATTTGTGAGCCGACAGCCATATCAAATGCTCCCCATGAAGGATCAAATAATAAGCGGTCTTTATGAGTAACTGTACAATTTATAAAGGAGATTAGAGCAATTTTTTTATCATTCTTTACAATGTCTGTTACTGTTCCTTTTACATGAATGCCACTTGCAAAAGTAAACTCTGCACTATTTCCAATTGTAATGCCTAATGATTGTAATTGTTCTTCTGTACAATTTTCTAATGCAATATCTCTATCTAGTAATCCGATTGGTGTCCCAAATCCATCGCTGTGCACAGATGTAGAATGATTTACTAGTTGTTTATTATGAATTGCTAATGCAGTTGGTGAGCTTGTTCGTGTGTAAATAACTTCACCAGTATCATTTTTAATTGTCTCTGTAAATGTACCCGTAATTTGTAATCCGCTACTTAGTTCAGTTGTAGCATGATTTTCGGAGCGAATTGCTTTTTCTAATCCTTCTGTGCCACCTGTTTTGAATGCCATCGTTTCAGAGAACTTCTCAAGTGCCTCAGTCAACTCTTCAAATGATTCACAAACAAATAGCTGTGGCTGCATTTTTGTCACGTCATAAGTTGTCCCTGTGCAAGCTTCAATTGAGAATGGAACTTTTTCTACAGCATCTGTTAAGCAATGCTTGCTTTCACCAACAGAAGAAAGGAGACCAGCACCGTAGATTTTTGGATCGTCTATATTTCCAATCAATCCGTATTCCACTGTCCACCAGAAAAGACGTGAAATTTGTTCTGCTTCTGATAAACCAGAAACTAAGTTTTGTTTTGCGATTACAGTATTTTCAGCAACTGCAACTTCTTCAGGTGTAGAAGTTGGGCTTTCTTTTACAATCGTTAATGTACGAACAGCTTCAAAAGCCTCATGTTCTTCTTTTGTTGAGAAAGCTTTCGCTCCAATTTGTCCAAAGCGCTTCACATATTTTGCATATGTAGAATCAAGTAAAATCGGTGCGTGTCCTGCTGCTTCATGAACGATATCAGGAGCTGGTGTATACTCGATATTTTCTACTTTACGAATATCTGTTGCGATTGGTAGTAATCCGTGCCCCTGAAAATCGAAGAATGCTACGCCGGGAATAAGTCCGTCAATCGTTACAGCTCCCCAGCCGCTTGGTGCTAAGCAGTCATTCATTTCTTCTACTTTTGGAATTGCATCTATATTAATACCAGATGATTGTAGTCCGTTAACATAGGCTGGATGAGCAACATCTTTTAAGAAGTTATGGTTTTGTCTCATAATGTAACGCCAAACAGCGTGATTCACCGGTGTGTATTGATCATAATGCTGTGTGGATACGAATGGTTTTAAATGTGATGGAATTTCTGTTTTCTTTGTCATTTAGACATCCTCCTTTTTTCTATAAAAATGAATATCGGTTCGTATAGATTGCACCACCTCCTTTCAAAATTGTAAGCGCTTATAAAATTTTATCATAAGATTCGGAATTATTTAATAACTGTTTGTGTGAGAAATAGAAAAAGCCCCTATCGGAAAATCCGATAGGGGCGAAAGAATCGCGGTACCACCCTATTTGTAAGTGAAAATACACTTACATCTCAATAATGATAACGGAAAAACTCCGTCTTTTCCTTCATGCGTACAAGCACTACGAAAAAGAAGCTCCAGAATTGTAATTCGTACTTATATATGTGCTAATTTCCAGCGACCACTAGCTCTCTGTAACAGGGATATAATATACTACTGCGATTCTTTCAACGCGTATATATGAAGTTGTATAAAAAGGGAAGGACGCAAAAAAGCCCCTATCGGAAAATCCGATAGGGACGATAAAAATCGCGGTACCACCCTATTTGTAAACAGAAAAATTGTTTACCACTCACTTTAAGATAACGGAAAGATCCGTCCTTCTCTTCATGCATCATGTGCACTACGGGAAAGAAGCTCCAGAATTGTAATTCACGCTTGTATATGTACTGATTCGCACCAACCATCAGTTCTCTGAGACAGGGATATAAGTCGCTACTAGTATTCCTTCAAAGCCGATATATAATTCGTTCAACTAAACTATGTTTTGTATTATAAAACTATAATTAAAAGTTTGTCAACAATAATTTTATTATTTCACTTCTAAATCGACGTTTAAATTAGAAGTATTTCCGGCTGCATCAGTTGCTACAATGTGGATTGTATTTTTCCCTTGTTGTAATTGATTGCGATCGAAATAAATTTCAAAGTTTTTCTCCCAATGGTTCAAGAAGGCATTTTCCCATACGCCATTTCCATTAATTTCATACTGTATCGTTACTGGATGTCCTGGAGCAACCCATCCGGATTCTGTCATCCAATCTAAAAGTATATCATCTACTTTCCCTCTAATTACAAGGTTTTCTTGATCTACTTCAGGTGATAATTTCGGTGCAGTGCGGTCGACGAACACAGCTCCCGTTTGTTTTGTTTCTCCTCCAGAATTAGAAGCGACAGCTTCAATTTGGTATAAGCCATCAGGTAGAGGGGATCCATCAGTTTTCGTGCCATTCCATTTGAAAGATTTATAACCTGGTGTTTCATTTTTTCCTTGATAAACGATTCCTTGATATGTTACTCGGTCTTTCGTAATCAAATTAGCATGAAACGTTACATCTTCAACTGGTGTAACTAAATAGTAATTGATAAGGTTGTCATCTAGTATTCGGTCATTATTTGGACTGAAAGTAGAATTAACGATTTCAAGGCCATCAATACGTTTGTATTCTTTCGGATCAATGCTAAATGTAAATGGAATACGCATTTCTTCAGTCTTCCCTTGCTCTTTTACGTATAGATTTCCCGTATATACACCTTGTGGTAAGGAGCTATCTACAGTAATAGTAAAAGGCTTTTCGATGTTACTATTAGGTTTCATACTAATAGAAGAAGGGAAAGAAGTCTGGACTTTTGTTTTTGTATCTAGTAATTCAATGCGAGTTGAAAAGTTTTTCTTTTTGTTAGAAAGATTTTGTAACGTAATATTTTGTGTTAACTTTACTTTACCGCTATTAGGTTTAATAAGACCGAAACTTACATTGTTTGGTTTCACTAATGCATCTGCTTTTGCTGCTTTTGGAATGTTAATTAAACCAGATCCTTGTGCCATGACAGGATATGTATTTTCATTGACATCCTTTAATGTTTTTGCAGTGTTGGCAAGAGCTGCTTTTAATTGTTCTGTCGTCCAATCAGGATGCATTTGACGCAGCAGGGCAACAGCTCCCGTTACTTGCGGCGCAGCCATACTTGTCCCATTGTGAGATTCATAGCCACCTCTTGGCACTGTACTTGTAATTTGTACGCCAGGTGCAACAACATCCGGCTTTATAAGCCAACTTCCTTGTGATGGTCCCCTTGAACTAAAGTTACCAATAAGCTCTGTTTGGTTTGGTTGTCCAATTTTTATATTTTTCTTTCGTTTTGTAATTAAATTTTTCAACTCTTCACCATTCGTATTGGATAGTTGCATAACTGGAAGAGCTACATCTTCACGTCCAAAATATTCTGGCATAATATTAATTTCTTTTTCGTTAGAAATTAGTAGCACGCCGAGAGCGCCAGCTTGTTTCGCTTGTTCTGCTTTTACTAACGTGCTTGAAGTTCCTTGTAAGACAAGGGCGAACTTACCTTTTACATCTTGTTTAGCATAATCACTTGGATTACCGTAGCCGACATATACAAGCTGAGCATCGTTTCCTACTTGGAAATCTGATTTTGATAACGGTAATCCTTGGTAAGGTTTATTGGAACCAGCTACTTGGAATGTTGGAAATGGGATAGAAACTGTAGATGCTCCAACAGAGATGACACTACTTGCGTTACCAGGAGCGTCAACAGACCAAGGTTTTGGTCCATCATTTCCATTTGAGACGACCGCAGTAACACCAAGCTTTGCTGCGCGTTCTAGCGTCATTGTTACAGGTTGATCAGGTACATTCAAATCTTGACCAAGAGATAGATTTAAAACATCGGCACCATCTTGAATCGCGCGCTCAATACCTTGAATAATATCATCGGTCGTACCAGTACCACCATCATTCATGACACGGTAAGCGAGTATAGAAGCATTCGGAGCAATCCCCTTTATTTTTCCGTTACCAGCAATAATTCCAGCAACATGGGTACCGTGGACGTTTCCATCCATCGGATCATTATCTTCATCGACTGTATCATAGCCACCGATATAATTTGCTTGTAAATCAGGATGAGTATAGTCGACACCTGAATCGATAATAGCGACTTTCATTCCTTTTCCATCAAGAGGTTTGCCAGTTGGATCTTTTAAATTCCAAGCTTCAGGTGCACCAACTGTAGGGCCGCCAACATATGGTGTTTCTTGATCCGCTGGGCTTTTTGATGTTTCATGTAACTTATATGTTAAGTTCGGATAAATTGCTTTTACTTCAGGTAAAGAAGCTAAAGCAGCAATTTGATCTCCTGGGATAGAAATAGAAAACCCGGAAAATAATGTACTATACGTTTCTTTTATCGTTGCCTTCGGTGCTTTATCTTTAATTTTTTTTGTTGTATCCTCTTGTGCCTTTTTTAGTTGCGCATGGTATGATTGCACATTGCTATTTTTTAGATCTGGAGCATGCTGAATGTTACTTTGTGAAGTGAGTGGAGCATGTTGCAATTCTACAATGACTGAAATTTCTTTTGATGTTTTTGTTTCAACATTTTGCGCGATTTTATTTTCTCCCCATTGTTCAATATTCGCTTTTAACTGTGGACTAAATTGCTTCTCTTTTTGCAGTGATTCAGCATGGGCGCTTAATGCTCCAAAACTCGAAAAGACGAGCGCCATACTTAATAGTGTAGATGTAGTTTTTTTCATTGAAACTCCCCCTAATAAAAAGTGCCAATATTCAGAAGAGTTATCTTACATTTTTGTCATTAAATATAAAAATGAATGTTGGCTAAACTATACTTTCGACATAATTCATACCAATCCTCTTTGAATTGAAAATTTCTTGGGAAATTTTTGGGGATTATGTCGAATGGCTAAAATTGCATATAGTAAGCGGAATATGAGGAATGCTAAAGGGGAAAATGGGGGTGCTATATGAAAAGGTTTATAGTAAGTGGAATCGTGATTCTGTGCCTTTTTTTCTGTTTAAGTTCTATTACTAGCGCAGAAAACAATGGAGTAAAAGTTGCCTTTATTCGTAATCATAATCTATGGATTAAAGTCGGTGAGAAAGAAAAACAAATTACAAAAGGAGAGTACATAGCAGGGCCGAAATGGTCACATAATGGAGAATGGCTTGCATATGCAAAAGGAAAGAAGCGAAATCATTTGGAACTGTATCGGCTGAAAGATGGAAAGAAAGTTACACCAATTCAACCAGAAGCATCGAATTATCAATGGTCACCAACAGAGAATGTAATTGCATTTGTATTTGCACGTACATTAAATATATTTGATGTTGAAAAAAAGAAAGCAGATTTTGAAAATGTAGCCAATGGTGTAGGTGACTATGCATGGTATCCTGATGGTAAGAAGTTTCTTGTATCATCAGAAGCGTACTTGCTTCCAACAGGATGGACAGGTGCCCAGTTATATGAAATACAAAAGGATGCAAATATGAATCCTCATAAGATGAAACATTTATATGCACTACCGAATGAGCATGATGACTTTTTAGCATTAGTTGGAAGTGGATTTAAGTGGTCGCCAGATCAAAAGTGGATTTCGTTTTTGGCAGTACCAACAGCTTCTTTGTCAGCGGATAGTAATACACTTTGCTTAATTCGATCAGACGGCAGTCGTTTTGAAACAGTAGATCAAATGTTATTAAACACACAATGGTTCAAATGGGCGCCATCAAAAAATATATTAGCCTATATTGAAGGAAGCGGGAGAGTTGCATTAGAGAATAAACATTTAAAAGTGAAAGAATTGCCGGCTCTCCAGCAAAATACATTTACTCCAAAAGGCTATGTTGATTGGGATTTCACATGGAAGAACGATAATGTAATTATCGTTTCAAGGGCAAAGGAAGCAGAGCTATCGGTCCCTCTAGAAAAAAGACCACTACCATCTTTATATGAAGTAAATAGTATAAACGATGAACAAAATCAAATTACAAAGCCATCAAATAGCCAAGGCGATTATAACCCTATTTTTATTAAGAAGAGCAACCAATTAATGTGGCTCCGTTCAAATCGTAAGAAAGCTGATGTATGGCTTGCTCATAGCGATGGGAAATATGAAAAGAAGTGGATTGAAAATATAGATGTGCCAGAGTGGTATTATGAGAAATGGAATTGGGAAGATGTCGTTTCGGTTAAAGACAAGTAAAAAAACCTGCCTAAAATATAATTTTTAGGCAGGTTTTTCAATGTTATTTATGTGTTTTATTTGGCTTTTTTTTCGCAGGGTTTCCGTTCCCTTGGCGCTTTCTATTTTGTTCATCTTTTGCTTGTTTTTCATGTAATGTATCTAAAAAGTCATTTGAGTTACTCATTTTTATATCTCTCCTTTTTTCATTGCGTCCTAGTTACTATAACCATTTAGGAGGATAATCATGAGATAAAAGTTAAGCGCTTAGTTTTCTTCGGTAGTATAAGTAAAATAGTCCATACTTGAGACTCCCACGACTAAAGTCGCAAGCCCGAATCCTTACGGATTTACGGGTGGGATTCTTGAATGACTAAGCGTTCGCAATCCATTTCTGCTTTGAACAGCCTTCAAGATAAGGGCATCTCATTGCCCCTCCTAAACCAGACCATAAAGGTGCTTAGGCTGATTGACTGTTACCATCAATCACAGTTGCGCAGCGAATATTCATCGCTCCAACGATATCACGATGTGTCTTAAACCCACATGGACACTTATATTTTCTATCTTGAGCCTTATTCTTTTTAGCACATTTCGGACAACTTTGACTTGTATAAGCTGGATTCACATATTCAATCTGAATACCAGCTATCATTGCTTTATACGAAATAAATTGTGACAAACGATAGAATGACCAAGTGTGTAGGTTTTTTTCGTTTTTACGGCTTGTTCTTGCCGTCTGTCTTATATTCGTTAGTTGTTCTAATCGAATGACAGAAATATGATTTGCAATCGCAAAATTAATAATCTCACGACTTATTTTGTGATCTTTATCTTGCATCCATCTTTGCTCTTTATCATCCATTCGCCGAATGGCTTTCACCTTTTTGTCTTTTCCTAACTTCTTACGAACACTACGAAACTTACGCTTCTTATATTTATTGTGCCTACCACTCCCAAAGAAACGAACCTTATCATCATCTGTGATTGCTACCGCAGGGACCTTGAGACCTAAGTCTACGCCTAAAATTTTCGTTCCTGTCCTTTTATTGATAGGAAGTGTGACAGATATTTGGGCTATCCATTTATTCGATTTCTTTGTGATGCGAAGTGTACCTAATTTATGTTTTAACAGATTCAGATTACGATTGTTTTTATCACTTAATAAAGCTCGGATTTTTACACGAGTCGACTTTCCATTTACCTTAAATGGGATTGAAATATAAGTAGGTTCAAATGAATAATTTTGATTGTTCCATACACAAACAGGTCTCTTTAGAATTGGGATGATTTTATAATGGCTTTTCTTTACTTTTGTAGCAAACAAACTTTTCGCATCTTTAATCGCTTGATTTTTCACTGCACTTGGGATATTTGCTTCAATATCTTTTGTGCTTTTTTTCGTACTTTTCTTTGCTTCCACCATTTCCGATACAAGTGTATTTATAACTTTTATATATTCTTGACTGCTTTGTTCCAATAAACAGATTTGTCCTTTTGTTGGAATCAATTTCACTTTCACTGTTAGGGTCTGTGACATACGTTTCATCCCCTTGTTTTTTTGATTTTCAACATCGTGTTCATTTGATACATTTCTAGCAATCATAACAAAATCAGAACGTGTTTATAAACTTTACAACTGCATGAAACGAGGAGATCTTCCTCTCAAACACTTTGAAATATTCTTCTATCATCATTTATTCTAGTTATATCATTTATTTTCGAAAGATTCCAATAAAACTCCGAAGAAACTACCTATACTTTGGATACTTAAAGTACCACGAACCTTGCGATTTTTAGTGGTACTCCGTATCCAACCTCACTTTCATCCCATGCCTAAAGGCGATGGGCTTTCTTGTTCGGGAAAAGCTGTAATGAATAATATAAGTAAAACTTGTAACTCTACATTTTCTTTTAAAATAGTTGCGACAGAATATGGTAAGTAAGGTGATGTATCGCTCGTTCCTAAACCTAACCATTTGTTTAAGAGGTTAATGATACAAAATATGAAAACACCAGACCAGCTTGCGATAATTGCTTTTTGCTTAATTTTTGTTTCACGCTCATCATCTGTAATCCAAGGATTAGCAGTTTTATCACTATTAAGAAAGCCATTTATGTATCCCCATATGATCATTCCGATAAAGAAGATAATCCATTTCATATTTGTAATCCTCCTCTTCTTGTAAAAAGTATTTTACATATATAATCGTAATGTTTTCCAAATATTGATGGCAAATACTTTTTACATCCTGCTTTTTAAAATAGCAGGAGTAAAGAAAAAAATAGGGAAGAAATATGTGAGACTATTTCCTAGTGAGAGGAAGAGGAGAATGAAACTTGTCTTTGTTCGGCATGGTGAAGGTGAGCATACGAAAGATTTACCATTAAGTTTACAAGCGGTGAATCCGTCATTGACGGGTGTGGGAAAGAAGCAGGCAAAATTGCTTCAGCGCGATGTACCATTACAAGAAAAGGATATATTAATCGCTAGTCCTGCACTTCGAACTTTACAAACTGCGACAATATGGAGTGCGGAAGTTGCTTGTCAAAAAATTGTTCACCCATATATATCCCCGCGTATTTTTCCTTATCGGGAATCCGCCAAAACATTACCGTGCGATCAATTGTTAGATCGAAAGATAATAAAAAATTTATTTCCACATTTTTCATTAGAAGAAAGTACAAATGAATTGTTATGGAATGAGGGAGTCAATATCATCTCGGAGATGGAATTTCAGCAAATAGTAGATGAATTTCTGCACTGGTGCTATCAGTTAAAAGCAGAAAAAATTTGTATCGTTTCACATGATGGAACAATTACAGCGTATAGGCAATATTTACAGAAAGTCGCTTTAACTAGAGCTGATTTTTTGAAAGAAACGGGTATGTATGAAATGGACTTATAGGAGGGGGAATTTGTAATGAAAGAGTTAGGAGAAGATGTGTACGACTTAAATGAGCCGAGAGTATACTTTGGCGTAGCGGAAATTAAGTAATATGCAAAATTGCATATTACACATATTTTAAATGGTTGGTATAAGTTTTGGGGAGTTGAAACTAGTAGAATCTTTTTTACATAGTGATGTAAAATCATATGTTGGATCGATAGATTATGTAGATGGAAATGTAGCGCTTATGTTTATAATACGCTTATTTTACGGGCTTATTAACCATAAAAAACGTTAGAAGAGGCTTTTCAAGAAGCGAGATTAACCGATGAGGGGACACATACATTTCGATTATATAAATAGCGTGAAACACGTTTATTCTATATTCGAATAAACGTGTTTCACATTTAACTCACAGTTTTTTTACACTTTTTTCAATGAAAATGATTATCACCTGTGGTATGATATGTTCAAGTTTTTACAGGTAATAAAAGTAACTATATATACGTTAGTATTTAATGTTTTGTATGCATGTCATAAATTATTCATAATTAACATTTTAAAAGTAAGTAACTAATGTTATTATATTATCTGTAACTGACTTAATTACAACTTTAGGAGGAAGATATGATTATTCAATTTTTAAGAGAAAACAAAGCAGTTTCTTTTGTATTAGCGATAATTCGAGTGTATCTTGGTTACACATGGGTAATGGCTGGAATCGGTAAACTACAAGGAAAAGGCTTCGATGCAACTGGTTATTTACAAGGTGCAATTGAAAAATCTAAAGGAGCACAACCAGCTGTTCAATCTTGGTGGGCATCATTCTTACAAGATTTTGCAATTCCAAACGTTGATTTATTTAATACACTTGTAACATGGGGAGAAATTTTAGTCGGAATTGGTTTAATTGTAGGCTGTTTAACAAAAACAGCGGTCTTTTTCGGTCTTGTAATGAACTTTTCCTATATGTTTAGTGGGTCAATTGGTGTGAATCCGGAAATGGTTATCTTATCTATGTTCGTTCTTGTTTCTGGTATGAATGCTGGAAAACTTGGAATTGATGGCTTCGTTATTCCAAAAGTACTAGGATCAAAAATTCAAAAACGTCAAAAGCAAGCTGCTTAATATATGAAAAACGGGTATCTCCAAATGAGATACCCGTTTATTTTTCAGCACTTATAGGATTTTTTTCGAAGAAATCTTTTACATACCCTACAAATTCTTGTGGCTCTTGACGAAATGGAGCATGATAACCCTTTTCAATAATATGGAAAGTGCTATTTTTTAAGAATTGATGATAAGTTTCGCCTTCTTTCCAAGAAACGCTACTATCATTTCTTCCCCATATAATTAAAGTTGGTTGTTTTATTTCATTTGCATTGATTTGAAGACGTCTAGGCCATAACTTCATTTTATTATAATGTTCTTCATCATTGCGCTTGAATTTAACTTTGCTCTCATCATAATCTGCAATAGAAGAAACGGCACTTAAATCAGTCGACAACTTTGGTTTTGGTGAACCTTGTTTATTAATGAACGTATGAGGGCCGCCTGTAGCATCAGTTAAAATAAGGTGGGTAACCGCTTCAGGGTATAAATATGTTAAATTAAGAGAAATTTCTCCACCCATCGAATGTCCCAGTATTGCGAATGAGTCATACCCTAGTTTTTTCATTAACTTATAATACAAATTTGCATGAGTTGGGAAAGAATAATAAAAATCCATCGGCTTAGAGGAACGTCCGAACCCTAAAGCATCAACAGAAATAATTGTATGATCTTTTGCTAAATCTGAGTAAATCTTTTGAAAACCATCTGATGATCCACCAAATCCATGAATCATAAGTAAAGGTGGTTTCTTGCTGCCAATTTGCTTAAAGTAAATAGTTTGTCCATCTATTTCAACCATTTTTTCTTCTGTAGTTAATTTCGCGGTAATTGTATTTTTTACTTGTTCTACGGGCTTTTCTGCTGCACTACATCCTACTAGTAATGTAAGAGTCAGACAGCTCGCCATAAAATAGCTAAGTCGCTTCAATTAGTTGTCCCCTTTCTAACATAACGCTGCATCTATCATAGCAAATAGCATATTACGATTTCCAGGAAGTTGATTACCATTCTTTATCATAAGAGGTGAAAGAAGTGTTTCATGGAAATTTTCTGTTTGAAGAAATTTTCGAAATACGAATTGTGAATGAGGAACATCGATACGTACTGTTCCATTCCACAATTTACAAATCATTTCTAATAACTGAATAGAGTCTTCTTCTTTTTTAGAAATAAGTGGAGTAATACATAGCACATCTCCTTTTTGTATGCATAAAGCAAAAGCATCTATTTGATTATCCCGTTCTATTTTAAATGAGTAGGTTGCTCTCGATAGTAGCGATGAATAAAGCTTAGAACGATGAGCACCAGTCGCAGTTTGATCAAGAAAAACAAGAGAAGGAAGATCATATTGCTGAATTTGTTTTATGGGAACAGAATTTGTACTTATGTGAGTCGCTTGTTTTTCGAAACGATGAATTGTTGTTATTGATTGAAATCCATAAGATTCATATAAAGGTTCACCAGCTTTTGTTGCAATGAGCAGAATAGGAAGCGATGAATGAGCTAGAGTTAAACTGTTGTTTAGCAAAATACGGCCAATTCCTTGTCTTTGAAAATCAGGATGTACGATTAACATACCGATAGAAGAAAATCCAGGGGCAAACGAAAAGACCCCGCCCGCTGCAATAAGTTTATTCTCATGTACATAGCCAAAAATTGTGCCAATGGAAAGGTACATATGGAATTGCTCTTTCATGAAACTCTCATGCTGTAACCACCCGACTGATTTGCAAAGAGAGAGTAAATCTGGAATGAAAGATGTGTCTAGTTTTACTGTTTTCATAAAGTTCACCATATTTCTATTTAAATTAGAAAAAATAAGAATAATATTACGAAATGTAAAATAATAGGTTCGTATTAAAAGCAATCCAACATGTTTATATTATCTTTGTAAAGGGCATTATGCTTGATATGAAAAGACAAACTTATACAAATTATAACTGAAATTTACATAAGTTAATAAAAAATTTACATATAACTCATTTTCTCTTAACAGTCTTCTATTAAATTTGATAGTGGGAAATGAATAACCTAATTAGGGGGACAAGACAGTGAAAAAGTTTGTAAAAAAAGCATGGCCATTTGCAGTTGTGGCGTCGTTAGCGGTTACTTCGATAGCGACATGGAATTTTACACGTTCTAGTGAGGTTAATGCGGATGAGAACGGAAGTAATGCAAAGATTAAAAATGTCATTGTATTAATTGGGGATGGTATGGGACCTTCATATATGACAGCTCATCGTTATATGAAAGATAATCCAAAAACATTTGAGATGGAATCTACAGAATTTGATAAGCATCTTGTAGGAACACAAAAAACATATCCGGAAGATGAACATGAAAATATTACAGACTCTGCATCGGCAGCTACTGCGATGTCAGCAGGTATAAAAACATATAACGCAGCTATTGCAGTAGATAATGATAAAGCTGAAGTGAAAACAGTATTGGAGCAAGCGAAAGAAAGAGGGAAATCAACGGGACTCGTTGCAACTTCTGAAATTACGCATGCAACGCCAGCCGCTTTCGGTGCACATGATATTAGTCGTAAAAATATGGATTCAATTGCAAATGATTACTTTGATGAGAAAATTAAAGGTAAGCATAAAATAGATGTCATGCTTGGCGGTGGCGTCAATAACTTTGTTAGAAAAGACCGCAATCTTACAGAAGAGTTTAAGAAGTCCGGTTATAGTTATGTAACAGATCGTAATCAATTATTAAATGATAAAAGTGATCAAGTTCTTGGTTTATTTGCACCAGGTGGTTTAGATAAAATGATTGACCGTAATGATAAAACACCGTCATTAGAAGAGATGACAAATGCAGCGATTGAGCGCTTGAACAAAAATAAAGATGGTTTCTTCTTAATGGTCGAAGGTAGTCAAATTGATTGGGCTGGACATGATAATGATATTGTCGGTGCAATGAGTGAAATGGAAGACTTTGAAAAAGCATTTAAAGCAGCAATTGAGTTTGCGAAAAAAGATAAAAATACATTAGTTGTTGCAACCGCGGACCACTCTACTGGCGGATTATCTTTAGGTGCGAATGGTGAGTATAACTTTAAAGTAGATCCGATTAAAGCTGCGAAACGTACGCCAGACTTTATGGCAAATGAGATTGTAAAAGGTGCAAATGTAGAAGAAACATTGAAAAAGTATATTGATCTACAATTAACACCAGAAGAAATTAAAGCTGTAAATGATATAGCTCCATCAAAAGATGTAACAAAGATTGATAATGCAATTGAAGATATCTTCAATAAGCGTTCGGTTACAGGTTGGACAACGGGTGGACATACAGGTGAAGATGTGAACGTATATGCATTCGGACCAGGTAAATACTTATTCTCTGGCGTTCAGGAGAATACAAATATAGCTAAACGTGTCTTTGACATCGTTGGCGGCGGCGACCCGAATAAAGGAAGACGCTAATTATAAATGAAAGTGAGGCGAAATGCCTCACTTTTCTTTTTAGGAGATGGAAAGATGAGAGTTTTTTTAGGGAAATTAAGATTCCTTCTAGTATTTGTATTATTGCTAGTTGGATGTCAATCTCAAGAGAATAATATAGAACAAAAATCTGCTGGAAAAACTGAGGAAAAGGTACATATAACGAAAGAAGAAGAGAAATCCATTCAAGATGTTATTGAGGCATTTGTACGGACGACGAATGAAAAAAATCTTGCTGAACATATGGAGTTATTTTCAAAGAAGATGCCTAGTGCTGAAGACTTAAAAACACAAAAGGAAGCGGCATTTCAAAAGGGAAATAAGAAAATAGAATTGGAACATATGAATATGAAAGCTCTTAAAGGTGGGCTTGTTATTGTTGAAACGGCGGAAAAAGAAGTAGATGGAGGGGTTACTCTTCAGAAGAAAATGCAGTATGCACTTGGAAAAGAAGACGAAGGGTGGAAGATTGAAGAGGTTCGTACGATAGAGAAGAAATAAAAAAGGTTCTCATAGGAGAGAACCTTTTAAAGTGGTAATAATATTTGATTTGAACATGCTTCAATGTCATCAATATCTTGACGGATTGTTGCCATCTTATTATCGAGGTCTTCAGCTTTCATAGCAGCATCGTGTAGTTCATCCTTCAAATAATCAGGTATGTTTCCTTCATATTTGTAGTAAAGTTTATGTTCTAAACTTGCCCAAAAGTCCATCGCAAGTGTACGTAATTGAATTTCTGCAAATACATCTTTCGTACCAGAATTTAGTGACAATGGATATTTAATAATCATATGCAAACTTTTATAGCCATTTCCTTTTGGATTAGCAATATAATCTTTTACTTCTACAATTTCCATATCTTCACGATTTTCAATAACCTCTTTTAAATGGTAAATATCTTCTACAAAGCAACATGTAATACGGATGCCAATAATATCTTGTAATTGTGTTTGAGCATTTTCAACTGTTGGTGATAAGTTTTTACGCTCAAGCTTCCTAATGATACTTTCGGGTTGTTTAAGTCTTGTTTTTATATGTTCAAACGGGTTGTAGTCTTCTAAAAATTGAGCTTCCCGGTTCATAATTTCAAATTTAGTTTTTAACTCTTCTAAAGCGAATGTATAAGGTAATACAAAAGCTTTCCAGTAGTTAACGGTTGATTGGTTATATTCCATTTATATACACACCTTTTCTTATTTACAAGTGAAGTTGTTATTATACTAAACACCAAATCATGTAGGCGCAAGCAGCAAATGATGAGATCATAAAGCGATATTTAGTTTTCATATTTTCAACCCCTTTCAAATGAAATTATATATGAATAAACGTCATTGTTAGTAATTTCATTATGTACAATTCTTATAGTAATAGATTCATGTGAAATTCGTATGAACTAATTGTTTCAGTTTTTTGTCTTTTTTTGTTAATGAGTTTTGGTTTTGTTTGTTATAATTACCTTAAATTGTAATCAGGGAGAGGTATAATGAATCAAAAAGATAAAGATAGAAAAGAGCAAGTCGCTCATATTATTGAAATTCCAGATGAATATAGGCTTGTTGTAGATGATCAAGAAGGAGTGGATGACCCGTATCATCTATTATGGTGGGAACATAAAGAGGATGAGGAGAAACAGATACAAATTTCATTAAATAGACATACTGGTAATTTAATTGAATTTAGGATAGATGATGAAAATTATTTTTTGAGTGATAAGGAAGCGATAGAGGAGAATAAGGCAAGAGAAATTGCAAATATATGTATAAAAAAATATATGGAAGAAAGATTAGAATTTTATACATATGTGTCAATTAAGGGTGACTGGCGTGGTTGGAAAGAAATAAATTATATGCAAGAAGTGAATGGATATCCATTGCCGAATACAGGATGTGTTGTGCGAGTGCATCCTTCAGGTAATGTTGTGCATTTTCATTACAATGGACAAAAAGCTATAGAGAAAAAACCGTTATGGCCAATTGAAATTGTTGAGGAGAACGTCGTTTTAGAAGCTTTGAAAGCTAGACAAGATATGAGACTTGTATTTGTAGATTTAACATACTCTTCATGTAAATATGAAAATGGAGAAGAAATAAAAGGGTACCATCTTGTGTATGAGCCAGAACCTAGTCATGCGTTTATTGATGCAAGTACAGGTAAGAATTTGTTTGGACCAGATCACTATAAATTACCTCCAACAGTAGCTGTTACCAAGCCAGAAAAAAGTAGTCGACAAGATGATATATTCGATTTGTTTGACTGGGATAAAGAAAGTTTTACAAAAGTAGATGAGACGGAAAACGAAGATGAAATAAGGATAAAATTTGTCCCGAAAGAGGAATTGCAAAAACAGAAAGAAGAAAAGAATCCATATTTAATGAATGAATTCTTTAAAAAGCATTTACCGATGTTAAAATATAATAATTTAGTTGGCATTACGATTGATAAATCAACCAATGAATTAATTGGTTTTATAAAACTGACAGACGATAAAGAAGTAAAACAAATACTGTCTAGAGAAGAATGTTTACAAAAAGCACTTCAATTTTTAGAACGAGTTATTCCAGATGTTACACAATATCTTCGTCTTTGGGAAGAACATGAAGAAGCAGAAGATGGGATTGAAAGATTTACCTTTTCCGTATATGTGAATGGGATTCCAATAAACTATATGCAATTTATGATTAACATCAATACAGAAAATGGTGCTGTGATGCACTACTCAGGAGAACCTAGCAACTTTATAAAAGAATTGCTCACATATGAAACAACACCAAAAGTGACAAAAGAAAAAGCGTTAGAAATATACCAAGAGGCCATCCGAGTTAAATTAGAATGGTTTATAGATCATGATGCAGAGGAAACGAAATACGAACTACTGTATAAACAAACGACGGATGAAAATCATAAAGAGCCCTTCGAGTGTAGTCGAGAAATTCGTTATATTGATGCCCACACTGGGGAAAAGATTTGGAGTAAATAAGTCTTTAAATAGGGAAAAAGGTCTTCGAGAGAAGACCTTTTTTAGAAAGAACGATTATTCTTCGCATGCATCAATTTTGTATAACCACTTTTGTACACTGGCAGGTGGTCCTTCTGTTCTCCACTTTGTTGTACACATTCCGCAAGAACAGTGAACTTTTCCTTTTGCAAAAATACCGACAATTTCAGGAGTATATCCCCATGCGTGTTTTGCAATATTCATCTTTCGGTGCATTGTACGCTGACGTTGGTGTCTTGTATAAGCGCGTGTTCTTTCAAATTTCATATTTGTAATCCCTCCTTGTAGTACAAGCAGCTTGCAAGAGCGTACAAGGAGTTCATCTCTTACAAGCTACTTCTGAACAAGAGGGTAATGAAATGTTTCATATTCCACTCTCCTATCTTTTGTTTAAGTATACGTATCGAAGCTTTTTGCGACAAATATTATGCTTAAAAACATGGTGGAATGACATCGTACAGACACAAACAACCTCATGCCCACATACACATAGTAAAGACCACTATTTTGGCGGAGGTGAAAGGTTTGAGTCTATTCGCCGCAATTGGATATATGGTTCGAGAAGTGTTTGTATTTGTTTCTTATGTGAAGAACAATGCGTTCCCGCAGCCGTTATCATCAGATGATGAGAGAAAGTACTTAGAGTTAATGGAGCAAGGTGATGCTCAAGCGAGAAATCTTTTAATTGAACATAATTTACGGCTTGTAGCTCATATTGTTAAGAAATTCGAAAACACTGGTGAAGATGCAGAAGATTTAATTTCAATTGGTACCATTGGGCTTATTAAAGCGATTGAAAGCTATTCAGCAGGGAAAGGAACTAAGCTTGCGACATATGCAGCACGCTGTATCGAAAATGAAATTTTGATGCATTTACGTGTGCTGAAGAAAACGAAAAAAGATGTTTCACTTCATGATCCAATCGGGCAAGATAAAGAGGGGAATGAAATATCGCTTATTGATATATTAAAATCAGAATCTGAAGATGTAATTGATATGATTCAGCTTAGTATGGAGTTAGAAAAAATTAAAGAGTATATCGATATTTTAGACGAACGAGAGAAAGAAGTAATTGTGAAGCGTTTTGGACTGGGGCTTGATAAAGAGAAAACACAGAGAGAGATTGCGAAGGCGCTTGGTATTTCCAGAAGCTACGTATCAAGAATTGAAAAGCGCGCTTTAATGAAAATGTTCCATGAATTTGTAAGGGCAGAGAAAGAGAAAAAAGCAAAAGAATAATGTATATTGTAGGCAGCTACACTTTAAAAGTGGCTGCTTTTCTTTCGGGAAAACGGAAAGAAAACGAGCTGTTCTAAGAAGAAATACATGTTCACTGTTGAAAATGGCGGGTTCTATCTGTAATATTAGAAGGTGCTAAACAATTTAAGAATAAAAATGATACTTAGTTTTTCTTCGTGTATAACGAGACGGCTCCATTCTATATGTGGGAATAAGAACCAATTTTACATATGATATAGAGAGAAAAGAAGGGGAAACTAAAGTTATAGGCTGATTAGGAGGTTTCGTAATTTGCGACGGACATTATATCGACTTATGATCGAACTTACAAATGGTCGTTTTACTTCTTATATATTACGTAAATTTGCACAATCTCGTTTGAGCTCTATCATTATTCCATCGTATGCGAAAGTTTTTCAAATTAATCAAGATGAGATGGAAAAGGGTTTGAAGGAATATCGAACATTGCATGATTTATTTACACGTAGGCTAAAAGAAGGAAAGCGTAGTATTGATACTGATGCATCGAGTATCGTTAGTCCTGTTGATGGTGTTTTTGCTGATCAAGGTCCTATTGAGGATACAAAAACATTCAATATAAAAGGAAAGCGTTATTCAATTGTGGATATGCTAGGTAATGAAGAGCGTGCAAAGCGATATGCAGGCGGTACATATATGGTAATTTATTTGAGTCCAAGTCATTATCATCGTATTCATAGCCCGCTCTCTGGCTCTGTGACTGAAAGATTTGTACTTGGCAGAAAATCATATCCGGTAAATGCAGCGGGTATGGAGTATGGGAAAGAACCATTGTCAAAAAATTATCGCTCTGTTACAGAAGTAAATAGTGAAGGCGAACATATGGCGCTTGTAAAAGTAGGTGCTATGTTTGTTAATAGTATCGAGCTCCTTCATGAAAGAAGTACTGTTCAAAAAGGTGAAGAGATGGCATACTTTACATTTGGCTCAACAGTTGTTTTATTATTTGAAAAAGATATGATTAAAGCAGTGCAGGAATTGACAAGTGGGCAAGAGCTGCGTCTTGGTGAAAAAATTGCAACCCGAGTATCTCATAAGTAAAGAAAAGATTTTATAATATACTTATGAAGCTCTAATTAAGAAATGTGGACAAAGATGCTTAATGAAGAAATCCCCTAGATGGGAGTACTTGTTTATTCGAGAGCCATCGCAGGATGGCTCTTTTTACAGGTCAATCAGCAATCTATATGTACTCAAGAAGATTTGACGAGCTTGTCCTCTAACGAGCGTCTAATAATTTCTTGTTTTATAAGTAAAATGAAGTCGGGATTTAATTTTAGTTCTTTTGCTTTATAATAAGACTCAGTGAGTAAATCAGTAGATAACTGTTCCATATGTTTTGTTTTCAAGGTGAGTCACCTCCTAATAATATAAGGATTGATTCGTTGTTGCATTTAATGTACCAAAAAAATATGACAGTCACAAACAAGAGGTTATCCACATACCTCAGTGGATAAAATGTGTATAGAATGTTAGTAAATTCCGAATTGACTGAAAAATTAGCGTGGAAAGTGTGTACAAGTTTATCCACAGGTTATCTATCGAAAAATGTTGTCGAAAAATTTTATGAAAAATCCTCAAAGAGGTGAAAGAAATTGAAGTTATTTTTACCAAATGAATATGTGAAAAATGTATATCATGTTCAAGCAGAAGATTTGAAAAAACGTGGAATTAAAGGAGTTATCACTGATTTAGATAACACTTTAATTGAATGGGATCGTCCAAACGCAACACCACAGCTTGAAGAGTGGTTTTTGAAAATGAAAGAAAACGATATTCAAGTAACGGTCGTTTCAAATAATAACGAGCAACGCGTTAAAGACTTCGCTGATCCATTAGGTATTCCGTTTATTCATAGTGCACGCAAACCGTTTGTTCGCGCATTTAAGCGTGCGATACACGAGATGCACCTGCAGCCAGATGAAGTTGTAGTAATTGGAGATCAGTTACTAACGGATGTGCTCGGCGGAAATCGAGTGGGACTTCATACAATTTTAGTTGTACCGGTAGCGCAAACGGACGGATTGGTGACACGCTTTAATCGAAAAATTGAACGAAGAATTATGAGAAACATGAAGAAAAAAGGCTTAATTAACTGGGAGGAATAAAGTTTGACTGAAACAATTAAATGTATTGGTTGCGGTGTAGAAATTCAAACAGAAAATAAAAATGAAGTAGGATACGCTCCTGCATCATCTTTAGAAAAAGAACAAGTAATTTGCCAACGTTGTTTTCGTTTGAAACATTATAACGAAATTCAAGATGTATCTTTAACAGATGATGATTTCCTTCGTATTTTGAATGGAATTGGACAATCAGACGCACTAGTGGTTAAAATCGTAGATATTTTCGATTTCAATGGTAGCTGGTTACCGGGCTTACATCGTTTTGTAGGGAACAATAAAGTATTACTTGTAGGGAATAAGGCTGACTTAATTCCAAAGTCAGTTAAGCATGATAAAGTAAAACATTGGATGCGCTATAGTGCAAAGCAACTTGGTTTAAAACCAGAAGATGTCTTTTTGATTAGTGCAGCTAAAGGACAAGGAATTACTGAACTTGCTGATGCAATTGAGTATTATCGCGAAGGTAAAGATGTTTATGTTGTTGGATGTACGAATGTTGGTAAATCAACATTTATTAATCGTATGATTAAAGAGTTTAGTGATGAGACTGAGAATGTAATTACAACATCACATTTCCCAGGAACAACGCTTGATTTAATTGATATCCCATTAGACGAAACGTCATCTTTATACGATACACCAGGTATTATTAACCATCATCAAATGGCGCACTATGTTGGGAAACAAAGCTTGAAGCTTATTACACCGACTACAGAAGTTAAGCCAATGGTATTCCAATTAAATGAAGAACAAACATTATTCTTTGGTGGATTAGCACGATTTGATTATGTAAGTGGAGGCCGTCGTGCATTTACTTGTCATTTCTCAAACCGTTTAACAATCCATCGTACAAAGCTTGAAAAGGCTGATGAATTGTACGAAAGACACGCTGGAGAATTATTGAATCCACCGACACCAGAAGAATTAGAAAATATGCCTGAGTTTGTGAAATATGAATTTAATATTCGTGAGCCAAAAACGGATGTTGTATTCTCTGGATTGGGCTGGGTTACTGTAAATGAATCAGGAGCGAAAATTGTTGCTCATGTACCAAAGGGAGTAAGTGTTTCATTACGTAAATCTTTAATTTAATATGGAGAGGGATTTATGAAACAATTATATGGTGTAATCGGAAATCCAATTGGACATTCATTATCACCCGTTATGCATAACGATGCATTTGAACACTTGAATATGGATGCCCATTATCATGCGTTTCTTGTAGAAGAAGAAGCACTAGGGGAAGCAGTAAAAGGTTTGAAAGCATTAGGTATTTCAGGATTTAATGTAACGACTCCGCACAAAGTTGCAATTATGGAGTACTTGGATGAGGTTGCCCCGCTAGCAAGGCAAATCGGTGCGGTAAATACAGTAGTTCATCGAGATGGAAAATTGATTGGGTATAATACAGATGGAATTGGTTTTGTTCGTGCCTTGCAGTCAATTAGTGAAGATCCACTTCAAGAGAAACGTATTTTATTAATCGGTGCAGGTGGTGCTAGTCGAGCTATTTACTTCTCGCTTGCAGATGTAGGTGTGAAAGAAATTGATATTGCTAATCGTACGAGAGATAAGGCGGAAAATCTTATTGCTGGGTGCATGGCAAATGTTAATTCGCATGCTCTATCGTTAGAATGCGCAGCAGAAAATCAAGGGGAATATGATATTATCATCCAAACAACAACGATAGGCATGCATCCACATGTTGAGTATACGCCGCTGGAAATTCGTTCGTTGAAACAAGGAACGATTGTTTCTGATATTATTTATAATCCATTTGAGACGAAAATTTTAGGCGATGCGAAAGAACAAGGTGCAATAATTCAAAATGGAATCGATATGTTCGTTTATCAAGGTGCACTTGCATTTGAAATGTGGACAGGATGTGTGCCGAATATTGATAGAATGAAACAATTAGTAATGAGAGAGCTTGGAGGCTAATTATATGTTAACAGGAAAACAAAAAAGATTTTTACGTGCAAAGGCACATCATTTAACACCGATTTTTCAAGTTGGAAAAGGTGGCGTGAATGAAAATATGGTGAAACAAATTGGAGAAGCATTAGAAGTTCGTGAACTATTTAAAGTGAGCGTATTACAAAACTGTGAATTTGACCGTAGTGAAGTTGCAGAAGAGCTTGCACAAGGTGCACGAGCTGAAATCGTTCAAGTAATCGGAAGCACAATTGTTTTATACAAAGAATCAAGAGAAAATAAGCAGATTAAGCTTCCTCGATAAAAGATATACGTGAGTTATTTGGTAATGGACGCTTGATATGTAGAAAGCGAAACCAATTGAACTTTTATTAACAGTGGGCTCTCTTCGAATATTTATGGGGAGAGTTGCTGTATGTAAAAGGAAGGAGTGTTTCTTTTGAGAAAAATTGGCATTATTGGTGGCACGTTTGATCCGCCTCATAATGGGCATTTGTTAATTGCAAATGAAGTGTATCATGCTTTAGGGTTGGAAGAGGTATGGTTTTTGCCGAATCAGATTCCACCGCACAAGCAAGGACGTAACATTACGAGTGTGAAAAGTCGATTAAACATGCTGCAAATAGCGGTTGAGGAAGAAGCATACTTTTCAATTTGTTTAGAAGAGCTAGACAGAGAAGGCCCATCTTATACGTACGACACTATGGTACAATTAACGGAGAAGTATCCGGATGTGCAGTTTCACTTTATTATTGGCGGAGACATGGTTGAGTATTTGCCGAAGTGGTATAACATTGAAAAGTTACTTAAGCTTGTGACTTTCGTTGGAGTTGCAAGACCAGGTTATACATTACATACGCCTTATGATATCGTAAAAGTGGAAATTCCGGAGTTTGCAGTTTCTTCTTCTCTGTTACGTGAGAGATATATGACGAAGAAAACGTGCAAATATTTACTCCCCGAAAAAGTACGGGTATATATCGAGAGGAATGGGCTGTATGAATCGTGATGAAGCACTTAGTATTGTCAAACAACAAATGCATGAAAAACGTTATATACACACGGTTGGTGTAATGGAAACAGCGATTGAACTTGCCCGGTTATATGGTGTAGATGAGAAAAAGGCAGAGACGGCTGCTATATTTCACGATTATGCAAAATGTAGAGCGATTCCAGAAATGGAAGAGATTATTAAGAGAGAAGCTTTGCCGAAGGATCTACTGCACTATAACAAAGAGTTATGGCATGCACCTGTTGGGGCATACTTAGTAGAAAAAGAAGTAGGCATTACTGATCCTGAAATTCTACAAGCTATTACATATCATACAAGTGGTCATGAAAAAATGACAATGTTAGATAAAGTTATTTATGTAGCAGATTACATTGAACCAGGACGTAAGTTTCCGGGTGTGGAAGAAGCGAGGAAACTCGCATATAAAGATATAAATCAAGCTTTACTGTTTGCTTTAAAGCGAACAATTCAATTTTTAATGGAAAAAGATCAAACGATTTATCCATTAACATTCCAAACATACAATGCAGTTATCAAGGAGGAAATTAATAAATGAAAGATAAAGAGTTATTAGTATTAGCGGCAAAAGCAGCTGATGATAAGAGAGCAGAAGATATGGTTGTACTAAATATGCAAGGTATTTCACCGATTGCGGACTATTTTATTATTTGTCACGGAAATTCAGACAAGCAAGTACAAGCAATTGCACGTGAAATTAAAGCGAAGGCACATGAGTTCGAGATTAACGTACAACGTATGGAAGGTTTTGATGAAGCGCGTTGGGTTTTAGTAGACCTTGGTGATGTGGTTGCTCATGTATTCCATAAAGACGAGCGTAATCACTATAATTTAGAGCGTCTATGGGGCGATGTGCCGCGTGAAGATATTGCAGATGAGCTAGATCAATGAAATACGAACAATTTGCTTTGCTGTATGACGAACTGATGAATGATGTCCCTTATGATAAATGGGTGGAATTCACAGAGGAAAGTTTGCAACAGGCATCTATGAAAGAGGCAAAAATTCTTGACGTAGCATGTGGAACTGGTAACGTAACACTTCCGCTTGTGCGAAAAGGTTATGATTTAATTGGTGTAGATCTTTCGGAAGAAATGTTAACTGTCGCACAGCAAAAATTGGGAGGGGAAGGTTATTTTATTCCTTTTTACCAACAAGACATGAGAGAACTCGATGTTCCTGGTGAATTTGATTGTGTGACAATCTTTTGTGACTCATTAAATTATGTATTGCAAGAAGATGGAGTGCAAGAGACATTTAGAAGAGTTTTCCACCATTTACGTCAGGATGGCTTGTTTTTATTTGATGTACACTCTTTATATAAAATACATCACGTATTTCAAAATGAAACATATACAGTGAACGGCGAAGAAATATCACTTATTTGGAACTGCTTCCCTGGAGAAGAATCAGATAGTGTGGAACATGATTTGACATTCTTTGTACAAGATTCAGAAGAAGATGTGTATCATCGTTTTGACGAATGTCACGTGCAGCGTGCATATTCGGTTGAAGTGTTAACAAAATGGCTTGAAGAAGCTGGGTTTACAGTACTTCGCGTCACAGGTGACTTTGAACGAATTGAAGTGACAGAACAAACAGAGCGCATCTTTTTTATGGCGAAGAAGAATGGATAAAACAAAAGCAACCGATAAGGTTGCTTTTGTTTTATAAAAAAGATGTAGTTTTAGTTCTAGAAAAATAAAAAGATGATATGTGTAAAGTGTAAAAATGCTAGTTTTAGTGGAAATGTAGCATGAAAAAGATAAGTGTTAATAAAAAGGGTTTGGGATTATGATGGCGTATTTATTATGTGTGTTTATTGAATTGCTGCTCAACGCATTTTAAATCTTCATCAAATTTCTCATGTGTCCGTTCGATTAATTTATGAAACATATCCCCAACGTGCTCTTCTAAAATACGAATACCTTCTCCTGTAACACCGCCTTTAACGCATACCTTTTCTTGTAAAGTAGGTAATGTGAAAATTTCTTTTTCAAGTAATTTCCCCATTCCAATGACCATTTCACTTACTAAAGTAGTGGCTTCTTCATGTGTAATATTTGTTTTATCTACAGCAGCGTTAATGAAACATTGTAATAAATAACTAAAAAAAGCAGGGCCGCAGCTTGCTATATCAGATGAAACGCGCGTTATATCTTCTTCTATAACAAGGGGAGTAGAAATGTTTTTGAATAGACGAAGTAGTTTTTGTTGCCATTCTAGAGAGCAGTTATTTCCAAATGTAAATAGTGATGCGCCGGATAAGGCGCGGTTTGTGATGCTTGGAATGATACGAGCGACGTGGCAAGGTATAACTGTTTCTAATTGTGATGGAGATATGGGGCTTGTGATAGAAACTAAGCAATTTTCGTCTGAAAAATGTTCAGCGTATTTTTGTAGAATAGGGTATATATCTATCGGTTTTACGCAAATGAAAATAAGCTGGGATTGTTCGATTACCTCTTGGATTGTTTTGGCTATATGAACAGAAGGGTATTTTTCTTTTATATGATATGCTTTGGCAGGCGTCCGATTAATAATAGTAAGGCACGAAGGTTTGACAGCACGGGTTTCTAAAAATGCATCGATTAGTATATTCCCCATGTTCCCTGTCCCTATAATTCCTATGTTCAATGTTTCATCCCTCCTTCGTAACAGCTTTCTCCTAAACAATATGAATGATGTTATAAATTTATGATTAGAGGTGTAAAATGATGTGGGATTTTCCGAAAAAATGGTTGGGATTAGTAGCTATTATTGGAACTATCATTTTTCTTTTTTTCTGGAAAACGAATCAGCATACAGAGCAAACGCTCATTACAACGGAAGTTCAAGCGAAAGATGTGGAGAAAAAAATTAAACCGAAAGTATTGGATACAAAGGAGCAGAAAAAAATAATTATAATTGATGTGAAAGGGGCGGTTTTTAAAGAAGGTGTGTATGAAATGAAGGAAGGGGACCGGGTGAAGGAGGCAGTTGAAAAAGCTGGTGGTTTGTTGCCGGATGCAGATATGAAGAAAGTGAATTTGGCACAAATGGTCCAAGACCAAATGCTTCTTTATGTTCCTAACAAGAATGAGCCAATGCAAGAAGGGGCTACTTTTTCAAAAAGCGAGGGTAAAGTGCAAATAAATACAGCTTCTAAAGAGCAACTTGAAAAAATTACAGGCATTGGTTCTCGGAAGGCAGAAAGTATTTTGAAATATCGAGAAGAACACGGCCCGTTTCAGAAAATAGATGATTTATTGGAGATTGATGGGATTGGTGCGAAGTCTTTAGAGAAAATAAAAGATCAAATTATTATTCCGTAAAAGATTGACGAAGTTTTTCTTTTTTCGCTACACTACAATTAGACAAAAAAGAAGGTGAAAAATATGGAACGAATTTCATGGGATCAATATTTTATGACGCAAAGCCATCTACTATCTTTACGTAGTACATGTACAAGGCTTGCGGTAGGAGCGACAATCGTTCGTGATAAACGAATTATTGCTGGTGGATATAACGGCTCAATTAAGGGTGGTGTACATTGCATAGACGATGGTTGCTATGTCATTGATAATCATTGCGTTCGTACAATTCATGCGGAAATGAATGCTTTATTGCAATGTGCGAAGTTTGGTGCAAAAACAGAGGAAGCGGAAATTTATGTCACACATTTTCCTTGTTTGCAGTGCTGTAAGGCGATTATTCAAAGTGGTGTTACAGCAGTTTATTATGCACAGGATTATAAAAATCATCCGTATGCCGTAGAGTTATTTGAACAAGCGAGTGTAACAGTGAAGCACGTTCCGCTAGAATATGATATTACATCGCTAGAGGAACAAGAGCGTCATTTGCAGCTAAAGGAATTATTCGCAGCTTTAGAAAAAGATAATTTATCAATGGAAGAATTACAGCGTGTATTCACTAAAGCGAAAATGATGCTATAAGGAGTGAGTATGAGTTGAATGGACAATGGGGCTATGTTGCAATCTCGTTTATAATTGGGATTGCAATTACCTTTTCCGCATTGCATTTGTTGACTGCTTGTTGTTTCGTTTGTTATGTTTTATTTTGTTTATATCGTACTTCGCGTAAAACCTTCATATTTTGTATGATAGCGTGTTTTAGTGGCGCTATGTACACCACGTATGTTCAGAGTCGAAATAAGCCGCTAGGGGAGCCCTACGAAGTTACACGAGGGGTCGTGCAAAATACACCTCTAATTAATGGGGATCGTCTCTCTTTTCAAATTGAAGATCAGAATAAAAACTTAGTGCAGTTAAACTATAAAATACAATCTGCTTCGGAAAAGAAGCAGTTGCAACAATTACATGCAGGTATATCGTGTACATTTAAAGGGGAGGTGAAACAACCACAAACTGCCCGGAATTTTCATGTCTTTGATTATCGTAATTATTTATTTCAGCAAAAAATACATTTTATATTTGATGTGACATACATTTCTGAATGTCAAAAAACATCGTTGTCACTCGTGCAATGGATTTTCCTTCTCAGGCAACAAACAATCTCGAAAGTTACAGAAATGTTCCCAGAACAATCAGGTGCATTTATGAACGCATTATTATTTGGAGATCGACAACAAATGACGTTTGAAGTAGAAGAGCAATATCAACAATTTGGTCTTATACATTTGTTGGCAATTTCAGGGTCGCATATCGTATTATTAATGGTTATAATGTATTTTGTTTTACTAAGAAGCGGTGTGACGAAAGAGACAGCAACAGTATGCCTTATAGTTTGCATTCCACTGTATATGATCATAGCTGGGGCATCGCCATCTGTTGTGAGGGCTTCTATAACAGGAGTTTTATTGTTAGTAGCTTTCATGTGCTCTATTCGCTTATCTAGTCTAGACGCCTTAAGTATAACAGCTATATGTATGCTTATATACGATCCGTATCTTCTTTTCAACATTGGATTTCAATTCTCATTTGTAGGTAGTTTTGCTTTACTACTATCTGCGCCGATATTATTAGGGCGTAGTAATGGAGTAGTTCGAAATTCTATTTACATTTCTATAATTTCACAGCTCGCTAGTACCCCCATCTTGTTATATCATTTTGGTTATTTTTCTCCTTATAGTATTTTCCTCAATCTTATATATGTTCCTTTTCTATCCATTATTGTATTGCCGTGTAGCATTATTATTCTTATATGTATGCCGGTTATTCCATTTTTCGCAAAAGGAATTGCATATGTACTTTCATTATGTTTAACCATTTCTAATGATTTTCTAAGTTACTGTGAAAGTTTCCCTTTCATCCGACTTACTTTTGGTCAAACTCCTTTACTTCTTGTGGCTATATATTGTTTTAGTATCGTTAGTATATTTGTGATTTGGGAAAGAGTAATAACGAAAAAATTTTTGTGCATAGTCGTGGGTGTATTTCTTTTTATTAGTACTTGTCATTATGTATATCCATATTTTCGCGAAAGTGGGAGTGTTACATTTCTTGATGTTGGACAGGGAGATGCAATATTAATTCGTCTCCCGTACGATAAAGAGGTTTATCTTATTGATACAGGTGGAGCCCTTCCTGTCAAGAAGGAAGCGTGGCAACAGAAAAAGCATGAATTTTCTGTTGGGCATGATATTATTGTTCCTTTTTTACAAAAAGAAGGTATAAAAACGATTGATAAATTAATTGTAACGCATGGAGATACGGATCATATAGGTGCTGCGCTGGATTTGCTGTCATCTATGATTGTAAAAGAAGTTGTATTTGGGAGAAAGGAACAAGATGCTGTATTGGAAAGATTGGTGAAGAAAAAGGCGTTAGAAAAGAGCATGAAGATAAGTGTAGTAGGAGAAGGGGAAGGTTGGAGGGTAAATGAAGCGGAATTTTTCGTATTAGCTCCAAAAGGAAAAGAAAAGGGAGAAAATGACTCTTCGATTGTACTATGGGCCAGACTAGGAGGACTAACATGGCTATTTACGGGTGATTTAGAAGAAGAAGGAGAAAAGTTTATAGTATCGACATATCCTGATTTGCGGGCTAATATTTTAAAAGTTGCACACCATGGGAGTAAAACATCATCTACAGACCCTTTTTTAAGCCTTGTACAGCCTAGTGTAGCGATTATTTCTGTGGGGGAGCGTAATAGGTATGGGCACCCGCATAAGGAAGTTATAGAGCGTTTTGAGAAGATGGGTATTGATATATGGCGTACGGATAAGCAAGGTTCTATTTCCTATGTTTTTAATGGAGAAAAAGGAACCTTTCAAAGTAAAATCACATATGATGAAACACATAGAAGATGAAAAAAAGACTGCCATTAAGCAGCAGCCTTTAAGAACCGATGAATTTAATAACAGTTGCAATAATGAAAAGTGTTGCGAAAAAACCAAATGAGACGATAAATCCTACCCCTGAATCAATAGCGTCATTGCGTTTACTTTGAACGTTTTGTTCAAAATCATTCATTTAGAATCCCTCCCCAACATTCCATTTTAGTATAAAATATTGTCAGAAAAAAATCTACAATTTCCATGTGAAGCGAAATAGAGTATTTGTACACTTCTTCTAGTTAGCTAAGTAGCGTGAATTTTTCATTTCCAATCATGTTAACAGTTGGCACTTATACTAAGATTATTATTGTAAATAATAAAGGGAAGGTGATTACCGCACACCAATAAGAAATCCGGGGCTTATTGCGTGGCGTTTTATATAAATAAAGGGGCGGGGTATAAAGCCCGTCCCTTTGTACTTGTAAAACAAAAGCTAGGGCATTAGTATAAATATATATTGCCAAGTTAGGGAGTAGGAAAAAATATGAGTGATATACATAAGAAGATTAAAAAGAAACAGTTCGCTCCGTTGTATGTACTGTATGGAACGGAAGCCTATTTTATAAATGAAACGATAAAACTTATTACAACGGAAGCGCTTGAAGAGGAAGATCGAGAGTTTAATGTTGTGACATACGATTTGGAAGAAGTGTATTTAGAAGATGTAGTTGAGGATGCGCGTACGCTTCCTTTTTTTGGAGAGCGTAAAGTTATATTAATAAAATCACCATTATTTTTAACGGCACAAAAAGAAAAATTAGAACAAAATATAAAAATTTTAGAAGAATATATTGGGGAGCCATCTCCTTTTTCTATTCTTGTTTTTGTTGCGCCTTATGAAAAATTAGATGAACGAAAAAAAATTACAAAACTACTAAAGAAAACAGCGGATGTAATAGAAGCAAATACGATGCAAGTGCAGGATGTTCAGAAGTGGATTGTTTCTCGTGCGGATGAGGTGCATGTGCATATTGATAATGCAGCTGTTAGTTTGTTGTTAGAGCTTGTGGGAAGTAATATAACAATGTTGGCGAAGGAAATGGACAAGTTAACGTTATACGTCGGTATGGGCGGAGAAATTACGCCAAAACTTGTCACGGAACTTGTGCCGAAATCTGTTGAGCAAAATGTGTTTGCTTTAACGGAAAAAGTGGTAAAAAAAGATATCGCTGGTGCGATGCAAATTTTAGACGGATTATTTACACAGCAGGAAGAACCAATTAAGCTGCTCGCGTTATTAGTAAGTCAGTTCCGCTTGCTACATCAAGTGAAAGAGTTGCAACAGCGTGGTTACGGACAAAATCAAATTGCTTCCCATATTGGTGTGCATCCGTACCGGGTAAAGTTGGCGATGAATCAAACGAAATTTTTCTCTTTTGAAGAATTAAAAAAAGTTATTATAGAATTAGCGGAAGCTGATTATAGTATGAAGACTGGAAAGATGGATAAGAAACTTGTGCTTGAGTTTTTCTTAATGCGGTTAAATCATATGTAGTGACACAAAAAAGTTCACGTACTTAGTACGTGAACTTTTTTGTGTATATAAAAAACGATCCGAATGGATCGTTTTTTAAACGCCTTACGCGTTTACTTGTTTCGCTAAGCGAGATTTTTGACGAGCTGCAGCGTTTTGGTGGATAAGACCTTTACGAGCTGCTTTGTCAAGTTTTTTAGAAGCAGTTTTGAAAGCTTCTTTAGCATTTTCAAGATCGTTATTAGTAACTAAAGCTTCTACAGTTTTAACAGCAGTACGCATGTCAGACTTGATAGAAGCGTTATGTGAACGACGCTCTTCGCTAAGTTTAGCGCGTTTGATAGCAGATTTGATGTTTGCCATACTTTTCACCTCCCTGGTGCAATCGAATGACTCGATTCTTACATAGAACAAGTGATATTTTATCAAACGGTGAAGAGAATTGCAATAGTATATCAATGAAATTTCACGTAAAGGAAAGAATGACCTAATATAACTTGGGGAAATCTAACGATATTTACTATGAATTACGGAGGAGATACGATGAAAGAACCATTAGATTTAAGTAAATATAGTGTTAGAACTGACCTTGCTGTAGAGGCGCACCAAATGCTGCAAGAGCGCCAAGAAGAACAAAAAGGGATACAAGGAGTAATTGTAAAAGAGAGGAAAGAAGAGGGAGTTACAATTACAAAAGTAACTATTGATGAAATTGCATCTGAGTCGATGGGGAAAAAACCTGGGAATTATTTAACTCTTGAGGTGCAAGGTATACGACAACAAGATACGGAACTTCAGCAAAAGGTAGAGCGTATTTTTGCAAAAGAATTTTCTTATTTCTTAGAAGAGGTTGGAGTTTCAAAAGAAGCGAGTTGTTTAATCGTCGGGCTTGGGAATTGGAATGTAACGCCGGATGCACTCGGACCGATAGTTGTAGAGAACGTATTGGTGACGAGACATTTGTTTAAATTGCAGCCTGAAAGTGTGGAAGAAGGGTTTAGACCTGTTAGTGCGATTCGTCCAGGGGTAATGGGAATTACAGGGATTGAAACGAGCGATGTCATTTACGGAATTATTGAGAAGACAAAACCAGACTTTGTCATCGCAATTGATGCATTAGCTGCGCGTTCTATTGAACGAGTAAATAGTACGATACAAATTTCTGATACAGGAATTCATCCAGGATCTGGTGTTGGGAATAAGCGTAAGGAACTAAGTAAAGAAACATTAGGAATTCCTGTTATTGCGATTGGTGTTCCAACTGTAGTAGACGCAGTTTCTATTACGAGTGATACGATCGATTTTATTTTGAAGCACTTTGGAAGAGAGATGAAAGAGGGACATAAGCCGTCACGGTCTTTATTACCAGCAGGATTTTCATTTGGAGAAAAGAAAAAACTAACAGAAGAAGATATGCCGGATGAAAAGAGTCGAAATATGTTTTTAGGAGCTATTGGTACGTTAGAAGAAGAAGAAAAGAGAAAGTTGATTTATGAAGTGTTATCGCCTCTTGGTCATAATTTAATGGTAACCCCAAAAGAAGTAGATGCGTTTATTGAGGATATGGCAAATGTAATAGCAAGTGGTTTAAATGCAGCGCTGCATCATCAGATTGATCAAGATAATACAGGGGCATATACACATTGATGGAAAAAGGCAGAAATAGTTTGAGTCAATTTACGCTGTTATGTATATGCGGTACAGTCTTATGTTTGCTTATGATGATAGCTGGAGTGGGACTCGCTAATCATGGTCTGAAAAGTATGAAGGGGTATCGTCAGCTGTCATATGAACAAATTGCTCATATGACAGGAACAGAAGGCGCTGGGGCTGAATCGGAAATTTCGAGAGAGACGTTTTCGGCTATTGAAAAACAAAAACAGTTAGAAAGCTTAAGAAGTTTTAATGTTGTAGAAGGTATCGGTATGGCGATAGCAAGTGTTGCTCGTGATATGACAAAGTTTGGAACGGATATAGTTGTTGGGGCAATAAAAGGAATTTTTAGTTAAGGGTAGCGGGAAGGACGGTTGTCTTATGTTTGTAAGAGAGCTGTCTTTTAATTTGAAAAAGGTTTGTCTCTTATGGTTTGTTCGCATAAGATATAGATAGAGTGATTTGTATTGTAAGCAGCACGAGTTTTCATTGAATCTTTGCTGCTCTATTGATATAATCAGTGCTAGTGTATATTGGCGAGACTATTAGGAGTTGAGAACATAGATGAATAAAGAAGAAAGAGCAAAAAGACAGTCGAAAATTCGTAACTTCTCCATCATTGCTCACATTGACCACGGGAAATCAACGTTGGCAGACCGTATTTTGGAGAAAACAAACGCGTTGGCACAGCGCGAAATGAAGGCGCAATTGCTTGACTCTATGGAGTTGGAGCGTGAGCGCGGTATTACAATTAAATTAAATGCAGTACAACTAACGTATAAAGCGAAAGACGGTGAAGAGTATATTCTTCACTTAATCGATACTCCAGGACACGTCGACTTTACGTACGAAGTATCTCGTAGTTTAGCGGCTTGTGAAGGTGCAATTCTTGTTGTGGATGCAGCGCAAGGAATTGAGGCGCAAACATTAGCGAACGTATATTTAGCGCTTGATAATAATTTGGAAATCTTACCAGTTATTAATAAAATCGACTTACCAAGTGCGGACCCAGAACGCGTACGTCAAGAGGTAGAAGATGTAATTGGTTTAGATGCATCGGAAGCTGTACTTGCTTCAGCGAAAGCTGGCATTGGTATTGAAGATATTTTAGAACAAATCGTTGAAAAGGTACCAGCTCCAACAGGTGATTCAGAAGAACCGTTACAATGTATGATTTTCGATTCTTTATATGATCCGTACCGCGGTGTAATTGCATATATCCGTGTTGTAAATGGAACGGTAAAAGTTGGCGATAAAGTACGTATGATGGCAACTGGAAAAGAATTTGAAGTAACAGAAGTAGGTGTGTTCACACCAAAAACAACGCAACGTGACGAGTTAACAGTAGGTGATGTAGGTTTCTTGGCAGCGTCTATTAAAAATGTAGGCGATACACGTGTTGGTGATACGATTACACATGCGAAACGTCCGGCTGGAGAGCCGTTAAAAGGATATCGTAAATTAAACCCAATGGTATTCTGTGGTTTATATCCAATCGATTCTGCGCGTTATAACGACTTACGTGATGCGTTAGAAAAACTAGAATTGAATGATTCTGCTCTTGAATTTGAGCCTGAAACATCTCAAGCTTTAGGTTTTGGTTTCCGTTGTGGTTTCTTAGGGCTGCTTCACATGGAGATTATTCAAGAACGTATTGAACGTGAATTCAAGATTGACTTAATTACAACAGCGCCAAGCGTTATTTATAAAGTGTATTTAACAAGCGGTGAAGATCTTATTGTTGATAATCCATCTAATATGCCAGATCCACAGTCTATCGATCGTGTAGAAGAGCCGTTTGTGAAGGCTGCAATTATGGTTCCGAATGACTATGTTGGAGCTGTAATGGAAATTTGCCAAGGGAAACGTGGAACGTTTATTGATATGCAATATTTAGATGAAACACGTGTTACATTGACATATGAAATCCCGTTATCAGAAATCGTATATGATTTCTTCGATCAATTGAAATCAAATACGAAAGGATATGCATCATTTGACTACGAGTTAATTGGTTATAAACCATCTAAACTTGTGAAAATGGATATTCTTTTAAATAATGAACAAGTGGATGCTTTATCATTTATTGTACATCGTGATTCAGCGTATGAACGTGGTAAAGTAATTGTAGAGAAATTACAGAAATTAATTCCAAGACAACAGTTTGAAGTGCCAATTCAGGCGACTATCGGAAATAAAGTCGTATCTCGTTCTACAATCAAGGCGATGCGTAAAAACGTACTTGCAAAATGTTACGGTGGTGACATTTCTCGTAAGCGTAAACTTCTTGATAAGCAAAAAGAAGGTAAAAAACGTATGAAGTCTGTTGGTTCTGTAGAAGTGCCGCAAGAAGCATTCATGGCTGTACTGAAAATGGATGATAACTAATAGAGTGAAACTATAATTAGTGGGGATTTTTCTATTCTTCGCTAATTATTAGCCCGCACCAATTGTGATAAAAGTAGAAGCCGTTCGTTCGGCTTCTTTTTTATATGCTAAGTACTTTTTAGACATCTTATCATCTCTCATTTACAATAGTGAGAGAGCTTTTTAGTGATTGATATAGAGTTAGGAGATTATTAATGTCCGAAAATATTCGAAAAGATATTCGAGAGAAAATACAGAATGGTAATTTTAATTGTGAAAAGGAACTGACGCTTTCTATTATTAGCGGAAAGTGGAAAGTTGTGATATTGTGGCATCTCGGTGTGGAAGGGCCTCATCGTTTTAGTGAATTACAGCGACTATTCCCGAGCATTTCTCATAAAGTGTTGTCGAATCAATTAAAAGAGTTGATGGAGGATGGGATTATTGATCGAACAGTATACCCGGAAATCCCTCCGCGAGTTGAGTACTATATGACGGAATTAGGTATGTCGCTTTTGCCAATCGTTGAAATGATGTATGATTGGGGAAAAATGCGAATGGAACAAATTCGTAACACGTTATAAAAGTAAAGGACCCTCCGGAGCGCGGAGGTTTTCTTTTTAGAAAGGTAGGAGTTATATTTGGTACAAGCTGCATATATTCATATTCCATTTTGTCAGCATATTTGTCACTATTGTGATTTTAATAAAGTGTTTATTGAACGCCAGCCGGTAGATCAATATTTAGAGTATTTAGAGAAAGAAATAATAAACACGGTTCAAAAAGTACCGTTTGATAGTATGAAAACGATTTTTGTTGGTGGAGGAACGCCGACAGCATTAAATATGGAGCAAACAAAAAAACTACTCGATATCATTAATCGTCGTTTGCGTCCGTTTGCTCCGAATTGTGAATTAACGTTTGAAGCGAATCCAGGCGACTTACCGAAAGAGAAGTTGAACTTATTACTAGAAGGTGGAGTAAACCGAATTAGTTTTGGTGTGCAAACGTTTCGTGATGAGCTACTTGAGAAGATTGGGCGTAAACATACGAGGGAAGATGCATTTGTAGCAATTCGAGAAGCGCAGGAAGTGGGCTTTACAAATATTAATGTAGATATTATCTATGCTTTGCCAGGACAGACGATAGAAGATGTAAAAGAAACATTAGACATTGCCTTTACGCTTGGTGTACAACATTTCTCAGCATATTCATTAATTGTGGAACCGAAAACAGTCTTTTATAACTTAATGAATAAAGGGAAGTTGAGACTTCCGGGTGAAGACCATGAAGCGAAAATGTATGAAATGGTAATGGATGAAATGGAGAAACATGGTTATAGCCAGTATGAAATTAGCAACTTCTCAAAAGGTGATAATGAAAGTAGACATAATCTCACATACTGGAATAATGAAGAGTATTATGGGTTTGGAGCTGGAGCGCATAGTTATGTAAATGGGGAACGTATCCAAAATGTAGGGCCGCTCAAGCAATATTTCACGAAAATTGATGAAACAGGCTTTCCTTATTTAGATGTTCATGAAGTGACTGAGAAAGAAAAAATGGAAGAAGAGTTGTTTTTAGGACTTCGAAAAACAAAAGGTGTTTCCAAGATAGAGTTCCAAAAGAAATTCAATGTGGAGATGGATCAAGTTTTCGCGAAGCAGTTACAAAGCAATCAAGAACAAGGATTGCTTGAAGAGAGAGATGGATATGTGCGTTTAACACGAAAAGGAAAATTATTGGGGAATGAAGTGTTCCAGTCATTTTTGATTGACTGATTAAATGTTCCATAAACGTGAAAAAGTTTCATTATTTCGTGACGTTTCCGTTGACAATTGAATGTCAATTTTGGTAAGTTATTAATAGATTTAGCACTCGAAGACAAAGAGTGCTAACAGAGGTGATGATGAGATGCTTACGGAACGTCAGCTCTTAATTTTACAAACAATTATTGATGACTTTATTGGATCAGCGCAACCAGTGGGGTCGAGGACGTTGGCTAAGAAAAATGAAATTACGTTTAGTTCAGCTACTATTCGAAATGAAATGGCTGATCTAGAGGAACTAGGATTTATTGAAAAAACGCATAGTTCTTCTGGGCGTGTTCCTTCTGAGAAAGGATACCGATTTTATGTAGACCATCTTTTAGCGCCACAAAACTTACCGACCGATGAGATTGTACAAATTAAAGATTTATTTGCTGAAAGAATTTTTGAAGCAGAAAAAGTTGCACAGCAATCTGCTCAAATTTTATCAGAGCTTACGAACTATACGGCCATTGTTCTTGGGCCTAAGTTAAGCACAAATAAACTTAAAAACGTACAAATTGTACCGCTTGATCGTCAAACAGCAGTCGCTATTATTGTAACGGATACAGGGCATGTACAAAGTAAAACGATTACCGTTCCGGAATCTGTTGATTTATCAGATTTAGAAAAAATGGTTAATATTTTAAATGAAAAGCTATCGGGTGTACCTATGTCGGAACTTCATAATAAGATCTTTAAAGAGATTGTTACAGTCTTGCGTGGGTATGTTCATAATTACGATAGTGCAATAAAAATGTTAGATGGTACATTTCAAGTTCCTTTATCGGAAAAGATATACTTTGGAGGAAAAGCAAATATGCTTTCGCAACCAGAGTTCCATGACATTCAAAAAGTAAGGTCCTTGCTGACGATGATTGATAACGAAGCTGAGTTTTATGATATTTTGCGTCATAAACAAGTTGGTATTCAAGTGAAAATTGGTAGGGAAAATTCTTCGATAGCTATGGAAGATTGTAGTTTAATTTCTGCAACGTATTCGATTGGAGAAGAGCAACTAGGAACAATTGCGATTTTAGGTCCGACGAGAATGCAGTACTCTCGTGTAATTAGTTTGTTGCAGTTATTTACAAGACAATTTACAGACGGTCTTAAAAAGTAAATGAGAGTAATACATTCGCTCAAGTGATGAAATTTTCATTGCTGTGTGTAATATATAATGCTTAGGTAATCATGCTATACATGATACTTAATACCTTTTAAGGAGGTGAAAATTGTGGAAGAGCGTAACGAACAAGTGGTAGAAGAAGTGAAAGAAGCGCAAGTTGAAGAAGCTGTCACGCCAGAAAACAGTGAAAAAACTGTAGAAGAAAAAAGTGAGGCTGCTCTTTTACAAGAAAAAGTAGATGAGTTACAAGCGAAACTAACGGAAACGGAAAGTCGCACATTACGTCTACAAGCTGATTTTGAAAATCATAAGCGCCGTGTCCAAATGGATAAACAGGCTGCTGAAAAATATAGAGCACAAAGTTTAGTTTCAGATATTTTGCCAGCTCTTGATAATTTTGAAAGAGCGATGCAAGTGGAAGCAACTGATGAGCAAACGAAATCCTTGTTACAAGGTATGGAAATGGTGCATCGTCAATTGCTAGAAGCGTTGACTAAAGAAGGTGTTGAAGTGATTGAATCTGTTGGTAAACAGTTTGATCCTAATGAGCACCAAGCTATTATGCAAGTGGAAGACAGTGAATTTGAATCAAACGCGGTTGTGGAGGAATTCCAAAAAGGTTATAAACTAAAAGACCGTGTGATTCGCCCATCAATGGTAAAAGTAAATCAATAATTTACATAAAAGTAGGAGGAATCGCCATGAGTAAAATTATCGGTATTGACTTAGGTACAACAAACTCTTGTGTAGCTGTTATGGAAGGTGGAGAACCAAAGGTTATCCCAAATCCAGAAGGAAACCGTACAACACCTTCTGTTGTAGCTTTCAAAAATGAAGAGCGTCAAGTTGGGGAAGTTGCGAAACGTCAAGCAATTACAAACCCAAATACAATTATGTCTGTTAAACGTCATATGGGTACAGACTATAAAGTAGAAGTTGAAGGTAAAGATTATACACCTCAAGAAATTTCTGCAATCATTTTACAAAACTTAAAAGCTTCTGCTGAAGCATACTTAGGTGAAACAGTAACGAAAGCTGTTATTACAGTACCTGCATACTTCAACGATGCAGAGCGCCAAGCAACGAAAGATGCTGGTCGTATCGCTGGTTTAGAAGTTGAGCGTATCATTAACGAACCAACAGCAGCAGCACTTGCTTACGGTTTAGAAAAACAAGATGAAGAACAAAAAATCTTAGTATATGACTTAGGTGGCGGTACATTTGACGTATCTATCCTTGAGTTAGCAGACGGCACATTCGAAGTTATTTCAACTGCTGGTGACAACCGTCTTGGTGGAGATGACTTTGACCAAGTTATCATCGATCACTTAGTAGCTGAATTCAAAAAAGAAAACAACATTGATTTAAGCCAAGATAAAATGGCACTTCAACGTTTGAAAGATGCAGCTGAAAAAGCGAAGAAAGATCTTTCAGGTGTAACACAAACACAAATTTCATTACCATTCATTAGTGCTGGAGCTGCTGGTCCATTACACTTAGAATTAACGTTAACAAGAGCTAAATTCGAAGAAATTTCAGCTGGTCTTGTTGAAAGAACATTAGAGCCAACTCGTCGTGCATTAAAAGACGCTGGTTTTGCTCCAAGCGAATTAGATAAAGTTATTCTTGTTGGTGGTTCTACTCGTATCCCAGCTGTACAAGAAGCAATTAAACGTGAAACTGGTAAAGAGCCATACAAAGGTGTAAACCCGGATGAAGTTGTAGCATTAGGTGCTGCAGTTCAAGGTGGCGTACTTACTGGTGATGTAGAGGGCGTTCTATTATTAGACGTAACTCCACTTTCTTTAGGTATCGAAACTATGGGTGGTGTGTTCACGAAATTAATCGAGCGTAACACTACGATTCCAACAAGTAAGTCACAAGTATTCTCAACAGCTGCTGATAACCAACCAGCGGTAGACATTCATGTACTACAAGGTGAGCGTCCAATGTCAGCTGACAACAAAACATTAGGTCGTTTCCAATTAACAGACCTTCCGCCAGCACCACGTGGAATTCCACAAATCGAAGTAACATTCGATATTGATGCGAACGGTATCGTTAACGTACGTGCAAAAGACTTAGGAACAAGCAAAGAGCAAACTATTACAATCCAATCTTCTTCAGGTCTTTCTGATGAAGAAGTAGATCGTATGGTACAAGAAGCTGAAGCAAATGCTGACGCTGACCAAAAACGTAAGGAAGAAGTTGAACTTCGTAACGAAGCTGACCAACTTGTATTCCAAACAGACAAAGTTGTAAAAGATTTAGAAGGTAAAGTAGATGCAGCTGAAGTAGCGAAAGCAACGGAAGCGAAAGAAGCATTACAAGCGGCAATCGAGAAAAACGAACTTGAAGAAATCCGTGTGAAAAAAGATGCTCTTCAAGAAATCGTACAACAATTAACTGTTAAATTATACGAGCAAGCTCAAGCGGCTGCAGGGCAAGCAGAAGGTGCACAAGGAGCACAAGACGCTGGCGCGAAAAAAGATAATGTAGTAGACGCTGAGTTTGAAGAAGTAAAAGAAGACAAGTAATACAGTGAAATAAAATAAGTAAGATGACAAAAAGTCAAAGTCAAGCGTGCCTTGGCTTTGGCTTTTTTCACGAATAAGAAGAAATGTGTGAGGATCTAAAGTTTTTTATTTTGCATACTGTAAGTGAGGAAACTTTGTTGCAAAGCACTTTCTTTCGATGTTAAAATTACGTTTATGTGAAAGATTCGGGGGTTGCAAATTTATGAATAAACGAGACTATTATGAGGTCCTTGGACTTAGCAAGGGCGCTTCTAAAGATGAAATAAAAAAAGCGTATCGTCGTTTGGCTAAAAAGTACCATCCAGACGTAAGTAAAGAAGAAAATGCAATTGAAAAGTTTAAAGAAGTACAAGAAGCATACGAAGTATTGAGCGATGATCAAAAGCGTGCGCAGTACGATCAATTTGGTCATGCTGGTGCAAATCAAGGCTTCGGTGGCGGAGGAGACTTCGGCGGTGGTTTCGGTTTCGAAGATATCTTTAGTTCGTTCTTTGGTGGCGGTGGCGGCCGACGTCGTGATCCAAATGCTCCGCGCCAAGGTGCTGACTTACAATATCAAGTCACTTTAGATTTTGAAGAAGCTATTTTTGGTAAAGAATTAAATGTTGAGATTCCAGTGGAGGATCCATGTGATACTTGTAAGGGTAGTGGAGCAAAACCAGGGACTTCAAAAGAAACATGTAAACATTGTTCAGGATCAGGGCAAGTAAGTGTAGAACAAAATACACCATTTGGGCGTATTGTAAACCGTCAAGCTTGTGGTCATTGTTCAGGATCAGGTCAAATGATTAAAGAGAAATGTACGACATGCCATGGTTCTGGTAAAGTTCGTAAACGTAAAAAAATCAATGTCAAAATTCCAGCGGGTATCGATAATGGTCAACAAATTCGTGTATCTGGAAAAGGTGAAGCAGGCGTAAATGGCGGACCGGCAGGTGACTTATATGTTGTTGTTCATGTGAGAAGTCATGAATTCTTTGAGCGTGAAGGGGATCATATTATTTGCGAAATGCCATTAACATTTGCGCAAATGGCACTTGGTGCGGAAGTAGAAGTTCCTACCGTTCATGGGAAAGTGAAGCTGAAAATTCCAGCAGGAACACAAACAGGAACAGAATTCCGCTTAAAAGGAAAAGGTGCTCCGAACGTACGTGGATATGGTCAAGGAGATCAATATGTAGTCGTTCGTGTTGTTGTGCCGACGAAATTAACTTCACATCAAAAAGATTTATTGCGTGAATTTGCAGGGCAAGAAGAGCAGGATGATAGCTTATTCGGAAAGCTTAAACGTGCTTTCAAAGGGGAATAATGGAAATGAAAAATGGAGTTGGTAAATTGTGAAATGGTCAGAAGTTAGTATTCATACAACAGAAGAAGCAGTAGAAGCTGTCTCTCATATTTTACATGAAGCTGGTGCTAGTGGAGTTGCGATTGAGGATCCAGCGGAGTTGACGAAAGAGCGCGAGCAACAATATGGTGAAATTTATGCATTGAACCCAGATGAATACCCGGCAGAGGGTGTATTAGTAAAAGCATATTTCCCGCAAACGGATTCTTTACAGGAAACGATTGCGGGTGTAAAATCATCTATTGATGTGCTTCCATCTTACGACATTGAAATTGGTACTGGAAATATTACCATTAACGAAGTCGATGAAGAAGATTGGGCTACTGCTTGGAAAAAATATTACCATCCAGTACAAATTTCTGATACATTCACAATCGTACCGACATGGGAAGAATACACACCATCTTCTCCGGATGAAAAAATCATTGAATTAGACCCGGGTATGGCGTTTGGTACAGGAACTCATCCAACAACGACGATGTGTATTCGTGCGTTAGAAAAAACGGTTCAGCCAGGTGATACTGTGATCGATGTGGGGACAGGTTCGGGGGTACTTAGTATTGCAGCAGCAAAATTAGGTGCGGCTTCTGTTCAAGCGTATGATTTAGATCCGGTTGCAGTTGAAAGTGCAGAAATGAATGTGCGCTTAAATAAAACAGATGACATTGTCAATGTTGGACAGAATAGTCTATTAGAAGGTATTGAAGGTCCAGTTGATTTAATCGTAGCGAATTTACTAGCGGAAATTATTCTTCTATTCCCTGAAGACGCGGCGAGAGTTGTGAAGCCAGGTGGATTATTTATTACATCTGGTATTATTGGGGCGAAAGAAAAATTAATTTCTGAAGCGTTAGAAAAAGCTGGATTTACAATTGAAGAAGTGCTTCGAATGGAAGATTGGGTAGCAATTATTGCACGAAATGCGTAATATAGATTTTAGTCTATAAAGAACAGGGGAGTCTCTTACCATATAAGGTGAGGGACTTGCCGTTTGTTATATGAAAATGATAACGTTTCGTTCTTTTCGTAAGTCAACACTTACGAAAGGAACGAAACTCTACTAAGGTGATTATATGCAACGTTATTTTGTAGAAGAGAAATATGTAAATGAGACAAGTATTCGCATAATGGGTGATGATGTCCATCACATCGCAAGAGTGATGCGTATGTCAGCTGGTGACCACATTTATTGCTGTGTAAATGGTAAAACAGCAGAGTGTTCAATTGCTGAAATTACCAGTGAATTTGTGGATACCACTATTGTAGAATGGATAGAGGCGTCAAGCGAACTTCCTGTATTCGTGACGATTGCAAGTGGACTGCCGAAAGGAGACAAGCTAGAGTTAATTTTTCAAAAAGGAACTGAGCTTGGGGCGGCTGCATTTTTACCATTTCAAGCATCTCGATCTATTGTAAAGTGGGATGCGAAAAAAGCAGATAAAAAAATTGAGCGTTTGAAAAAAATTGTAAAAGAAGCTGCGGAACAATCGCATAGAAGTGAAATTCCAGAAGTACACGTGCCCTCATCGTTTAAACAATTGCTGTCGATGAGTAGCGAGTATGATGTTTGTCTTGTTGCGTATGAAGAAGAAGCGAAACAAGGTGAGAAATCTAATTTTGCGAAAGCTTTAGCGACGATTAAACCAGGTCAAAAGCTGTTAATTGTATTTGGACCAGAAGGCGGTTTAGCGGAGGAAGAGATTGCTGCACTTCGTGAACATAAATTTGTACCATGTAGTTTAGGACCAAGAATTTTAAGAACAGAAACGGCTCCGCTTTATGCGTTAAGTGCCGCTTCTTATCATTTTGAGTTGATGGGGTGATAATCAATGGCAACTGTTGCGTTCCACACGTTAGGTTGTAAAGTAAACCACTATGAAACAGAAGCGATTTGGCAATTGTTTAAACAAGGTGGTTATGAAAGAACTGAATATGAAAAGAAATCTGATGTATATGTTATTAACACATGTACAGTAACAAATACTGGAGATAAAAAAAGCCGTCAAGTAATTAGACGTGCTGTACGCCAAAATCCAGATGCGGTAATTTGTGTAACTGGATGTTATGCACAAACATCTCCAGCAGAAATCATGGCAATTCCAGGTGTAGATATTGTTGTTGGTACGCAAGATCGTGAGAAGATGTTAGGATACATCGAAGAGTTCCGTAAAGAGCGTCAACCAATTAATGCTGTCCGCAATATTATGAAAACACGTGTATACGAAGAGCTTGATGTACCATATTTCACGGACCGTACACGTGCATCTTTAAAAATACAAGAAGGTTGCAATAACTTCTGTACATTTTGCATCATTCCTTGGGCGCGTGGTTTAATGCGTTCTCGTGATGGAAAAGAAGTTATTAAACAAGCACAGCAATTAGTAGATGCGGGCTATAAAGAAATCGTATTAACAGGTATTCATACAGGTGGGTACGGTGAAGATATAAAAGATTATAATTTAGCTGGATTACTGCGTGATATGGAAGCAGAAGTAGGCGGATTGAAACGTCTTCGTATTTCTTCAATAGAGGCGAGTCAAATTTCAGATGAAGTAATTGAAGTACTAGATAAATCTGAAGTAGTTGTACGTCACTTGCATATTCCGTTGCAATCAGGATCTAATACTGTATTAAAACGTATGCGCCGTAAGTATACGATGGAATTTTTCCAAGAGCGTTTAGATCGTTTGAAAGTGGCACTACCAGGTCTTGCGATCACATCAGATGTAATCGTTGGATTCCCGGGTGAAACAGAAGAAGAATTCATGGAAACGTACAATTTCATTAAAGAGAATCGTTTCTCTGAATTACACGTTTTCCCTTATTCAAAACGTACAGGTACACCAGCAGCACGTATGGAAGATCAAGTTCCTGAAGATGTGAAGAATGAACGTGTTCATCGTCTAATTGAGCTATCTAATCAATTAGCGAAAGAGTATGCTTCTGGGTTTGAAGGTGAAGTGCTTGAAATTATTCCGGAAGAGACGTTTAAAGATGGTGATCGTGAAGGGTTATATGTAGGTTATACAGATAACTACTTAAAAATTGTGTTTGAAGGATCTGAAGAATTAATTGGTAAGCTAGTGAAAGTGAAAATTACAAAAGCTGGTTATCCATATAATGAAGCGCAATTTGTTCGTGTTCTTGAAGATGATGTAAAAAAAGAATCAGCAAGCGCATAATAAAAAGCGTGCAAACGACAAGGGTTTGCATGCTTTTTTTCATTCATGGAGAAGTTAAGTATTGAAAGAATATGCAGTGGGTTGTTCGTTAAAGGGTTGGTTTTTGAGCGTATCCTTGTATAAAAAAGATGTAGTGATAAAAATATATTTATTTTTAGGGGAAGAGATAACGGCTATCAACATAGTTTTTGAAAAAGGAAGAGCATCAATTCTTCTTTTATTCTGCCAAATAGTTGACCTGAAGTGATAAAATGTATTATAATCGTAAAAGACATGCTGAAGAAGTGTTTCTTTTTGCATGCTGAAGTTAGTATGTAAGTGTGATGTTTCGGAGGGAGGGAAAGAGAATGTCAAAAACAGTCGTTCGTAAAAACGAGTCTTTGGAGGATGCACTTCGCCGTTTTAAAAGATCGGTTTCTAAAACTGGTACACTTGCTGAAGCAAGAAAGCGCGAGTTTTATGAAAAGCCAAGTGTAAAACGTAAGAAGAAATCTGAAGCGGCAAGAAAGCGTAAGTTCTAAGAGAGGGTGTAAGTTATGAGTCTTCTCGGTCGTTTAAACGATGATATGAAACAAGCGATGAAGAATAAACAAAAAGAAAAATTAACCGTTATTCGTATGGTTAAGGCTGCTTTACAAAATGAAGGTATTAAACTGCAACATACTCTTACTGAAGAAGAGGAATTAACAGTTTTAGCTCGTGAAGTAAAACAGTATAAGGACTCCCTCCTTGAATTTAAAAAAGCTGGTCGTGAAGACCTTGTTGATAAACTGCAAAGTGAAATTCAGATTTTAAGCGCATATTTGCCGGAGCAATTAACAGAAGAAGAACTAGCGGATATAATTAAGCAAGTTATTTCTGAAGTTGGTGCTATATCTAAAGCAGATATGGGTAAAGTGATGACTGCTGTTATGCCGAAAGTAAAAGGTAAAACAGACGGATCACTAGTGAATAAGTTGGTTATCCAGCTATTAGCATAAAAAAGCGTCTCATTTCGTATGAGACGTTTTTTTATGCTTTTTTCAGTTTGGACGTGATATTACAAGCTCTTTTTTCATACATATGGGATGAGAGGGGGTCTTTTGAGATGAAGAAATTAGAACAAATGAAGAATTGGTTAACGAAGCAAATAGACCTGCCAGTGGATGTGTTAATGGATCTACCTCGGATCACGCTTGTTGGGCAAGTACATATCTATATAGAAAACCATCGAGGATTATTAGTATTTTCAGATAAAGAGGTAAGATTGCTATTGAAACATGGTCAATTATTAATTAAAGGTCAATCCTTTGTTATTAAAACAATCCTTCCAGAAGAACTGTTGCTTGAAGGGATTATTGAACAAGTGACGTTTTTAGAAAATGAAAAGAAAGAGGAGTGAGGAGAAACTTCCGTTTGTGAAGTTTTTCTTCGTTATCTTGTAAGGTGGTAACGTTCTGGTCTCAATATTCGGTTCGTACAAAGAGGATAGGTGGGAATTGAGTTCCACGTAAAAAAACTGGATCGTGAAGGTTAATAATTAGTGAGGGTCAAGGAATCTACTAATTAAAATTTTAGTACGAGCTAGTTTGATAATTGAATTGAAAAGTAGTGTATCTACTTTTAGAAAGGTAGTGGAGATAGTCTATGAAGAATAAATGGTTTATAAAATGGCTTGGGTATGTAAAGGTGCGAATTGAAGGTAGAGGAGCGGAACGCTTTGTTAACGAGTGTGTGCGGAGGAAATTACTCGTTTGGGATGTAAAGAAGATAGCTGATGAAACGTTAGTTTTTTGTATGTTATTACGAGATGTGAAAAAGATAAAACCAATTTATAGAAAAAATGAATGTAAATTATATTTTATTGGACGTTACGGTTTTCCGTTTTGGAATAAGCGTTTAATTAAAAATAGTGGATTTTTAATTGGGTTTTTAATATTTTTTTTCGGAATGATCGCATTGTCAAATATGGTGTGGAAAATTGAAATTACAGGAGCAAAACCTGAAACGGAATATATCTTGATGAAGGAATTGGACAAAATGGGTATAAAAAAAGGAAAATTACAGTTCCAAATGCCGAATGTAGAAGATGTTCAACGTCATTTGACAGACAATATTAATGCGATTACTTGGGCGGGATTAGAAATAAGAGGGACAACATATCATTTTAAGATTGTTGAAAAAAATGAACCGAAAAAAGAAAGTGAACAACAGCCACAAAACTTAGTAGCGAAAAAAGAAGGGATTATTACAAAAACATTTGTGGAAGTTGGGAAGCCTGTTGTCATGAAAAATGACCATGTAGAAAAGGGGCAACTTCTTGTCTCGGGGATGTATGGTAATGAGGAGAATCCGACAGTTGTTTCGGCTAAAGGGATTGTATATGGAGAAACGTGGTACAAATCTGAAGTGGATGTTCCGTTAAAGACGCAATTTCAAGTGTATACTGGTAATTCGTATAATGAATATTTCCTTAAATTTTGGGGTGCTAAAATAAAAATATGGGGATTTCAACAGGATGAGTATAAACGCTCTCGTACTGAAAGTGTAAAACATGATGTGAAATTATTTGGATTTACATTACCAGTTGCATATGAAAAAGATATTGTACGAGAAGAGGAAGAAGCGAACCGAGAATATACAGAAAAACAAGCAATGAAAGTAGCGAAAGAGATGGCAGAAAAAGAACTGAAGAAAAAATTGGATGAACATGCTATGATTGTAAGTGATAACATTTTGAGTAAAGAGGTTGAGGCGGATCACCTAAAGGTCACATTACATTATACAGTGATTGAAAATATTGCAGAGCCACAACCAATATCTGAATCCGATATTCAAGGAGACTGAGTAATGGCAGAACAATTAGTAGAAATGAACCAACAATTGGAAAATCCCAACGAAGCAATCGCTCTTTTTGGGGTAAATGATGCTCATTTAAAAGTAATTGAACGAGAACTTAGTGTATCGATTGTGACTAGAGGAGAATCTGTTCGTGTATCTGGGGCAGATGAAACTGTGGTGCTCGTAGAAAAAATCTTACAACAGTTACTTGTTGTTATCCGTAAAGGTGTATCAATTTCGGAAAGAGATGTTGCGTATGCGATTCAGCTTGGGCAACAAGGGAAAATTGCTCAATTCGAAGAGTTATATGAAGAGGAAATTTTTAAAACAGCAAAAGGTAAATCCATTCGTGTGAAAACGATGGGGCAAAGACGATATATTCATGCAATGAAAAAGAATGATATTGTATTTGGAATAGGGCCTGCTGGGACAGGGAAAACATACTTAGCCGTAGTAATGGCTGTGAGAGCTTTAAAGCAAGGGTATGTAAAGAAAATTATTTTAACAAGACCTGCTGTAGAAGCTGGAGAGAGCTTAGGGTTTTTACCAGGTGATTTGAAAGAAAAAGTAGATCCGTATTTACGTCCACTATATGATGCGCTACATGATATTCTTGGACAAGAATATACACAACGCATGATGGAACGTGGTGTAATTGAAATTGCGCCGCTTGCTTACATGAGAGGGCGTACTCTTGATGATTCATTTGTTATATTAGATGAGGCGCAAAATACAACTGGTGTTCAAATAAAAATGTTTTTAACACGATTAGGTTTTAGTTCTAAAATGGTTATTACGGGGGATCCCTCACAGGTAGACTTGCCAAAAGGGGTAAAGTCAGGTCTTTCTATTGCTGCTAATATTTTATCAGGTGTATCAGGTCTTTCGTTCATTACATTGGAACAAACGGACGTTGTGAGACACCCGTTAGTGCAACGTATTATTGAGGCATATGATAAAATGGAATGATCCTATTTGTCAGGATCATTTCTTTTTGTATGATAAGGTTGGCGAATGACATATTTTTTACTATCATTAAAGACGAGGGAAATAAACTATAGGTGATGGTCTATAAAAATATGGTCTTAAAAAGTATCGTTGGCTGGAAGAAATGAAAGCTATAAATAGTTTCACTTTATTTCTGGAGAGGAGAAGGTATTGAAATCATGTCAAGATCTCAAGAAATTTCTAAGTGGTTTCGTAATTTACAACATTCGAAAAAACTAAGTTGGATTTCTTACGTTTTATTAGGAGCGGTACTGTTTTTTGCACTTATGAATAATGTAAAACCAGAGCAATTAGATGTTGCAACATATTCTATTGCGAAAAAAACAATCCATTCTCCTATTAAAATTGAAGATAAAGTTACAACGGACAAAAAGAAAAAAGAAGCCGCTACAAAAGTTGAAGATCAATATACATATAAAAGTGAGTATAAACAAAATAAAGTGGATATTGTGAATGACGTCTTTGCTAAAGTAGATGAAGTAATACAAGAGATTAAAGCGGTTGGGCCGGATGAGCAAAAAAAGATTACTGATGCTGAAAAAGTGGACAAGTTGAAAAAAAAATTGCCTACTGATTTAACGAAAGAATTATCTGATTCAAACTTACTAAACTTAATTAATGCAGATTCGAACCAATTAGTATTAGCAAAAGATGCAGCAGTTACAGCTATTAATAGTATCATGACTGAGCATATTAAAATGGACGAATTGAAGGATGCGAAGGAACGATATGTAAGTGAGATGAATAGTGTTAATGTTGATAATGGTTTAAAGGAATCTATTAAGGCGTTAGGGAAATATGCGATTTCTGCAAACTATTTTTATGATCCGACCTTAACAAAAGAGAAGAGAAAAGCGGAAGAAGATTTAGTTCCACCTGTTTATATTCTTCAAGGGCAAGTCCTTGTTAGAGAAGGTGAAACGATTTCAAGTGATATGTACAATCAGTTGAAATTAGTTGGCCTGTTAGAAAAAGGGAACAGCTTTCAACCCTATGTTGGGTTAGCGGTACTCATTGGTGTGCTATTGTACTTTATGCATAAGCAATTTGAAGTGTTTTTACAACGGAAAAGAGAAGATAGACCGTATATTTTAGCGTACATTACCATTTTGTCTATCACGATCGTTTTAATGAAAATCATTAGCTTGTTCCAAAAGCTTGAATATGCAGGGATCGCGTATGTTGTTCCGGTTGCAATGGGAACAATACTTGTAAAACTAATGATTGGTGATCGATTTGTTTTTTTAACAAGCATGATTTTTTCTGTATGCGGAAGCATTATGTTTAATGAAGGGGTAATGAGCACCCTGAATTATAGTGTGGGGATCTATGTGTTATTAAGTTCACTATCAGTTAGTATTTTCTTGAGAGAAAAAAATCGTCGTACGATGATTTTACAAGCTGGTATACTCGTTTCTGTATTAAATGTAGTCGTATTAGCGGCGTTGTTATTATTGCGAAATGGGAACTTTTCGCCTCTTGAAATAGGGGTGCAATTATTAATGGCTGCAGTTTCAGGGATTATCTCTTCTGTTCTAGCTATGGGGATTTTGCCTTATTTAGAAAGTGGTCTTGGGATTGTATCGAGTATGAAGTTGATGGAACTTTCAAGTCCGAATCACCCGCTCTTACGCAAAATTTTATTAGAAGCACCAGGTACATATCACCATAGTGTAATGGTAGCCAATCTTTCAGAAGCTGCATGTGAAGCAGTTGGAGCAAACGGAGTGTTAGCGCGTGTAGGGGCATATTATCATGATGTAGGGAAAACAGTACAACCGCAGTTTTTTATTGAAAACCAGATGGGGATTGAAAACCCGCATGATAGATTAGACCCTGTAACGAGTAAAGATATTATAATTGCTCATGTAACCGATGGGGTGAGAATGTTAGAAGAACACCATATACCTCAAGAAATTATCGATATCGCTGGACAGCATCATGGTACAACGTTACTTAAATATTTTTACTATAAGGCGATTAAAGAAGATAAAGAGAAATATACTGAGGAAATGTTCCGTTATCCAGGGTCAAAAGCAACTTCTAAAGAGTCGGCAATCGTTGGTATTGCTGATAGTGTAGAAGCGGCGGTACGTTCAATGAATCATCCAACGCCAGATCAAATCAATAATTTAGTGCAAAGTATCATTAAAGATCGTTTGCAAGATGGTCAATTTAGTGAATGTGATTTGACATTTAAGGAACTACAAATCGTTGGAAAAACGTTATGTGAAACGTTAAATGGTATTTTCCATTCCCGTATTACATATCCGGAACCGCCGGAAGAAAAGGAGAAAGAATGAGTTTATTAATTGATTTTATTGATGAAACAGAAGAAGTGAAAGACGAGTATATAAGCTTGATTCGAGGGCTGGTAGAGAAAGCAGCCCAAATGGAGAACATAGAAGAAGGAGCAGAATTATCGGTTACGTTTGTAGATAATGAACGTATTCGTGAAATAAACCGTGATTACCGAGATAAGGATCAGCCTACGGACGTTATTTCTTTCGCCATGGAAGAAATGGGAGAAGGCGAAATGGAAATTGTCGGTGCGGAGATGCCGCGTATGTTAGGAGATCTTATTATTTCTATTCCAAGAGCAAAAGAACAAGCTGAAGAATATGGACATTCTTTTGATCGAGAACTTGGGTTTTTAGCACTACATGGCTTTTTGCATTTGCTTGGTTATGATCATATGACAGAAGAAGATGAAAAAGAAATGTTTGGAAGACAAAAAGAAATTTTAGAGGCCTTTGGATTAGGACGATGAAAAAAGGAAAATTTTTAGATAGTTTTGGATATGCTATAGCTGGTATATACTTTTGTCTTCGTCATGAACGAAATATGAAAATTCATTATTTAGCCGCAGTCATTGTTATATGCTGCGGCTTTTATTTCCATATTACAACAACGGAATGGATTGTATTACTTATTGTGATAGGGATTGTAATGAGTTTAGAGATGGTGAATACGGCCATCGAAAAAACAGTAGACTTAGCAACCGCCGATATTCATCCGTTTGCAAAAATTGCAAAGGATGTTGCAGCGGGAGCAGTTTTATTGTTTGCAATTATAGCTGCTGTAATTGGTGCTATTATCTTTTTACCGTATATGGTATAGTTGCATTCCGAAGCTTTTATTAAGCTTTGGGAGCGCCGTGAAGGCCTTTAATGAAAGAGTGTATCTATTCACATCTGTGAACGGAAAGGATGCGGGAATATGAATAGCAAACAATTAATTCAAGAAGCAACCGAAGCGCGTAAACGAGCGTACGTACCATATTCTAAATTTCAAGTAGGTGCAGCTTTACTAACTCAGGATGGAAAAATATATCGTGGATGTAATGTTGAAAATGCATCATATGGTTTATGTAACTGTGCAGAAAGAACAGCGTTATTTAAGGCGATTTCTGAAGGAGATAACGAGTTTGTAGCTATTGCAGTCGTAGCGGATACAAAGCGTCCAGTACCTCCTTGTGGAGCATGTCGACAAGTTATGGTAGAATTATGTAAACAGGATACGAAAGTATACCTATCAAACTTACATGGTGATGTTCAAGAGACAACAGTCGGAGAATTGTTACCAGGAGCATTTTTAGCGGAGGATTTACATGAATAGAAAAGGTTATAAATCAGGTTTTGTCTCTATTATTGGCAGACCGAATGTTGGGAAATCTACATTTTTAAATCGTATTATTGGCCAAAAAATTGCCATTATGAGCGATAAGCCACAAACAACTCGTAATAAAATTCAAGGTGTATATACAGAAAATGATTCACAAGTAGTTTTCATTGATACACCAGGAATACATAAACCTAAACATAAACTAGGCGATTTCATGGTGAAGATGGCTCAAACGACATTAAAAGAAGTTGATATTGTTTTGTTTATGGTCAATGCAACTGAAGGATATGGTCGTGGTGAGGAATTTATTATTGAGAAATTACAAGAAACGAAACAACCGGTATTTTTAGTAATTAATAAAATTGACCAAGTTCATCCAGAGCAATTGCTGGAGTTGATTGATCAATATCGTAAATTATATGAGTTCGCGGAGATTGTGCCAATTTCTGCATTGGACGGTAATAACGTTGAAGCGTTAATCGGAGCAATTAAAAAGTATTTACCAGAAGGACCGCAATATTACCCGGATAATCAAGTGACGGATCATCCAGAGCGATTTATTATTTCAGAGCTTATTCGTGAAAAAGTATTACATTTAACACGTGAAGAAGTGCCGCATTCTGTAGCGGTTGTTATTGATGCAATTCAAAAACGTGAGGGCGGAGCGGTTTATATAAACGCAACGATTGTTGTTGAACGTGCATCACAAAAAGGAATTATTATAGGTAAGCAAGGGAAGATGTTAAAAGAAGTCGGCAAGCGAGCTCGTTTTGACATTGAAGCACTTCTTGGTTCTAAAGTATTTTTAGAAGTATGGGTGAAAGTGCAAAAAGATTGGCGTAATAAGATGTCACAGCTTCGTGACCTTGGTTTCCGTGAAGACGAGTATTAATATGAAGTAAAGTTGTGATCAGTGGATGTTTTGTTCATCCACTGATTATTGGTTTTTATGAACCTTGATAAATTAGGAAAAATTTTTCTCACATGAAAATGAACAAAATGGGTCAATTTAATAACAACAAAAGAAATTGGTTTATAGGCTACGCTTATTGAGAAAGGTGGATTCTTATGCTAGATTTTACCTGGAAGTTTTTCTCCAAAACAGGAAGCATTGAAACGTATTTGCTTTTGAAAGAAATGGAAAAAGACGTAAACGATGAGATGGATCAACATGAAGAGGAGTTAGCGCATCTAGACTCTCCAATTTCTTGACCCGTTTTGTTCAAACCTTGGATGGTGACGAACATGTTTCAAAAAGTTGAGGGCATTGTTATCCGTACAACAGATTACGGAGAAACAAATAAGATTATTACAATATACTCACGGGAATTTGGTAAGGTAAGTGCAATGGCAAGAGGGGCGAAAAAGCCGAAGAGTCGGTTAGCAGCTATTTCGCAACTTATGACACATGGTCATTTTCTTATTCAAATGGGATCTGGACTTGGAACTTTGCAACAAGGCGAGATTATTTCATCTATGAAAGAAATTCGCGAGGATATATTTTTAACTGCTTATGCATCATTTATTATTGAATTAACTGATAAAGCAACAGAAGATAAGAAGCATAATCCGTATTTATTTGAAATGTTATATCAAACGTTGCATTATATGTGTGAGGGTGTTGATCCAGAAGTATTATCATTAATTTATCAAACGAAAATGCTTCCGGTATTAGGGATGCATCCGTACTTTGATACATGTGCTATTTGTCATCAAGAAACAGATTTTGTCGCCTTCTCTGTCCGGGAAGGCGGTTTTCTGTGCTCGCGTCATGCGGAGCAAGATCCGTATCGTATTCCGGTGGGAGAGGCTGTTCATAAATTATTACGTCTCTTTTTTCACTTCGATCTACACCGGCTCGGTAATGTATCGGTGAAGGATAGTACAAAAAAACAAATGCGCACAGTATTGAATACATATTATGATGAATATTGTGGGATTTATTTGAAAACAAGGCGTTTTTTGGAACAACTTGATAAGTTTCAAATATAAAAAGGGCCGTAAACGGTCCTTTTTACATACTTTCTTTTTCGAATAGCATATTTAGTATATAATATTTAAGAGATAGTATAACTTTTTTCGTTGTGCATTAAAGGTGGTGATTATCATAGAGCTGAATAAACGGCAAGAACATATCATTCAGATTGTAAAAGATCACGGTCCTATTACAGGGGAGTCAATTGCTGCGCAATTGGGTTTAACACGTGCAACGCTAAGACCAGACTTGGCAATTTTAACGATGGCTGGTTATTTAGAAGCGCGTCCACGCGTAGGTTATTTTTATACGGGTAAAACTGGGGGACAGCTATTATCTGAAGCTGTTAAGAAAATTAAAGTGCAAGATTATCAATCTAGACCGGCTGTAATTGATAAAAATGTATCAGTATACGATGCAATCTGTACTATGTTTCTAGAGGACGTTGGTACATTATTTGTTGTAGATCAATCTACTTTATTAGTTGGTGTTGTATCTCGTAAAGATTTATTACGAGCTAGCTTAGGAAAGCAGGATTTAACCTCTCTTCCGGTTAATATTATCATGACAAGAATGCCAAACATTGCGATGTGTCGCAGGGAGGATTCTTTATATGATATTGCGATGGAATTAATAGAAAGACAGATTGATGCGATGCCAGTTGTAAAGGATACGAAACAGGGTTTAGAAGTGATTGGGCGAATTACAAAAACAAATATTACACGTGCGTTTGTAAATTTAGTAAATAACGAATAAGTGTAATTTGTTTAAAGTGAGGTAATGTAATGGATAATAAAATCGTATATGTCGTATCTGACTCTGTAGGAGAAACGGCTGATTTAGTTGTTAGAGCGGCAATGGGACAGTTCCCATTCGCTCCTGATATTAGACGTGTACCGTATGTAGAAGATACAGGGACATTAAAAGAAGTAATCTCGATTGCCAAGAGCAATCAAGCGCTTATTTGTTTTACGTTAGTAAAGCCTGATATGCGTCAATATTTATTGACAGAAGCGGCAAAAGAAGGAGTAGAGGCATACGATATTATCGGACCTCTTATCGATCAAATTGAAGGGATTACAGGGCAAGTACCAAGGTATGAGCCAGGTGTCGTTCGAAGATTAGATGAAGAGTACTTTAAAAAAATTGAAGCGATTGAATTTGCAGTTAAGTATGATGATGGTAGAGATGCACGTGGTATTTTAAAAGCTGATATCGTGTTGATTGGAATTTCACGTACATCAAAAACACCACTTTCACAATATTTAGCGCATAACAAACGTTTGAAAGTTGCCAATGTACCACTTGTACCGGAAGTGGATCCACCTGAGGAATTATATCAAGTGGCAAAAGAGAAATGTTTCGGTTTGAAAATTATACCGGATAAGTTAAATCATATTCGAAAAGAACGATTGAAATCACTTGGATTAAGTGATGGAGCAACATATGCAAATATTAATCGTATTCAAGAAGAAATTGATCATTTTGAGGAAGTAATTAGTAAAATAAATTGTCAAGTGATTGATGTATCAAATAAGGCGATTGAAGAAACAGCAAATATTATTGTTAATGCAGTGCAAAACCAAAAAATGTTTTAGCACATTTACCAAAGGTGAATGTGTTTTTTTCGCTCGTGAGAAGGCGATAGAGGAAGATGCGAAGTAGAGCATGGACTTTCGGCTTAGTAATAGAATATAGCGGAATGGTTATACTTATATTCTTCTGTTTTTTAATTATGCTAAAGGAACGATTTCGTTATCTTTAAATGTAAGATGAAAATTAAAGGGATATGTAGCGTAGTTGAAGAAAATATATTATAATAAAAAATTGTGATAAAAACCTATATTTTACGTTTAGACTTTAATTTTTCAGAATAAACTAGGGATAGGATTTTCGAAAAAGACATGTATTTACGTTAAATCGACAAAATCTAGACAAGAAAACGCACATTATGGAAGGATTCACAGAAGGGATGTAGAATACAGAAATATGCAAAACATCAGTTAAGATATTAGTTGATGCAGATGCGTGTCCCGTGAAGAATGCAATTGTGCAAGTTGGAACAAAATTTTATGTCGAAATTTTGTTTGTCGCATCCTATGCTCATCGTTCAAGAAAACAGCAAGGCAATTGGGTCTATGTAGATTCTGAGCAAGATGAAGTTGACTTTTATATTTATCAACATGCAAAAGCTACAGATCTCATGATCATACAGGATATGGTGCTTGCTAGTCTTCTTGTGAAAAAGGAGTATATGTATTGTCTCCAAGAGATACATTTGTAACAGATGAGCAGATGGATACAATTTTATATAGTAGTATGTATCTGCGGATTTACGCAGACTGGGGACTTATACGAAAGGTCCAAAATCGTTTACACAATGTGATCGACAGTACTTTCTAACAAATTTAGAAAAAATATTGTCGAATTATAAAGGAATCTTTTAATTTATATCGAATACAAAATACGACACGGAGATGGAGTTATGGGGAACAGAATTCCCGAAGAAGTTGTTGAACAGATTCGGACATCATCTGATATTGTAGAAGTGATTGGTGAGTATGTTCAACTTAGAAAGCAGGGACGTAACTATTTCGGCCTTTGTCCATTTCATGGTGAAAATTCTCCTTCATTCTCTGTTTCATCTGATAAGCAAATTTTTCATTGCTTCGGATGTGGAGAAGGGGGAAATGTCTTTTCTTTTCTTATGAAAATGGAAGGACTTGCTTTCACCGAGGCTGTTCAAAAGCTTGGCGAAAGAAATGGAATTGCAGTTGCAGAATATACATCAGGGCAAGGACAACAACAACAACAAGACATATCTGATGACACTGTCATCATGCAACAGGCTCATGAACTTTTGAAAAAGTATTATCATCATTTATTAGTAAATACAGAAGAAGGAAATGAAGCACTTTCATATTTATTAAAACGTGGTATTACAAAAGAGATGATTGAGAAATTTGAAATTGGTTATGCATCACAAGCTTGGGATGCAGCAACGAAAATTTTACAAAAAAGAGGTTTGTCGCTATCTAGTATGGAACAAGCTGGCCTTCTTGTAAGAAGTGAGAAGGATGGCAGTCATTATGACCGCTTCCGCGGAAGAGTTATGTTTCCGATTTATACTTTACAAGGTAAGGTGATAGCGTTTAGTGGAAGGGCGTTAGGAGATGACACTCCAAAATATTTAAATAGCCCTGAAACACCGATTTTTTACAAAAGTAAGCTGCTGTATAATTTCCACCAAGCAAGGCCGTTTATTAGAAAACGTGGGCAGGTTGTCCTTTTTGAAGGTTATGCAGATGTGCTAGCCGCGGTGAAAAGTGGTGTGGAAGAAGCTGTTGCGACAATGGGAACAGCCTTAACTGAAGAACAAGCGAAACTTCTGCGACGTAACGTTGAAACTGTTGTTCTTTGCTATGATGGTGATAAAGCAGGGCGAGAAGCGACGATGAAAGCAGGGCAATTACTATTGCAAGTTGGTTGCCAAGTGAAAGTTACATCCTTGCCAGATAAGCTTGACCCTGATGAATATGTGCAACAATATGGGACAACCGCTTTTGAAAATCTTGTGAAATCAAGTATAAGTTTTGTTGGTTTCAAAATAAATTATTTGCGTTTAGGGAAAAATTTGCAAGATGAGTCTGGCAAAGAAGAATATGTAAAAAGTGTTTTAAAAGAGTTATCATTGCTACAGGATGCGATGCAGGCGGAATCATATTTAAAATCATTATCGCAAGAATTTTCGTATTCAATGGAAACACTTTTGAATCAATTGCACCAATATCGCAAAGAACAAAAGGTACAACAAAAACAAATAAAGCAGGTTTCTAAGCCATCTCAAATTGTTCAAACGAAGCCGAAGTTAACAGGTTTTGAAAGAGCAGAAAGAGAAATTATTTACCATATGTTGCAAAGTGCAGAAGTGACAGTACGTATGGAACCTCATATAGAAGATTTTTATACAGAAGAACATAAAGGGATTTTATATGAACTATACGCATATTATGAAAAGGGAAATGAACCTTCAGTCGGAACATTTTTAAGTTGGCTCTCTGATGAAAGGTTGAAAAATATTATCACTGATATTTCGACGGATGAATTTATTAATCCAGAGTACACAGAAGAAGCGTTACAAGGTCATTTGGAGGCGTTAAGACGCCATAAAGAGAAACTTGAAAAGATGGAAATTATCTTTAAAGTAAAACAAATGGAAAAAACAGATCCTGTAGAGGCTGCTAAATATTATGTGGCATATTTACAAAGTCAAAAAGCAAGAAAATAGCTTTTTTGATAAAATTTTAGTATAATGAATGTTTGTATCTCGCGTAAGGAGGGGAACAGATGGCTGATAAACCAGCTCGTTCTAAACAAATTGAAACTGAAATGACCCTTGAGCAAGTGAAAGAACAACTCACTGAGCTTGGAAAAAAACGTGGCGTTCTTACATATGAAGAGATTGCAGAACGCATGAATGGATTTGAAATTGAATCCGACCAGATGGATGAATATTATGAATATTTAGGTGAGCAAGGAATTGACTTAGTTGGTGACAATGAAAACGACGAAGGTCCTAATAATCGCCAAATTACAAAAACGGAAGAAGAATTCGACCTCAATGATTTAAGTGTGCCACCAGGTGTGAAAATCAATGACCCTGTTCGTATGTACTTAAAAGAAATTGGCCGTGTAGACTTACTATCCGCTGAAGAAGAAATTCGACTTGCGACACGTATTGAAGAAGGCGATGAAGAAGCAAAACGCCGTCTTGCAGAAGCAAACTTACGTCTTGTAGTAAGTATTGCAAAGCGCTACGTGGGCCGCGGTATGCTTTTCTTAGACTTAATCCAGGAAGGAAATATGGGTCTAATTAAAGCGGTTGAAAAGTTCGACTATCGTAAAGGTTTTAAATTTAGTACGTATGCAACTTGGTGGATTCGCCAAGCTATTACACGTGCGATTGCAGACCAAGCGCGAACAATTCGTATTCCAGTTCATATGGTTGAAACAATTAATAAGTTAATTCGTGTACAACGTCAATTATTACAAGATTTAGGACGCGAACCATCTCCTGAAGAGATTGGTGAAGAAATGGATCTTGCTCCAGAAAAAGTACGCGAAATCTTAAAAATTGCACAGGAGCCAGTTTCTCTGGAAACACCAATTGGTGAAGAAGATGACTCCCATTTAGGTGACTTTATTGAAGACCAAGAAGCAACATCGCCTGCGGACCATGCAGCGTATGAATTGCTAAAAGAACAATTGGAAGATGTGTTAGATACACTAACAGATCGTGAAGAAAATGTTCTGCGTCTTCGTTTTGGCTTAGACGATGGACGAACTCGTACGCTTGAAGAAGTTGGGAAAGTATTCGGCGTAACGAGAGAACGTATTCGTCAAATTGAAGCAAAAGCACTTCGCAAATTAAGACATCCAAGCCGTAGTAAACGTCTTAAAGATTTCTTAGAATAGGTTATTTTTAAGTTTACTTCACGATTGTGAAGTAAACTTTTTTATTTTGTTAATTTTTGTTAACATTTAGCTATCGGCAACGATTACAATTTCTTGTAATTTATTTTACAGAATTGTCTTTTGATTTGCAAATGCTCATTTTTAGATTTTTCGATTAATTTTGTGTATTCTATACAAAATAATATGTAGAAAAGTAAAAAATATGATGAGAAACGTTAATAATTATCGAAATAATATGCGATCTGATAGTGAAAATAAATAAACTGAATTTATGGAATTTTTTTAACAAGTAGCAGTTTACTCTTTTCTGATAGAGCGTTTTCAAGTACAATATAAATGACTGAATCATCTAACTATTTAGGGGTATAGAGGGGGGAGAAGAGATATGAAACGTAATCCGCTGATTCCGTTCGCTCTTATTGCAGCATTAGGTATTATCGTTATGTTTGTATTTTCATTTCAAGGGCTAAATAAATCTAAAGAGTTAGCTGATGCAAAAAATGGCGGGAAACCAGCACAAACAGCATCAAAGCCAGAGGATATAGTGAAGCAAAGTTGTACGAGCTGTCACGGTGACCAGCTACAAGGGGCGGTAGGACCTAATTTACAAAAAATTGGTGGGAAACTTTCGAAAGATGAAATTAAAGAAGTTCTTTCAAAAGGAAAAGGAAATATGCCGCCAAATATAGTTCCAGCTGATCAAGCGGCAAAAGTAGCTGATTGGTTATCGAAGAAAAAATAAAGTTTCGTATTACAAGCCTTTTGCTTTTGTGCAAAAGGCTTGTTTTTCTATACTTTCTAAAATACGATTAGTAATAGAGAATTGAAGTATTGTTATGGACTTGCAACAACTACTATAAATTCATTATCATGGAGACAGACTGATAAGAGAAGGAGTAATGGAAATACATGAATGAAGTAAAGCTTTCAAAACGATTAGAAGAAGTTGTGCGGGAGATTCCAGTAGGATCTACAGTAGCTGATATTGGATCGGATCATGCGTATTTACCGTGTTATGCAATTATAAATAATATTGCTACAAAAGCAGTTGCAGGAGAAGTTGTAGATGGGCCGTTTCGCTCTGCACAAGCAACTGTAGCTGAAAGTGGTTTGAAAGATAAAGTAGACGTTCGTAAAGGTAGTGGATTAGCTGTTATTACACCAGGAGAAGTAGATGTTATTACGATTGCTGGTATGGGTGGAGCGTTAATTCGTGACATTTTAGAAAGTGGTAAAGAAAAATTAGAAGGTGTAACACGTTTAATTTTACAGCCGAATATTGCTGCGCACCATATTCGTGAATGGTTTATTGAGAATAGCTGGGAGCTTATCCATGAAAAAATCGTAAAAGAAGATGGGAAAATTTACGAAATTTTAGTTGGGGAGCGAGGAGATGTCGTAGCACCTTACTCTGATAATAAACAAGCGGAATTATTTATGGGTCCGTTTTTAATAAGAGAAACAAGTGAGGCTTTTGTTGAAAAGTGGGAAGGAGAATTGAAAAACTTCCAAAATATTTTAAAACAGTTAGAGCGCGCGGCAGAGTCTGAAGAGACAAAAGCGAAACGTGCAGAAGTAGAAGCGAAAATGAAAATGATAGGGGAGGTTTTATCATGAGTAAAATTCCAAATGGCCATGAAATTATTTCTTTATTTGAAAGTATGTATCCGAAGCATTTAGCGATGGAAGGGGATAAGATTGGCTTACAGATTGGAGCGCTTAATAAACCTGTCCAGCACGTATTAATTGCGTTAGATGTAACGGAGGAAGTTGTGAATGAGGCGATTCAATTAGGAGCGAATGTCATTATTGCACATCACCCTTTAATTTTTAATCCGTTAAAAGCGATTCATACAGATAAGGCGTACGGAAGAATTATTGAAACATGTATTAAAAATGATATTGCAATTTATGCCGCACATACAAATGTAGATATTGCTAAGGGTGGGGTAAATGATTTACTTGCTGATGCGTTAGGGTTACAAAATACAGAAGTGTTAGCTCCTACATATGCAGAAGAAATGAAAAAAATTGTTGTATTTGTTCCAGTAACCCATGCAGAAGACGTGCGCAAAGCTCTTGGAGATGCGGGAGCTGGCCATATCGGTAATTATAGCCACTGTACGTTCGGTAGCGAAGGGGTGGGTACGTTTATGCCTCAAGAAGGGACAAAACCTTATATAGGGGAAACTGGACAGTTAGAGCGTGTAGAAGAGGTGCGGATCGAAACGATTATTCCAGCTTCACTACAAAGAAAAGTTATTAAAGAGATGTTGGTAGCTCATCCATATGAAGAAGTAGCATATGATGTGTATCCGCTTGATAATAAAGGTGAAACATTAGGTCTTGGTAAAATAGGGTATTTACAAGAAGAAATGACGCTTGGGCAGTTTGCTTCACATGTGAAACAGTCATTACATGTAAAGGGTGCAAGAGTTGTTGGGAAGTTAGATGATAAAGTGCGTAAAGTAGCTGTACTTGGTGGTGACGGTAATAAATATATAAACCAAGCGAAATTTAAAGGAGCAGATGTATATGTAACAGGTGATATGTATTATCATGTTGCTCACGATGCGATGATGATTGGTTTAAATATAGTCGATCCAGGACATAACGTTGAAAAAGTAATGAAGCAAGGTGTACAAAAACAATTGCAAGCCAAAGTAGATGAAAAGAATTTCGATGTACAAATTTATGCTTCACAGTTACATACGGATCCTTTCACATTTGTATAAGAAAAATAAAAACCGTTGCTCATGTAGGCAACGGTTTTTGTTATTGTTGTTTTTTTACTTTTACACGTGGCAATATCTTTTGGAGTGGTACATTTCGAGTTCTGTCCCATGTAGCTGGATTCATCGGATCATATTGCTCTAAGAAAGCAATAACTTCTTTTGTGATTGGTGTTGGAGTAGAAGCACCCGCTGTAACTGCAACATTTTCGATACCTTGTAGCCACTCTAATTGGATTTCACTTACGTCTGCAACGCGGTATGCTTTCGTACCAGCGATTTCTTGTGATACTTGTGCTAAACGGTTTGAGTTGTTACTTTTCGGATCGCCGACAACAATTGTTAAATCTGCAACATCAGCTTGTTTAGCGACAGCTTCTTGGCGAACTTGAGTTGCTAAACAAATTTCTTTGTGGAATTCTGCTGTTGGGAATTTTTTCTGAATGTCCTCCATTAAATGTTGAACATCCCATTGACTCATTGTTGTTTGATTCGTAACTAAAATTTTATCCGTTGGGATTTCTAATGTTTTTAAATCATCAGCTCTTTCGATAAGATGAACGATATCAGGTGCAATACCAACTGCCCCTTCTGGTTCTGGATGATTTTTTTTGCCGATATAAATGACATGGTATCCTTCAGCTTTCTTTGCTTCAATAAGGTCATGTGTTTTTGTAACATCTGGACAAGTTGCATCAATTGTCGTTAAACCTTTTGCTTTTGCACGTTGTTTAACTTCTGGAGAAACGCCATGTGCAGTAAAAATAACAGTACCAGAATCGATTTTATCTAAAATTTCTAATCGACTTGGACCGTCTAATGTAATGATGCCATCCTCTTCGAAAGCGTCTGTTACATGCTTATTGTGAACAATCATACCTAAAATATAAATGGGTCTCGGTAATGATTTATCTAATGCGGCGTTACGTGCAATAACCATTGCGTCAACAACACCGTAGCAATAACCACGAGGGGAAATTTTAACAATCTTCATGTGAGTAATCCTCTCCTTCTAAACAAGGGATACTTTTGTGCATAGTCCATTACATTATAAAGGAGGAGTGGATAGAAAACAAAGGATAGTTACACATATAGTTTTGGTTTTGTTGCTATTTGTTGAACAGGCTCTTCCGATAATTCTTTTTCTATTATTGGTTCTATTACGATTTTTTTTCTTTTTTTCTTTTTTTGTGGAGGCGGTGGAGTAGCGACTTTAACCTCATTAACTTCGTCGGGTTCGTTTTCATTTTGCTTTTCTTCCGTGCTTTTTCCGGAGGTGAGGATTTTAACAATGCTGGGTAGATTACGCATAATTGGACTGTATTGCTCAACGACAGGTCCTACAGATTGAACAACTTGTGATACTTTTTCGATATTATTTATCATATTAGTTGGATTCGCAATTAGGTTAGAAAAAAAACTTCCGATGCCGCTGCTAGATGTCGCCGCAGCTGTAGTTGTTGCCGCGCCACGCGTTTCGTTTGCTTCATACATTTGAGGGGGGATCATTTGTTGAGGGTATGGTTGCTGTGGTTGGTATGGTTGCTGTGGTTGCTGTGGTTGGTATGGTTGCTGTGGTTGGTATGGTTGCTGTGGTTGGTATGGTTGCTGTGGTTGGTATGGTTGCTGTGATTGGTATGGTTGCTGGTATGATTGCCTTTGTTGGTATGATTGTTGCTGGTACATCATCGGTGGCCCATCTGTTTGCCGATAGGGAGGGACCATTTGCATGAAAGGCTCCGTAGGATCGTGTTTTTTAAAGAGTTTAGAAAGAAAACTTTTCTTTTTTTGTGCCATTGGTGGTAGTTGTGGAATTGGGTATGGTGTATAAGAATGATGTCCTTGATTAGGATACATTTGTCCTGTTGGGGATTTCGGATACATATGAGAAATCCTCCTTTCTTCAGTTAGGTATATACACATACAATATGCAGTGGAAGGAAAGAAGGTTAGTTTTTGAGATAAAAACCTAAACTAAAGATGGATTTTACTTGTAGATTTCGATATAATGTAGACTTGACTGATTTGTGCGCAGTAGAAATTTTAGAAAGAAGGTGTAACTTATGACACTACAAACTTTTACACAGTATGATTTTAAACCATTTTTAATAGATGCAGTTCGTGAACTACGCTTTACAGAGCCAACAGGAATTCAAAAGAAAATTTTCCCGGTCGTGAAAAAAGGTGTGAGTATAATTGGACAATCCCAAACTGGTTCTGGGAAAACACATGCATACTTACTTCCTACATTAAACAGAATTGATGCAAGTCGTGAAGAAGTACAACTTGTTATTACAGCGCCTACTCGTGAGTTAGCACAACAAATTTACGAAGAAATTGTGAAACTAACAAAGTTCTGTGCAGAAGATCAAATGATTACAGCACGCTGTTTAATTGGTGGAACTGATAAACAACGATCAATTGAAAAGTTGAAAAAACAACCTCATATTGTAGTTGGAACGCCAGGACGTATTAAAGACTTAGTAGAAGAAAAGGCGCTATTTGTTTATAAAGCGGATACTATTATTGTCGATGAAGCGGACTTAATGCTTGATATGGGATTCATTCAAGATGTAGATAAAATTGCGGCACGTATGCCTAAAAATCTGCAAATGTTAGTTTTCTCTGCAACAATTCCTCAAAAATTAAAACCATTTTTGAAGAAATATATGGAGAATCCAGAACATATTCATATTAATCCGAAGCAAGTTGCAGCAGGAAATATTGATCATTACCTTGTGCCTTCAAGACACCGTAATAAAACTGAATTAGTGAAAAATATGCTACTTCAATTTAAACCATATTTAGCAATTGTCTTTACAAACACAAAGAAGAAGGCTGACGAAGTAGCCGATGGATTAGCAGAACGTGGGTTAAAAGTAGGACGTATACACGGTGATTTATCACCACGTGATCGTAGAAAAATGATGAAACAAGTTCGTGATTTAGAGTTCCAATACATTGTCGCAACAGATTTGGCGGCACGCGGTATTGATATTGAAGGAATTAGCCATGTTATTAACTATGAACTTCCATCAGATTTAGACTTCTTCGTTCACCGCGTTGGAAGAACTGCACGTGCGGGTCATTCAGGTATTGCGGTAACGATTTATGATCCAGCAAATGAAGAAGCGTTAGATAGTTTGGAAAAACAACGTCATATCGAGTTTAAGCATGTAGATTTACGCGGAGATGAATGGGCGGATTTAGGTGACCGTCGTCGTCGTAAGAGCCGTAAAAAACCAAATGATGGACTAGATGTTATGGCAACAAAAGTTGTTAAAAAGCCGAAAAAAGTAAAACCAAACTATAAACGAAAACTTGCAACAGAACGTGACAAAGTGAAGAAAAAATATAGCAATAAAAAAAGATAAGGGATTTCCCTTATTTTTTTTTATCTCACTACTTGAGAGAAAGTCGATTAATGCAGACTAATAATTAGTGAGGGGTAGAAAAAAGTTGACTAAAGTTTCACTTTATTGGGTTAATTTAAGTATAGAGTGCAGACTGTTTAAATAGTCAGTTTAATTTATGTAGTGCCTTTTGTGTGAACAAACAATTCGCTACATATTTCTACAAATTATGCTATCATTATATCTATTGTATATTGAAGAGGTGATTGTATGTTAAAGATAGGATCTCATGTTTCAATGAGTGGTAAGAAGATGTTATTAGCAGCAAGTGAAGAGGCTGTTTCATACGGTGCAACAACGTTCATGATTTATACAGGTGCGCCACAAAATACACGAAGAAAACCAATTGAAGAATTGAATATAGAAGCAGGAAGAAAACATATGGAACTAAACGGTATTGAGGAAATTATCGTCCATGCTCCGTATATTATTAATGTTGGGAATACGACGAAACCTGAGACGTTCCAATTAGGTGTTGATTTTCTGCGTATGGAAATTGAAAGAACGGCAGCATTAGGGGTAGCAACACAAATTGTTCTTCACCCAGGAGCTCACGTTGGTGCAGGAGCAGATGCTGGTATTCAACAAATTATTAAAGGGCTTAATGAAGTAATAACGCCAGAACAAACGGTTAATATTGCGCTAGAAACGATGGCAGGAAAGGGAACAGAATGCGGTCGTAGCTTTGAAGAAATTGCGAAAATTATTGATGGTGTGAAATATAATGAAAAACTATCTGTATGTTTTGATACGTGTCATACGCATGATGCAGGTTATGACCTTGTAAATGATTTTGACGGTGTGTTAAACGAATTTGATAAGATTGTTGGAATAGATCGTTTGCAAGTACTTCATATTAATGATAGCAAAAATGTACGCGGGGCTGGAAAAGACCGTCATGAAAATATCGGTTTCGGTCATATTGGCTATAAAGCATTACATCATATTGTACATCATCCACAGTTAATGAACGTACCAAAAATTCTTGAAACACCGTATGTAGGTGAAGATAAAAAAGATAAGAAGCCACCATATAAATTAGAAATCGAAATGCTGAAAAATGGTACTTTTGATGAAGGAATTCTTGAAAAAATTAAAGCGCAATAAGGAGGGGATTTTCCCCTCCTTATTTTAATAGCTGCTGAAATAAAGTATTTACTTGTTGGGCAGTGGCAGGAGTAGTTACTGTAGCGATTTGTTTTAGCAAATCTAGTCGCTCGGTATTATCGTAAATGTTAATATTTTTCCCTTTCATAAGTAAAACGATTTTATCAGCTTGTGCAGTTGTGATTGGAACTTCGTATTCTTTACTATATTTCAATAACTCTTTTGTAGAAATATGATTTAATTTTTTATTCACAATTTGTTTAATGAGGTTCATCGTGTTGTCCTCCTTCACACGTTCTTCTATCGAAATATATGTAGGTGTAGCTTGTACATATTCGTATAAAGGTGCATTTTTTCAATGGGGAAAAGAAGCTTATGTTATAATATAAGAACAAAACTATAGATAAAGAGTATAAGGAGGACTTATGGAAAAAAAGCAACATCGAAAAGAAAGTGTTATTCATCTTGTATATCGTTTAGTTATGATTGTCTTTGGGGCAGCGTGTGCGGCGGTAGCAATTGAACTATTTTTAATGCCAAATAAAATTATCGATGGTGGAATTATTGGTATTTCTCTTATATTAGATTATCTTACTCCTAATATTTGGTGGTTAAGTTTTTCTACTTTAGTTGTTATCCTTAACATTCCGTTTATGTACTCCGGGTATAAGCAAATTGGGAAAACATTCATGTTATCTTCAGCATTCGGAATTGTAGCTTTAGCATTTATTGAATCAACGTTGCATGCTATCCCGCCATTTACAACAGAGCCGATTTTAGCAACAGTTTTTGGCGGTCTTATTTTAGGGATTGGTGTAGGACTTGTTATTCGTCATGGTGGATCGTTAGACGGAACGGAGATTATGGGAATTTTATTAACGAAGAAATTACCGTTTTCTGTTGGTGAATTCGTAATGTTTGTGAACTTATTCATTTTTGCATGGGCAGCATTTGTATTTGGTGTTGAACAAGCGATGTATTCTGTTATGACGTACTATATCGCATTCAAAACAATTGATACGGTAATTCAAGGATTGGACGAAACGAAAGCAGTTTTAATCGTGTCGGATCAATATGAGGAAGTATCAAATGCAATTTTACACCGCCTTGGTCGTGGAACAACAAAACTTGTTGCTAAAGGTGGCTATACAGATAAAGAAAAAGAAGTTATTTATGCAGTTGTAACACGTCTGGAAGTGACGAAGTTAAAATCAATTGTGCATGAAATTGATGAAAACGCATTTGTTACGATTATGAATACACAAGAGACAAATGGTGGTAAGTTTAAATCAGCAATTCACTAAAAAGTTAATTATAATATCTTTTGAAAGCAGAGAATTCTTCTCTGCTTTTTGTTATAATAATAAGGTTTCTTGAAATAAAGAATATATTTTAGGTAGATTGGTTTACAACTATAATAAGCTGTACTATAATTCAAATAGAGATAAATCGGAATCATTCTGAATTAAAATAGGTGAGATGATATGAATAATATATTGGAAATAGAAGGATTAACGTTTCGATATGAAGATCGCAACGTGTTAGAAGATATTAATTTGCAAGTTCCGAAGGGGGCTTTTTTAGGTTTAGTTGGACCAAATGGTTCAGGGAAATCGACTTTACTTAAATGCTTATTGGGTGTTTTAAAACCAAAGCAAGGAAGTATTAGATTGTTTGGCATTGATAGTAAGAAATTTAAAGAGTGGAATAAAGTTGGTTATGTATCCCAAAAGGCAAGTAGTTTTAACTCAGGTTTCCCGGCAACTGTTTTTGAAGTTGTTTCAATGGGGCTCGTTTCGAAAAAGGGGCTTTTTCGCTTTTTTACGAAAGACGATAATACGAAAGTAGAAAAAGCGATTGCTGATGTAGGTATGAGTGAGTTTCAAGGTCGCAACATTGGAGAACTTTCTGGTGGACAACAACAGCGTGTATTTATTGCTCGTGCGCTTGTAAGTAATCCGGAATTGCTTATTTTGGACGAACCTACTGTTGGGATCGATGTAAAAAATGTGGAAAGCTTCTATGAGATACTAGAGGATTTAAACAAAAGGCTCGGGATTACGTTAATTCTTGTTACGCACGATATGGGTGCTGTAACAGAGAAGGTGACGCATGTTGCATGTTTAAATCAGCATCTACATTTCCATGGGAATGTAGAGAAATTCCGAGAGTTAGAAGATGCAGAAATGTCGATTTTATATGGACATCATGTTCATCGCTTAGAACATGATCATGGGCATCACGGGAGGATATAATGATACAGGATTTTTTACAATATGATTTTTTACGTAATTCTTTATACGCTGGTATTTTAATTGGGCTTGTCGCACCACTTATCGGCGTGTTCGTTGTAATTCGCCGCATGTCGCTTATTGCGGATGCATTAAGTCATGTGACGTTATCAGGAATTGCAGCAAGTTTATTACTTGAAAAGACAATCTTTACCGGTGGGTTTTTAAACCCTTTATATATGGGAATGTTTTTTTCAATCGGTGGAGCATTGCTAATTGAAAAATTACGTACTGTATATAAACATTATCAAGAGTTAGCAATTCCGATTATACTTTCAGCAGGGATGGGGATTGGAGTTATCTTCATTTCACTTGCTAATGGATTCAATACGGATTTATTTAGTTATTTATTTGGTAGTGTAAGTGCTGTGACAAGCGCAGATTTAATTATTATTGGTATAGTAGCAATTGTAGTTATTATAACGATTGTTTTATTATACAAAGAGTTATTTTTACTATCATTTGATGAGGAATACGCTGTATCAACCGGTTTGAGTGCAAAGTGGATTCACTTTATTTTCATTATATTAGTTGCTCTTGTAATTGCGGTATCAATGCGTGTTGTAGGTGTTCTTCTCGTATCATCTTTAATGACGTTACCAGTTGCAGCAAGTATTCGTATTGCAAAAGGATTTAAACAAACAATTTTCTTTTCCATTTTATTTGGTGAAATTGCAGTAATTGGTGGAATGTTTGCTTCGTATCAACTTGATCTAGCACCAGGTGGTACAATTGTTATGATAGCGGTTCTTATTTTAATCGGTGCGATTTTATGGAAGAAGAAAAAAACTGCATAAAGTAGGGATAGGTATGAATCTAACAGAAGCTTTACGCCTAATGAAGGAAAAAGGATATAAACATACGGGGAAAAGGGAAGAGATGCTAAGATTATTCGCGGCACATAATCGTTATTTAACCGCAAAAGATGTTTTAGAACATATGAAGGATGATTATCCAGGACTTAGTTTCGATACGATTTATCGTAACTTAACGGTTTTTGCTGAAATTGGTGTTTTAGAGCAAACAGAATTAAATGGTGAGAAACATTTTCGTTTTATGTGCTCTATTATGGAACATCATCATCATTTCATTTGTTTAGATTGTGGTGGTACGAAAGAAATCACTTCTTGTCCAATGGATTTTATGAATAAAGATTTTAAAGGTTATGAGGTAACAGGACATAAGTTCGAAATATATGGTCGTTGTCCAAAATGTGCAAAATAAGAGAACTCGTCGGTTATATAACTGACGAGTTTTTAATTTAAATGTAAAAAAGGTTGCTCACAAAAATTGTGGGCAACCTTTTTTTATTGTTCTTGTTTTTCTTTTTCTTTTTCTTTTTCTCTTTCGGCAGCCATTTCAGCAGCGATTACATCAATTTCTTTTTTCAGTTCTTCTACCATTGTTTCTTCTGGTACTTTACGAACGACTTGCCCTTTACGGAATAATAAACCTTCTCCGCGTGCACCAGCAATACCGATGTCAGCTTCACGAGCTTCACCAGGACCGTTTACGGCGCAGCCGAGTACGGCAACCTTAATTGGAACTTTAAGCGTAGAGATGTATTCTTCGACTTCATTAGCAATGCTGATTAGGTCGATTTCAATACGACCACAAGTTGGACAAGAAATAAGTGTTGCGGCATTAGATGCAAGACCGAATGACTTTAATAGTTCACGTGCAACTTTTACTTCTTCAACTGGATCAGCACTTAAAGAAATACGAAGTGTATTTCCGATGCCTTTACTTAAAATTGCTCCAAGACCAGCGGCGCTTTTTACAGTTCCAGCAAACAATGTTCCTGATTCTGTAATACCTAAATGTAATGGATAATCAAAAGCGCGAGCAGCTTTTTCGTATGCTTCAATTGCTAAGTTAACATCAGAGGCTTTCATTGATACGATAATATCGTGGAAATCTAAGTCCTCTAAAATTTTAATATGGTGCAGTGCGCTCTCGACCATACCATCAGCAGTTGGATATCCATACTTTTCTAAAATATGACGTTCTAATGAACCAGCATTTACACCGATACGGATTGGAATGCCACGCTCTTTCGCTGCATTTACAACAGCTTCTACTTTATGGCGACGTCCAATGTTACCTGGATTGATACGTACTTTATCAATGCCGCCTTCGATTGCTTTTAAAGCAAGGCGATAATCAAAATGAATATCAGCAACAAGTGGAATGTTGATTTGTTTTTTAATATCAGCAATAGCATTTGCTGCACGTTCGTCTGGAACAGCAACACGAACAACTTGACAGCCAGCTTCTTCTAAACGTTTAATTTCAGCAACTGTAGCCTCAACATCATGTGTTTTTGTTGTCGTCATACTTTGTATAATTAATTCATTGTTACCGCCAATTGTTAAATTACCGACTTTAACTGGACGTGTTTTTGTGCGTTGAGTCATTTCATTCACGAATTGATCGCTCTCCTTATAAAAGAAGTTTCTTATTTTAGTCCCTTACATCAATGATAGTATGTGTGAGAAAGGGCTATAGAAACCAAAGTACTCGGTTTCACTTTTACTATTGTATCAGCGCTTTTATGTAATTGACAAGGATTAAGTGATTGCTTATTGATATAACGGGAATTTATAAGACCTTCCAACTTGGATTTTTGTAGCAGATGTATTTTTATTTAATTGCTTAAAATCATCAATTACTTTTTCAATAGAAGGGATTTTCTTCTTATTAATTTGTTCTGTAATAGAAAGAACGGTCTCGCCAGTTTTTACTTCGATTGTTTTATAAGCTGTATCCGTTTCTTTTTCTGTTTCTTTCTCTTTATTTTGTTTTGCATCTGCATTTTCTTTTTTTATCGTTTGGGCAGCAGAGGTTTTTTTGTATGAACTTAACATCGGTAAAGTACCGATTTTTATGTCGTAATAAAATATATAACCGAGGACAAGCACGAATAAGAGTACACCTAATCTCTTCATATCCTTCACTCCTTTGCTAGGAATATATGCTTGTCCAAAAAAAAAATGCCTATTTAGGCATTTTTTTTATAGTTCTTGTTTTTCTTTCGGTTTTGGAACTTCTTTAATTGTTAAGTATAGAACGATTAAAACAACTGCAATGTAAATGAATGTTGCACCAGGTACGTTTATTTTGAATAAATCCATAATCATAAAGAAGATTGTTGGAATTGTGTAGCTGTAAGCAGTTAATGTCCAAACTTGTTTATAAGATAATTTGCGTTGACCGCTCATCGCAGAACCGATGAAGGCAAGCAAGGTAACTCCTACAAAGGTAATAAATAATTGGAACAAGTACAGTAAGAACCCAATAACGAATAATAAGATTGGATAAATACTGTCAAATAACGAAATGAAATCTTGTAAATCTTTCTTCTCAAGAGATGCGCCTAGTAAGTCATTATAGGAGTATGTTTGTGTTTGACCATTCCCCATGGAGACTACTTTATCTTTTAAAACAAATAAACCTGTTTTATTTTGATATTTTTCTAAGTCTGTTGAATTTGGATCAAATACGAAAAGGGCATTTCCGTCTTCTTTTTCGATAGGTTGATCAATATCAGCTTGTAGCTCGCCATTTTCGATTTTAAAATCAGGTAAATCTTTTTCGATTACTTTATTTACCATGTTAACACCATCTTGGATGACGCTACCGTACAAGAAAGTTCTTGGAATAGTAGTGATTAGGCAAAGAAGCATAATATACAAAATGGTTTTACCGATTTTTTGAAAACGGAAAAGCGCCATATCTTTAGGCGAATATACGCTTTTTGCTAGCTGTTTAAAAATGGACATAGATTCACTTCCTTTATGTATGTATAAAATCATTGTAACGTACGAATCTAAAGAAGCTCAAGATATATTATATTTACATATAGTAGAAAGGACTAAATTTCTTCTTATTAATTTACTTCTTTTAGTAGAGAAAAATACAATTGACACTTTTCTTTTGTATATGGTAAATTTATCTTACATTTTTCAAACGATATATCCGATGGGAATTTAGTTGTTTTTAATGTTACATACATAATCGTGGACCCTTAGCTCAGTTGGTTAGAGCAGACGGCTCATAACCGTCCGGTCGTAGGTTCGAGTCCTACAGGGTCCATATCCATTTCAGATGTTTAGTATGCCAGCAGGAAGCTTCCTTGTAGAAGGAAGCTTTTTTTACGGAATATATGAGCATTTTAATTGAAAAGAAGTGGGAATTTTGCTACTTTAATGATAGCAAGACAAAGCGATTTATTTGTTTGCACCCTATGGCAATTAGGGTAGAATGAAGTTGTAGGTCACATATGTAGTGACAATACATAAACCGGGAGGAATATAACAATGGCAAAACACGAATTACCAAATTTACCTTATGCGTATGATGCTTTAGAACCTCACTTTGATAAAGAAACAATGAACATCCATCATACAAAACATCACAACACGTATATTACAAACTTAAACGCTGCTTTAGAAGGTCATGCAGAATTAGCTGACAAAAGCGTTGAAGAATTAGTTGCAAACTTAAACGAAGTACCTGAAGCAATTCGTACAGCAGTACGTAACAATGGTGGCGGACATGCTAACCATACATTCTTCTGGACAATCCTATCTCCAAACGGCGGGGGACAACCAGTAGGCGAACTTGCAACTGCGATTGAAGCGAAATTCGGTAGCTTCGATGCATTCAAAGAAGAATTCGCAAAAGCTGGCGCAACTCGCTTCGGTTCTGGTTGGGCTTGGTTAGTAGTAAACAATGGTGAGTTAGAAGTAACAAGCACTCCAAACCAAGATTCTCCTCTAACTGAAGGTAAAACTCCAGTTATCGGTTTAGATGTTTGGGAGCATGCTTACTACTTAAATTACCAAAACCGTCGTCCTGACTACATCGGTGCATTCTGGAACGTTGTAGATTGGAACGTTGCTGAAAAACTTTACCAAGAAGCAAAATAATTAAAGTTAATACAGATAGAAAAAAGCTAGGAGTTTTCTCTTAGCTTTTTTCTATGCTCTCCTTTTACATAATTGAGCTTGTCTTTGGAAGACTAGAACATGAAGTAAAGGAGAGTTGTGTATGAAGTGGAAACATGTAATTGGTGATGTTGAAGTGAATCGGGATTTAGTATTATTGCTTGTTATAGGAGGTTTATACACGCTCGCAATTTCTTTATCGAATACGTTTGTAAACATTTATTTGTGGAAGCAAACACAAAATTATGTAAATCTGGGCTTGTATAATTTGGCCAGCGTTGTATTGCAGCCTCTAACATTTCTTGTGGGCGGGAAATTAGCGAAACGTATTGATCGTTCGATTTTATTGCGAATAGGTGTAGGCACGTTAGCTGTTTTTTTTATCGTCGTTTTAGTAGCGGGAAAAAGTGCATCTCACTATATTTTACTAATGGGAGCCCTTTTAGGAGTTGGTTATGGTTTTTATTGGCTCGCTTTTAACTTGTTGACATTTGAGATTACAGAACCAGAAACAAGAGATTTTTTTAACGGTTTTCTCGGACTTCTTACATCTTTCTCTGGAATGATTGGACCGATAGCAGCAGGATATACAATTTCACGTATGGAAAAATGGAGCGGTTATACTGTCGTTTTCTTCCTCTCGTTAATGCTATTTGCGGTTGCAGTCGTTCTAAGCTTTTTTTTATCGAAGAGGGAATGTGAAGGACGCTATGAAATTGTGCAAGTATTGAAAGAGCGGCAAGTTGATGAAAACTGGGGAAGAATCACGCGTGCTCATTTCTTCCAAGGTTTGAGAGAGGGAACGTTTATTTTCGTTATTTCGGTATACGTCTATTTAGCATCTGGTAGCGAGTTAGCACTAGGGAAGTATAGTTTAGTGAATTCTGCAGTATCATTTGTATGCTATTATTTAGTTGTTCGTCTGTTAAAGAAAGAATGGCGAAAAAAAGCAATTTTACTTGGTGGCATTATTTTATATGCGGTCGTATTCTTAGTTATTTTCAATGTTACATATACGAAATTACTTATTTATGCAGCATGTATCGCGGTTGCATATCCCATTTTACTCGTTCCGTACGGATCCATGACATACGATGTAATTGGTAGAGCAAAACAGGCGAGAGAATGGCGTGTAGAATATGTAGTTGTCAGGGAATTATGGTTAAATGCTGGAAGAATTTGTTCCATTTTAAGTTTTTTATGTGCTGTCATATTCTTTCCTCCTGAAAAAAGCTTACCTTTCTTACTATGTATTTTAGGAGCTGGACATTTCCTTATTTATTTTGCAGTTAAAAATGTCAAATATGATGAGGGGAATGTGAACAAAACCAGCGTTGTAGCGCAAGGAACCACGCAGAATCAAACTGAACCAGAAGGTTAACTTATCGTTTGTTTTATGCTAGAATAGAAAAAGATGTAAGACAGCAGTGAGGGCACCTGTATGAAGGTGTCCCTTTCACATTACATAGCTGTTGGTAGAGGGGGTTTGTATGAGCAAGAAGCAGAAACAACAAAAGAAAAAAACCCACGTTCCCTTTCGGTTAAACGTGTTGTTTTTTTGCGTGTTTTTAATGTTCTCCGCGGTTATTGTAAGGCTTGGATACGTACAAATTGTTCGTGGCGAGGAATATAAAAATGAAGTTGAGAAAAAAGAAAATTCAACGATAAGTAATCCTGTACCACGCGGGAAAATATTTGATCGTAATGGAGAAGCAGTCGTAGATAATGAGCCTATTCGTACAATTACATTTACAAAAATGAAGGGATCAACTGCAGCAGATCGCTTAGAAACGGCGAAAAAGTTAGCAGATTTAATTGAAGTCCCAACAGATAAGTTAACAGATCGCGATAAGAAAGATTATTGGCTTGCTTTACATAAAGAAGAAGCAGAAGCAAAAATCACAAAAAAAGATCGTGAAGAGTTTAAAGCGAATAAAATTGACGATAAAGAACTGGATGAACGTCAACGAAATCGTGTAACAGAAGAAGAGATTAATCAACTGTCAGCAAAAGATTTAGAAATATTGGCAATCAAAAGCAAGATGGAAAGCGGATATGCAATGACACCGCAAATCGTTAAAAAAGGTGCAACAGAAGAAGAATACGCGATTATTAGTGAAAATTTAGCGAAATTACCAGGCGTAGATACAAATGTTGACTGGGAGCGAAAATATAAGTATGACGATATGTTCCGAAGTGTACTTGGTGGTGTAACTTCTTCTGATGAAGGGTTACCGAGAGAAAGGCTAGATTACTATCTTGTTCGTGATTATAATCGTAACGATCGCGTAGGAAAAAGTTACCTTGAGCAACAATATGAAGATAGCCTACACGGTACAAAAGCTGAAGTAAGAAATGTTACAGATAAAGATGGTAATATTTTAGAAACTATTAATGTGTCACAAGGACAACGAGGTAACGACCTGAATTTAACGATTGATATGAAATTACAAAAGCGCGTAGAAGAAATTCTTACAAAAAACTTAATGAGATTTAAAGGGAGCGAACCTCTTTTAGACCGTGCATTCGTTGTAATGATGAACCCGAAAAATGGTGAAGTTTTATCTATGGCGGGGAAACAATTAGTGAATAAAGACGGCGAAACGAAAGTAGAGGATTTTGCATTAGGAACGATGACGAGTTCTTATCCGATGGGTTCAACTGTAAAAGGTGCGACAGTACTTACGGGATATCAAACTGGTGCAATTCAACCTGGATCTGTACAGTTAGATGAACCGATTAAATTAAAAGGGACACCTACGAAGTCATCTTGGAAAACGATGGGGTATATTAATGACCTTACAGCGTTAAAAATGTCTTCTAACGTTTATATGTTTAAAACAGCGATGAATATCGCTGGTGTTCCATACGTACGAGGTGGTACGTTAGATATACCACAAAAAGCATTTGATACTATGCGTTACTATTTTGGGCAGTTTGGGCTTGGTGTAAAAACAGGAATTGATTTGCCAAATGAAACTGCTGGTCAAATAGGTAGAGGGAATCAACCAGGTTTCTTATTAGATTTATCAATCGGACAGTATGATACGTATACACCGCTTCAATTAGCGCAATATATTTCGACGATTGCAAATGGTGGATATCGTATGCAACCTCAAGTTGTAAAGGAAATTCGTCAGCCATCGGCGAAGCCAGAGGAAGTTGGAAAAGTTGTTCAATCCATGGAACCGAAAGTATTAAATCGTGTTGATATGCCTGAATCACAAATTAAACGTGTTCAAGAAGGATTTAGACAAGTGTTTAACGATACAGGTGGTACAGCTACAAAATACTTTACAGGTGCACCATATAAAGCAGCTGGGAAAACAGGTACAGCTCAAACTGTATATGGCGGAGATAAAGAGATTGGTAGAAATGCAAAAAATGAGCGTGTTGAAACATATAACTTAACATTAGTAGGTTATGCGCCACTTGAAGATCCAGAAGTAGCATTTTCTGTTGTTGTGCCGTGGGTACATGACGATAAAACAGGAATTAACGGATATATTGGTCGTGAAATTATGGACGCTTACTATGATTTGAAAAACCAAGCATTAACTGGTGAAGCTCCGAAAGATGAAAAAGAGAAAAAAAGTAATACACAAGATGATGAATAAAAAAGTTGTAAAAAAAGCACACTATTTGAAAAGATAGTGTGCTTTTTTTTATGCTTTATGCATATGGTTTAGTAAATGTGGACAAGCGTAAACTGTTGAAAAAACATGTAGTTTTAAAACGATGAACACAACAACGTTAGTGCATACGCTCTAAGTTTGTTGTGTGTGATAGGAGATAGCAGTTTTATCCCGCTATTTGAGGGTAGCAGGGCTCCCACCTCAAAATTCAGCTGGAGCAAAGAAGTTAGGGGGGAGCCCTGCTGCCCGTAAAAGCCCGATTGGTGAGGGCTAATAATCAGTGGGGATGAACAAAACCGCCACTGATTAAAGTTTCACTTTATGGATGATTAGAAAATTTCCTGCATCTAAAGTACAAAAGTAAAAATAAAGTTTGTGTATACAGTTGTTTTTTGTGGAACTTTACAAAACTTTTACAAACAATTAAAACCGAATTAATAGTTTAGCAGTATTCTTATATCTGTAATCCTGTTATTTCCGGTTACTTCTAGGAGGAAGAACACGTGAAATGGATGAGCGCATCGATTAAAGTTTTGACATTATCGACATGTTTCCTTTGTTTTAATATGTCTACTGCATTCGCTACAAATGAAATGGGAGAAGTGAGAGTTGATGGATCCTCAACGGTTTTTCCCATTATAGAGGCAGTAGCAGAGGAATATACAAAGGCCCATCCAAATGTGAAAATTTCTATTAGTATTTCTGGGACAGGGGGAGGATTTAATCGTTTCAGTAAAGGCGAAGTAGATATAAACAATGCTTCGAGATTGATGAAACCGGTAGAGGAAAATGCAATGCAGAAAAACTCTATTCAATTTACACCATTTGAGGTTGCTTATGATGGTCTAACGATTGTTGTGAATCGTCAAAATACGTGGGTAAACAATATGACGATAGATGAGTTACGTCTATTATGGAGTGAAAATGGAAGGTTGAAACGATGGTCACAAATTCATTCATCATGGCCACGTGAACAAGTTAAATTTTATGCGCCAGGCGTAGACTCTGGTACTTATGATTATTTCCAAAATGTTGTCTTACAAAATAATCGCCTTGTAAAGACGGTTTCTTTGTCTGAAGACGATCAAGTTATTATGCAAGGGGTAATGAATGATAAAAATGCCATTGCTTTTGTAGGATATGCTTATTATATGGCCAATCGAGATAAGGTAAAAGCAATACAGATGGATGGTGTGTTTCCAACGAAAGAGACCATTCAGTCGGGTACGTATAAGCCATTATCTAGGCCGCTATTTACGTATGTGAATCATGCATCTATTAGAAATAAAATTAATGTAGCAAATTATATTGAGTTTATGATTAAGCATGTTGGAAGCCTTGCTGAAGAGGTCGGATATGTAAAATTACCAAAAGAAAAATATAATGAACAGCTGCGAATGTTAACAGAAATAAAAAGGTAATGTCAGGGTGGAAAGGGGTTTTCATCTTTGGCTCATAATGACAAAAGTCAAATTACATTTTCTGTACAACATTTGATTGAGAGAAATACAAATAGAAGAAAAAAAACGCAGCGAATCAATCGAATTGTTCCGTTGATACTAAAAGCGATTGCTAGCGTGTCCATTGTAACGACACTTGGAATTATTATTACGTTGGCAAATGAAACAATCATGTTTTTTCAAAAGATACCATTGCATTCTTTTTTGACAGAGAAAGAATGGTTACCTTTTTTTGAAGATCCGAAATTCGGTATATTACCACTTATATGTGGAACAATCCTTGTAACAGCAATTGCCATGTTCGTAGCAATTCCTATTGGTTTAGGTTGTGCCGTGTTTTTAAGCGAATACGCTTCGAATGGCGCTCGAAAAATATTAAAACCGTTGTTAGAGCTACTAGCAGGCATCCCGACAATTGTATATGGTTTTTTCGCGTTAACAGTTGTCACACCACTTTTACAACGGGTTATACCAGATTTGCAGTTTTTTAATGCTATTAGTCCAGGTATTGTTATAGGGTTTATGATGATACCGACGATTGCGTCTCTCTCTGAAGATGCGATGAGAGCTGTAGCGAAAGGAATTAAAGAAGCCTCACTAGCGCTAGGAGCAACTCGTTTTGAGATGGTAAAACAAGTGGTGTTTCCATCGGCTTTTACGGGCATAATGGCAGCGATTATATTAGCAGCTTCTCGAGCAATTGGTGAAACGATGATTGTTGTTATTGCAGCTGGATCAACACCTAATGTATCGATAGATCCGACTCATTCTATTCAGACATTAACAGCCTATATTGTACAAGTGAGTTTAGGTGATGCTCCGCACGGAACGATTACTTATTACAGCATGTATGCTGTAGGTGCAACGTTATTTATGTTTACTTTTCTTATGAATATCATTTCGCAATATATTATGCACCGTTTTAGGAGGGTGACATAATATGCGAATGTTAAACCATAAGAAAATACAAGAAAATATGGCATCGCGTTTTTTAAAAGATCGGATTTACAAGTGTTTGTTTTATATAGCAATTTTGTTTTCAGTAGTAATACTTTTTATATTGCTTTTTCAAATTTTTGAAAAAGGTATAAGTTATCTTTCAATAGATTTCTTTACAAACTTCGCCTCACGTAATCCGAGAGAAGCTGGGATTGTCGCTGCTTTGTCAGGAACAATACTATTTATGAGCATTGTTATACCGGTCTCTTTTATATTTGGAGTCGGAACAGCTCTTTATTTAGAGCATTATGCGAAGGAGTCCGTTTTTAAAAAGTTAATAGAATTAAATAATCAAACATTAGCAGGGGTACCTTCCGTTGTGTTTGGCTTACTCGGGTTAACTATTTTCGTATACGCTCTCCATTTAGGAGAGAGCATAATGGCAGCGGCACTGACGATGAGTTTACTCGTCTTACCAACTGTTGTTGTAGCTAGTCAAGAAGCGATTCGAACTGTGCCAAGCTCATTACTGGAGGCTTCTTACGGATTAGGTGCTACGAAGTGGCAAACGATGTATCAAATTGTATTGCCAGTAGCTTTGCCAGGGATTGTAACGGGATGTACGTTAGCGGTATCGAGAGCAATTGGTGAGGCAGCACCATTATTAGTCATTGGGGCCCTTGCCTTTGCAAATTATGTTCCGTTCAGTATGTTTGATAGATTTACGGTTTTACCAATTCAAATTTTTAATTGGATGAGTAGACCACAAGAAGAATTTCAGTATGTAGCAGCAGCAGGGATGATTGTTTTGCTAGGATTGCTGCTCTTTATAAATATATTTGTCTTATGGTTACGAAATCGAAAATAAGTTGGAAGTGGATGAAAGGGGAATTCAAATGGTAGCAACAGTAGTAAATGTACAGGTGAAAAATGAGAAAAAGATTGAGACAGCACCAAAAAAAGTAGTATTTGATACGAAAAATTTAAATTTATGGTACGGAGAAGACCATGCTTTAAAAGATATTAACTTAAGTATTCATGAGAATGAAGTAACAGCGATTATCGGTCCAAGTGGTTGTGGGAAATCAACATATTTAAAGACGCTAAATCGTATGGTAGAGTTAGTGCCTATCGTTCGAACTACGGGCGTTATTGAATATAGAGAACGAAACATATTTGATAAATCATATCCGGTTGAAGAATTACGTACGCATGTGGGTATGGTGTTCCAAAAGCCAAATCCATTCCCAAAATCTATTTATGAAAATGTAGCATATGGTCCGAAAATCCATGGTGTTCGTGACAAAAAAACACTTGATGAAATCGTTGAAAAAAGCTTGCGCGGAGCAGCTATTTGGGATGAGTTAAAAGATCGTTTGCACGATAATGCATACGGTTTATCTGGTGGACAGCAACAACGTCTATGTATTGCACGCTGCTTAGCGATTGAGCCAGACGTAATTTTAATGGATGAACCAACATCAGCACTAGATCCAATTTCAACATTAAAAGTAGAAGAGCTAATTCAGGAATTAAAGAAAGATTTTAGTATTGTTATCGTAACGCACAATATGCAACAAGCAGCACGTATTTCAGATAAAACTGCTTTCTTCTTAAGTGGAGAAGTTGTGGAATATACAGATACGAACAAATTATTTACAACACCTACAGATAAGCGTACAGAAGATTACATTACAGGAAGATTTGGTTGATATCGCTAGCAAGGCTAAGAGTAAATGCCCTCTTAACAGAGGGCATTTCTCACTTTCACCTCATTTCTAATAGGGGAGTAATATTTCTCTTTTCTCAAGGCTGAATAAACGTACAAGAGGCTGGGTAGGGGATTTATATATAATGGCACATAATATTGAGGGGGAAGAAACGATGGTAAGAGAACAGTTTCAATGTGATTTAAAAACGTTACAGCAAAAGGTGATTGAGCTTGGTGAGTTAGCAAGGGAAGCTTTATTGATTGCTATGGAAGGTCTTCACAACAGGGATGTAGAGAAAGCATTAGAAGTCATTGATGGGGATTATCGCATGGATAATTTAGAAGAGGAAATAAATGACCTTGCGCTTATGCTTATTACAAAGCAGCAGCCTGTAGCAAGTGACTTAAGAAGAATTTTCATTTCAATTAAAACAGCGACTGATTTAGAACGTATTGCAGACCATGCTGTTAATATTGCGAAATCAACAATTCGTCTTGGTGAAAAAGAAGTGGTTGTTAGCTTGCATAATCTTGATGAAATGTTTGAGATTGCTCATAAGATGTTAAATTTATCATTAGAAGCATATGAGCAAGAAAATTTAACTTTAGCTAAACAAATTGCTGAAATGGATGATTCAGTTGATGAAATTTATGGGAAGGCAATTCGTGAATTTATTTCCTCTATCCCTGGACAACCAGAAGCGATTACACAAATTACACAACTATCCTTTGTTGCAAGATATATTGAGCGTGTAGCAGACCATATTACAAATATTGCTGAGAATGTATTTTATTTAGTAAAAGGAAAGCATTATTTATTGAATGAGTAGGGAAAAGAGTAGGTGATGAGAAATCACCTGCTTTTTTTAGTCAAAACATGACAAAAAAAGCTCGTTGTTTCCTTTAGTCTATGATGATAAGATGTATCATAATTAATGGAAAAATAAGTACATATGTGTTAGTTACGTTTTATTAACTATTTTACCAAGTTGACAGTAAGCGCTTTCTTTTTTGTAGGGAGTTAAAAGGTACATTTATTCATAAAGTGAGGATTTAATTAGTGGGGGTGTCTCCCACTAATTGTTAGATCATACTAAACCGGACTTTTACTGCAGTTCATGTGGGATAAATGATACACGGAGTTCTTGAACATTATATAAGTGGAGGCTGAAGTATATGAAGGGGGTTATTTTAGCTGGAGGAAAAGGGAGACGTCTTAGACCATTAACATGTAATACTCCAAAACCGATGTTACCATTGTTAGAAAAACCAGTTCTTGAATATAACATTGAATTATTACGTCAGCATGGTATTCGTGAAATTGCAATTACAGTTCAATATATGAGTACTGCCATTAAGCAATACTTTGGTGATGGTAGTAAGTGGGGAGTTAACTTGTATTATTTTGAAGACTCTCCTCCGCTTGGAACAGCAGGGAGTATTAAGCAAGCGGAAAGTTTTTTAGATGAAACATTTGTTGTTATTAGTGGGGATGCATTAACTGACTTTCAATTATCAGAAGGAATTGCATTTCATGAACAGAAGAAGAGAATGGTAACGATGTTTGTGAAAGAAGTAGAAAACCCACTCTCATTTGGGTTAGTTGTAATGAATAAAGAACAAGAAATTATACGATATATAGAAAAGCCGAGCTGGAATGAGGTAGTTTCTAATATTGTGAATACAGGTATTTATATAATGGAGCCAGAAATCTTTTCTTACATACCATCCATGGAATTTTCGGATTTCAGTCATGATGTGTTTCCGTTATTGGCAAATGAAAATGCTTTATTTGCATATTTATCAGAAGACTATTGGCTAGATATTGGTACACTTGATCAATATAGGCAAGCTCAATTTGATTTGTTGACGAAAAAATTGAAGGTGTCTATCCCATATACAGAAGTATTACCAATGGTGTGGATGGGAGAAGGCGTAACGATAGGAAAAGGGACGAAAATTCACGGCCCTTCTTTTATTGGAGAAGGGGCAATGATTGGTGCGGGGGCTATAATTGAACCGTACTCTATTATTGGGAAAAATAGTATCGTTTCAAGCTATTCTCATCTTCAAAAAAGCATCATTTTTGCAAACTCTCATATAGGAAAAAATTGTGAGTTGTTAGAAACAACAATAGGAGATCATACAATGGTCGAAGATGATGTTACGCTTTTTCAAAAAAGTATTGTAGCGGACCATTGTCATATAGGGAAAAGTACAGTAATTAAGCAAAAAGGGAAAATATGGCCATATAAGGAGATAGATAGTCATTCGATAGTAGGTTCTGCCGGTGTTAAAGAAAGTGAAAAGAGTGCAGGATGGTTACAAAAAAGCCGGATTGTAGGAAGGGGTAATCTTGAAATTACTCCTCAATTTATTGTGAAAGTTGCAATGGCTTATGGATCTCTTTTTGCCAAAGGAGAGAGTATATTGATTGGAAGTCAGGAAAATATAGAAACAACTTCCTTTAAAAATTTATTCCTTCATGCCATTCATGGCAGCGGGATTCATACGATGGAATGTAAAGAAATGAACGAGTCGCTTTTTCAGTATGCCATTCATAATTTGCAATGTGCAGGTGGAGTTTTCGTTCAAGTGGAAAGCGAAAGAGGGATTGTTATACAACTGTATGGTAAGGAGGGCTCATTTTTAACGTATAAGCAGCAAAAAGCGATAGAACAAGTATATATGTCTGAGTCGTTTTATTACGCTTGTGAGAAAGAAATGGGACGAAATAAGCTAGTTCACGTTTCTGTAAATAATTATGTAGAAGCTGTGTTAGAGCGTATTGATATTGAAACGATACAAAAACAGAAGTTTCATCTTCTTATTAATAAGAGAAATGATATGTTACAACATTTACTTATGATTTTTTTGCAAAGGCTCGGATGCACAGTTACATGGATTTATGCGGGCGAACAAAAGCATCATGTGAAAGCCTTGATGAAATCAAGTAAAGCAAATATGGCACTTATGTTTTCAGAGCAAGGAAATTATTTCGAGTTATATGATAATCATAGTAATATTTACCAGGGAACAGATTTTGAAGAGGTAGATATTCCAGATTTATTACTTGAATCGGCAGGAAATATTTACCCGATGTCTTTGAAATTAGGAGAATGTTACCTTCTATTTTATACGCAGGATGAAAAAAAGTCGTTTCAAGCGAGATGGAAGCGAGATATTTTATATCGAATTGGAAAATTATTCGAGCTAATAGCATTGCAGGGAAAAACATTTCTCAGCATAGTAGAGCAATCACCTCCGCTCTATCTACTTTGTGATGAAGTTGTATGTTCATGGAATGAAAAAGGGAAAGTAATGAGGAAATTATTGGCTGATATGGAAAGAAAGGAAGAAGGTATATTTGAAGGAGTACAGTTCAAATATACCGAAAAGGAGTGGTCTTATATCGTTTCTGACACAAAACAACCGAAATTTTTAGTGTATTCGCATGCTAGAAACCTAGTAATAGCAAGGGAAAACATGAAAAATCTTATAGAAAAAATTAGACAATATCAAAAGGTGTAGAATTTTTATTTTAAAAGTGGTATTATAGTATAGTCTGATTTAAGTTATTAGTACTGGAGGGAAATAAGAATGCGTGTGAATATTACTCTAGCATGTACAGAATGCGGAGATCGTAACTATATCTCAAAGAAAAACAAACGTAACAACGCTGAGCGTATCGAGCTTAAAAAGTATTGCAAGCGTGACAAGAAGTCTACGTTACACCGTGAAACAAAGTAAGCAGTAGGAATATTTTCCTACTGTTTCTTTTTTTATTCGGTTCCTCTTTTAAAAGTGATACACTATCATCGTAGAGCAAAGTGTCACTGTGAGGGGGAAAATGTGTGAGAGAAGAGAAACTACGTTTACGTAAACAAATAATAGAACACATGAATTCTTTATCAGAAGAACGGTATACAACTTTATCAGAGCAAATTGCAGCTTCGTTGTATGCGCAAAAAGAGTGGGTTGAAGCTAAAACAATTGGAATCACCCTCTCAATGGAAAATGAAGTGGATACATATCCTATTATCGAAAAAGCTTGGGAAGAAGGAAAGAAAGTTGTTGTTCCGAAGTGTAATAAAGGAACACGAACAATGTCCTTCCGGCAAATTAGTAATTTTGATCAATTAGAAACAGTGTATATGAATTTACGTGAACCAATTCCAGCGCTTACGGAAGAAGTGGATGCAGATGAAATTGATCTTCAAATCGTGCCAGGCGTAGCTTATACAGAGCGAGGAGAACGGATTGGATATGGCGGTGGCTATTATGATCGTTATCTCGTGCATTATAAAGGGAAAACGCTATCATTAGCTTATAGTTTTCAAATGGTAGAACATATTCCAGTAGAGCCATTTGATAAAAATGTAGAAAAAATTATTACAGAAAAAGGAACAATGGTTAAAAATGGGCTTGTATAGACAAATAAAAATTGACGAGACTTTTTCTTCGTGATTATAATAAAATATGTGAACGTTTTCTTATTATAATTTTTTATAGTAAGTGAGCATAGAGGGTGATGAAATGGTATCTATTTATGATATTCAGCAATTGCTAAAGAAATTTGGTACGATTATTTATACGGGTGATCGAATTGCAGATTTACAATTAATGCAAGATGAATTGCGTGAATTAAATCAATCACAGCTAATCGATCCACAAGACTATCAAACAGCTTTATTTTTATTGAAGCAAGAAATTCAAAAAGAGCTAAATAAGAATTAGATAAAGGTAGGTAAGTAACATGGAAGAGAAATGGTTAGTTGGTGTTGACCTTGGTGGTACAACGATTAAATTAGCATTTATTAATGTGTACGGTGAAATTTTACATAAGTGGGAAATCCCTACGAATACAAATGAACAAGGAAAACATATTACACTTGATGTAGCGAAAGCTATTGATAAAAAGTTAGAAGAATTAGGTGAATTAAAAAGCAAGCTAATTGGTATTGGTATGGGAGCTCCTGGTCCTGTACATGTGGCATCTGGTATGATTTATGAAGCGGTTAATTTAGGATGGAAAAACTATCCGTTAAAAGACTTGCTAGAAGTAGAAACAGGATTACCTGTTGTTATTGATAATGATGCAAACTTAGCGGCGCTTGGTGAAATGTGGAAAGGTGCTGGCGAAGGAGCAAAAGATTTAATTTGTATGACACTTGGCACTGGTGTTGGTGGTGGTGTTATCGCCAATGGTGAGATTGTACATGGTATAAGCGGTGCTGCTGGTGAGATTGGACATATTACAGTTGTTACAGAGAACGCTTTTCCATGTAATTGCGGGAAGTCAGGTTGCTTAGAAACAGTAGCCTCTGCAACAGGTATTGTGCGTGTTGCTATGCAAAAAATACAAGAGACAGATAAAGAAAGTGTTTTACGTTCTATGTTAGCAGAAGAAGGGCTTATTACATCAAAAGATGTGTTTGAAGCGCTTGGACAAGGTGACGAACTAGCAGGTGAAGTAGTGGAAAAAGTAGCTTCTTATTTAGGATTAGCTGTAGCGAACCTTGCTAGTACGTTGAACCCAGAGAAAATCGTAATTGGTGGTGGAGTATCTAAAGCTGGAGATGCACTATTAGAGCCGATTCAACGTTATTTCGAGCAATATGCTTTCTCACGTGCTGTAAAGAGCACAAAGTTAGCAATTGCAATACTTGGTAATGATGCAGGTGTTATTGGAGGAGCGTGGCTTGTAAAAAAGCACAAATACGAGGCGAAGATGATATAAGTTGTGAATAATGAGAAGAGGAAGGGGCCCCCTTCCTCTTTTTATGCAAGATCTTGTTGGAGAATAAAAATGTAAATGGATTAAGCTGTTGGTGGATACCCATTATATAGAACAGTCATGATTGTAAACCATCCGAAAACAAGTACGGTTGCAATAGCGAAGCCGCCCGCGAATAAGTTTTTTTCGCGAAGTGTTCTAAGCGTAGCAAATACAGCTAACAGAGTGACTAGCGCAAAAATAATAACAAGGCCCATACAATATCCTCCTCTGTCTACTCATTCCTTAGGATGAGTTTTTAGAATATTTACTCTTTTATATTGTACATGTTTTAAAAATGATTGTCGAGATAACACCCCTTCTTTTCCTAAAAGAAAGAAATGTTGTATCATTAAAAGTAAATTAAATAACTGGAGGAGATTTTTATATGAAATGGATACAAATGCCGTTAGGCCCATTGCAAACAAATGCATATATATTAACGAATGATCAAAATGAGTGTATTATCTTTGATCCTGGCCATGAAGGAGAAAAACTTGTTACATATTTACAAGAAGCACAGTTAAAACCACTTGCGGTTTTATTAACACATGCTCATTTCGATCATATCGGTGCGGTTGATGCGGTGAGAGGCGCTTTTCATATTCCTGTATACGTACATAAAGAAGAAGCGGATTGGTTAGGCGATGCAACTGTGAATGGCTCGCAAATTTTTATGATGAACCGCAGTATTACAGCAAAACCAGCAGATCATATTATTGACGCAGAGGGTACATTAACGATTAGTTCTTTTAGTTTTGAAATTTTTGAGACACCAGGACATTCTCCAGGAAGTATTTCTTATTATAGTAAAGAAGCGAATGCTGTATTTTCTGGTGATGTATTATTCCAAATGAGTATTGGAAGAACAGATTTACCTGGCGGAAGCTTTGCTGAATTAATTGGGAGTATTGAAGAGAAATTATTTGTATTACCAGATGAAACAGCGGTGCTATGTGGACACGGTCCAGAAACGAGCATTGGTTTTGAAAAAGAAAATAATCCATTTTTACAATAAGGAGTCATTATGGGGATGGAGCTCATTTTAAGAGAATGGATGGGAAAAGAAAAGGATCATTCGATTTCATATAGTACGTATATGAACCTCGTATTATATGCAGAGGAACATGGGTATTATATGAGAGAACGCGAAAAAATTGGAAGACAGGGAGATTTTTTTACGAGTAGCAATGTATCTTCTATATTTGCGAAGACTTTTGCTAAGTTTTTTATTCGGCTTGTTGAAAAGGGAGAAGTTTCTCCAAATATTTGTGAGATTGGTGGGGGAACAGGAAAGTTTGCCTATGATGTTTTACAAGAATGGAAACAATTATCTCCGGAAACCTTTATCAATTTAAACTATTCAATTATTGAAGTGAGCCCTTTTCATAGAAGGCTACAACAGGAGAGGCTTTGCTCATTTGATAATGTGTCGTATTATACATCTTATATTGAAATGGGAGAGTCTTTCGAAGGAATTATTTTTTCGAATGAATTATTTGATGCGTTTCCTGTTGAGATAGTTGAGAAAAGAAATGGAATTTTGTATGAAGTACGTATCAAGTATACAGATGAGGGAAACCTTACAGAAGTATTTAGACCGATAGAGAAAAGAGTCGGTCGTTACTTATTGCAATATAACATTCATATTGCTGAGGGACAGCGCTTTGAAGTGCCTATTGCAATGGAAGAGTATATAGAAGAGATTGCGAAATGGTTTCAGAAAGGTATATGTATTACAGTTGATTATGGATATACAAAAGAAGAATGGATGCATCCTGCACATCATGAAGGAAGTTTAAGAGGATATTATAAGCACAAGCTAATTCGTAATCCGCTTGCATATCCAGGAGAAATGGACCTTACTACGCATGTTCATTGGGATGAGTTGAAGATGAATTTTGAGCTACAAGGAATTAATACGATATGGCATAGGAAGCAATCAGAGTTTTTGTTAGCAGCAGGAATATTAGATCAGCTTGCTAGCCATCAAGATACCAACCCTTTTTCTGAAACTCAAAAACTAAATAGAGCTATTCGCTCTATGATTTTAAACGGAGGATTAGGTAATGCTTTCGATGTTGTTATACACACGAAAGATATGAAGAATTTACCTTTGAATCAATATTTAACAATATGAAAAAAACAAGACACAGTATTTTCTGTGTCTTGTTTTTTAATACGACTTATGTAGTATTATATATTTCCTCTCATGATATATATTTATATTAAAGATATGAGATGAAAAATATAGAATACGTTCTTTTTCTCTGTCTATTAGTCCCTAACCTAATAATACGCGAACGAGTTGAATAATTGTTTCGTTTTCTACTTTGTAGTAAATTTCCAATCCTTTTCTTTCACTAGAAACGATTTTAGCACTTTTTAACTTTGCTAAATGCTGTGAAATTGTAGATTGTGGCATGTTTAAGCCTGTGTACATTGTAGAAACGTTGCTTGGGCCACGTTCAATTAATCCCTTTACAATACATAAGCGAACAGGATGAGCAAGCACTTTCAATAATTCTGCATTGCTTTCATATAGTTCTATTTCTTTTTGAAAGGTTTCTAACATGTTCTTTTCCACCTCCGTGTGAGCTGTTATACCATACTATACATACCAAAAAATCAAAGAAAAGAAAACAGTTGTTGCAGAAAAAAAGTCCTAAAGTAAAGAAATTGTAAGAAAAGAGACCCTGATGTAAATAAAATAGATAAATTTGCACAGTTTTGTAAAATGACATTTTTGGGTGAAAATTTTGATGCGTTTCAAAAATTGAAAGATATAGATATATTCGTAACACAATTTTATCATGATTTTCTTATTCTTTCAAATGAATATACAAAATTTTTAAAATAATATGACAAAGGAATTGTAATGTTATATATAGAATATAAAACAGGTTAAAAGAAGCCCAGTGTAATCAGCTTCTTTATGATGATAAAGAGACCCTTGAGTGTAGCCGATAAATCTTAGAATGATCAAGTCATTAGTCATTTATTCTAGAGTTCATCTTTTATCAACTTTAAAAATCTGTGGTTCCATATATTCTCATAAAAATCAATTGTCTCTTTTGCGGACATAAATGGATTGTTTAACGTAGAGGTTGTTTTCTGTCCCATGAAGTTTTCGTATCCTAGTCCGTGGGCAAATTTAATCGTAGCATCCATGCAGTACTCCGTTTGGGCACCACAAAATTCAATACGATGTACAGATAATTGATCTAAAATTTCTTTTAAGTTTGTTTTATAAAATGAATTTGCATGTGTTTTTCTTACAAAAAAATCTTGTTCTTGAACATCTAAATCGGTATGAATAGCCCAAGGTTCTGTTTCGGGTACTAAATCATCATCACAATGTTGAACAAAAATGATTGGTTTATTTGATTTTCTGTATGAAGAAATTTTTTTATTTACTTTTGTAAGCAAGTTTTGTAAATCAAATAAATGCTCTCCGCTATAACATACCCCATTTTGTAAATCGATAACGATTAAAATATCTGCACAAGTATCCATTATTTTTACCCCTTTTTTATTTCTTAATATATCAATTAATCCGTTATTTGGAAATAGATGATATACTTTTATTTTTTAATGAACTATACAAAAAGAAAAAACATTAAAATGAATATGCTAGACAGCATAAAAAGAAGATATGAAAACTTAATTTCATATCTTCTTTTCTCTCTATGCATTTACCGGTTCTTCTACATAAGAAAGAGCATTTTCGAAATCGGATATTAAATCGTTAACATTTTCAAGACCAACCGATAAACGAAGTAATGAATTGGAAATCCCTCTTTCATCACGTGCTTCCTGTGATAAGGCTGCATGTGACATTTTTGCTGGATATGAAAGAATAGATTCAACAGCGCCCAGACTAACCGCAAAAACGGGTAGTTTAACTTTTGATAAAAATTGGCGCAGTGCATCTTCGGACTGTAAGGTGAAAGATAAAACAGCCCCAGCCGATGTTGCTTGAGTTTGTTGAATACTATAGCCAAGATGTGATTGTAATCCAGGGTAATAGACATTTTGAACTTTAGAGTGCTCTTGTAAAAAATGTGCGATTTTGTTGGCACCTGCAGTTGAATGTTCGAGACGTACATGCAATGTTTTCAGACCGCGAAGCACGAGAGAACAATCTTGCGGTCCTAAAATAGCACCAAAAGCATTTTGTAGAAAGCCGAGCTTTTGAGCAAGTTCTTCATCTTTTACGACAGCTAATCCGGCGGTGACATCACTATGACCAGCAATAAATTTTGTTGCACTATGAAGAACGACATCAGCGCCAAGTTCAAGTGGTTTTTGAAATAGTGGTGTCAAAAATGTATTATCAACAAAAGTAAGAGCATCAATAGATTTTGCAAGATTAGAAACAGCACGAATATCTGTCACTTTTAAAAGTGGGTTAGAAGGTGTTTCTACATAAAAGAGCTTCGTATTTGGTTTAATGTTTTCTTTTACTTCTTCCAGATTTGTCATATCAACAAATGTATGTGAAACACCGTAACGAGAGAGTACTTCAGTTATTATTCGGTAAGTGCCTCCGTATACGTCTTCTGAAATGAGTACGTGATCACCTTGTGAAAGAAGGAGAAATGCAGTAGAAATGGCTGCAATGCCTGATGCAAAGGCGAATCCTTTTGTCCCGCCTTCTAATAAAGCAATGATTTCTTCAAGAGCTTCACGTGTTGGATTTCCAGATCTACTATAGTCATACTTTCCGAAAGCATCTACATCAAACTGATGAAATGTTGATGTGTTATAGATGGGAACGTTAACAGCTCCTGTGTGTGTGTCATGCTTGTATTGATTATGCAGTAAAAGCGTATCTATGGAATAGCTCATATTCTTACACCCTCTTTTACAAGTTTAATTGCTTGCTTTAAGTCTTGAATTAAATCATTGCTATTTTCGATACCGACTGAAAAACGGAGAAGACGATTACACACACCGCGTGCTGTTCGAACTTCTTCTGGAATATCGGCATGAGTTTGCGTTGCTGGATAAGTCATTAAACTTTCAACGCCGCCAAGACTTTCAGCAAATGTAATTAAGGATAAAGATTGTAAGAAAGGATTAATCCAAGTTTCATCTTGAAGGCGAAATGAAATCATACCACCTCTGCCTGGATAAAATACATCTGTCACACCATCTTCAGCATTTAAATAAGCAACAATTGCATGAGCGTTTTCTTCATGCTGTTTCATGCGAAGTGCTAAAGTTTTCATGCCGCGAATTAATAGCCATGAATCAAACGGGCTTAAGACAGCACCAGAGGCATTATGATAATGAGCAAGCTCCTCGCAAAGAGATTTCCCTTTCGCAACGACAAGTCCGCTTAGTACATCGTTATGTCCGCCTAAATATTTAGTTGCGCTATGAAGGACGATGTTTGCACCTTCTGTTAATGGTTGCTGTATATAAGGTGTATAGAACGTGTTATCTACAATAAGAAGTAGTCCGTGCCTTTTCGCTACACTTGCTACACTTACGATATCAGTTACTTGCATTAATGGATTAGTCGGTGTTTCTATGAAAATAGCCTTCGTTTGAGATGTGATTGCTTTCTCAATTTGTTTAATAGATTGTGTATCTACGTATCTACATCGAATATTCCACTTGTCTTCATGTTCGGAAAATAGACGATATGTTCCCCCGTATAAGTCTTCAGATACGATAAGCTCATCTCCGGAACGGAATAGTGAAAGGACAAGGAGAACAGCCGCCATTCCTGAACTACAGGCATATCCTTGCTCACCGCTTTCTAAGTCTGCAATTGCCTGTTCTAAAAGACCGCGAGTCGGATTTCCAGTTCTTGAATAGTCAAAGCCAGTAGATTTACCAATTCCTTCGTGACGATAAGCAGTTGAGAAATAAACAGGTGGATTAACAGTTCCTGTTGTAGCTTCGCTACGGTTCCCGATTTGTGCTAGTTTTGTTTCGATTGTTGACATGTGAAAATTCCCCCTTTTAAATTGAATTTAAAATAAAAAAAGCCTTCTAAGAAGAAGGCTTTCGGTTTGAATAGAGTCTTCTTCTCATCTGTCAAATCTTTCACAATTTGCTGGAATTAGCACCTTATTAACGAATGAATGTTAATGGTTGCTGAGGCGTCATAGGGCCAGTCCCTCTACCTCTCTAGATAAGAATGTTCGTATGCAATTTTTATTATGGTTTTAACTTTACAACAAAAGATAATTGAATTGCAACTTTATTTTAAATAATTTTTATTTTTCTGCAAGTGTCATTGACTTTTATTTTAGTGCGTGCTAAATTTATAAAAAATTAACAAACATTGTTAAAAGGGGAACGCATTTCCTTTTAGCTACATAAATAAAATAATAAAGACAAACTCTTATTGAGAGCGGTGGAGGGAAAGGCCCTGTGAAACCCGGCAACCTTCAAACTAAATGTTTGAAACGGTGCTAAAACCTGCAAAACGTGTGTTTTGCATAATAAGAGGAGGCACAATTATGTCCCCCTCTTCAAAGTGAAGAGGGGGTTTTTATATTGATAGAAATGAGGGAGATTCGTGAAATTACTAGATTTATTATCAAAAGGAATTGTAATAGGTGATGGTGCGGTTGGAACTTTATTACATTCGCATGGTTTACAAAGTAGTTTTGAAGAATTGAATTTGTCTGATCCGGACTTAATTATATCGATCCATAAACAATATGTAGCTGCTGGAGCGGATGTTATTCAAACGAATACGTATGGGGCAAATGAAGCAAAATTACGTATGTATGGATTAGAAAATCAAGTTGTCCAAATTAATAAAGCGGCAGTGAATATTGCGAAAGCATCGGTAACAGAGCGGAATGCAATTTTAGGGACAATTGGAGGTATGAAACATATTGGTGCTGTTACAACGACTGATATAGAGCGAGAATTTATGTTACTTGAGCAGGCAGGTGCTTTACTAGAAGAACAGGTTGATGGATTACTATTAGAAACTTTTTATGATGAATTTGAATTATTGCATGCCGTTAAAGTATTGCGTAAACAAACGAATATTCCGATTGTTGCTCAGTTAGCGTTACATGAGGCAGGTACGACTCAAAATGGGAATGATGTCAATGAAATATTAAAACAGCTTTTAGATTACGGTGCCAATGTTGTTGGGTTGAACTGTCAACTAGGCCCGCTTCACATGACGGAAGCTTTCAAAATGATATCGATTCCTCAAAATGGCTATTTATCAGCATATCCGAATGCAGGTCTCCCGAATTATGTGGAAGGGCGTTACGTATATGAGGGAAGTCCAGCGTATTTTGAAGAAATGACACCGAAATTTATTGAACAAGGTATTCGTTTATTAGGTGGTTGTTGTGGTACTACCCCGGAACATATTGAAGGAATGAAACGTGCTATTGCAAATATTGCACCTGTAATAGCAAAGGAGACGGTTCCATGGCCTAAAGTGGTCCATACACAGGAGAAGCGTTCGAGAGCTCATGTTACTCTCGCAGAAAAGGCAAAGAAACAAACGACAGTTGTAGTGGAATTAGATCCACCGAAAACGTTAGACACGCAGCGGTTTTTTGAAGGGGCAAGAGCGCTGAAAAGGGCTGGAGCGGATGCTATTACTCTAGCAGATAATTCATTAGCATCTCCTCGCGTTTCGAATATGGCTATGGGTGCATTATTAACGAAGCATGATATTCCAGTATTGACGCACTTAACGTGTAGAGACCATAACGTCATTGGACTACAGTCTCATTTACTTGGATTATCAGCATTAGGTATGGAGGAAGTGCTAGCTTTAACTGGTGATCCAGCGCGCGTTGGTGATTTTCCAGGTGCAACTTCTGTATATGATTTGTCATCTATAGAGCTAATTAAAATGATTAAAGAGATGAACGACGGTCGCTCTATTTTAGGGAAATCAATTGGTCCGGCAACAAGGTTTTCTGTCGGAGGGGCATTCAATCCTCATGTAAGGCATTTAAAAGCAGCGGTAAAAAGAATGGAACGAAAAATAGATGCTGGAGCAGAATATTTCTTAACTCAGCCGATTTATGATGTAGCTTTAATTAAAGAAGTATATGAAGCGACAAAGCATTTGGAACAACCAATCTTTATTGGAATTATGCCGTTAGTAAGTAAGCGGAATGCAGATTTTCTTCATTTTGAAGTGCCGGGTATTACTCTTCCAGAAGAGATAAGACAAAGAATGGATGGACATGAAACGAAAGAGGCTGCTATCGAGGAAGGGATGCGCATTTCACAAGAGTTGATCGATGCGGCAATGAAATATTTTAACGGTATTTATCTTATTACGCCGTTTTTAAAATATGAAATTACAGAACATCTCGTGAAATATGTGAGAGAAAAGCAAGAAGTGAAAGAGGGTATTAATTGATGAAACGAATAGAAGAGAGATTACAACATGAAATTTTAATATTAGATGGTGCAATGGGAACGATGATCCAGCAAGAAGACTTAACAGCGGAAGATTTTGGAGGAGAAGAATACGAAGGTTGTAATGAATATTTAGTAAAAACAAGACCGGATGTTATTTTAAATATTCATAAAGTCTATATTGAAGCTGGTGCAGATATTATTGAAACGAATACGTTTGGTGCAACGAATATTGTACTAAGTGATTATGCATTGTCTCATTTAGATGAAGAGTTAAACGAAAGGGCAGCGTTTTTGGCGAAGCAAGCGGTCAAAGAAAGTGGGAAAGAAGTATATGTTGCGGGAGCGATGGGACCAACGACGAAAGCGATTAGTGTTACAGGCGGTGTGACTTTTGAAGAGTTAATCGAAGCCTATACAAGGCAAGCGAGAGGATTATTAAGAGGAGAAGTTGATGTATTGCTCGTTGAGACGAGTCAAGATATGCGTAATGTGAAGGCTGCGTATATTGGAATTCAATCGGCGTTTGAAGAACTAAATAAAATAGTACCTATTATGATTTCGGGAACAATTGAACCGATGGGAACGACTTTAGCGGGTCAAACAATCGAAGCTTTTTATTTATCGATAGAGCATATGAAGCCTTTATCTGTTGGATTAAACTGTGCGACTGGTCCAGAATTTATGAGGGAACATATTCGTTCTCTATCTGATTTATCAGAGTGTTATATTTCTTGTTATCCAAATGCTGGTCTTCCTGATGAAGATGGGCATTATCACGAATCTCCGGCGTCACTTGCTGAAAAAGTAAAACGTTTTGCTGAAGAAGGATGGATTAATATTATTGGTGGTTGTTGTGGCACAACACCAGAACATATAAGTGCAATGAAATTGGCGCTTGCCTCGATTAATCCTCGTGAGCATCATGAAAGGGTTGGACATGGAATTAGTGGACTAGAAGCGTTGCAATACGATGATTCTATGAGACCTTTATTTGTTGGAGAAAGGACGAACGTAATTGGATCGCGTAAGTTTAAAAGATTAGTAGCAGAAGGGAAATTTGAAGAGGCTGCTGAAGTGGCAAGAGCGCAAGTGAAGAAAAATGCTCATATTATTGATATTTGTATGGCAGACCCTGATCGTGATGAAATAGAAGATATGGAAAGATTCTTGGCAGAAGTTACTAAAGTGTTAAAAGTACCGATTATGATTGATTCAACAGATGAAAATGTTATGGCGAAAGCTCTTACTTATATTCAAGGAAAAGGTGTTATCAATTCTATTAATTTAGAGGATGGAGAAGAACGTTTTGAAAAAGTGACCCCCCTTCTTCGGAAATACGGTGCTGCGATAGTTGTAGGGACAATTGATGAAGATGGTATGGCAGTTAGTGCAGAAAGAAAGATAGAGATTGCTAAAAGAAGCTATGAATTACTAACGAAGAAGTATGGTATACGCCCATCTGATATTATTTTTGATGCGCTTGTGTTTCCTGTAGGAACAGGTGATGAAGAATATATAGGTTCAGCGGCAGCGACTATAGAAGGAATTCGTCTTATTAAAGAAGCGTTACCAGAATGCTTAACGATTCTAGGTGTGAGTAACATATCTTTTGGTTTACCACCAGCTGGACGTGAAGTATTAAACTCTGTCTTTTTATACCATGCAACGAAAGCAGGATTAGATTATGCGATTGTTAACACGGAAAAATTAGAACGCTATGCGTCAATTCCAGAGGAAGAAAAACGTCTTGCAGATGCATTATTATTTGAAACGACAAAAGAGACGTTAGAAAAATTTACAAACTTTTACCGTGTTGCCAAAAAGAAAGAAGTCGCTACACAAGAAACGCTAACGCTTGATGAACGACTGGCAAACTATATTGTAGAAGGTACGAAGCAAGGACTACAAGAAGATCTAAGTCTCGCCCTTACAGAAGGACGAAAACCTCTGGATATTATTAACGGGCCGCTTATGACAGGAATGGATGAGGTCGGGCGATTATTTAATGGTAATGAGCTTATCGTTGCTGAAGTATTGCAAAGTGCTGAAAGTATGAAAGCTGCCGTAAGTTATTTAGAGCCACATATGGAATCTAGTGAGAGTGCGAAAAAAGGGAAAGTATTATTAGCGACTGTAAAAGGTGACGTACATGATATTGGGAAAAACCTCGTTGAAATTATTTTATCCAATAACGGATATGAAATTATTAATTTAGGAATTAATGTTCGTTCGGATCGAATTGTTCAAGAAGTACAAGAAAAGAAACCTGATATTATTGGCCTTTCAGGCTTGCTAGTAAAATCAGCCCAACAAATGGTAACAACTGCTGAAGATTTAAAAGCGGCAAATATTGATATTCCAATCGTTGTCGGTGGTGCAGCGCTAACGAGAAAGTTTACAGATAATCGTATTTCTCCATCATATAAAGGGCTCGTATGCTATGCGAGTGATGCGATGACGGGGCTTGATATTATTAATAAGCTTCAAAAAGAAGAAGAGCGTGAGAAGATGAAACAGGATAAAAAAGAACGTCATCTTCATATCGTTAAAAAAGAGGAGAAACAAGTAAAAATTCCAGCAGTAATTGAGCCATTACCGAAGGCGGAAGTTATGATACCTGATTCAACAAAACGAATTGTATTACGCGATATTCCAGTTGCACATCTCGCGCCGTTTTTAAATAGACAAATGCTACTTGGACATCATCTTGGATTAAAAGGAAATGTAAAAAAACTCCTGCAAGAAGGAGATAGAAGAGCGCACGAATTAAATGATTTAATCGATGAATTATTACAAGAAGGACAATCTTGGTTACGCCCAAAAGCGGTGTATCAATTTTTCCCGGCGCAAAGTGATGGACAAAATATAATTATATACGATCCGGAAGATCACACACGTATTATAGAGCGATTTGAATTTCCGAGACAAGGGAAAGCACCATACCGTACTTTAGGAGATTATATACGCCCGATTAGAGATGAGATGGATTATGTCGCTTTCTTATCTGTTACCGTTGGAGAAGGGGTTCGAGATATTGCAGAGGAATGGAAGGCGAAGGGAGATTATTTACGCAGTCATGCGATTCAGTCGTTAGCACTTGAATTAGCAGAAGGACTTGCTGAAAAAACACATATGCTCATTCGTGATCGTTGGGGAATTCCAGATTCACCTGAACTGACGATGGAAGAGAGATTCCGTACAAAATATAGAGGAATACGCGTATCATTTGGTTATCCAGCATGCCCAGAACTTGCTGATCAAGAAAAATTATTTCGCTTAATTCATCCAGAAGAAATTGGTATTTCATTAACAGAAGGATTTATGATGGAGCCAGAAGCGTCTGTAACGGCTATGGTATTTTCTCACCCTGAGGCAAGGTATTTTAGTGTACTATAGTGTAGAAGGGGGAGACGTATGAAAAAAATAGTCTTTACAGGTGGCGGTTCGGCCGGGCATGTAACACCTAATTTAGCAATTATTCCACATTTACAAAAGCAGAACTGGGATATCTCTTATATTGGTTCTCATCAAGGGATTGAGAAAACGATTATAGAAAAAGAAGGAATCCAATACCATAGTATTGCAAGCGGGAAGCTACGTCGTTATTTTGATTTGAAAAATATAAAAGATCCTTTTCTCGTGATGAAGGGTGTTATGGATGCGTACGTAACAATTCGTAAACTAAAACCGGATGTTATTTTTTCAAAAGGTGGTTTCGTATCTGTACCAGTCGTAATTGGAGGATGGTTAAATAGGGTGCCAGTTTTGTTACATGAATCTGATATGACACCTGGACTAGCAAATAAAATTGCGCTCCGTTTTGCCTCGAAAATATTTGTTACATTTGAAGAAGCTGCGAAGCACTTACCGAAAGAGAAAGTAGTATATACAGGATCACCAGTACGTGAAGAAGTACTAAGAGGAAATCTTGAAAAAGGTTTAATGTTTCTAGGGTTTTCCCGTAAGAAATCAGTTATTACTGTTATGGGAGGAAGTTTAGGGGCAAAGAAAATTAATGAAACGGTTCGATCGGCACTTCCAGATCTTCTGAAAAATTATCAAATTGTGCATCTTTGCGGAAAAGGAAATCTTGATGAATCCTTACAAAATAAAGAAGGATATAGACAATTTGAATATATACATGAAGAGTTGCCGGATATATTAGCAGCAACAGATTTTGTTATTTCACGTGCGGGATCCAATGCGATTTTTGAATTTTTAACAATGCAAAAGCCGATGGTTTTAATTCCGTTATCGAAATTTGCAAGCCGTGGAGATCAAATTTTAAATGCTGAATCCTTTAAAAGACAAGGGTATGCATCGGTATTATATGAAGAGGATGTAACAGTGAACTCGCTTATAAAGCATATAGAAGAGCTATCTCATAATAATGAGACGTATAAAACAGCATTAAAAAAATATAATGGAAAAGAAGCAATTAAAACTATCATTCAACATATTTCAGAGGCATGATTATATAATCATGCCTCTTTTAATAGGATGAAAGATTCCAAGAATTGATATTTTTATGTTACAATAAAGTGAAACTTTAATCAGTGGGGGGCATCCCCCACTGATTATTAGCCTTCACCAATCGGGCTTTTACGGGCAGTTAATCCCACATCTAACTTCTTTGCTTTTGCTGAATTTTGAGGTGGGGGTCTTACTGCCCTCAAATAGCGGGATAACAAATGGTTAATAGGGAAATTCCAATTGATTAAGCGTGAAAATACGAATGGATTAGGAGTGACTGTGTTGGAGCTAAGTCTCTATGAAAATACTGCACTTATTATATGCTTTGTGTTGTACGTTGGTAGTGTTATTGTTTATATTTCACGGAAATTTTCACAAGAACGAGAGCTTGAAAAATCAGAAATAACAGCTGAACTAGAAATGTTAGCTGATGAAAGTTATAAAAAACAAAAAATAAAAGAAGATCATGAGGCACCCCATCATTGAAACGCAAATAAGTTCTAAAGATGGGGATTTTTTTTGAAAAAAATCCTATTAACGCTAAAACGGAGTTTCCCCATACATAATTAAGGAGTGGATATAAATGAAATTTTATATTGCTTCAGGGTTTCAAAATAAGCATCTTGTACGTTTCGTATCAAGCCAGTTGAAAGAAGTAGGATGGCATCATACATATGATTGGACGAAAAATGAAAGAGCAACTAATAGAGAACAATTGCAAAAAATTGGTGAAGAAGAACAAAAAGCGATCCGAGAAGCTGATGTCTTTTTACTTATATTAGATGGCGGAAATGGAAGTCATACGGAGTTTGGAATGGCGATTGCGCTAGAGAAAAAGGTATATATTTATCATGAAGGAAACCCACTGCAAACAACGTTTTATCATTTACCAGAGATAAATATTTTTGAAGGAGATGTAGCTGAGTTTGCATCTTATGTTATGAAGCATATGGAATAATAGTAATTACCTAAAAGGTTATAAAAGGGATCTTTTGGGCACAGTGATTATAAGTAAAGTATATAAAGGAGTTATACATATGAAATTAGAAAATGGTTGGGAAACGAGTTTTTTAGAAGTTGTACAAAACAGTGAATTTAAGAAAGATGCAATTCTTAGTCAATTGCTTTTTGCGGATAGTGAAGAAGTAGAAGAGCTTGTTGATGATTACGGTTATGAAGAGATTATTGAACGCGAACATGATGATGAGTTAGCAGGAATTTTAGGAGAGGAACTTTTTAGTGAGATGGAGCGAAACGTATTCTTATCTTCACAGCCAGAAGAAAAACTTATTTCATTCGTAAATGGATTAGGTTTTCATGTGTTAGATTGGATTGTGCTTCTTGAAACAGAATTTGGTATTGATAGCGCAAATTTCACATCGGATGCGGTGAAAATGTTAGAAAAGCGTTTTAGACAGTTTCCATATATAGAAGAGAAGACAATTTTTGATATGAAGCTTGAAGAAACAATGGATGTATTAGAGTCTGTAACAGGTTTGCATTTAAAAGAAAAGATGGGTGTGTAAAAAAAAGAACGTGATAGCTTCACGTTCTTTTTTTTACACAATAATAATTTTATCATCTAGCTTTGTTTGTCCAGTAAGAAGTGCATTTAAATACTCTACTTTTCGTATGCAAGCTTGTATATGTCTTTCAACCTCTTGTAACTCTGCTTGGTGATGCGTTTCAATTGGATGAATTTGTACGTTAAATTTTTCGAATTGACTACTATATGTTATTTCTGCATAGCCGCTCATAATATCGGTTTTGTTATGAAATAAAAATTGCTTCGTTTCTTCACAGAATGATACATCCTGAAAGCCATATACTTTTAATGCTTCAATTACTTTTTTAATCATTTTTGTATTCATTTTTTAACCCTCTTTACGAAGTTCTACTTATATATTATAACATAAAAAATTACGTAGAAAGCGCTTCCAAGTGTATTTTATTATAAACTTTACGTTTCAATCATAAAAATGAAACAAAGAAAAAATAATTGTAAAGAAGGAAGGACTCTTTTATTGTTTCGTCATATATATAGAGAAATAGTGCAATGAAAGGAAATTTTCCGAGGTGGAGATTGTATTTCCAATTTGAGCGCAGTAAAAGAGGTGAGAATCTTGAACTTTGATATTGTAGGACAAAAAGCATATATAAAAGATGGGCCGCATCGGAACCGAATTGGAACTGTAAAGAAAAATGAAAAACAATTAGAAACACACTTTGCTATTGTAATTGGGGAACAAAGTATTGCTGTAGAGCTAAAGGATATCGTGTTAGTTGGAGTAGATGTAGGACAATTTCATAAATGGTGCGAGCAGAATGGTTATTTGTAAAAGGGACGGGCTGTGAGATAATGAAATATATTTGAGAAAAGAGAATATGTTATTGTATTCTCTTTTTCTGTGTGTAAGGAGGCAGAAATGGAGTATAAAGAACAAGAGTTTACATTGGAGCTGAAAGAGAAAATTAAATGTATGGAAAAGGAATTAGAGCGAATATCATTTAAACTTTCTGGAGAGTATTCATATTTATATATAGAGAAAAACATGGAATTGTCTATGGGACTTGTTAAAGATAAAGAGCATCCTTTTGAGGTGGGGTATTATTCATCAGTTGCTATAGCTATATTAGATGAAGAAAAAGAGATGATTGGATTTCACAAAATTCCAATTTGGAAATGTGAAAGAATCTTTTTAGGAATGCAAATTCAATTAAGCATTTGGGGAAGTAAGAAAGTAGGGGAACTTGTTGATGAATCTTGTTATGAGATCGAGGAAGAGTTAAAAGAGCAACTAGAAGAATGCCTAGAGTGATACTTTTCAAGATGAGATGTAAAAAAGACGCTAACAGTTTTATGTTAGCGTCTTTTTCTTATTATGAAGCAATTTCCCCAGTTTTTACATCATCTTGATTGTACGTATCCTGATCTAATTCACCAAGCCATTTACTAGAAATAAGACCTGCTGTCATAGAACCACTTACGTTAAGAGCAGTACGACCCATATCGATTAATGGTTCAACCGAGATAACAAGAGCGACAATGCCGATTGGTAAGTTCATTGTAGATAGTACGATTAACGCTGCGAATGTTGCGCCGCCACCAACACCGGCAACACCGAATGAGCTAATAGCAACGACAGCGATTAAAGTTAAAATAAATTGTGGTTGTAATGGATCAATTCCTACAGTTGGAGCGACCATCATAGCAAGCATTGCTGGATAAATACCTGCGCAACCGTTTTGACCGATAGATACCCCAAAGGATGCAGCGAAGTTAGCGATTCCTTCAGAAATACCAAGTTTTTCTTTTTGTGCTTCAATATTTAATGGCATCGCACCAGCACTAGAGCGAGATGTGAATGCAAATGTTAATACAGGGAACACTTTTTTCAAATATTGAATTGGATTTAAACCAGATAGAGCGATTAATAATAAGTGAATGATAAACATTACGATAAGTGCTACGTAAGATGCTAACACGAAGTTACCAAGTTTTAAAATAGCATTTATATCGCTACCAGCAACTGTCTTTGCCATAAGAGCTAATACGCCGTATGGAGTAAGACGTAAAATTAATGTTACCATACGCATTACGATTGCATACACAGCATCAAGCATTTTCTTAAATAGCTCTGCTTGTTCTGGATATTTTCGTTTTACACCGATAAAGGCGATACCGATAAAGGCTGCAAATATTACAACAGAAATTGTTGATGTTGGACGAGCACCTGTTAAATCAAGAAACGGATTTGTAGGCAACAGTTCTAATAGTTTGTCTGGAATTGTTGTCTTTTCAATAGAAGTAAATCTTTCTTCTACTAATTTCAGACGAGCAGATTCTGCATCACCTTGTTGTAATCCTGTTGCTGATACATCAAATCCTGCGCTTGCAGCTATACCGACAGCTGCGGCAATGCCTGTAGTAAGAATTAAAATTCCGATAATAAGACCACTGATTTTACCAAGGTTTTTCGTTAATTGTAATTTTGTAAATGCTGAAATAATAGATACTAAAATAAGTGGCATAACAATCATTTGAAGTAATTTTACATAACCGTTACCAATTAAACTAAACCAGTTATTTGATTCGATAATTACTTTAGAAGTAGGCTCATAAATAAATTGTAATATAAGACCGAATATAATTCCGACTCCTAAAGCAGTAAATACACGTTTATTAAAAGATACATGCTTACGTTGCATATAATACAATACGCCAACTAAAATGAGCATGACTGTGATGTTAATTCCGACAAGCAGTGTATTCATGGTAATTCCCCCTAATTCCAATGTGTTATATAGAATATAAGGTAATAAAACCTATAAGTCAACTAGGGAATTGCGGAATTAAAAAAAAGATGGCAAATTGCCATCTTTTAATGTCCAGCTCCAGGGACAAGTAAAAATGTTGTGTACCATGTAAATCCGATGAAGAAAACGGTTAAATATGCCCCGAATACGTATATATACATACGCTCTGTTAATTTTAAATAACTTAAAAGTACGAAGAATCCTGTTTGTCCTAAAAATAGTAGTGCAGCCGAATGCATATCACCTACGTAAAACATAACCGAGAAAATTCCAGTCCAAAAGCCGAGAACGCGAAACATGCGCTCCATGCCATCTCCCTCCTTTTCTAAAAAAAGTAAAACCTCTTTTCATTATAGTTTATTTTTCTAACTATTGTAAATATTCATTCATATAAAAGGAAGAAGTCAATTATAATATTGACTTCTTCTTAGTTGAAAAACTAAATTTGAACTTTATAGTTACAAGACTTACATCCATCTAGTAGACTATCATTTCGTGTTAATTCCGTGTTAGGGAATAGGATTTCAAAAATCCCTTTCATCATATCTCCATGCATGTTACAAATTTCAGTCGGGTGATGAACAGCAACTTCTTTAAATGGACAATTGTGTACATCATAGAAAATTTTTGTTCCATCTGCACTTAATTCAAATGCAGGCGATAAGCCAGCTGTTGAGAATGCTTCTTTTGCGATTTGCATTTTTTGTTCTATCGTCAATGCTTCTGCACTTACATTTAAGCGATGCATATGTTGTTGCATTAATTCTTTGCCGAATTGTTTGCCGGTTTCATATAATGCTTTTTCACCAGCAGAGCCGAGGCTAAGCAGTGAATTAAATGCTATCTTCGCTAATAATTGATAATCACGAAATGGAAATTGTAGCTGGATGACATCTTGAGACAGGACGTATAGTCTGCTTGGTCGCCCGCCCTTTCCAGTTTTTTTTGTTTCTGATTTGAGCATATTAACATCTTCTAATTTAGATAAATGTAAACGCGCTACGTTTGGATGAATGTTAAACTCATCTGCAATTTCTTGTACAGTTACGTAATTATGTTTTTGCGAAATATATTTATAAATATAATAACGAGTAGGATCAGATAATACACCTGTAATTTTTAAAGCTTGTTCCATGAGGATCTCCACCTTTATCACTTTATCCAAGATATTAACATTATAATACAGATAAACTTCCATATAGGTAATTTCAGACAATAATTCGGAAATTGTTCATAATTTCACAAACATATTTTCCCTTTTTATCCTAGTGAAAATACAAAAGTCCTAATTTTTCTTCTCTAGCACTTCATGATATATACATGGTGAGGAGGGAAATTTGATGAATGGTATCGAGATTTTTGCGAATATGATTATGAAAGAAGCTTGTGGGGTGCAAGCATCGGACTTACATATTGTGCCCAGGCAGAAGGACGTGGCGATTCAATTACGGATAGGAAAAGATTTAATTACGAAACGGTGTATTGAGAAGGAATTTGGAGAAAAGCTTGTTTCGCACTTTAAATTTTCAGCATCAATGGATATAGGAGAGAGGAGAAAGCCTCAAAATGGTTCATTGTACTTACAAATTGATGGACAAGAAGTGTATTTACGCCTTTCAACACTTCCAACAGTATATCAAGAAAGTCTCGTTATTCGCCTCCATTTACAAGCATCTGTACAGCCACTGTCTCACCTCTCGTTATTTCCAAGTTCAGCGGAAAAATTACTCTCTTTTTTAAAGCATTCGCATGGGTTACTCGTATTTACTGGGCCGACTGGTTCTGGAAAAACGACGACAATGTATGCGTTATTAGAAGTAGCTAGAAAAGGAGAAACACGTCGTATTATTACTCTGGAAGATCCAGTTGAGAGAAGAAAAGACGGTTTATTACAAATTCAAATAAATGAAAAAGCTGGTATCACATATGGAACGGGATTAAAGGCTATTTTGCGTCATGATCCAGATATTATTTTAGTTGGTGAAATCCGTGATGAAGAAACAGCAAAAATAGCTGTAAGAGCAAGTTTGACAGGTCATTTAGTAATGACGACGTTGCATACAAATGATGCGAAAGGGGCGATACTACGATTTATGGATTATGGTATTACAAGGCTAGAAATTGAACAATCATTATTGGCTGTAGCTGCTCAGCGGCTTGTCGAATTAAAATGTCCGTTTTGCAGAGGGAAGTGTTCAACTTTATGTAAATCAATGAGGCAAGTGAGGCAGGCAAGCATTTATGAACTGTTATATGGATATGAATTAAAACAAGCGATTAAAGAAGCAAGTGGAGAACATGTTACGTATCACTATGAAACATTGGAAGCATCAGTGCGAAAAGGATATGCTTTAGGATTTTTAGAAGAAGATGTTTATGTTTAAGAGAAAATGGAGCTTAAGTGATCAAGTATTATTGTTGAAAAGGCTAGGGGAGTTATTAGAGAAAGGTTACTCACTTTTACAGGCAGTAGAATTTTTGCAGTTCCAATTACCATTAGGAAAGAAAATGCAGTTACAGTGTATGATTGAGGGATTGAAAAATGGACAAAGTTTGCACGCTTCTTTTCACCAATTAATGTTTCATCCGGAGGTGCTAAGTTATTTGTTTTATGCAGAGCGACACGGTGACATTTCTTTTGCTTTGCAACAAGGGAGTGTACTTCTTTACAAGAAGGATAAATATAGGAAAGATATGATGAAAGTAATGCGATATCCTATGTTTTTATCGTTTTTTTTAATGATTATGCTTTCTGTTTTTAACCTCATTTTATTGCCTCAGTTTGAAATGATGTATAGTTCTTTACGTTCTACAGCACCACCACTTACGGAGCAAATTTTAGTTGCAATTAAATTATTACCCTACTTCATTTATATCGTTTTTCTTATCATAATAATGGGCTTTAGTTTATATATATTTTATTTCCGAAAACTTCCACCTACTCAAAAGGTAAAGATTATGATCCGTATTCCCCTTATGAAAACATTTCTTATTTTAAATCATTCGCATTATTTTTCCGCTCAATTAAGTGGTTTATTACACGGTGGATTGTCGGTACACGAAGCATTAACAATAATGATGAAGCAAAAGTATCATCCGTTTTTTCAGTATGAAGCAGCCCGAATTGAGCGGCAATTAATTGCAGGAGAACCGTTACAATCTATTATTGATAAAAGCGGTTATTACGAGAAAGAACTTTCTTATATCATTACGCATGGACAAGCAAACGGTAATTTAGCAAATGAGCTTGGTGATTACAGTGAGCTCATTATTGAAAAGGTAGAACAAAAAATTAAACGTATGTTATTTGTGATTCAACCTATTTTATTTACATGTCTTGGGGTTGTAGTCATTCTGATGTATTTAGCGATGATTATGCCGATGTTTCAAATGATGAATTCTATTTAGGGGGCAATTACATGCAGAATGAAGAAGGTTTTACTCTTTTAGAAATGTTGTTAGTTATGGTTGTCATAACTGTATTATTACTATTAATTATTCCAAATGTAGTTAAGCAGCGATCCTCGGTGCAGGAAAAAGGGTGTGAAGCCTACGTGAAATCTGTAGAAGCACAAATACAGGCATATCAACTCGAAAATAATAAAATACCTACAATCGAGGAATTAAAAACTAAAAAATATATTGCTGTTGATGAATGTCCGAAAGGTAAACCAATCCATATTTCCGATGATGGTACGGTATCAGCTGGGAAATCGTGAAGCAAAAAGGTTTTACTCTTTTAGAAATGCTACTTGTCTTATTCGCTATTTCTGTACTGAGTGTTGTTACGCATTTTAACGTTACTTCATTACATGAAAAGCAAAGAGCCGAGCAGTTTTTGAAGCAGTTTTCAAATGATATTTTGTATATGCAGCAGTTAGCGATTAAGCGTCAAAAACATTATACGTTACGCTGGTTTAAAGAGAAACATATGTATTATATCTCGGAACCGGAGACGGACTTTTTAATTGTTAAGAGAGAATATGATAAAGATGTCCAAATTGATTTGCATACCTTTCCAAATCCAATGACATATAATCCGAGCGGGAATATTAATAGAGGTGGTACGATTTTACTTTCCTATCGAGGGTATAAATATGAGATTGTATTTCAGCTTGGAAGAGGGAGATTTACGTATCGTGAAGTGTCAAAAAGGATCAGTAATGGTTGAAATGGTTGTAGCGTTAAGTTTAATAATGATGGCGGTATCGTTATCGCTCCCGCAAACATTATTAATTATGCAAGAAAGAAAAAATATAAACATGAGCTATAAAGCATTACTATTATTAAAAAAAGAAGCGGCCTTATTTAAGTATGAGAATGAGGAAAAGCGAGTAAAAGAGCAAGCCATAAAAGGAATTGTATATTACACATATTGGAGAGGAGATGAAGTTTGTACGATGTGGAAAGATATGAGAGGAAAAGCGATGGAGCAATGCCTTTATGCAAAGGAAAAATAAAAAAGAAGCGGGATTTACATTAATAGAAATGATTGCATGTTTGTTGCTTTTATTAATGTTCTTTTTACTTTTACCGCGTCTTCATATTATGGGGATAGAAAATACACATTCAAAAGGATTAAATGACTGGGAGTGGGATGTGTTTTTAGGACAAATGCAATTAGAGTTTCGTGAAGTATCAAGTGGGAGGAAGATAGCGCTAGAAAATGGTGGGAATATTTTGCGCTTCCAACTTCGTAATGGTGATCAGGTGACGTATGAAAAGGTGAATAGTAATTTAATAAGAAAAGTAAATATGCGTGGAAGGGAATTTATATTACAAAGGATTGAAGCGATTTCGTATGAATTAACACCTCATTTGTTATATATATATGTGAAAGATATAAGTGGTGAAATATATGAAGGCGTGGCTGTACGCTATAGTGAAATTGAGATAGAAACATGAGAAAACAAGATGGATTTGCAATGCCAGGAACAATTATTTTTCTTATTTTATTCATTTCTTTTTTGATGTACGAAACGAATATGTTACTTTCGGATAAAAAATTTTATTCTGAAATAGAACAAAGTTTTTTCATGGAGGAACTTGTTGATCGAGCTATTTCAGATATAAAAAGAGACTTACAGCAAAAAGAAAAAGAGGATGTTTTTTTATTTCAGTATGAAAGAGGAGAAGTGAGTGGAAAGTACGTCTTTGAAAATGATGGTATTATCATTTCGTTGCAATGTGTTACAAAACAGAGAGTTTTCTATACAGTGAGCTTTCGCTATAGGAAAAAGGATAATAAAATATTTGATTGGGTAGAAGGGTAATATGTAAAATATATGGAAAAGAACCATGAGTTTCTATTGTGGAGGGAGTCAATTTCTTTGAGGAAAGGGATAAGAACGATGGTCAAAAGTTTAAATTTTCTCAAAAAAGAGAAAGGTAGAAAGAATATGATATATTCATGCTATCCAAACATTTTTTCTAGGGAGATAAGGAAATGACAAATAACAATCAAATAGGTGAAAATAAGGAACAAACTATTTTTGATCATACAGGAAATACAATTGTGACAGAAGATAGAGACATACACATTATTTCAAGATTCGAAGAACCTCTTATTGTCGTATTAGCAAATGTATTAAGTGATGAAGAGTGTAATGAATTAATTGAATTGTCTAAAAATAATATGAAACGTTCTAAAGTTGGTTCATCACGTGATGTAAATGATATTCGAACAAGTAGTGGTGCATTTTTGGAAGAGAATGAACTTACTTCGAAGATTGAAAAACGAATCTCATCTATCACGAATGTTCCTGTAGCGCATGGAGAAGGATTGCACATTTTAAATTATGAAGTGGATCAAGAATATAAGGCGCACTATGATTATTTTGCGGAACATAGCAGGTCAGCTGCTAATAATCGTATAAGTACTCTTGTGATGTACTTAAATGATGTAGAAGAAGGCGGGGAAACATTCTTTCCGAAATTAAATCTTTCTGTACACCCTAGAAAGGGAATGGCAGTATACTTTGAGTATTTTTATCAAGATCAATCACTAAATGAGCTTACGTTACATGGAGGAGCACCTGTAACGAAAGGTGAGAAATGGATTGCAACGCAGTGGGTGAGAAGAGGTACTTATAAGTAAAAGTGAGCCAGCTTGTTTGATTGCGAGAAAATAGCGAGTATGTTACGTTTTGTTCTTCATAGCATAAGAAGAACAAAACGTTTTTTTATTAAATAAAGTAACATCTTTCGTTATAATAACAAATAATAACGGATGATTGAGAGGAATGAAAATGAAGTCTATATACATAACCGGCTATATGGGAGCTGGGAAAACAACAATTGGAAAAGCGTTAAGTAAAGAACTCCATATGGAAGTTGTAGATACAGATCAAAAAATCGAAGAGCAGAAAGAGAAAGCGATTCGGCATATTTTTGCAGAAGAAGGCGAAATGGCTTTTCGCGAATATGAAAGTGAAATGTTACGTTCACTACCGGTTCAGAAGGTAATTATTACAACTGGTGGAGGGATTATTGAACGAGAGGAAAATCGAAAGTGGATGAAGGAAAATGGAACTGTTGTGTATTTGTATTGTGATCCACATGTAATTGCAGAAAGGCTTCGTGAAGATACGACACGTCCACTATTTCAGAAGAAAGATATAGATGCATTTGTAACGAAATTTGAATCGCGCCGAGCTTATTATGAAGAGGCTGATATTCATATCGATACGACAAATAAGTCGGTAAAGCAAATTATGAATGAATTAAAGCAAAAGATTAATGAATAAAAAAGTGGACATACTAATCAAGTAGAGGTGATGATAATATGTCTACTAATGATTATGTACGCTTTGTGACACAGCAATTTGTGTCATATATGGATGCTCCAAAAGAGGATCGAAAACAACAGAAACAACAACGTCGTGCGGAGAAAGAGCCATTCTTAAATAAATGGTTTGGTGTTATGCCGTTGAGCGCGGCTTTGTTTTATCGAAATGTAAAAAATAAAAGAAAAAAATCAAGCTAACTTTTTCGTAATATGTCTAGCAAAGTAAAGATCCCCCAGTGCAACAAGCTGCTAGGGGATCTTTATTTATTGTTGCACAGATTCTTTTTCTTCAGTAACCGCATGTATCTTATTGTTTACCCATACAAATCCAATTCCTATACAAATAGAAATCCCCCAGCCAACAGCGGTCATAATAGCTCTCATTTCACCATATCCATCTACACCGAAAACAGAGATGAAATAGATTTTCAAGAAGCTTTTTAATATAAATTGAAGGCCGAAAAATAGTGTTAAATATTGCAGTGCTCGATATATACGACTATCACGATAAAGCTCACGGCTTTTATCACGATCATGACCTTGCAGTGCTGCGATATCAGCTGCGAAATATAACATAAGTGGTTTTTTTATAAAGATTGTACATATAACGATGCAGCCAAGTACGATATGATAATATGCATCATTCCATAGCATTCGTTCCGCTGATCCAGATATTAAGTCTACCGCTGTATTAGAAATAAGTGTAATTAAAATAAAGAACCCTGTAACGTTAAACTGTTTTTCTTTTTTAAAGGTATACAGTGTATAAATAATCCCCGGAACAGAGGAAATTAACATTGCGTAATAAGGATCGATATAAGGTTTTGCAAATTTCCAAATGAGGAATGGGAATACGAGATAAAAGACAAGATCTAATATAGCTTTTTTATTTTGATTCATACATGGCCTCCTTAAGTCATACATATATTTTATAATATAATTTCTGAAAATTGTATAAGGTTAATAAAAAAAAGAAAAGTAGATGATTAGTAGATTGAAAAATTGCCCCTAGCGTAGTAAGTTTTTTTAGTATATAATAAAGGAAACGCTTTCATTTTTGGTTTGTTCACAAAATGGACGGAAAATCACATATTTACTATCGATATGTTGCTTTATAATGAAACTAATTAAATATACATGCATACAATATTGTGAAATAAATAACATAAATAATCTATATAAATGTAAACGTTATCAAAAGAGAGAGGTGGAGACAATGAGTAAATTTTTCTTCAATCATAATCCAGCAACAGTAGAGGATGGAAGGCTTGTTAAATATGCTGAAATTATTTATGGAGAAGGTGGCCGTTCTGTATTAGAAAATTTAATGGTGAAGGCATCTATCAGATTGCGTGATCGTTATCCGAATAAATCTGACGAGCAGATCTCGAACCTCGTAAATAAAGGCATCCATGATATGTTTCAAAAATATGTGAGTGAGTAAGAGTAGCCAATGGCTGCTCTTATTTTTTTTGTATAAGGATTGTGCCTCTAGCTGAAAATAAGGGTGTATTTTGAAAGACTTAAAAAGGAGTGGAAAAGATGAGTAATGGAATTGGGCGTTCAAAAGAGAATCTGCCGACAGATGCTAACCATGTGAGTGCAAAGGATCGTGCATATCAAAAACGTATGGCAAAGCAAAAACAACAACAGCGTAATGAAGATAGAGAGTAACTTAAAATAAAGCTCCTTCTAAAGCAGAAGGAGCTTCTTTAAGATAGAAAATGATTCGCGGTAACATAAAAGAGACCACCGTTTATAATTTGTATTGTAATACGTGGTTCGTATTGTTCTTGTAATGCTTGCTTTTCAATTTCATAGCTTTCTGGAAGTTCATCGCTATCTTCGTAAAATCGATTTAAAAGGTCTAAATCGTGATTCCAACGAACTCTCGCTTCTTTTGCCCACGTGTGGTCATCTTCAGCGATTATACTTTTTAAAGCAGCCTCTATACGTTGTAAGCCACTTTGTGGCTTAATGATAGGTGAGAGCGTAAAACAAAAATCAGGTATTTTCGGTGTGAGTTTGACCTCTGCTAAAGTGTCATGAAAGTTTGCAATCATTGTCCCGGAAATAAGATGAATACCGATGGAATGAAGTATGTCTTTTTTTCGGTCGCATTGATAAGATACTTTTATATTTACACCAAGCCAAGGATGAAGGGGGGTATGAGTTGCCCCGCTATGTTTCACTTCCTCATATAAACGTATGTATGAGCCTAGTTCTTTTGTCGTTTCAAATATTTGATGCAAACGTGGTGAACCGTAATGAATAAGTTCACCGTCGTTTTCTTCGTTTTCCGGATTTGTAATAAGAGTAAGGCGCATCGGGTTCGGAACGCCTCCTGTTTTTTCAAGATAGTGCCAATAGAAAGGGCGGTTCATTAATAATTTATCCATTTCAATTGTTAACTGCACGTCTAATAGGTGAGGGGAACGCTCTAAAATTTCACAGTTATTCGCCTCAAAAAAGTTGTATAAGTAATTATGAATTTCATTTTGCTGCATAGTCCTGCACCTCTGCTTCATTGCGCTTCGCAAAATCGATAATAGATGTTAAATTTTCCATCTTGATTCGAATTTCACCTTCGCTTTTTGACTGCGCGAAAATTTCTTGAATATGCGCATCAATATTTTTCATGTTGATTCTCGTTAAAATTTCATCGAGTTCACCGATTACACGTTCAAATAAATTAATTTTTTCATATAGTAGTTTTAAAATGTGCTCTTCAACAGTGTGCTTTGTTGCTAAGTTATAAATATGAACATCATTTTTTTGTCCAAGACGGTGAATACGTCCAATCCTTTGCTCGAGTCGCATTGGATTCCACGGTAAGTCGTAATTAATCATGTGGCTACAAAATTGTAAGTTAATTCCTTCACCACCAGCTTCGGTCGCAATTAATACTTGGGCACGATTTTGGAAAAGCTCCTTCATCCAATCTTTTTTCCCGCGCTTAAATCCACCGCGAAATGGTACAGAGGAAATGCCATGTTGTTGTAAGAACCATTGTAAATACATTTGTGAAGCTCTATATTCAGTGAAAATAATGACTTTATCGTCAATTTCTTTTATAAGCTCTAGTGCTTTATTTGCTTTGGAGTTAAACGGAATATGATTAATTTTATCCATCAGTACATCAATATGTGGGTCCTTTATGTAATGTTCATTTTCTTTCTGCCTTTTTTCTACATGTTTTTTTAATGAATAGTAAACAGCTTCACGACTACTACATGCTTCCCGTTTTAAAGTTAAAGATGAGAAAGCAGATGTGACGGCATCTTGTCCACGCCAATTTTCAATTTCATTATACAAAGCTTGTTCTTCTTCATTAAATTCAACGAAGATTGTTCGTACATGCCTCTTTGGCCAATCAATGCCAGTGTTATGGCGTCTATTTCGAACCATTACTTTATTGATAAGAGCTTTTAAATCTTCATCGGATTCAGTGGAACGATTTTTGGAAGCATAATATTCTTCAAAATTAGATTGATTACCTAAATGACCTGGTTTTAATAAAGAAACGAGGTTGAAGATTTCATCAATTTTATTTTGAACAGGAGTTGCAGTTAGTAATAAACAAAACTTCTTTTTTAATCGCTGTGCAAATTCATAGTTTTTTGTTTTATTATTTTTTAGTTTATGTGCTTCATCGATAATAATAAGGTCATACTCTAGGTTTAAAACGATATCGCGATGCGGTGAACGTTTCGCAGTATCGATTGATGAAACGATGACATCAGCTTGTTCCCAAGAATAACTTTTCTTTTGAGCGACCGCAGGAATAAAAAATTTTGTGTTTAGTTCATACGCCCACTGAGATACGAGAGAAGCTGGAACGAGAATGAGTACCTTTTTTACAAGTCCTCGAACCATATATTCTTTTAAAATAAGTCCAGCTTCAATCGTCTTTCCAAGTCCAACTTCATCTGCTAGAATCGCTTTACCATTCATTTGTTCAATGACATTTTGAGCGACCTCTAATTGATGTGGAAGCGGCGTGAAATGTGATAAATGTTTCGGTGCTTGCAATCCATCAAAAGTAGGGACGAGTAACGATTTCTCTGTTTTATAAGCTAAATGATATAAATCCCAATTTGTCCAAGGACCATCTTCATCAATTCTTTTTAAAAAATTGTTTTGCCATGTTCGATCTACGGAAATATCGACATTCATTAAGACTCTCCCACCTTTTATAAACTAAAGTGATTATTTAAAAAATCTTTATTATAAGCCTTGTAATAAGGCACTATCACAATTACTAAAAGTTAAAGAATAGGTAATGATAAAGGGCTGAATCCCAAAAATTGTATTTAATAAGATTAAGAATAAAAAATTCTAAATTATTTTTTATGCTAGAATATTGATGAAATATAGCGAATGATGTTAGGATAATGGTGTGAAATGTGTGGAATCTTTCGTATTTTATCCAAGAAAGTAACTTTTTATTTACGCTTTCATAAAAAAATATAGTGAGATTCCGTATATCCTATCTTTTCAGAATGAAAATATTTAGATATGGGAAGCAACTTTTATTGATTTGTCAGAGCATAAGGGGGAAAGAGCATGATTACATTACAACGTACACCGTTATTTGATGTATACGCGAAGTATGGTGGGAAAACAGTCGACTTCGGTGGTTGGGAATTACCAGTTCAATTTTCAAGCATTAAAGAAGAGCATGAAGCTGTACGTACAAAAGCAGGTTTGTTCGATGTATCTCATATGGGAGAAGTAGAGGTAAAGGGTGTAGATAGTTTAGCATTTTTACAACGTGTTGTTACAAATGACGTATCTACCTTAAAGGTAGGGGGCGCACAATATACAGCTATGTGCTATGAAAATGGTGGCACAGTAGATGATTTATTAATCTACAAACGTGGTGAAGAAGACTATTTATTAGTAATCAATGCATCAAATATCGAGAAAGATTACGAATGGTTAGCAAGTCATGTAATAGGCGATGCAAAAGTAGTCAATGTTTCTAGTGAAGTTGCGCAACTTGCAATTCAAGGACCAAAAGCACAAGACATTTTACAAAAAGTTGTGTCAGAAGATTTGAAAGAAATTAAGTTCTTTAAATTTAAAAACGATATTCTTGTAGATGGAATTCCTGCACTTGTATCTCGTACAGGTTATACAGGAGAAGATGGATTCGAAATTTACTGTAAGAGTGAAGATGCTGCAAAACTTTGGGAGAAACTTCTTGAAGTTGGAGAAGAAGAGGGATTAAAACCATGTGGCTTAGGTGCTCGTGATACACTTCGCTTCGAAGCAACACTTCCGTTATACGGACAAGAGTTATCAAAAGATATTACACCAATTGAAGCGGGAATTGGCTTTGCGGTAAAACCAAATAAAGAAGCAGATTTCTTTGGAAAAGAAACGTTAAAAGAGCAAAAAGAAAACGGTGCATCTCGTAAATTAGTCGGCATCGAAGTAATCGAACGCGGTATTCCTCGTACGCATTACCCTGTATTTATAGGAGAAGAAAAAATCGGGGAAGTAACGAGTGGTACACAATCTCCAACGTTAAAGAAAAGCATTGGTTTAGCACTAATTGATGTGAAATACGCAGCAGTTGATACAGAAGTAGAAATTGAAATTCGTAATAAACGCGTCAAAGCAGTAGTTGTTCCAACACCATTTTATAAACGTTCAAAGTAACGGGGAGAGGGGTAGATTTCATGTTGCATCGTTATCTTCCAATGACAGAAGAAGACAAAAAAGAAATGTTACAAACAATCGGCGTTCAAACGATTGATGAGTTATTCTCTGATATTCCAGAGAGTGTTCGTTTTAAAGGGGATTTAAAAATTAAAGAAGCAAAATCAGAGCCAGAGCTTTTAAAAGAGCTATCTCAAATGGCTAGCAAAAATGCGAACTTAAAAGAATATGCTTCTTTCTTAGGAGCAGGTGTATACGATCATTATGCTCCAGTAATTGTTGATCATGTTATTTCTCGTTCAGAATTTTATACAGCTTACACACCATACCAACCAGAAATTTCACAAGGGGAACTACAAGCAATTTTTGAGTTCCAAACAATGATTTGTGAATTAACAGGGATGGATGTAGCAAACTCTTCTATGTATGACGGAGGTACAGCTTTAGCTGAAGCGGCAATGTTAGCAGCTGGTCATACACGCAAAAAGAAAATTCTTGTATCTAAGGCAGTTCATCCAGAATCAAGAGCGGTACTTGAAACATATGCAAAAGGTCAAAATCTTGAAGTTGTTGAAATTGATCATAAAGACGGTGTAACAGATTTAGACGTATTACAAAGTGAAGTAGATGATACAGTTGCTTGCGTAATCGTTCAATATCCAAACTTCTTCGGACAAGTTGAAAAGTTAGCTGATATCGAAAAAATCGTTCATCAACAAAAATCATTATTTATCGTTTCTTCAAATCCATTATCATTAGGCGCATTAACACCGCCAGGAAAATTTGGTGCTGATATTGTAATCGGTGATGCACAGCCATTTGGTATCCCAACGCAGTTTGGTGGACCTCATTGTGGTTACTTTGCAACAACGAAAGCATTTATGCGTAAAATTCCAGGACGTCTTGTCGGACAAACTGTAGATTCAGATGGTAAACGTGGGTTTGTATTAACGTTACAAGCACGTGAACAGCATATTCGCCGTGATAAAGCGACGTCTAACATTTGTTCAAACCAAGCGTTAAATGCATTAGCAGCATCAGTTGCAATGACGGCACTTGGAAAACAAGGTGTGAAAGAAATGGCACGTCAAAATATTTCTAAAGCACAATATGCAAAACGTCAATTCGAAGCGAAAGGCTTCACTGTAACGTTCGCTGGTCCATTCTTCAATGAGTTCGTTGTAGATTGCAAACGTCCAGTTAAAGAAGTAAATGATGCATTATTACAAAAGAATATTATCGGCGGTTACGACCTAGGCCGTGATTATAAAGAGCATGAAAATCATATGCTTGTAGCAGTAACAGAGCTTCGTACAAAAGAGGAAATTGACACACTTGTAAACGAAATGGGGGCTATCCAATGAAGAACCAAGACCAAGCACTTATTTTTGAAGTGACTAAAGAAGGACGCGTAGGATACAGCTTACCCAAATTAGATGTAGAAGAAGTGAAACTAGAAGATGTATTTGAGAGCGATTATATTCGAGTAGAAGATGCAGAGCTACCGGAAGTATCTGAACTTGACATTATGCGCCACTATACAGCACTTTCAAACCGTAACCACGGCGTTGATTCTGGATTCTATCCACTTGGATCTTGTACGATGAAGTATAATCCGAAAATTAATGAAAACGTAGCTCGTTTCGCAGGATTTGCAAATATTCATCCACTTCAAGATGAAAAGACAGTGCAAGGTGCAATGGAATTAATGTACGACTTACAAGAGCATTTAATCGAAATTACAGGTATGGATACTGTTACATTACAACCAGCAGCTGGTGCACACGGAGAATGGACAGGTTTAATGTTGATTCGTGCATACCATGAAGCAAATGGTGACTTTAACCGTACGAAAGTAATTGTTCCTGACTCTGCTCACGGAACAAACCCGGCGTCTGCAACAGTAGCTGGTTTTGAAACAATTACGGTGAAATCAAATGAACATGGTCTTGTTGACTTAGATGATTTAAAACGTGTTGTAAACGAAGAAACAGCAGCACTTATGTTAACAAATCCAAATACATTAGGCCTATTCGAAGAAAATATTTTAGAAATGGCAGAAATCGTCCATAACGCAGGCGGTAAATTATACTATGATGGTGCAAACTTAAATGCGGTATTAAGCCAAGCGCGCCCAGGAGATATGGGATTTGACGTTGTGCATTTAAACCTTCATAAAACATTTACAGGTCCGCATGGCGGCGGTGGTCCAGGTTCTGGTCCAGTAGGTGTGAAAGCTGATTTAATTCCGTACTTACCAAAACCGATTTTAGAGAAAACGGAAAATGGCTATCACTTCAACTATGATCGTCCAGAAGCAATTGGGCGTGTGAAACCATTCTATGGTAACTTCGGAATTAACGTTCGTGCATACACATATATTCGTTCTATGGGTCCAGATGGACTACGTGCAGTAACTGAGTATGCTGTATTAAATGCGAACTATATGATGAGAAGATTAGCACCATTCTATGATCTTCCGTTCGATAGACATTGCAAGCATGAATTTGTATTATCAGGTCGTCGTCAAAAGAAACTTGGTGTACGTACATTAGATATTGCAAAACGTCTGCTTGATTTTGGTTACCATCCACCAACAATTTACTTCCCATTAAATGTGGAAGAATGTATTATGATTGAACCGACAGAAACAGAATCAAAAGAAACATTAGATGGTTTCATTGATAAGATGATTCAAATTGCTAAAGAGGTAGAAGAAAATCCAGAAGTTGTACAAGAAGCACCACATACAACGGTAATAAAACGTTTGGATGAAACATTGGCTGCTCGTAAACCAGTTTTACGTTATGAAAAGCTAGCACCTGTACAAGTGTGATTGGAATAAAAAGAACTCGCTATATGCGGGTTCTTTTTTTTTTGCAACATTGGTGCGGATAGAATGAAAAAAATGTTAAAAATTTATATTTTTTGTTTCATATTGCTGTAAAGATGCGGTTTTATAGGTGTTTTTGTTGAAAAAGTCGGTTTGATAAAAGTATTTATTTTTGTTAGAATTTTATTGAAATTAAGAAGATGTGATGAGGTAGAAATTACTCATTTTTATGTATATGTGAAAAAACGAGCAAGGCGGGGGTGGAAGCGTGGGATATCGATGCTATAGAATGGTATACCATTTAGAAAATGGAGAAACAATTAAAGATGTAAAAGAATTTTGTTACAGAGACCAAGGAAAAGTGTTAGAAAGAGTAGCGCACCGTGTAATGGATAATAGAGAAGTGACAGCGATTGATAAACAAGGAACAATCATTTCAATAGCGTGTGAGGACATTGTAAAGGTAGAACTTGATTACATAACAGAAAGTTAACCTTGAGTCATATCGAATTATTCGATACAATATACTGTTGAATGGTGAAGTGAGAAGAGAGGAGTTTATAATGGATAATACAAGACACTTTTATATGTTTATTTTAGCGTTTGTTCTTGTTGTGGCGTTAACGATTTATTTAATTGTTGATAGCAGCTGGTACAATACAGTTCATCCGGCATTCCTTCTGTTTATGTATGTAGGAATTGCAGTAGTTAGTTTCGGAATGAGAGACGAAATGTTAGATCGCTTTGAAAAGTGATACATATACGAAAGACCAACAGGAAAATGTTGGTCTTTTTTCTTGCCAAAAATAGGATGTTGTGTATATACTGTATATATAAGGTATACACAGTATATACACACTGGAGGAAAACATGAATATTATTATTTCGAATTCTTCCCAAGACCCTATTTATGTGCAAATAAGAAAACAATTAAGCCAGCTTATTTTAAATGGTGGTTTAAAGGGTGGAGATCAGTTACCGTCTATTCGTAGCTTAGCGAAAGAATTACAAATTAGTGTAATTACAACGAAGCGTGCGTACGAGGAGCTTGAAAAAGAAGGATATATAGAAACTGTTGCTGGGAAGGGGACTTATGTTTCACGTAAAAATAATGAAATATTAAAAGAACAGCGGCTACGTCTATTGGAAAGTAAAGCTGAAGAAATCGTAAAAGAAAGTAAAGTGTTGCACCTTTCACTTGAAGAATTACAACAGATGATTGCGTGTTTATACGAGGGGGAATGAGAAAGATGTTAGAGCTAAAAAACGTTTGTAAAAGTTATCAAGATTTCTCAGTGAAAAATGTAAGTTTTACATTGCCACGTGGATATATTATGGGATTTATCGGACCGAATGGAGCCGGGAAAAGTACGACGATCAAAATGATTATGAATTTAATCAGAAAAGAGAGCGGTGATATAAAAATTTTTGGCAAGGACAATAAGAAAGCCGAAAAGGAAATAAAACAAAATATTGGTTTTGTATATGATGAAAATCATTATTACGAAGATTTAACGTGTGAGCAAATGAAACGGATTATTGCACCGTTATATAAAAAGTGGGACGAAAAGCAGTATCAATCGTATATGCAGAGATTACAAGTTCCAACATATAAAAAGATTAAAGAGTTATCCAAAGGGATGAAAATGAAATTTGCGATTGCAATCGCACTTTCACACCATGCGGAATTCATTATTATGGATGAACCAACAGCAGGGTTAGATCCAGTTGTTCGAAGTGAATTGCTTGATATGTTGCAAGAGATTGTAATGGAAGATGAAGTGTCTGTATTATTCTCAACGCACATTACTACAGACTTAGAACGTATTGCAGATTATATTACGTTCATCAATGATGGAGAAATTATATTTACTGGTGAGAAAGATGAATTAATGGAGAACTACGTAATCGTAAAGGGAAGTAATGATTTATTAGATCGAGAAGGAAAAGAACTATTTGTTGGATTACGAAAAAATAAATTCGGCTTTGAAGGGCTGGCGAAGGATAAACAAGCAATTATAGACTGGTTTGGAAATGAGGTTGTACTAGAAAAACCTAGATTAGATGATATTATCGTTTACACTGCGAAAGGGAGAGGTGCTTATGCGTCAGCTCATATATAAAGATTTATTCTTTTTTCGGGTAACTTGGTTAGTGTATTTTATTATGCCCCTTGTTTTCTTTGGGTTAGAGCCAGATGGTGAATTGTTATTTCCGTTGAGTTGCTTACTCATAACGATATCATCTTCTATGATATTAATAGCGATGGATGAAAAAAATAAAAGTGATGTTATTATAAATAGTTTACCTGTAAGACGAAAGGATATCATTATTGCTAGATATATTTCCAGTGCAATATTCATTGTAGGTGGCATGCTTTCTACTATGTTAGTTGTTTTTCTTATAAGGGGCATCACTGTCATTGGTGATATTGGAGTTTATCATCCTAATTTGTATATCGAAATTCCTTGGTATGGAGTAGTCAGAGGGGCTATATATTCTTTAGTTTATATTACAGCATTGTTCCCTAGTTATTATGGGACAAAATCAAAAATAGTACGTGGAATATTTTCAGGTGGAGCCGCTGGAATAGGTGTTATTACTGGAATGTTTATTGGTGACGGAGAAAGTACCACTGTATCATTCATTGATTGGATTATGAATCCATCACATCTTGGTGTGTTTATAGTTGGAGGCATGATATTAGCTAGTGTATATATTGCTTCTATGTTTCTTACAATTAAAATTTACGGAGCACGTGATTTATAGAGAGGAGAATTCATATGCAACAGTTGATTTTGAAGGAGTTTTTCTTACAGAAGAAGATGTTTCCTTTCTATTTTTTAATACCTATTTTATCTATTTTTAGGAATTCCGTAGAACCAATGGGGATTGCAATAGGATTATTTATAACATGTAGTACGATTATATATATTTCTTTTTATTATGAAGAGAAAAATAAAATAGAAAAAGTATTAGTGAGTTTGCCTATAACGAGAAAAGAGATAGTTATAGCTAAATATATTTCAACCACATTATTTTTTATAGCCGGTTTGAGTATAACTTTTATAGTCGTAATATTGGGAAATATTTTGTTGAAAAGAGATATGGTTATTCCTGGATATGCAATATTTTCAGCAATAGTAGCAACTTTGATTTATTGTGTAGTAATGATACCTACTAATTACATCGGAGGATATAAAGCTACTACTGTCTTGAATGTGATTATGATTTTCCCTTTAATGGGTATGATTGGCCTTATGTGCAATGTTTTTGGTGATAAAACAATTATGTTAAAAGTACTTCACTCTGAAGAGGCTACACTAGCAATGGGTGTTCTTGGTATCGGAGCGTTAGTAAGTATAGTCATATCAATGTTACTCTCAATTAACTTGTATAATGAGCGTGATTTGTGAGGAGAGGGGGAATCACTTTGAAACAGCTCATTGTAAAAGATTTCATTATCCAATGGAAATTTTTTATTTGGTACATACTGTATCCTATTTTCTTTTATATGGCCTTAACAGATACGAAAAATTTATTCATAATTATGTCAGTAATTATTACCGTTGGGGCAACAGTAAAAACATTTGAAGCCGATAGAAAAAATGAGAGTGAAGTCATATTAAATAGTTTGCCAATATCGAGAAAACAAATTGTATTTGCAAAGTATATAGTAGCAATTATTATTCTTTTCATAAGCGTAACAATTGGTTGTTTCACGATGGGAATGAAAAATGGAGCTAATGTATTTGAATTTATTGAAACGACAATGGTTGCTAGTATTAGCTTTACTTTAGTATATTTAAGCTTTGTCTTACCGATATCGTTTTGGCTAGGATATAAAAAATCTATTTTTATTACGCTTTTTATACTAATAGCACCTGTTCTTATTTTAGAAACTTTCTTTCAAATCAACCTGGAACAAATTCAACTATATAATAGCATATTGCTCATTAGTTCAATATGCATGTTCATAGTATCGGTCTTCGTTTCAGTAAAAGTATATGAAAAAAGAGAATTTTAAAAGGTGCCTCATAAAAGGCACCTTCTTCAATAACGGCAATACGAGAGCAGTAGTTTATAAAAAGAAACGCTATTAGGTACATCTTTCGGAGTATGTAATATAAAGCTGAAAACGATAACGAAAATGAGAAAGAGGAAAAATAAAAATAGGATCTGCTTATGTATAGAATTTTGCATATTATCCACTCCTTTTTTAGGTAGTATGTCCAAAAGAAAGGAGTGTATGAAAAATTTTAGGGGGGAGAATGATGAACAAAAGAAAGTGGTTATATAGAATAGGGATATTTTTATTTTCAATTGGTCTCATATTAGCAAATTTTTATTCAGATATACCATCACCATTTCCTAACTTGCATAAAGGGATTGGTATAAGTATTGTCATAGTTGGTCTTCTTTGTCTTATCGCATCAAACTTTTACAGAAAGCCTGAATGAATATAAAAAAGGACAGTTACTCTGGACTTATCCCCGTCAAGTAGACAACTGTAAAAAAGACTATGCAGCCATCGAAATTCGATATTCGATCGGAGCTCGATGATTGAGTCGTTTTTGGAATCGTTTGTAGTTATAATGATAGATGTATG
>NZ_LXLV01000063.1 GCF_001757995.1 Bacillus mycoides | reverse complement strand
ATTTATCTGAATAAGTTTGAAATTTATCCCCTTTTTTAACCATAATAAAATCCCCTCCAAGTAAAAGTGTAACATCCATGTGTATTCATGGTCTTTTTACACTGTCTACCTTAAGGGGATAATATCACTCTTTTTCAGAAGTACTGTCCTTTTTAAATAATTTATTCCATAGTTTGGCGATACTCCATATAATGACGATTGCAATGGAGGCAATAATTGACCAAGCAATAGATGCAATTTCAAGTGCCATGCTAGGAAGGAAGGTAAGAATGGATACTACTTTATGAAACAACCACTCTATTATATGAAAACTGATTTGTAATAGAATGACGATTCCGAGTGTAATCCATGCTAACATTTGTTTTCCTTTTTCTTTCCACATGACATTCACCTCACGTTAGCCTAATAATTTTAAGCCAACAGCGCCGCATAAAATGCAGCTTAAGAAGGCAAGGCGGCGCCAATCTGCTGATTCGCGGAAAATAAGAATACCGAGAAGTGCACTTCCGGCAGTTCCGATTCCAGTCCAAATTGCGTAAGCTGTTCCCATCGGTAATGTGTCCATTGCAAGAGATAAGAAGAAGAAGCTTACGCCAAAGTTAGCGATTAAAATTACTTTTGGTGCCCAGCCTTTCTTTTCAGTGGCTACTTTCATAAAGAGTACACCAACAATTTCACAAATACCAGCTAGAATTAAAAATACCCAAGCCATTTTATGCAGCCTCCTTCGCTTCTTTTTCTTCTGTTACTCGTTTTAAGCCGATTACTCCGAAGAAGATTAAACCGATTAATAATACTTTTACAATAGAGAATGGTTCTCCGAAAACGAAAATCTCTGTAAGAACGATTCCACCTGCACCGATTCCAGTAAAGACTGCGTACACAGTACCGACAGGTAAATCTTTATATGCTCTAAATAATAAGACGAAACTTACTGTAATTAATAGAGCGACACCTATCCACTCAAGTGGTGTCTCCGCGTGTTTTAGTCCAATCACCCAAAAAATTTCAATAATACCAGCTAAGATTACATAAATCCATGCCATATGTCATTTCTCCTTCCTACCAGTCGTTAGGTAAAGGGCTTAAAAACGACGCATTGCAAAGGAGCAATCCGTCAGTTTGAAAGTCCGCGCCAAAATACTTTCCAAGAAGCTTCTAAACGTGTCTCAAAACGATTTAAACCTGCGTATAGTAGTTCAACCATAAGGCCGTCAAGTAAGCATAAAAAAGCCTCCAAAGCGTCTTTTACTTCAATGTTATGCAATTCATCTTGTTCGCTTGCTCTTTTAAACACAGGGAATAAAAGTTTTCCGACGTTTTCAATGTGTACATTCGCTTTATCAATAATTTGTTCGCGAAATGCATCCGGCGGAAAATAAGAAGTTCGTAACCAAAACATTGATTCTTCACTTTCACCAAATCTTTTCGCATAGCCTTTTAACAAATTTAAGAGCAATTCTTCAGTAGACGATTTTGAAAAATTTTCGATATCGTCTGTGAAGCTCTGCAAATCTTTTTGAAGAGCTGATTCTAAGCATGTAAAATATAGCTCTTCTTTACCTTTAAAGTGTGCGTAAATCGATGGTTTTTTAATCCCAACTTCTTGAGCAATATTTGCTAATGAAGTTCCTTCGTAGCCGTAGCGTGCGAAATGAGAAAGTGCTACAGCTTTAATGCGGTTTGCTGTCATTTTCATCCCCTACCTACCGTTCGTTAGGTTAATTATATGAGATGTAAAATATAAAGTCAATAGGTGAAGAGTTGAAAAAAAGAGCGCTATAGTTAACGCTCCTTTTTAGACTGTTTCTCCCTCAATTAAATGGAATGAAAGTTCTTCTGTGCTGCCGGTAATTTGCTCGCTTTGAATCTGTTTATGGAATAAAGAAAAAGCACGTGATCCCATCGTAAGACCGGGATGTTCAATAGTTGAAATTTCTAATGCTTTTGAAATTTCATGATTATCAAATCCAAGGATAGCGAGGTCTTCAGGGACGCGAATGCCATGTTTTTTTGCCTCTGTTAATAAACCAGCAGCTACTTGATCATTCGCTGTAAAAATAGCGGTTGGACGATTTGTCATATTTAAAATACGGTGAAGTATTTTTGCCCCGTCCTGCATCGTATAGCATTGATGAAAGATCCAATCAGGATGTACCGTTTTTCCTTCATGACGAAGGGTATCAGCGAAAGCTTTTTCACGTTCAATCGAATTTACACTTGTTTTTCTTGCTAAACAAATACCGATTTTTTCATGGCCTTTACTGAGTAAATATGCAGTACCGAGACGGAAACCTTCATAATGATCTACATAGACAGATGAAATGAGGGGATGGTTCATTTTTTCACATGAAATAATAGGCGCAAATTTTGCGAACGGTTCAATTTGTTCCCACGAGCTCGTTCGAGAGCAAATAATCATCCCGTCGAATTGTTTCATTTTCATCATTTCAAGAACGCGAATTTCTTCAATACTATCGTAATTCGTTTGGCATAAATTAATATGATATCCAGCTAATAATGCTGCGTTTCCGATCCCTTCAATAATGGTACTGAAGTAAGGAACATTAATGAAAGGGAGCATAACCCCGATTGTATACGTTTTTCCCTTTATTAAATGGATTGCATTAATATTTTTTGCATAGTTCAATTCTTCAACTGCATCTAGAACACGCTTACGTTTTTCTTCTTTTACGTAAGGATGATTATTAAGGACACGAGAAACAGTTGATATAGATACACCAGCAGTTTTTGCAATTTGTTTTATATTGGCCATATGTATCACCTCTTTACTTAATTATAAGGGGAAAATAATAAGAATGAAAAAATCTTGACCTGAAAAGCTTTTCACAATCTATGTTATAAGCATGACTTCTGTTGTTCGCGTAACCTTTTTATTTGGGCGTAAGAATAGCAGGGTCTTTTTTGTATGTCTGCAAAAAATTTTTGTCAAAATGTGTGAGAATAACGTGGAAAGTTTTCGGAGGAAGCGTTTGATAACGAAGCGAATAGAAGAGAGTATAAACGCTTCGCTCGTTAAGAGGGCGGTATGAAAGGGCGGAAACAAATTGAAAAAAGGAATCATTTGTTTCGTGTTTTCTAGTGTAATACTTAGCTCATGTTCATTTCAGCAAACGATGCAAGAAGAAAAAACATTTGTAGGAACAACAGGAGGGGCTAAGGACCGTGTTACTGATCCGATTCCGCTAAAGGAACTTCCAAAATATTTTCCGGCGAAGTTTAAAGTTCCAACGTTTTTACCTTATGACATTACGAGTGATGTGCAGGGAGAGGTAAGAACGATGGGAAAGAAGAATGCTGTCTTAACGATTAAATATAAGCAACAAGAGAAAGGAAGGCACGATTATATAGAATTAACAGTGGCCAACTTTTCTTACAGTTTTCCATATCTCGTAGAAGAAAATCGATTCCAAGAACAAATGAAATTGAATAATGGAGCACCTGCTTATTTTAAAAATAAGGATGATTACGAGCGAGGGGACGAATTTGCTACGCTTATATGGAAAGAGAAGGGGATTGAATATCAGCTATTATATCGTAATGTAGATGAGAAAGATGAAGATGTGATTAAACAAAATCTACTGTACATTGCGAACAATATGGAATAAAAAACTAGCTGTATCGTGCAGCTAGTTTTTGTATGTTATTTCTTTTTAATTTTGCCTGACCAAGATTTAAATCCACCTTTTAATTGGTAGAAATCTGTGTAGCCTTGTTTTTTTAAGTATTGAGCTGCACGACCTGTACGGAATCCGCTTTGGCAATATAAATAAACCGGTTGATCTTGGCGAAGTTCTTTGTGGCGAAGGCGAATTTGTGATAATGGAATGTTACGCGCACCTAAAATATGTCCTGCGTTAAATTCATCTGCTTCGCGAATATCGATAAGCTGTGCTTTACGGTAGCCAGCTCGAAATTCTTCTTCTGAAAGTGTTTTAATTAATTTTTTCTGATAGAAATACATCCATACAGTGTAGCCGATGAATGCTGCAATTGCGGCTAGTATAATAATCAAGTTTGTTGACACGATTCTATCGCTCCCTTTTTTCTTATCCTACTTTCAATATTATAATGCCCATATGTATTTATGCAACAGATTCATTTGTATATAAGAAGAAATTTCGTATTCTTTCACAAATTTTGTCGAATTTGGTAGACTAGAGAATGTGAAAAATAATTGGTTATATGAGGTGCAGGATGGGAAAAGAAAAATGGTGTTATATTAACTCTGGTCAATGTTCACCAGCATTTAATATGGCGTTAGATGAATGTTTATTAAATTGGCAAAGTGAAAAAAAAATGCCACCAACAATTCGTTTTTATGAATGGGAAGTACCAACATTAACAGTCGGGTATTTCCAGCGTGTTGAAAAAGATATAAATATGGATGTAGTTAACGAAAAGAAATATGGATTCGTTCGTCGTCAAACAGGCGGCAGGGGTGTACTACATGACAAAGAATTAACGTACAGTGTTATTGTGTCTGAAGATCATCCGGATATGCCAAAAACAGTTACGGAAGCATACCGCGTTATTTCGCAAGGCTTATTAGACGGTTTTAAGGCATTAGGATTAGAAGCATATTATGCAGTTCCGAAAACAGAAGCGGATCGTGAGAATTTAAAAAATCCGCGTTCAGGCGTATGTTTTGATGCACCATCTTGGTATGAAATTGTAGTTGAAGGAAGAAAAATCGCAGGTAGTGCTCAAACACGTCAAAAAGGTGTTATCTTACAGCACGGCTCTATTCCGTTAGAAATAGATTTAGATGAGTTATACGATCTATTTGTATTCCCGAATGAACGTGTAAAAGAGCGTATGAAAAACATGTTTTCTTCTAAAGCGGTAGCGATTAACGAATTAACAGATCGTACATTTACGATTGAACAGTTAATTAAAGCGTTTGAAACTGGATTTGAAAAAGGTTTAGATATAGAGCTTGTGCCGTATGAACTAACAGAAGAACAGCTTCATGAAGTTCAAAATTTAGCAAAAGAGAAGTATGAAAGTAATGAATGGAATTATAAAAAATAAGGAGATGGCGACCGCCATCTCCTTATTTTTATAGTAAATTAAGTACTTTTTCTACTTTGATTCCTTTATCTTGTAAAGAACGAAGGCGATTTACAACGTCCATAATTTCTTTGTCAAATGTAACGCTAATACCTTGGCTTTGTAGCTCTTTTTTTAATCCTTCAATAGAATCATCTATGTCGATGCCAAGCTCGTAATCTTGACAAACTTCAATTGTCTTTTTCACAAGTTTAACATAATTTTCTTGTAGTTTTGTATTTGTTTCAGTCAAAGCAGGTTGCTTCGGTTTTGCAGGAGTAACCGGTGCTGTCTCTTGCTTTGTAACTGGAGTAGGTGCTGCTTTTTTCACAGGTGCTGGAGTAGATAGTTCTACAGCTGCTTCAACACTTACTGACTTCGGCGTTGGTACCGGAGTAGGCTTAGGTGTTATAGCTGGTGTTTCTACACGCATAACAGGTTTAGGAGCGGGTGTAACTGCTTTAGGAGCTTCTACAACTACTTCTTTATTGGGAGTAGCTTCTACAACTGTTTCTTCTTGCTCTGCAGCTTCTTTATTTTCCTTGCTCCACATAACGCGTTCAATTTCTAGAGAAACATTGTTCTTATTCATCGCTGTTAATGTAACTTTACCAACTTCCGCGTTCCCAGTGAAATCAACAATTTTATAAATAACACTCTTGTTCCAATCCACGTTTCCGCTCAAAAATAATTCTTCGTTACATTTCGGCGTTAAGCCCTCGATTTTAATTTCTGCGTTTACACCGTTTTCACTATATACCATAATTAGCGAAGCATTTACATCTTCGTCTGCTAACATTAGTTCACGTACCATTTTGCCGGTGCGTACTTGCGTTTTCTTCTTAACTGACATCTAATTTCTCCTCTCAAAAATTCAGTAATAATAAAAAAATCGTATAACGAAAAATAATTGCTCACGAAGATTTATGATACCGATAATAAAAGCATCACGTCAACAATTAACTTTAATTATTTTGCATTTTTCTTATTTTCTTTATGAAATTTTTCAATTTGTAAAATTAGACAGAAGAAAAACAGCCTTTTGAAAGGCTGTTAAAATTTAGATGTTTTATATAAAAATTTGTATAGAATATAAAAAGAAAGTGTCACAAGAGCACCTTGCCAAATAGATAAATTATAAAATAAGTACGGTTGTGTTTTAAAAAATACGTTTGAAAAAATTGATAAGACAAAAGGTATGAACACTGATAATAAAAGGAGTGCTTTTTGTTTCCAAGACACTAGTATTGTAAAAGAAAAACGTCTGAATAACGAAAAAGTTATGAAAGTACCAATTGTTAAAACAAGAGCAGATAATATTGTTCCGGGAATACTAAATGGAATTCCTGAAGTGTTTGTATCGGTAAATAGTTTTTGCATAAGAGTAGTGAATGTATCGTATCCAATTTGAATAGCTAATAATAAACTAACTGCAAATCCAATAACGGCAGCTTGTTGGAAAGAATTTTGATGTTCTGAAGAGTTAATTAATTCATCGCAGTAAGCTTTTAAATCTTCTCCGAAAATATCATGTGCATTTTTACCGTCCTCTTGTGCTTCTAAAAGATGATCCAATATTTCTAAAAGTAATTCTTCCATTTGCTTTTGCGGAACGTTAGTAAGGCGTAAATAAATAAGCATATCACCGTAAGCAGCTTCGTTTTCAGGTGTTAATAACTTTCTTTTTTCATTGTTTAACTTAACCATTTCTTTTTCGGTCATAACCTCATTACTCCTTTTTAAATTCTAAGTATTCTTTTTTGAAGAAAAGTTTATATAGTGCATAGCAAGAGATGGCAAGTAAAGCGCCAATCCAAGGTGAAATTTGCAAAGTAGTATAGGGCTTTTTTATAAATAAAAAGGAAATACCGATTAATAGTAGCCATAGGCTATGGCGTATTAAAAAACTTCCTATGTGCCTCCAAATAGTTGTTGTGTTTTGAAATAAATCGATGTTAATAAAATCGAAGACAAAACGTATAATCAGATGTACGGATAGTATAAATGCAAGCAGATAAATGAAATCAATGTGTACAAATTTAAAATGTGCTTCATTTGAAAATAAGGGTAATACAAATGCAATTACGGACGAAATAGTAAAGTATATTGCTAACAGGTAACTAGTTATAAACAAGGGAATCGATAATTGTTCCCATAAACTTTGCTTTGGTAGGGCAGCAATTAGCTCGTCACAGTACGCCTGTAAGTCGTCGCCAAAAATATCATAAGCACTTTTTTCTTCTTGTTGAGCTTCAATAAGGTGATCTAGAATTTCAATTAGCAGTTCTTCTGCATGGTATTCTGGCACCTTAGCTAAGCGGAGATATATTAACATGTCACTATAGGCAGTTTCATTTTCTGCATTTAATAATTTACGCTTTTGGTTATTTAATTCGATTAAATCTTTCGCCTTCATCCCCATCACTCTCCCTGTAATAAGTTGTTAACCGTTGTTGAAACCATTCCCCAGCTTTGTTTAAATTCTTCAAGCTGCTCTAATCCTTTATCGGTTACGTGATAATATTTACGCTTTGGACCGAGTGAGGAGGCTTTTAATGTTCCTTCAATCAATTTTTCTTTTTGCATACGTAACAATAACGGATATATACTTCCTTCGCTTACGAATGTAAATCCGTGTTTATTTAATTTTGTACTCAGTTCATATCCGTACACTTCTTCTTGTGAAATGATGTATAGGATGCAACCTTCGAGCACACCTTTTAGCATTTGGCTGTGCATGATTTCACCACCTTTTACTCAGGTAACTTGCGTTGCAAGGTAGCTGTTATCCAAATTATAACATTCAGTAACTTGCAACGCAAGTTACTGAAGTGGAAAACTTTAATGAGTGTTAATTTTTCAACGTTTCCCATACTAACGAGAGGAGGGAAGTACATGAAACCATTTATGCCAAAACTCGTTTACTTTGAACCGAGGGCACTCGAATATCCGCTTGGAAAAGAGCTTTATGAGAAGTTTACGAAGATGGGATTAGAAATTCGTGAAACGACATCACACAATCAAATTAGAAATTTGCCAGGCGAAAATGAATTGCAAAAGTATCGTAATGCAAAGGCGACACTTGTCGTTGGGGTGAGGAAGACGTTAAAGTTCGATACATCAAAACCGTCAGCTGAATATGCAATCCCACTTGCGACAGGATGTATGGGCCATTGTCATTATTGTTATTTGCAAACGACACTTGGGAGTAAACCTTACGTAAGGGTGTATGTGAATCTAGATGAAATATTTGAGAAGGCAAAGCAATATATGGATGAAAGGACCCCTGAAATAACAAGATTTGAAGCGGCGTGTACATCAGACATTGTTGGAATTGATCATTTAACGCATGCATTAAAGCGGGCGATAGAGTTCATCGGAGAAAGTGAAAATGGACGTTTACGTTTCGTTACAAAATATTCGCACGTTGATCATTTATTAGATGCAAAGCATAATGGGAAAACGCGTTTTCGATTTAGTATTAATTCACGTTATGTGATTAAAAATTTTGAACCAGGGACATCGCCATTTGAAGAGCGAATTGAGGCTGCTCGTAAAGTAGCGGGGGCTGGTTATCCTCTTGGTTTTATTGTTGCGCCAATTTATATGCATGAAGGGTGGGAAGAAGGGTACCGTGAATTGTTTGAACGATTGTACAATGCGTTAAAAGACATGACGATACCAAATTTAACGTTCGAATTAATTCAACATCGTTTTACGAAACCAGCTAAAAAAGTCATTCAAGAACGTTATCCGAATACGAAACTTGAAATGGATGAAGAGAAGCGGAAATATAAATGGGGACGATACGGTATTGGGAAATATGTATATCAAAAGGATGATGCGGAAGTATTAGAAGAAACAATACGAGGTTATATATATGAGTATTTTCCCGATGCAGAAATTCAATATTTTACATAAGGGGAATCTGTATGCGAATATGGATTCTTTTTTTGTTTTATATATTTAGGCTCGTTTCCACCTTGTCACGTTATTCTTTCTGGTGTATCATTTTATTGATTGCTTCGTACGGAATAAGCAAAATGAAATTGGATGGAGGAAACCGATGCCTACCCCTAGTATGGAAGATTATATTGAACAAATTTATTTGTTGATTGATGAAAAGGGTTATGCCCGTGTATCTGATATTGCTGAAGCGCTTAGTGTACATCCATCCTCTGTAACAAAAATGGTACAAAAATTAGACAAAGACGAATATCTAATTTATGAAAAATATAGAGGGCTTGTATTAACATCAAAAGGTAAAAAAATCGGAGAACGTCTCGTATATCGTCATGAATTGTTAGAACAGTTTATGCGCATTATCGGTGTGGATGAAAGCAAAATTTATAATGATGTAGAAGGAATTGAACATCATTTAAGTTGGGAATCAATTGACCGTATCGGTGATCTAGTACAATACTTTGAACAAGATGAAGTTCGAGTAGAAACACTTCGTGGTGTTCAAAAAGCAAATGAAGAGAAAAGTAATTAAGGGGAACGTGTGGCGTTTCCTTTTTTATTTCAATCGAAAAGGACGGGAGAATAATGAAAGCAATTATTTTTGATTTTGATGGATTAATTGTGGACACAGAAACAATATGGTTTCACTCTTTCAGAGATGCTGTTCGTGAATATGGCGGCGAGTTACCTTTAGAGGAATTTGCAAAATGTATTGGAACGACAGATGAAGTGCTTTATGCATATTTAAAAGAGCAATTAAAAGCAAAATTTAACGAGCATGCATTAAAAGAAAAAGTAACAACTTTACATAAAGAGAAAATGAAAATACCAAAAGCGCGTGATGGGGTAAAAGAATATTTAGAAGAAGCGAAAGAACTTGGATTGAAAATCGCATTAGCCTCTAGTTCATCTAGGGAGTGGGTCGTTCGTTTTTTAGAAGAGCTACAAATTAGAGATTATTTTGAAGTGATTAAAACGAGAGAAGATGTAGAGAAGGTAAAACCAGATCCAGCCCTTTACAAAGTTGCGATAGAAGAATTAGGAATTGAACTGTCAGAAGCTGTTGTATTTGAAGATTCATTAAATGGATTGAAAGCAGCGGTTGCAGCAGGATTAAAATGTGTCGTCGTACCTAATGATGTGACAAGAAATTTACAATTTGAAAATCATCACCTTCGTATCGAAAGTATGAAAGAAAAAAGTTTGAAAGAAGTGCTTCAACATATAAAGTGAAACTTTAATCAGTAGGGTTTTTCTCATCTTCCACTGATTATTAGCCCCGCACCAATCGGGATAAAAAAGACCGTATTTCCTAAAAGGAAGCACGGTCTTTCTTTTTGTTTTTTTTACCTTCAATGACAGTTAAATGAGATTGTTTTCTTTTTCTTTTCAACGATGGAGAATTACCCTTTTTCCCCTTGTCATCAGAAGCATTTCGTTTCAAGAAAGAATTACTTAGGGGTGCTACATTTTGTTTCCCGTGTTTGCGGTTCGATTGTTTCGCTGCACGCTTATATGAGCTTTGCGAATTTGCAGAACCACTAGAGTTTGTAAACATTTTGTAGAGTAAGTAAAAGATACCGACGACAGCCAACATGATACCAATGTTTTTCAATACTTCCATTGGATTTGTAATGACAGATGAAACAAGGCCGAATATTGCTAATCCGATAATAAGCACAAATATAGCGAATGTAAACGAACGACCGTTCATAAGGGACACCTCCTAAAAACATATATTAAAATTAGTATATTAACGATGAGGAAAGGAGTTGAACACCATTTTTAAATAATTATTGTTTGTTTTCTAAACGTAATAATTCTTCAAACGATGCGATTGCAACTTCCGCTTGATCATCTGTTGGTTCTTTCGTTGTTAATAGTTGCAGCCATAATCCTGGATATCCAAGTACTCGTAAAACAGGGACATCTCGTAATCGATTGGTAAATTGTAATACTTCAAAAGAAATACCAAGAACAACTGGAATTAATAAAATTCGGTTTACTACCCTTGCCCAAAGTGGATCTGTAGGGACGAGGAAATAGACAAACATTCCAATAATGACCGTAAATATAATAAAGCTACTGCCGCAGCGATAATGGAGGCGAGTTTGCTTTTGAACATTTTCTACAGTCAGTGGAAGATTATTCTCGTAAGCATTGATTACTTTATGTTCCGCACCGTGGTACTGAAATACCCGCTTAATAAGTGGGGTTAAAGAAATGAAGTATATATAGCTCAATAATAGCATGAGCTTAATGACACTTTCGACAATGATTTGCCCTGTATGAGATGGGAAAATCGGTCTCGTTAATTCAGCTAAAAGTGCAGGAACTGCTGTGAAAATTACTTTACCGAATATGAACGATAAAACGCCAACTGCTGCAACTCCTAATACCATCGTTAATTTCGATTGTTCTTCTTTTTTATTTGCAAGTTGTTCATCTTCTTCTGGGTGGACATCAAATCGTTCTGAAGCAAAGTTTAAATGTTTCGCTCCATTCGCACTTGCATCCACAATAGCGGCAATACCTCGTAAAAATGGAATTTTTTTTAGTAGAGACAATGCTTTATTACGAACGCGTGGTAAACGATAAAATTCAATCGATTTATCTTTACGACGAACCGCTGTAACAGTATATTCTCTACCGCCAAACATAACTCCTTCTATGACTGCTTGCCCGCCATATATTTGTTTTGACTCTTCTGCCATGTTAACACCAACCTGTATTTGTTTCTCTCTTATGTAGAAAAAGAGGCAATTGTCATACTTGGTTTTGTCATCTTTAAATAAGACAATCACCGAGTTTCCTTTATTTTATCGACAAATACAGGCAGATGACAAGGGAAAATGTTACGAGAGTCGGACATTTCTTATTCTTTTTATAGACAAATTTTGCAGGATTTAAACATGCTTCAAAATAGTTTCGGGCATACTATTGAGCGGAGGTGTCAATGTGAATCAAGAACAATCAACAATAAGAAACTTTGTACAAATTGGTTTATTTGGTGGCTTATTTTGGGGAGGTATATGGTATTTCCTTCATATATTCTCATTTACAGAAGCTGGCCCTAACTATTTACTTTTACCGTTTGCATTTGGAGATTGGAAAGAAGGGGTTTGGGGAAATGTACTAGGTATCGTTTGTATGGGACTTCTTTCAATTTTAGTGGCATTTCTCTATAAAGCTCTTTTTAAAAAGTTTGAAGGAGTATTACCTGGCGTAATATACGGTTTATTTTGGTGGGCATTATTATTTTTGGGGATGGGGCTAATGGCACCTGTTATTAAAAGTGCACTCCATTTACCGAAAGAAACAATTGTAACGACAATATGTATCTTTATATTATATGGTGTTTTTATTTCGTATTCTGTAGCATTCGAATCGAATAATACAAATAGAGGAGAAGGGATCGAGAAGACAAACTATTCAAATAAGTGATTCCTATGTTAAAATGTCGTATAGACATTCTTTAATATTAAGGAGTTTTAAGAAAATGAAAAAGTTACTCCTCGTAAATGGTCCTAACCTAAATCGCCTTGGCGTTAGGGAAGTAAATGTATACGGAAAAGGAACGTTAGCGACGCTTGAAACAGATATGAAACAAGAAGCAGAGAAAATGGGAGTGGAGTTAGAATGTTTCCAATCGAATCATGAAGGTGCTATTATCGATCGTCTTCATGAGGCTGAAGATATATATGAAGGGATCATTTTAAATCCTGGAGCATTTACGCATTATAGCTATGCGATTCGAGATGCAATTGCGAGCATTTCGATTCCTGTTATTGAAGTACATATTTCTAACATTCACCAGCGTGAATCGTTCCGTCACGAATCTGTGACGGCGGCTGTTTGTGCGGGACAAATTGTTGGATTTGGTTTTTATGGCTATAAGTTAGCGTTATTTGCATTAATGGAGAAATTAAGGGAGGCATAAAGTAATGGAGAAAATCGAAAGATTAAGAAGCGCATTTGTTGAGGCTGGTATTGACGGTATTTTGTTAACAAATGAACATAGTCGTAGATACATGGCTAACTTCACTGGAACAGCTGGTGTTGTACTTATTTCAAAAGAGCGTGCTCAATTTATTACGGATTTTCGTTATGTAGAGCAGGCTAGTAAACAAGCTGTTGGATATGAAATTGTACAGCATGCAGGATTAATTATTGATGAAGTTGCAAAGCAAGTGAAAGAACTTGGAATTCAAAAGCTTGGCTTTGAACAAGATACTCTTACATATAGCTCTTACGTAACGCATAATGAAGCGATCGAAGCCGAATTTATCCCGACTTCTGGGCTTGTAGAAAAGTTACGCTTGATAAAGACTGATTCAGAGATTAAGATATTAAAGGAAGCTGCACAGATTGCAGATGCTGCCTTTGAGCATATTCTATCATTCATTCGCCCGGGAGTATCTGAAATTGAAGTGTCAAATGAACTTGAATTTTTCATGAGAAAACAAGGAGCAACATCTTCTTCGTTTGATATTATCGTTGCTTCAGGTCTTCGTTCGGCATTACCGCACGGCGTGGCATCTGAAAAAGTGATAGAAAAAGGAGATTTCGTTACATTAGACTTCGGCGCTTATTACAAAGGATATTGCTCTGATATTACTCGTACGATTGCAGTCGGTGAGCCATCTGATAAATTAAAAGAAATTTATAATATCGTTTTAGAAGCACAACTACGTGGTGTGAACGGTATTAAAGCTGGTTTAACGGGTCGTGAGGCTGATGCATTAACGCGTGATTACATAACGGAAAAAGGATATGGTGAATACTTCGGACACTCTACTGGTCATGGAATCGGTCTTGAAATCCATGAAGCACCAGGTTTAGCGTTCCGTTCTGATACAGTACTTGAACCAGGTATGGCTGTAACAGTAGAACCAGGTATTTATATTCCAGGTGTTGGCGGGGTACGTATTGAAGATGATATCATTGTAACAAGTGAAGGTAATGAAGTAATAACGAAATCACCAAAAGAACTTATTATTTTGTAATACACAGGAGGATTTTTTTACATGATTTCAGTAAACGATTTTCGTACAGGTTTAACAATTTCAGTGGACAATGCCCTTTGGCAAGTAATGGATTTCCAACACGTAAAGCCAGGTAAAGGTGCTGCATTCGTTCGCTCTAAACTACGTAACCTTCGCACAGGATCTGTTCAAGAGAAAACATTCCGTGCAGGTGAAAAAGTAGAAAAAGCACACATCGAAAACCGTCGTATGCAATACTTATACGCGAGTGGTGAGTCTCACGTATTTATGGATAACGGAACTTATGAGCAAATCGAACTTGGCGAAAACCAAATCGAGCGCGAACTTAAATTCCTAAAAGAAAACATGGAAGTATCTATTATGACATACCAAGATGAAGTACTTGGTGTTGAACTTCCGAACACAGTTGAATTAAAAGTTGCAGAAACAGAGCCTGGTATTAAAGGTGACACAGCTTCTAACGTAACAAAACCAGCTAAATTAGAAACTGGTCTTGTTGTACAAGTACCAATCTTTATTAACGAAGGCGAAATGCTTATCATCAACACTGGTGAAGGTAAATACGTTTCTCGTGCATAGTAGAAAAGCACTCGTGATTATCACGAGTGCTTTTTTATAGGAAATAGGGAAGATAGTAAATTGCGGTTATAACAAAACTAACTGTGACGAGTGAAAGGGTACCCGTAATATATGGAGTCAAAACAATTTGAAATGGTCGTATTTCACCAGTTTCAACACCGGTAAAAGTTTTATTCGTTGCATGATCCATATTGTTATTTCTAAAGTTACTCATAATAATTAACCACGTAATTGCAAATATTGCTAGACTGCCAAGGAAAAAGCTCTCCATGAATGACCAGCCAACCATTTTTGAAAAAAGATAAATAATAGCTAATTCTACTACAATTGTTAAACTAATTTTCAATCCCTTCATATTTTCTCCCCTCATTTTGTACTTTCAACCAATTTGAAAATTTTTCGTATGATACAACATGCAGTACGCAAGGTGATTTTACTTCTTTCTCCAAAGCAGCATGTACGTCTGGAAATTGTTTTTCCACATGTAATGAAATGTAAGGTAGTTTCTCTTGTGCTTTTAAAGAGCGAATGTTAGTCGTTTTAGCGCCGGCAAATACGTATGTAAGTTGCAAGTCTAAAAAAGCGATTTTAAAGATCTCTTTTTTAGCAGCTTCGTTATATCCTCTTCCCCAATATTGATAGCCAATCCAACTTCCAATATGTGAGTGCTTTTGTTCGTAATTAATATGTTTAAGTGTCGTGAGGCCAATTATTTCATTTTCCTCACTTACAATCACTCTTGATAAGGAGTGTTTTTTTCGTTCCTCTCCAATTGTAAAAAGAATGAATGCCTTTGTATCTTCCACTGATTCTACTTTTATCCCTAATGCATTTTTTACATGCGGATTGCTTGATAGTTCAAAAAGCACATTTGCATATCGTAAATCGAGTGGTAATAAAGTAACTTGCTTCATCTTCTATGCTCCTTTTCTATTAAATATACCATAAATTAATAAGAATATTCAGTTTTTAATAAAGTCGATAGAGAAAAATTATGTTTTTACTTCTGAAATAGACAACCTCTGCATATGGTTGTACAAATATATTCTTTTTCAGAATAAGGAAGTAGTAACTGTTATGGGAGAAGGTGGGAGAATGAAACAGTGGCTAGCGGCAATGGAAACATCCGTGCTTGTTATGGGGTTACTTCGGTTGTTTTCAGGCAGCGCGGAAATATTCGCCGCTTTGCTTATGCTTTACGTGAATGATGCGAAGAAAGCATTGTTTATAAATGGTATGTTGGCGTTTGTTGGACCGACCGTATTAATTTTAACAATGACAATTGGCATAGCGAGTGTAGCAAGTGAGATTTCTTTCTTGAAACTCTTTTTTCTAGCGCTTGGAATTGGCTGCATTTTTATCGCGTTGTTGAAATAGTAAGTCGAGTATAGTGGGGAGAAGCTTATGAAAGAAGTATTAGAAGTTTTACCGAAAACGATGAGACAGTTAGTTGAAGGCTGTAAACAATACGATACTCTAGAGGAAATTCGTGTTCGAATTGGAAGGCCACTAGAGTGTATCGCACATGGAGAAGTGTTTTTCTATGACTATATCGCTACAGCGGAAGATGCAATCCATTTATTGAATAAATTAAGTCAATTCTCAATTTATACGATGGAAGAAGAATTGAAACGTGGATATGTGACACTGCGAGGAGGACATAGAATTGGTCTAGCTGGAAAAGTCATTACAGAAAAAAGTGCAGTGAAAATGATTCGGGATGTCTCTTCTTTTAATATTCGTATTGCCCGTCAAAAAATAGGGATTGCTGAGCCGCTCCTGCCATATCTTTATGAATCACGATGGTTAAACACGATGGTAATAGGTCCACCGCAAACGGGGAAAACAACACTTTTAAGAGATGTAGCACGCTGTATGAGTCAAGGTGTAAGTGCTTCGAAAATCCCTTCATGTAAAGTGGGGATTGTTGATGAACGATCAGAAATTGCGGGCTGTGTGAAAGGAATCCCACAATATGACTTTGGCACGCGAGTAGATGTATTAGACGCTTGTCCAAAAGCTGAAGGAATGATGATGATGATTCGTTCTATGAGCCCAGACATATTAATCGTAGACGAAATTGGACGTAAAGAAGATAGTGAAGCGATTATGGAGGCCGTGCATGCCGGCGTTCAGCTTTTTATAAGTGCACACGGATTTTCTTATGATGATGTTGTGAAACGTCCATCGTTACAGGCGGTGCTGGAACTTGGTGTATTTGATCGGTTTGTGGAATTGTCAAAAGCGAGAGGGCCAGGAACGGTTATGCAAGTGAAAGATAAATATGGAAAATCAGTATTACCTCATAGAAAGGCTCAAGGCGTATGGTGAAAATATTTGGTGCGGTATTAATAGTTGCTGTTAGCACCTTTTTTGGATTTTCATACGCTAAAAGGTACAGTGAGAGACCGCGGCAACTTAGGTTATTGAAGGCAGCATTGCAATCATTAGAAGCTGAAATTATGTATGGACACACGCCGTTATCTGAGGCTGCAGAGCGTTTAGTCAAACAAATGCCGAAGCCATTAAATTGGATATTTCAAAGCTTTTCGAAACGGCTAGAGGACGGGGAGCAAACAGTTAGAGAAGCTTGGATTGATAGTTTGAAGGAGAACTGGACGTTAACGGCGTTTAAACAAACCGAGTATGAAATACTGCAACAATTTGGTGAAACACTTGGACAACATGATCGTGAATCACAGCAAAAACATATTCGCTTATGTATTACACATTTGGAGAGAGAAGAAGGAGAAGCGAAAGCATTACAACTACAATACGAAAAAATGATAAAGAGTTTAGGGGTACTAGCAGGGCTACTTATCGTAATTTTACTGCTATAGGGGGGAGAAAGGCGATGTCCATTGATGTTGGATTAATATTTCAAATCGCCGGAATCGGCATTGTTTTAGCTTTCATTCATACTGTATTAAAAGAATTAAAGCGAGAGGATATTGCAAATTGGGTTATCCTTGTCGGTTTTGTCGTTATTTTGTTTCATGTTGCATTTTTAATTAATACTCTATTCGACAAGATTAAAAGTGTCTTTCTCTTCCAGTAAAGGAGGCGGTTCGAATCGAAATTATACAAATTGTCGGATTAGGCCTCGTTGCTACATTTTTAGCTGCTGTTTTAAACCAGCATAAGTCTAGTATTACATCGTTATTTATTGTGTTCATTGGTAGCATGATGTTTCTTCTCTTAATCGATCAAATTCATTCTATTTTACAAATGATTGAGAGAGTGGCGAGTGAAGCGAAAGTTAGCAACGTATATGTAGAAACGTTATTGAAAATTATAGGGATTGCTTATATCGCTGAGTTTGGTGCGCAAATTACAAAGGATGCTGGTCAAGGTGCAATCGCTTCGAAAATTGAATTAGCTGGGAAAATCTTAATTCTCGTCATGGCAATTCCTATTTTGACGGTTGTAATTGAAACAATTCTCGGTTTTTTACCTACGGGATAAGGGGGAGTGAATGTTGAGGAAGTTTGGAGCTAAGCTACTATTTGCTTGCTTCCTTTTCTTTTCTTTACCGATTGTTGTACAAGCTTCTCCTATAGAAACAAACGTCGTTGATCAACAATTGGATAAGCTCGGAATTGAAGATGTGAAGCAATTTTGGGACGGGCTTGTTACAAAGTATGGAGGCTATTTACCAGAGAGTCAAAAAGGAAGCTTTATGGAGTTTGTAAAGGGAGAAAAAGAGTTCTCCATAAAAGAGTGGATGATAGGTCTACTAAAATATTTATTTCACGAGCTTGTTGCAAATGGAAAGTTACTTGGAACGCTCATTATGCTCACGATTTTCAGTGCATTGCTGCAATCGTTGCAATCTGCTTTTTCAAAGAGTAGCGTGAGTAAAATCGCGGATGCAGTCGTATACATGGTACTTATTATTTTCGCTTTAAATAGTTTTTATGTCGTCATGACATATGCAAGAGAGACGATACAAACAATGGTAGATTTCATACTAGCGTTATTACCAATTTTACTCGCACTCATAGCAACAGGCGGCGGTGTTGTTTCTGTATCATTTTTTCATCCAATCATCATTTTCTTAATGAATACGAGTGGGCTTCTTATGAACTATATCGTTCTACCACTTTTATTACTTGCAACTATATTAAGTATTGTAAGTACGATGAGTGATCAATATAAAGTTACGAAATTGTCCAAGCTTTTGCAAAACGTTAGTGTTGGGATTATTGGTATCTTTTTGACGATTTTTTTAGGCGTATTATCTGTACAGGGAACAGCGTCAGCCGTTGCTGATGGTATAGCTGTGAAAACGGCTAAATTTGTAACAGGAAACTTCATTCCTGTAGTAGGAAGGATGTTTACTGAGGCAGCGGATACTGTTATTAGTGCATCTGGATTATTAAAAAACACAGTCGGAATTATCGGGCTCGTTATTTTATGCTTAATTGTCGCTTTCCCAGCGATTCAAATTTTTTGTATCGCGTTTATTTATAAATTCGCAGCAGCAGTATTGCAACCAGTAGGCGGAGGAGCAATTATTCAATGTTTAGATATCATTGGACGAAGTATCATTTACGTATTTGCTTGCTTAGCTATCGTATCATTTATGTTCTTTTTAAGTATCACAATTATTATTGCTGCCGGGAACATTACTCTCATGATGCGGTAGGAGGTGAAGAGTGTGCAATTTGTTACAGAGTGGATTAGAAATATTATCGTTTTTTTACTCTTAGCGACAATGCTTCATCTTATTCTTCCAAATTCAAATTTGCAAAAGTACGTTAAATTCGTTGTAAGTCTATTGTTAGTCGTATTAATTTTAACGCCTCTATTTAAGTTGTTACAAACAGATGTAAATGAAGTTATCGCAAATTTCAATGAAGAAAAGTACGTAGCAGATGGATCTGTAAAAAATTCGATAGATTCGAAGAAAAAAGAAATACAAGCTCTAACACGTGCATATAGTTTAGAAGAGATGGCTACCAAAATGAAAAAAGACGTAGGAAAAGAGTTTGAGAAAAAGTATGGTATGACAGTCTCTGAAATACAAATAGTCGCAGTGGAACATGCAGAAGAAGTAAAGTCAGCGAAAGATATTCAATCTGTTGTTGTGACGTTGAAAGAAAAAGAACGTAGTAAAAATGATGCAATCGAAACAGTAAAGCCAATTGAAATTAATATGCAAGAACCTCCAAAAAAAATAGAAGAAACGAATGTAGAAATGAAAGATTTCTTTTCAAGCAGGTGGCAACTAGAGGATAAACAAATCCAAGTTCAGATGGAAGGGAGGACAGGTAGCGTAAATGGACAATAAAGATAAAAATTCGAGGTTCTCATTTTTTCGAAACCTATTAAATGGGGATGAAAAAGAAAATAATGAGAAGGGGAAAAAGGTAACACCTAAGTTTTTGCTTGTCCTACTTATACTTGGGATTGCGCTTATGTTTTCTAGTAATTTCTTATCCCCTAAAAAAGAAGAAGTACCTGTGTTTAAAGAAAAAACAAGTCAAAGCCAAGATAAAGACGTACCAACTTTCGGTCAAAAAAACAATGATAATATGTCCAATGTAGAAAAATATGAAAAAGCGTATGAACAAGAATTGAAAGCTTCTTTAGAAGAAATAGCCGGAGTAAAAGACGTAACTATTAAAGTGAACTTAGATTCATCTGAAGAAAAAATACTCGAGAAAAATACAGTAAAACGTTCACAAACGACAGGTGAAACTGATAAAGCAGGCGGTAAAAGGGAAGTAGAGGACGAGTCTCTTGATGAAAAGACCGTCATTATACGTGAAGGTGATAAAGAAACTCCAATTGTTTTGCGAACAGAGAAACCGAAAGTACGAGGTGTTCTGGTCGTAGCAAAGGGAGTGGATAATATACAAATAAAAGCAATGGTAAAAGAAGCTGTGACGCGATTATTAGATGTACCAGCTCATCGCGTTTCAGTATCACCGAAAAATTGATAGGGAGGAAATAAAGTGTTGAAAAAACAAACGGTTTGGCTATTAACGATGTTAAGTTTAGTGGTTGTGCTATCTGTTTATTATGTGACAACTCCTGATAAAATGAATACAGCAACACCGGCAACGGGTGAAAAGATGGGACAAGAAAAGCAAGGTGCTGATAAAGCAGTTACAAAAGAAACAACGAAAGAAACTACAAATAAAGAGACAACAAAAGAAAATACAAGCAAGGAAACTACAAATAAAGAAACAGACAAAAAAGAGAATGACAAAAAAGAAACAAGTAAAAAAGAGGCTAGCGTAACAGTTCAATCAAGCGATGAGAATTTCACAGCGTTACGTATGCAAATGGAAGATCAGCGTAGTGTAGCGAAAGAAAAGTTACAAAATGTAATGAAGTCATCAAAATCTTCAGCAGAAGAAAAGAGTAAAGCGAAAGATAATCTTGATGCAATCACTACAATGGAAACGAAGCAACAATTACTTGAGACAGTGATTAAATCTCAAGGTGGATATAAAGATGCTCTTGTAAGAGCTGATGGAACTGACATTAAAGTAACAGTTAAATCGGCAAAGCATTCACAAAAAGAAGCGAATAAAATTATTCAGCTAGTAAGAAGTGAAGGTGGTTCAAAAGATGTAGGTGTAAAATTTGATCCATCAGTAAAATAAAGTGAAACTTTAATTAGCATGTTAATGCGGTTTAATTATAATAGGTGTTTGTACTTCAAATTAGATAAAAGAATAATAGAAAAAGCTATCGTTTTCGATAGCTTTTTTCTATGTCATCTTTGCAATTGTATTTAGTATTTTCAATTGGAAACGGGGAAATACGCTGTGAGTAAAAGATTAATGGTTCATGATGATGGTGATTACTTTTTCCAGATTTGACGTGGATGAAGAGGACCAGTGCCCAAATCACTACGGCAGGCAAGAACAGGATGAGCCATATCATATGTCCGCACCTCACTACAATAAATTTTCTACACTTTGAACATACTATTCTTTTATGAAGGAAGAATGAACGGCACGTAAACAAAAAAATAATATTTGGTAAAAATATGTTTTTTCACCGTAGATAAAATGAAGAATTCTGAGGGAATTATGTTGTTACACTGTACAGTTTTGAAAAAGTAAAGAATGTTTTTTAGGAAGTGGTCTTGCCAATTTTGTGTGAAACTTGGTATTATTACTAGGTAATAATTTTTTGGTGGAATAATATTTTTACAGGAGTTTCGATTTATAATAAAGAAATATAAATTGGAATGTTTAAAAAATTTAGCGTAAGATGGGAATAGTAAATATTTCTATTAGTAAATGTCATAGGAATAAATTTTCTAATAGAATACATCGTATTTTTACAGTAAATCAGTTTGATGCCAATCTGTAAAAACGGGACAAACAAGAGTATGGGAGTGGATTTTACATGTTTAAAATTCAAGAAGTTCGTGAATTAATTAAATTAATTGATAGCTCTAATATTGATGAATTTGAATACAAAAAAGACGGTACAACAATCAAAATGAAAAAACGTGGTAATGAAGTAGTTACTGTGCAAGCACCGGTAACGAAACAGGTAGTACAGCCGGCAGCATCTGTCGAAGTAGAAACAGCAGTAGCGGCAGCGCAAGTAGAAGCGCCAAAACAAGAAGAGAAGACAGCTGTTCAAAATGAAAACCTACATAAAATCACATCACCGATGGTAGGGACATTTTATTCCTCGTCTTCGCCTGATACACCTCAATATGTAAGTGTTGGGGACAGAGTATCGAAAGATTCTATCGTATGTATTGTTGAAGCTATGAAATTATTTAACGAAATTGACGCAGATGTAGAGGGCGAAATTGTTGAAATTCTTGTTAATAACGGACAGCTTGTTGAGTATGGACAACCGCTATTTCTTGTAAAAGCGTAATAAGGGAGTCTTTGTGATGATAAAAAAAGTATTAATAGCCAATCGTGGGGAAATTGCTGTACGAATTATTCGTGCTTGTAAAGAAATGGATATTGAAACAGTTGCAATTTATTCAGAAGCAGACAAAGAGTCACTTCATGTGCAAATTGCAGATGAAGCGTATTGTGTTGGACCAACGATTTCAAAAGAAAGCTATTTGAATTTGACGAACATTATTAGTGTTGCGAAATTAACAGGTTGTGATGCAATTCATCCGGGATATGGATTTTTAGCAGAGAATGCAGATTTTGCAGAATTATGCCGTGAGTGTAACTTGATTTTTATCGGCCCGAGCCCAGAAGCTATTTCAAAGATGGGCACAAAAGACGTTGCACGTGATACAATGAAAGAAGCAGGGGTTCCGATTGTACCAGGTTCACAAGGGATTATTAAAAATACCGAAGAAGCGATCGAGCTTGCTAATCAAATTGGATATCCAGTTATTATTAAAGCGACTGCAGGTGGCGGCGGAAAAGGTATTCGTGTTGCGCGCCATGAAGAAGAGCTTGTAAAAGGAATTCAAATTACACAGCAAGAAGCTAGTACCGCTTTTGGGAACCCTGGTGTATACTTGGAGAAGTACGTTGAAGATTTCCGCCATGTTGAGATTCAAATAATGGCAGATACACATGGAAATGCCATTCATTTAGGAGAGCGTGATTGTACAATTCAGCGCCGTCTGCAAAAACTATTAGAAGAAAGTCCATCACCTGCACTTGATGAGAATATTCGCAAGCAAATGGGTGACGCAGCAGTTAAAGCGGCGGTAGCGGTTGATTATACAGGTGCTGGTACGGTTGAGTTTATTTATGAATATAAAACGAAAAGCTTTTATTTCATGGAGATGAATACGAGAATCCAAGTTGAACATCCAGTTACTGAAATGGTAACAGGGATGGATTTAATTAAAGAACAAATTCTTGTTGCTTCTGGAGAAAAGTTATCGTTACAGCAAGAAGAAGTACAATTTAATGGTTGGGCAATGGAATGTCGAATTAATGCGGAAAACCCTGCCAAAAAATTCATGCCATCTCCAGGTAAAGTAGAAATGTACTTACCACCAGGCGGATTTGGTATTCGCGTCGATTCAGCTGTATATCCGGGATATTCAATACCACCTTTCTATGATTCGATGGTTGCTAAATTAATTGTTCACGGAAAAACGCGTGAAGAGGCAATTGCAAAAATGAAGCGAGCGCTCAGTGAATTTGTCATTGAAGGCGTACATACAACAATCCCGTTCCATTTGCAATTGCTAGATCATCCTGATTTTGTAAAAGGTGAGTTTAACACGAAATTTTTGGAAGAGCATGAACTTGTGACGCAGTGATACATTAAAGGAGGTTTTTTTCATGGCTGAACATATGTTAGATATGGGTCAAGATACAACTCTTGGAAAAGTAGAAATTGCACCAGAAGTAATCGAAGTAATTGCAGGTATTGCAGCTGCTGAAGTAGAAGGTGTAGCGGCAATGCGTGGTAATTTTGCTACAGATGTTGTTGAGAAGTTAGGTAAGAAAAATCATGGTAAAGGTGTAAAGGTTGAATTAGCAAACGAAGATATTATTGTTGACCTTTATGTTGTGATGTATTTTGGTGTAGCAATTCCGGTTGTTGCACAAAAAATTCAAGACAATATTCGCCAAGCACTCTTTACAATGACAGGACTTGAGCCAAAAGAAGTGAACGTTCACATCGTTGGCGTAACATTCGAAACACAAAAAACAGAAATCGAACCAGTGTAAGAGTGAAAAAAGGTGCCTAGTAAAATAGGCATCTTTTTTCTCGTTTCATTTCTTCACAAATTAAAATCCTCTAATTATTATACTATTTCAAAAAATAAGAAATATAAAAGGGAATGTTTCATTTTTCCAAAAAACGTACATTGTGATAAGATATGGAACTTGAAGTTAATCTTTTTATTATTTTTCAGCCTTGTACCCCGTGTGTGAAACGATAAATTGTGTTATTATCATTGTATTATAAGGTTGGAAAATCAATGAAAACTGCAAGAGTAAGTGAATTGACGGCTTATAAATTATAATAATATAACAAAGCATAAGGAAAGACTTGAAGTATAAAGGAGAGTTACAATGAAACGTAGGACGGCTAGAGAAAGAGCAATGCAAGCATTATATCAAATGGATATTACAGGAGAATTAGAACCGAAAGTAGCGGTGGAAAATACGCTAGATGAAGGTGAAGAAACAAATGAGTTTCTAGAATCACTTGTTGTAGGATTTGTAGATAACAAAGAAGAGATTGACGCAGCAATTCGTCAAAATTTAAAAAAGTGGAAGCTTGAGCGTATTAGTATTGTTGATCGCAGTATTTTACGTGTAGCTGTGTGTGAGATGAAATACATGGAAGAAATTCCGCACAATGTAACAATTAACGAAGCAATTGAAATCGCAAAAACATTTGGGGATGAGGAATCTCGTCGTTTTATTAACGGCGTTTTATCTAATATAAAAGATACACTGTAATTTCTTTAAGGGGGAAACTTAAAATGGTAGCAGTAATCATCAAAGGAAATGAAGTTGCGGAGAAAAAACGAGCACAATTAAAAGAAGAAGTTGTGAAGTTAAAAGAGCAAGGGATTGTACCAGGATTAGCAGTTATTTTAGTTGGAGAAGATCCAGCATCTCGTTCTTATGTAAAAGGAAAAGAAAAAGGCTGTGAGCAAGTAGGAATCTACTCAGAGCTAATTGAACTTCCTGAAACAATTGCTGAGGAGCGTTTGCTTGCTGAAATCGATCGCTTAAATGGAGACGACCGCATTAATGGCATATTGGTACAATTACCTTTACCAAAACATATTGAAGAAAAAGCTATCATTGAAAGAATTTCACCGGAAAAGGATGTAGATGGATTTCACCCAATCAGCGTAGGACGTATGATGACGGGACAAGACACATTCCTTCCATGTACACCGCATGGCATTTTAGAATTAGTAAAAGAAACGAATCTTGATATTTCTGGAAAGCATGTTGTTGTAATTGGAAGAAGTAATATTGTTGGTAAACCAGTGGGGCAACTGTTTTTAAATGAAAATGCAACTGTCACATATTGTCATTCTAAGACGCAAAATATAGAAGAATTATCGAAGTTAGCTGATATTTTAATCGTAGCCGTTGGACGACCGAAAATGGTAACAGCTGACTATATTAAAGAAGGTGCGGTTGTAATTGATGTTGGTGTTAACCGTTTAGAAACAGGCAAACTTTGTGGTGATGTTGATTTTGACAATGTATTAGACGTTGCAGGATACATTACGCCTGTGCCAAAAGGAGTCGGCCCAATGACTATTACAATGCTTCTTCACAACACTGTGGAGTCTGCAAAGCGTGCAGGTGTTGTTTGTCAATAATTTGAATCGGCTATGAGGAGAGAGCAATGGAGAAACAATATTTAACCGTTACAGCATTAACACGCTATATTAAAACAAAAATAGAGTATGATCCGCATTTACAGTCTGTTTGGTTAAAAGGAGAAATTTCCAACTTTAAATATCATAGTCGTGGTCATATGTATTTTACATTGAAAGATGAAAATGCAAGAATTGCAGCGGTTATGTTTGCGGGTCATAATCGTAACATTAAATTCAGACCGGAAAATGGAATGAAAGTACTTGTAAAAGGAAAGATTTCTGTTTACGAGGCGAGTGGTTCTTATCAAATTTATATTCAAGACATGCAGCCTGATGGAATTGGAAACTTGCATTTAGCTTATGAGCAATTAAAAGTTCGTTTAGAGGAAGAGGGCTTGTTTTCTCAAGTTTATAAAAAAATAATTCCTCCGTATGCTAAAACAATAGGTGTAATCACGTCGCCAACAGGGGCAGCGATTCGCGATATTATAACAACAATTAAACGTCGTTATCCAATTGGAAATGTTATTGTGTTTCCTGTACTTGTACAAGGGGAGTCAGCAGCTCCCTCGATTGTACAAGCAATTCGTACAGCGAATGAAATGGGAGATATTGATGTTTTAATTGTTGGACGTGGTGGAGGCTCTATTGAAGAATTATGGGCCTTTAATGAGGAAGTAGTTGCAAGAGCAATTTTTACAAGTGAGATTCCGATTATTTCGGCTGTAGGCCATGAAACAGATTTTACAATCGCAGATTTTGTCGCGGATTTACGTGCACCAACACCGACTGCAGCAGCTGAGCTGGCGGTACCTAATACTATAGAGTTACAAGAAAAGGTATTACAAAGAACTCTGAGATTGCAAAGAGCAATGAGAGAGAGAGTACATAAAAAAGAAGAAAAACTGCAAGTGTTACAAAAATCTTATGCGTTCCGTTATCCAAGGCAAGTGTACGAGCAAAAAGAAGAGCAGTTAGACAGAGCTCTTGAACAACTTGTTTTAGCGAAAGAGCGTTATATAGATAAAAAAGTAAATCAATTAAAGCAACTTTCATTTTATTTAGAAAAGCACCACCCATCTCAAAAAATTATACAAACGAAAACGGCAATTGAAACGTTACAAAAGCAGTTGCAACGTGAAATGCAAACGTTACTTCAAACGAAGGAGTTCGTATTTGTGAGAGCGGCTCAAAAGCTTGAGGTATTAAGCCCGCTTAAAGTAATGATGAGAGGGTATGGGCTTGTATACGATGAAGAGAAACAAGTATTAAAAAGCGTGAAAGATGTTAGCCTTGGAGATGCTGTTTCGGTTCAATTACAAGATGGAATACTAGATTGTAGCGTATCAAGCATAGAGGAGCGTGAATTGAATAATGGAAAATAAGTTAAGCTTTGAAGAAGCAATTTCGCAGCTTGAGCATCTCGTTTCTAAGCTTGAACAAGGTGATGTACCTTTAGAGGAAGCGATTTCTTATTTTAAAGAAGGTATGGAATTATCTAAGCTTTGTGATGAGAAATTGAAAGATGTACAAGAACAAATGGCAGTTATCCTTGGGGAAGATGGAGAGCTTAAACCGTTTACTGCTTTAGGAGATGAAGCATAGTGACACATATAGCTTTTGATGCTTTTTTGAAAGAGAGTAAAACTTTCGTAGAAGAAAAGCTTGTAAGCTATGCAAATGAATTACAATGTCCAAATGTGCTTCGTGAAGCGATGGCATATTCTTTGGAAGCGGGTGGGAAACGTCTCCGCCCGTTACTTTTATTTGCAACGTTACAAGCGTTTGGGAAAGAAAGAAATCTTGGAGTGGGTGCAGCTTGTGCCCTTGAAATGATTCATACATATTCGTTAATTCATGATGATTTACCTTGTATGGATGATGATGATCTAAGAAGAGGAATGCCTACAAATCATAAAGTATTTGGTGAAGCAATGGCAGTTTTAGCAGGAGATGGTTTGTTGACATATGCTTTTCAAGTTATTATGGCATATGGGCAAAAAGAAATCTCTGCTGAAAAAAAAGTAAGACTTGTACTTGAGCTTGCGAAAGCAGCAGGACCTGAAGGAATGGTTGCTGGACAAGTGGCAGATATGGAAGCTGAAGGAAAACGACTTACAATTAATGAATTAGAGTACATCCATAAGCATAAGACAGGTAAACTGCTTGAGTTTGCTGTACTTGCAGGAGCGATACTTTCTGATGCTACAGAAGAGCAAGAAGAGAAGTTACTTGCATTTGCGAAATATATCGGTCTAGCTTTCCAAATTAGAGATGATATTTTGGATGTAGAAGGAACAGAAGAAGAGATTGGAAAACCGATTGGTAGTGATGCTTCCAATGAAAAGAGCACATATACGACGTTATTTACTGTAGATAGAGCAAAATCTATTTTAGAGGAGAAAATTGCAAAAGCAAAAGATTCTATTAGCTCCTTACAATTACAAGATGAATATTTACTATCTATTTGTGATTTAATCGCAAAACGTAATAACTAATATAACAGCGTTTCCATTTGTTGAGTCATTCATCATTTTATGATATAAATGTAGGAAAAGGTTTTTCTTTTCTTGTTATTGGCAAAAATATATGTAGATTACATTGCCGTTATCACTTCGTGTTAGCGGCTATTTTTTTCATCACGTAAAGAAATATGATGTATAATATGATAAGTGAAAAAATGGAAGTGTTTTCTGAAAGCAGGACAAGATAAGAAGAATAGAAAAGATAATTTCTTGTGTTGTGTAAATGTTTCTTATAATATTTGACATGTTGACAGATTATGAAATGAAAGTGAGTGATCCATGTGGATCTAACGCAAATTCAAAACCCTAGTTTTTTGAAAGATATGTCTATCAGTGAACTAGAGGGATTGAGTGAGGATATTCGTAAGTTTTTAATTGAAGAGCTCTCTCAAACAGGTGGACATATTGCACCTAATTTAGGTGTAGTAGAACTCACAATTGCTCTGCATAAAGTATTTGATAGTCCGAAAGATAAGTTTTTATGGGATGTAGGACATCAATCCTATGTACATAAAATTTTAACAGGGCGTGCGAAAGAATTCGGCACATTAAGGCAATACCAAGGTCTATGTGGTTTCCCGAAACGCTGCGAGAGTGAGCATGATGTTTGGGAAACTGGTCATAGTTCGACGTCACTATCTGCTGCAATGGGAATGGCTCTAGCGCGTGATTTAAAGAAAACGGAAGAATACGTTATACCAATCATTGGCGATGGTGCATTAACAGGCGGAATGGCTTTAGAGGCATTAAACCATATTGGTCATGAAAAAACGGACATGATTGTTATTTTGAATGACAATGAAATGTCAATTGCACCAAACGTCGGTGCGCTTCATAATGTACTTGGTCGTTTACGTACCGCAGGGAAGTACCATTGGGTAAAAGATGAGCTAGAGTATATATTGAAGAAAATTCCAGCAGTTGGCGGAAAAGTTGCTGCTACAGCAGAGAAAATAAAAGATAGTCTAAAATATTTACTAGTATCAGGCGTCTTTTTTGAAGAATTAGGCTTTACATATTTAGGTCCGGTCGATGGACATGATTATGAAAAGTTATTCGAAACGTTGCAATATGCAAAGAAAACAAAAGGCCCAGTACTTGTTCATGTTATTACGAAAAAAGGAAAAGGTTATAAACCAGCTGAGAGTGACGTTATTGGAACTTGGCATGGAACAGGACCGTATAAAATTGAGTCAGGTGACTTCGTTAAACCGAAGGAAGTTGCACCAGCATGGAGTGCTGTTGTTAGTGAAACAGTGCTTAAGCTAGCGAGAACGGATGAACGTATCGTTGCAATTACGCCTGCAATGCCTGTTGGATCGAAACTTGAGAAATTCCAAAAAGAATTTCCGAGTCGCATGATCGATGTAGGTATTGCAGAGCAGCATGCTACAACAATGGCGGCTGGTATGGCAACGCAAGGAATGAAGCCATTCTTAGCAATTTATTCAACGTTTTTACAAAGAGCATATGACCAAGTTGTTCATGATATTTGTCGCCAAAATTTAAATGTTTTCATTGGAATAGATCGTTCTGGATTAGTTGGAGCAGACGGTGAAACGCATCAAGGTGTGTTTGACATCTCGTTTTTACGTCATTTGCCGAATATGGTACTTATGATGCCGAAAGATGAAAATGAAGGACAACATTTAGTATATACAGCGATGCAATACGAAGATGGACCAATTGCTTTACGTTATGCACGCGGCAATGGACTTGGCGTTCAAATGGATGAAGAATTAAAGGCGATTCCAATCGGTACATGGGAAACGTTAAAAGAAGGCACACAAGTAGCAATTTTAACGTTTGGTACGACAATCCCGATGGCAATGGAAGCAGCAGAGCGTCTTGAAAAAGCTGGAATATCAGTGAAAGTAGTGAATGCTCGCTTTATTAAGCCGATGGATGAGGCATATTTACATGAGCTTTTAGGGAAAAATATACCGATTTTAACGATTGAAGAGGCTTGTTTAATCGGTGGCTTTGGAACGGGAGTAGTTGAATTTGCTTCTGAGAACGGATACCATAGTGCTTTAATTGAACGAATGGGTATTCCTGATCGCTTCATAGAGCATGGTAGTGTAACAAAACTGTTAGAAGAAATTGGTTTAACGACAGATGCTGTTGTAGACCGTATTCATACAATGATTCCATCAAAACAAAAAAGGGCGTAACAAATGAGCGTAAAAAAAGAAAGAGTAGATGTACTATTAGTAGAGCGAGGACTTATAGAAACGCGTGAGAAGGCTAAACGTGCTGTTATGGCAGGTCTTGTATATGCGAATGAAATGAGACTCGATAAGCCAGGGGAGAAAATCTCGCAAGATACGGAGATTACGGTGAAAGGGCAAGTTATGCCGTATGTAAGCCGTGGTGGTTATAAGCTTGAAAAGGCATTAGAAGCATTTCAACTTGATTTACAAGATAAAGTTATGATAGATATTGGTTCATCAACTGGTGGTTTTACAGACTGTGCGCTTCAAAATGGGGCGAAGTTATCTTATGCATTAGATGTAGGATATAATCAACTTGCGTGGAAATTGCGTCAAGATGAGCGTGTTGTTGTGATGGAAAGAACGAACTTCCGTTACGTGACACCGGCAGATTTAGAACGTGGTTTACCGCAGTTTGCAAGTATTGACGTGTCATTTATATCATTAAGGCTTATATTGCCGGTTTTAAAAACAATGCTTACGCCAAATGGTGATGTAGCTGCATTGATTAAACCTCAGTTTGAAGCTGGACGAGAACAAGTCGGGAAAAAGGGCATTGTTCGTGATAGAAAAGTACATGAAGCTGTCGTGGAAATGATTGTCGATTTTGCTCTTAAGGAAGGCTATAATGTCGAAGGTTTAACATTCTCACCAATTACAGGCGGGGATGGAAATATTGAATTTTTAATTCATCTAAAGTGGCACGGAGAGCGTGAGAATGGCGAAAATCATTCTCCAGTTTCTATTGAGCAAGTTGTTACAGAGGCGCATGATGTTCTAAAACAAAAAGGGAAAGGGGAATAACATATGTTGTTCCTCTTTTTGTTGTAATTGTATAATGATTGTAAAAACAATTGTGTACAAGTAACGGATTATACGTTAACATAAATAAGTGAAGTATACCAATGATTAAACTATGGTAAGAGATAGTGTGAGGTGCAAATGTATGAATAAAGGTCAGCGCCATATTAAAATTAGGGAAATTATTGCGAACAAAGAAATTGAAACACAAGATGAACTAGTTGATATTTTACGTAATGTGGGGTTTAATGTAACGCAAGCAACAGTATCGCGCGATATTAAAGAACTGCACTTAGTGAAGGTGCCATTACATGATGGTCGCTATAAATATAGCTTGCCAGCAGATCAACGGTTTAATCCGTTGCAAAAATTAAAACGAAATCTAGTGGATTCATTTGTAAAATTAGACACGGCAGGACATATGCTTGTGCTAAAAACATTGCCTGGTAACGCTCATTCACTTGGGGCACTTATTGATCATTTAGAGTGGGATGAGATCATCGGAACCATTTGTGGTGATGATACTTGCTTAATTATTTGCCGTACACCTGAAGATACAGGTGTTGTCTCTGATCGTTTCTTAAATATGCTGTAACAGAAAAATCTTGTTTACTTTCCTCTGTAAAGTGGAAAGTAAACAAGATATTTTTATTGGCGAAAAATATGGATTTTCAAATACAATACATTATTTTTTTTGAATGAAGTTAGAAAATAGGTGGATTGACCCGTAAAACGAATGTTTGGTACAATGGAGCGGGTTAGAAGAGTAATTTATACATACAAACATATAGTATAACTATTTGAATGAAGAATACTGAGAAAAGCCCTTAATAGGGGATTAGTTTATAACGAGGTGAATGGGGCATTGTTATCGGAATTATCGATCAGAAACTTTGCTATTATTGAGGCATTAAATATTTCTTTCCAAAAAGGTTTAACCGTTTTAAGTGGTGAAACAGGAGCTGGAAAATCCATTATTATTGATGCAATTAGTTTGCTTGTTGGTGGCCGTGGTTCAGCAGAATTTGTTCGATATGGAACAGAAAAGGCTGAGATAGAAGGGTTATTCTATGTAGAAGATGACAAGCATCCATGTATCGCAAAGGCAGAAGAGTTAGATATAGAAATAGAAGATGGCATGATTATTTTGAAGCGTGACATCGCTGCGAACGGAAAAAGTGTCTGTCGTGTAAATGGGAAACTTGTTACACTCAGCATATTAAAAGAGATTGGAAAAACGCTAGTTGATATTCATGGACAGCATGAAACACAAGATTTAATGAATGAAGAGCGTCATATGTTTATGCTTGATCATTTTGATGGAAATCGCATTGTTAAACAATTGGACGTATATCAAAATGTATATACAGACTATGAGAAGTTAAAAAAACAGCTGAAATCTTTAAGTGAAAATGAACAACAAATGGCCCATCGTCTAGATTTAATTCAATTCCAACATGAAGAAATTCGTAATGCGGATTTAAAAATGGATGAAGAATATGAATTGACTGAGGAACGATTAAAAATCTCCAATTTTGAAAAGATTTATAAAGCATTAGGAGATGCATATCGTTCGTTAAGTGGAGACGGACAGGGATTAGATCACGTAAGAAATGCAATGGGACAAATGGAGAGTATTACGCACTTAGATGAAGCGTATCAAGAAAATCATGATTCCATTGCAAATAGTTATTACTTATTAGAAGAAGTTGCATACCAGCTTAGAGAAAAGTTAGATATGATGGAATATGATCCGAAACGTCTAGATGAGATTGAAACACGTTTGAATGAAATCCGTATGTTAAAGAGAAAGTATGGAAATACTGTAGAAGAGATTTTAGCGTATGCTGATAAAATTGAACAAGAAATTTTTACGATTGAAAATAAAGACGTACATATTGAAACGACGAGAAAGCAGTTAACGAAATTAGAAGGTGTTATTGTAAAAGAAGCAACGTTGTTAAGTGCTATGCGTCATGAGCTTGCAGATCATCTTACAAGCGCTATTCATCAAGAATTAAAAGAACTATATATGGAAAAAACGAAATTTGAAGTGAGAATTATGAAGAGGGTAGGAAACGTAGAAGAACCTCTCGTGGAAGGAACACCGGTAAAACTTACGGCGGATGGCTACGATCATGTGGAATTTTATATTTCAACGAATCCGGGTGAACCGTTAAAGCCACTTTCAAAGGTCGCTTCTGGCGGAGAGTTATCTCGTATTATTTTAGCTTTAAAAAGCATTTTTTCTAAGCATCAAGGTGTTGCATCTGTTATTTTTGATGAAGTGGATACGGGTGTGAGTGGTCGGGTTGCACAGGCTATTGCGGAAAAAATTTATCGTGTATCAGTAAACTCGCAAGTACTTTGTATTACGCACTTACCTCAAGTAGCTTCAATGGCGGACTCGCATTTATTTATTAGAAAACAAGTGGCGAATGATCGGACGATTACATCGGTTACTGTGTTAAGTACGGATGAAAAAGTAACAGAAATTGCTCGAATGATTTCTGGTGTTGAAATTACAGATTTAACGACAGAGCATGCGAAAGAGTTACTTACGCAAGCGCATCATTTCAAACAGACAGCAGAGGCTATCCAGTAATGGATAGCTTTTTTTCTCAAATGACGATTTCTTAATTCTTCCGGTTATAAATAAAGCACTGCAAGGAGAGATTAAAAAGTGAAGCCAAGAGGCTGAATGTGGGGTAGGAGCGAGGAGAGTGAACAAATTGAAATTAGAAAGATTTCGAAAAATAATAGGTCTTTGTCTCCTTGTTTCTTTAGTTTTTATTGGATGTTTTAAACCGCTTCGAACGTTTATTTCATCACCGAAGCAACTTGTTGTTTTTGAAGGACAACAATCAGAAATAGCATCATTACCAGTTTTTAAGGCTGCATCTACAAATCGTAATGTATTTACTGTAAGTTCAAATGAACAAGAACAAGGGCTTATGGTAAATTCTCACCAAAATGGTGAAGCTGATATGGTTTTTCAACTTGCTGGTTTTCCAGTGAAAAAAGTAAATGTGAAAGTATTAAAAGATTTTAAAGTTATTCCAGGTGGACAATCGATTGGTGTAAAATTGAACACAAAAGGTGTACTTGTTGTAGGCCATCATTTAATTCAAACTGAAAAGGGTAAAGTATCTCCTGGTGAAACAGCTGGTGTACAGATTGGAGATATGATTACTGAAATCAATGGTAAAACAATTGAAAGAATGAGTGATGTAGCACCGTTTATTCATAATAGTGGAGAAACAGGTGAACCGCTTAATCTTGTTTTATTAAGAGATGGAAAATATATTCGTGCTAAGCTAACACCACAAAAAGACAATGGTGAATCCTCTTACCGAATTGGACTGTATATTCGTGATTCAGCAGCTGGTATCGGAACGATGACATTTGTACATCCAGATTCTATGAAATACGGAGCGCTTGGTCATGTAATTTCTGATAATGATACAAAAAAGCCAATTCAAGTAGAAGATGGACAAATTATGCGTTCGACAGTAACGTCTATTGAAAGAGGAAGTCACGGGAACCCGGGAGAAAAATTAGCAAGATTTTCACCAGATCGTGAAGTGATTGGCAATATTACAATAAATAGCCCGTATGGTATTTTTGGGAGATTAAACACAAATATGACAAACGGCATAATGGATAAAGCAATGCCTATCGCGTTATCCCATCAAGTAAAAGAAGGACCAGCGAAAATATTAACAGTTATTGATCAAGATAAGGTGGAAGCGTTTGATATTGAAGTTGTTAGTACGGTACCACAAAAGTTCCCGGCTACAAAAGGTATGGTTATAAAAGTGACAGATAAACGTTTACTAGCAAAAACGGGTGGTATTGTACAAGGAATGAGTGGAAGTCCGATTGTACAAAATGGGAAAGTAATTGGTGCGGTTACACATGTATTTGTAAATGATCCAACGTCAGGATATGGTGTTCATATTGAATGGATGTTACATGAGGCTGGAATTAATATTTATGATCAAGAGAAAAAAGCGAGCTAATACATATTAGCTCGTTTTTCTTTTGAAAAATTCGTTGAAATTTTGTAAAAGCTCCGCAAGAGCTGTTTTTTGTTGTAAGATATAAGCAAAGGGTTGAACGTTTCGCTGTAATTCTATGATGGAATGTGTTGCGAAAGGAAAAAAATGAACGATAAACATATTTTTTTGTGATTTTATCGGAAAGTAAGAAACTTTAAAAGGGAATTTTCACACAATTGTCGAACAATTCATGTAGCCTAGAAGCTTACACATGTCGGGAGAATCGATTCGGTAAGGGAGGAAAAACTGTGGAGAAAATTAAAGTATGTCTTGTGGATGATAATAAAGAATTGGTATCGATGCTAGAGAGTTATGTTGCTGCTCAGGATGATATGGAAGTTATTGGGATTGCTTACAATGGTCAAGAATGTTTAAACTTATTGAAAGAAAAGCAGCCTGATATACTCGTTTTAGACATTATTATGCCACATTTAGATGGTCTAGCTGTGCTAGAGAAAATGCGACATATTGAAAGGCTAAGACAACCTAACGTTATTATGTTGACAGCATTCGGACAAGAAGATGTGACGAAAAAAGCGGTTGATTTAGGGGCATCATATTTCATATTAAAACCATTTGATATGGAGAATTTAACAAGTCATATTCGTCAAGTGAGTGGTAAGGAAAATGCTACCATTAAACGTCCATTACCATCTTTCCGATCAGCAACAACGATTGATGGCAAACCGAAAAACTTAGATGCGAGTATTACAAGTATCATTCATGAAATTGGTGTACCCGCTCATATTAAAGGATATATGTACTTACGAGAAGCAATCTCTATGGTGTACAATGATATCGAATTACTAGGATCTATTACGAAAGTATTATATCCAGATATCGCAAAGAAATATAATACAACAGCAAGTCGTGTCGAGCGCGCAATCCGTCACGCAATTGAAGTAGCTTGGAGCCGTGGGAATATTGATTCTATTTCGTCCTTATTTGGTTATACTGTATCGATGTCAAAAGCAAAACCTACGAATTCCGAGTTCATCGCAATGGTTGCGGATAAGCTAAGACTTGAACATAAGGCTAGCTGAGATTAGTATATTCAAAATAAATTTTTTTATAAAAGATCAATGAGTTTAAAACACTCGTTGATCTTTTATTTTGTTATAAGGATAATATTGAAGTAGTATTTCATAAGAAATATGATTATGACACATTTAAAGGTGATTCATTTATTTATATGGAAAATAAAACATATATTTAGTAAAATTATCTATAAAGGGATATTTCTTGATATGATATTTGTTAGGGAATTTACTAGGGAATATTGGGAGGTTTATATGAAAAAGAAAATTTTAATTTGGATTGGATGTGCAATAGGCTTAGTTGGGCTTACTGCTGGTATAACTTATGGAATGTTAGAACTTGCAGATAATCCGGCGGACAAACAAGCTAGTGCTGAAATAGATACAAGCGAATATAAAACAGTTCCAAAAGAAAAAGAAGCGCAGTTTGGTGAGATTGGTGGCGCAAGTGCGAAACTTCAAATTACAAAAGATTCTACTGAAGAAGACTTAGTTAAAGCGATGCATAGTATGACTCACCAAAAAGTAATAGCTGAGCAAAAATGGGGAGCAATCCCGATGTCTAAAGAGAATGCTGAAAAAGTAAGAAGTATCTTAAATGAGAGTAATTTTGAAACGAAAGAAGAACTTTTAGCGATTGCTGAAAGATGGATAAACAAAGACTTTAGTAAAGTTGTGGACGATCATAACTACTTTTGGAAACTGCAAGGTGGTAATATTGGAAAAGCTACAGGAGTTATGGATCCGCTAGAAGAGCAAACTTTTTCTTTAAATAATTTTGGAGATGGAGTAACAGGTGAATTACACAAATCTGGAGACCTTCAATAGGTTGGAGGAAATTAAAATTTGCAATTTGTAGAAAAAGCTTCTTTATAGAGGCTTTTTATTTTGTTGTTCCATGCATTCATAATTTTAGTGGGTAAGTTATCCATGATATAATAGATTATAATAAAAAGCCCTGCAAAACAGGACTATATTATTCTTCGTCTTTATTTTGTTTTTCTAATTCAACTAACTTTTGGATTAAAATATGCTGTGGCATATGCATAAGTTGTTCAAGTGGAACACCTAAAGCTTTTGATAGGCGGACTGCAGTGTCTGGAGAAATTTGTAATGGTCTCATAGAAGTACCTCCTTTTTCGTATAGTATAGCATAAGATTGGGGGAGTGAGGATGACTCTTATATTTGCACATCGTGGTGCGGCGGGAACGTATCCGGAAAATACAATGATTTCATTTGAAGCAGCGGAGGCTTTCGGGGCAGACGGAATTGAACTCGATGTTCAATTAACGAAAGATGGAAAAGTTGTCGTCATTCATGATGAAACTGTGAATCGAACGACGAATGGAAAAGGTGCTGTTCGAAATTATTTATACGAAGATTTATGTAAGTTAGATGCAAGTTATAAATTTAGTGAAAAAGTAGGCTTTTGTAAAATTCCTCTTTTAGAAGAGGTGCTGGAATGGCTTGGAAAAACGCAATTGCTACTTAATATTGAACTTAAAAATGATAAAATTCCATACAGAGGTTTAGAAGAAGAGGTTATAACACTTGTGCGTAAGTTTAGTCTGGAGGATCGGGTTATATTTTCTTCGTTTAACCACTACAGTATGAAACGGTGCCATATGATGGCTCCTGATATTCAAACAGCTATTTTGTATCGTGAAGGTTTGCATAGCCCGTGGGCATATGCACAAAAGATGGGTGCTACTGCAGTGCATCCGAATTATCGTTATCTTCAAGATGCCATCGCTGAATTAACGATGGGGAGTGGTGTAGAGGTTCGTCCTTACACGATAAATGAAGAAACACTTATGCGTAAATATTTTGATATGAACATATCGGCGATTATTACTGATTATCCTGAAACAGCAAGAACTTTATTACCGATAAAAAATGAGACCTAATATAATGGTCTCATTTTTTTATCGGTATGTGAAAACTTTGTTCTATCTTCTAAAGCGGGCTTGTACTTTATTTCTCTTACGATCTCTGTGTAAGACGAAGCCGCCGAAAATATAAAACCCGAGTGCAAAGCAAAGAGCACCGATTAAAAATTGTAACCATAATATAGGGATTGGGGAGAATAAAATCCCAAATACAGTATCTCTCATTAGTTTAATACCAAGCACGGCTAATGAAATCGGGATGAGTGCTAATAATAGAGCGAGGTAACGCTGCATACATAACGCTCCTTTTCAGATTATTTTGTTTATTTTCATGATGTTATATGAAAAGGGTGTTTGTCAAGAGGTTGCTGAACGAGTAAGATAAGGATGTGAAAAATTTTGCAGAGATACTTCGAGAGGAAGTGTAATGTATGAAACAAAAGGTGTTAATTGTTGGAGCGGGTGAAGGTGGGAGTACACTGCTGAGTCTGTTACAAAATTCGAATATATTTCAAATTATAGGAGTTATTGATATTAATCCAATTGCGAAAGGATTACAAATCGCAAAGGAATATGGGATTCCGATTGGTGATAGTGTAACCCCGTTTCTTTCTATGCATATTGATGTATTGTTTGATATGACAGGTGATTATGATTTACATAAAATTTTATTGGGAAGCAAGCATAAAGATACTCTTCTTATACCAGGGGATATTGCAAAAATTGTTACGAGATTAGCGCATGAAAAGGAAGGCTTAATTGGAAAGCTGGAAGAACAGATGCAACAAGGGAATTTAATTTTAAATTCAACGCATGACGGTATGATTGTTATAGATCAAGAGGGACAAGTCCGTCTGTTTAATAAAAGTGCAGAGCGTATTATCGGATATAAGAAAGAAGAGGCGATAGGAAAATATATTTTAGAAGTTATTCCAACGAGTAAGTTGCTTCGTATTATACGCACGAAAAAAATAGAAGTGAATCATGAACTGACGTTAGAGAATGAAAAAAAGATTATTACAACGCGTATCCCGATATTAAAAGAAGATGGAGAAGTTCAAGGCGCATTTGCGATTTTTAAAGATATTACAGAAGTTGTAGATTTGGCGGAAGAAGTTACAGATTTAAAAGAAATTCAAACGCTACTTGAGGCGATTATCAACTCATCTGAGGAAGCTATTTCAGTTGTAGATGAGAAAGGACGAGGGTTAGTCATAAACCCTGCTTATACGAAGTTAACGGGTTTAACCGAAGAGGATATTATAGGGAAGCCGGCTACAACTGATATTGTAGAAGGTGAAAGTATGCATATGAAAGTACTTCGGACGCGCCGAGCGGTACGAGGAATACATATGAAGATTGGGCAAAAGAAGCGGGATGTAATTGTAAATGTAGCACCGGTTATTGTTGATGGAATATTGAAAGGAAGCGTCGGGGTAATTCGCGACGTATCAGAAATTCAAAAATTAACAAATGAATTGAATAGGGCAAGACAAATTATTCGAACGTTAGAAGCGAAATATTCATTTGATGATATTGTTGGCGATTCAGATGAAACGACGGCGGCTATTGAACAGGCAAAGCTTGGAGCGAATACACCAGCAACAGTATTGCTTAGAGGGGAATCTGGTACGGGGAAAGAGTTATTTGCACACGCTATTCATAACGGTAGTAATCGAAAATACAATAAGTTCGTACGAGTAAACTGTGCTGCTATTTCTGAGACCTTATTAGAAAGTGAATTATTCGGTTATGAGGAAGGTGCGTTTTCTGGAGCGAAAAGAGGCGGAAAACGAGGATTCTTTGAAGAAGCGAATAATGGAAGTATTTTTTTAGATGAAATCGGGGAGTTATCTGCAAATACGCAAGCGAAGCTTCTTCGTGTACTACAAGAAAAAGAAATTGTGAAAGTAGGGGGAACGAAAGCGATACCTATTAATGTTCGAGTGATCGCTGCGACGCATGTGAATTTAGAGAAAGCTATTTTAGAAGGGAAGTTCAGAGAGGACTTATATTATCGTTTAAATAAAATCCCGATTCAAATTCCTTCCCTTCGTCAGCGTAAAGGAGACATACCAGCGATTGCAGAAAGGTTAATTCAAAAAATCAATCAAGATTATGGTCGTAATGTAGAAGGACTCACCGATTCAGCCATTTCGTATTTACAATCATATGAATGGCCAGGAAATGTTAGGGAACTTGAAAATATTTTAGGACGAGCTATTATCTTTATGAATTATAACGAGATATATATTGATGTACATCATTTACCGCCTTTACATAAAGAAGAACAAGTAGAGACGAAAAAAAATAATTTATTACCTGAATTAGAAGAGAAGGCCCTTGAACACCTAGTGACAGAATTTGAGGGGAATATTATCCGTGAATATTTAGAGAAATTTGAGGGGAACAAAACGAAGACTGCAAAAGCGTTAGGAATTTCAGTTCGGAACTTATATTACAAGCTAGAAAAGTACGACTGTGCAAAAAATAGCATGCAATAAATTGCGTACCGTGCAATTTATTGCATGGTATACAAAAAGTGACAAAACAAGACAGAATATTTCGTTGTTTTCCAAAGTATTGATTTCACTGCATTTTGAATGCGTTTTCATTATTGGTAAGACCACTTTTAAAAGTTGGCACGGTATTTGCTTAATGAATAGACGAGGGACGACGGAAAGGGTTGATTACAAAATATGAAGTTAGAACACTTAATTGATCAAGCAGCAGGACAGCCTAAAAAAACTGTGGCTGTAGCAGTAGCTGAAGATCATGAAGTAATTGAAGCTGTAGCGAAAGCAATCAAGTTACAGCTAGCTCAATTTCGTCTATATGGAAATCAAGAGAAAATAATAGGGATGCTACAAGAGCATGGGTTACAAACTTCAGAACATATTGAAGTGATTGCAGCAGCGTCAAGTGCTGAGGCTGCAGAACTTTCTGTTAAATCTGTAAGCAATGGCGAAGCAGATGTACTAATGAAGGGGAACATCCCAACAGCAAATATTTTGAAAGCCGTATTAAATAAAGAGTGGGGGCTTCGTAAGGGCAGCGTACTTTCACACGTTGCAGCGTTTGAAGTTCCAAATTACGATCGTCTTATTTTTGTTACAGACGCAGCGATGAACATTGCACCTGATGTAACACAAAAAGCTGCTATTATACAAAATACTGTAGAAGTTGCCCAGGCAATAGGAATTGATTTGCCGAAAGTAGCGCCAATTGCAGCGGTAGAGGTTGTTAATCCTGCGATGCAAGCGACAATTGATGCAGCGATGTTAACTCAAATGAATCGCCGCGGACAAATTAAAAATTGTGTCGTTGATGGACCACTTGCTTTAGATAATGCAGTATCACAAATTGCAGCAGAGCATAAAGGCATAGTAAGTGATGTAGCAGGTAAGGCAGACATTTTACTCGTCCCAACGATTGAAGCTGGAAATGTGCTATATAAATCACTCGTCTATTTTGCAAATGCAAAGGTAGGAGCGATGATTGCTGGCGCTAAAGCACCGATTGTTTTAACATCACGTGCTGATTCAGCAGAAACAAAAGTATATTCATTAGCATTGGCAGTTGCGACTGCTTCAAAATAAACCAAATAGGGTAAAACAATTAGGGGGAAACGACAATGACATTAGAAATTTTCGAATACTTAGAAAAATATGATTATGAGCAAGTGGTATTTTGTCAAGATAAAGAATCTGGTTTAAAAGCAATCATTGCAATCCATGATACAACACTTGGACCAGCTCTAGGTGGAACAAGAATGTGGACATATGATTCTGAAGAAGCGGCGATTGAAGATGCATTGCGTCTTGCAAAAGGGATGACATACAAAAATGCAGCAGCTGGTTTAAACTTAGGTGGTGCAAAAACAGTAATTATCGGTGATCCACGTAAAGATAAAAGCGAAGCGATGTTCCGTGCATTAGGACGCTACATTCAAGGACTAAACGGACGTTACATTACAGCTGAAGATGTTGGTACAACAGTAGATGATATGGATATTATCCATGAAGAAACTGATTTTGTAACAGGGATTTCACCATCATTCGGTTCTTCTGGTAACCCATCTCCAGTAACTGCATACGGTGTTTACCGTGGTATGAAAGCAGCTGCAAAAGAAGCATTTGGTACAGATAACCTAGAAGGAAAAGTAATTTCTATTCAAGGTGTTGGTAACGTAGCATATCACCTATGCAAACATTTACACGCTGAAGGAGCGAAATTAATCGTTACAGATATTAATAAAGAAGCTGTACAACGTGCAGTAGAAGAATTCGGTGCAACAGCAGTTGAGCCAAATGAAATTTACGGTGTTGAATGTGATATTTACGCACCGTGTGCATTAGGCGCAACAGTTAATGATGAAACTATTCCACAACTTAAAGCAAAAGTAATCGCAGGTTCTGCAAATAACCAATTAAAAGAAGATCGTCACGGCGACATCATTCATGAAATGGGTATTGTATACGCACCAGACTATGTTATTAATGCAGGTGGCGTAATTAACGTAGCAGACGAATTATATGGATACAATAGAGAACGTGCATTAAAACGTGTTGAGTCTATTTATGACACAATTGCAAAAGTAATCGAAATTTCAAAACGTGATGGCATAGCAACTTATGTAGCAGCAGATCGTCTAGCTGAAGAGCGCATTGCAAGCTTGAAAAACACTCGTAGCACATACTTACGCAACGGTCACGACATTATTAGCCGTCGCTAATCATTCATATACAACTTTTACGAAAGGTGTGGTTACCTCTTATGAGGTTTCCACTTCCTTTTAAATTTATTAGTGGAGGTAGCAACATTGTCCTTAAATCGAATTCTTGTTATTAATCCGGGTAGTACATCCACAAAAATTGGTGTTTTTGATAATGAAAGACCCGTTTTAGAAGAAACAATTCGTCATGATGAAGAACAAATCGGAAAATATAAGCGAATTATCGATCAATATGAGTTTCGAAAAGAAACAATTTTAGAAGTTCTACATTCTCACGGTATTAACATTTCAAAATTGAACGCTGTTTGTGGGCGTGGTGGATTACTTCGTCCAATCGAAGGTGGCACGTATACAGTAAACGATGCAATGTTAGAAGATTTAAAAAACGGATTTAGCGGTCATCACGCTTCAAATCTCGGAGGCATTCTAGCTTATGAAATCGCTTCTGGATTAAATATTCCTGCATTCATTGTGGATCCTGTCGTTGTAGATGAAATGGAACCGATTGCTCGTATTAGCGGTATTGCTGGTATGGAACGTAAAAGTATTTTCCATGCATTAAACCAAAAAGCGGTTGCTCGTAAAGTAGCAGACGAATTAAATCACAAATATGAGGATTTAAATTTATTAGTTACACATATGGGCGGCGGTATTACAGTTGGTGCTCATAAAAAAGGAAAAGTTATCGATGTTAATAATGGCTTAAACGGAGAAGGACCATTTAGTCCAGAGCGTGCTGGTACAGTACCAGTAGGACAATTAGTTGAAATGTGTTTCTCTGGTGAGTATTACCGAGACGAAATGGTCAAAAAACTTGTCGGACAAGGTGGACTTGTAAGTCTTATCGGTACAAACGATGCAATTAAAGTAGAACAAATGGTTGAAAAAGGTGATCCGGAAGCAACTCTTATTTATAAAGCAATGGCATATCAAGTTGCAAAAGAGATTGGCGGAGCTAGTGCTGTACTTCACGGGAAAATCGATGCAATCGTATTAACTGGTGGACTTGCCTACAGTAAAATTCTTGTCGATGAAATAAAAGAACGTGTCCACTGGATTGCAGATGTTATCGTACATCCAGGAGAAGATGAATTACAAGCGTTAGCAGAAGGAGCACTTCGTGTATTACGTGAAGAAGAAGCGCCGAAAGAGTATGTTGTACGAGAAAAACAAACAGTAGCTAGGGGTTGAGATAATGGCAAGAGAATATGATTTAGTCATCGTTGGCGGCGGTACTGGTGGATATGTTGCTGCTATTCGTGCATCACAACTAGGGTTAAAAACTGCACTTGTTGAAAAAGAAAATCTTGGTGGTACTTGTTTACACAAAGGATGTATTCCTAGTAAAGCTCTTTTACGTAGTGCGGAAGTATACGCAACTGCTAAAAAAGGAGAAGAGTTCGGAGTTATTGCAAGTAATGTAGAACTAAACTTTGCTAAAGTACAAGAGCGTAAAGAGAAGATTGTGACGCAGCTTCATAAAGGCGTTCAGCATTTAATGAAACAAGGTAAAATTGATGTGTTTGAAGGTATTGGCCGTATTCTTGGCCCATCTATTTTCTCTCCAATGCCAGGTACAATTTCAGTTGAACTTGCAAGTGGAGAAGAGAATGAAATGTTAATTCCAAAAAATGTACTTGTTGCAACAGGTTCTCGTCCAAATTCATTACCAGGATTAGAGTTAGACGGAGAGTATGTAATGTCTTCGGATCATGCCCTAAAAATGGAAACGCTTCCTAGTTCGATCATTATCGTTGGTGGCGGTGTAATTGGTATTGAGTGGGCATCTATGCTTGCTGACTTCGGTGTAGAAGTTACAGTATTAGAATATGCGAAAAACATATTACCACTAGAAGATAATGACGTTTCAAAAGAAATGCAACGTCTATTCAAGAAAAAAGGTATTAAAGTGGTAACTGGTGCAAAAGTATTACCAGAAACATTGGTAAAAGATAATGGAGTAACAATTCAAGCTGAACATAACGGTGAGAATAAAGCATTTAAAGCAGAAAAAATGCTTGTATCTGTAGGAAGACAAGCGAATACGCAAAATATGGGCTTAGAGAACACAGATATTGTTGTGGAAAAAGGATACATTCAAACAAATGAGTTTTATCAAACGAAGGAATCTCATATTTACGCAATTGGAGATGTAATCGGTGGCCTACAACTCGCTCACGTTGCTTCGCATGAAGGAATTGTTGCTGTAGAACATATTGCTGGTAAAGAAGTTACACCAATTGATTATTCTATGGTATCGAAATGCGTATATAGCAGTCCAGAAGTTGCTTCTGTCGGTTTAACAGAACGAGAAGCGAAAGAAAAAGGCTATAAGTTAAAAGTAGGTAAATTCTCATTCCGTGCAATCGGAAAGGCACTTGTATACGGAGAATCAGACGGTTTTGTAAAACTTGTAGTTGATGAAGAAACAAATGACATTCTTGGTGTTCATATGATCGGACCACATGTAACAGATATGATTTCTGAAGCGGGTCTTGCAAGAGTACTTGATGCAACACCTTGGGAAGTAGCACATACAATTCATCCGCATCCATCATTATCTGAGGCGATTGGTGAAGCTGCATTAGCTGTAGATGGAAGAGCGTTACACGCATAAAAATGTGGATTTAGGAGGTTATGAAAAATGGCAGAAGTAAAAGAAAAGCGCCATGAAGAATTTGGTTTAAGTGATGAGCAAGTATTAGAAATGTTCCGTACGATGTTACTTGCACGTAAAATCGACGAACGTATGTGGTTATTAAACCGTGCAGGTAAAATTCCATTCGTAATTTCTTGTCAAGGACAAGAGGCTGCACAAGTTGGAGCAGCGTTCGCTCTTGATAGAGAGAAAGATTATGCATTACCATACTACCGTGATATGGGTGTTGTATTAGCGTTTGGTATGACAGCAAAAGAACTTATGTTATCTGCTTTCGCAAAAGCTGGAGATCCAAACTCTGGTGGTCGTCAAATGCCTGGTCACTTCGGTCAAAAGAAAAATCGTATTGTTACAGGTTCATCTCCAGTAACAACACAAGTACCACATGCAGTTGGTATTGCACTAGCTGGAAAAATGGAGAAGAAAGATTTAGTAACGTTCGTTACATTTGGAGAAGGTTCTTCAAACCAAGGTGACTTCCATGAAGGGGCAAACTTTGCTGGTGTACACAAACTACCTGTTATTTTCATGTGTGAAAATAACAAATATGCAATCTCTATTCCGGTTGAAAAACAATTAGCATGTAAAAACGTATCAGATCGTGCAATTGGTTACGGTATGCCTGGATATACAATAGACGGAAACGATCCGCTTGCAGTATATAAAGCTGTAAAAGAAGCAGCAGACCGCGGCCGACGTGGTGAAGGCCCGACTTTAATTGAAACAGTATCATATCGTTTAACAGCACATTCTAGTGACGACGACGATCGTGTTTATCGTGATAAAGAAGAAGTAGAGGAAGCGAAGAAAAAAGATTCAATTATAACATTTGCAGCTTATTTAAAAGAAGCTGGCGTGTTAACTGAGGAATTTGAAAAACAAATGTTAGACGAAATTATGCATATCGTAAATGAAGCAACAGAATATGCAGAAAATGCTCCGTATGCAGCACCTGAAGATGCATTGAAGCACGTATACGCAGAATAGGGGGGAACGTTTCATGGCTGTAATGTCTTATATTGATGCTATTACATTAGCAATGCGCGAAGAAATGGAACGCGATGAGAAAGTATTCGTTTTAGGAGAAGATGTTGGTAAAAAAGGTGGCGTGTTTAAAGCGACACATGGTTTGTATGATCAATTTGGTGAAGATCGTGCACTTGATGCACCGCTTGCAGAATCTGCAATTGCTGGGGTAGCAATTGGTGCGGCAATGTATGGTATGCGCCCAATCGCTGAAATGCAGTTTGCTGATTTCATCATGCCAGCAGTAAACCAAATTGTTTCTGAGGCAGCAAAAATTCGTTATCGTTCTAACAATGATTGGACTTGTCCAGTTACAATTCGTGCGCCATTTGGCGGCGGTGTTCACGGTGCATTGTATCATTCACAATCTGTAGAAGCGATGTTTGCAAACCAACCAGGTTTAAAAATTGTTATCCCTTCTACACCATATGATGCAAAAGGCTTACTAAAAGCTGCAATTCGTGATGAAGATCCAGTATTATTCTTTGAACATAAACGTGCATACCGCTTAATTAAAGGTGAAGTGCCAGAAGATGACTATGTATTACCAATCGGAAAAGCAGATGTAAAACGCGAAGGTGATGATATTACCGTTATCACGTACGGATTATGTGTTCACTTTGCTCTTCAAGCAGCTGAAAAGTTAGCACAAGATGGCATCTCTGCACACATTCTTGATTTACGTACTGTATATCCGTTAGATAAAGAAGCAATCATTGAAGCAGCTTCTAAAACGGGTAAAGTTCTTCTTGTAACAGAAGACAATAAAGAAGGAAGTATTATAAGTGAAGTGGCAGCAATTATTGCTGAAAATTGCCTGTTTGATTTAGATGCACCAATTGCACGTCTTGCAGGTCCAGACGTTCCAGCGATGCCATATGCACCAACAATGGAAAAATTCTTTATGGTAAATCCAGATAAAGTTGAAAAAGCAATGCGTGAACTTGCGGAATTTTAATCGGGGGGACTATACATGGCTGTAGAAAATATTACAATGCCTCAGCTCGGGGAGAGCGTTACAGAGGGCACAATTAGTAAATGGCTCGTTAATGTTGGCGATCACGTAAATAAGTATGATCCGCTTGCAGAAGTAATGACTGATAAAGTAAATGCCGAAGTACCATCTTCTTTCACTGGTATTGTGAAAGAGTTAATAGCTGGTGAAGGTGATACGTTAGCTGTAGGTGAAGTTGTTTGTGTCATTCAAGTAGAAGGCGCAGATGAAGTAGCAGCAACAGCTGTAGAGGAAAAAACGAAAGAAGAACCAACAGCAGAAGTAACTACTGCTGAAAAAGCACCGAAAGCAAAACAACCAACTGATGGAAAACCACGTTTTTCACCAGCTGTGTTAAAACTTGCGGGTGAGCATAACGTTGATTTAGATTTAGTAGAAGGTACGGGGGCAAATGGCCGTATTACTCGTAAAGATATTTTAAAGCTAGTGGAATCTGGAAATATTCCGCAAGCAGGTGCGAAGAAAGAGGAAGTTGTTGCAGTAGCAGAGCGTCCAGAAGCACCAAAATCAGTGGCAGTAGCACCGGTAGCGCAAAAAGTAGAAGCTGCAAAACCAGTTTCTGTGCCGACAATGCCTGGAGATATCGAGATTCCGGTAACAGGTGTGCGTAAAGCAATTGCAGCAAATATGTTACGTAGTAAACACGAGGCACCTCATGCTTGGATGATGATTGAAGTAGATGTGACAAACCTTGTGTCATACCGTAACTCAATTAAAGGCGATTTCAAAAAGCGTGAAGGCTTTAACTTAACGTTCTTTGCTTTCTTTGTGAAAGCAGTAGCACAAGCGTTAAAAGAATATCCTCAAATTAACTCAATGTGGGCTGGCGATAAAATCGTTCAGAAGAAAGACATTAACCTTTCTATCGCTGTTGCAACAGAGGAAGAACTATTTGTACCAGTAATTAAGCACGCGGACGAGAAAACAATTAAAGGTATCGCTCGCGAAATTACAGAACTTGCAGGAAAAGTACGCACGAAATCATTAAAAGCTGATGAAATGCAAGGCGGAACATTTACAATTAATAACACAGGATCATTCGGTTCTGTTCAATCTATGGGTATTATTAATTACCCACAAGCGGCTATTTTACAAGTTGAATCAATTGTAAAACGCCCAGTAATTATGGATAATGGTATGTTCGGTGCTCGTGACATGGTTAACTTATGTTTATCACTTGATCACCGTGTACTTGATGGTTTAATTTGTGGTAAATTCTTAGGACGTGTAAAAGAAATTTTAGAAAACACGTCAGAGAACAATACATCTGTATATTAATAAAAAGCTCGCGTTTGCGAGCTTTTTATCATTTCATTTCTTCATCTGCATCCCACTATATGTACAACACTTTTCCCAGTAATCTTACAATGAACGATTATGTATTAGGAATTTACGAAAATACATTGCTGATATATGGTATATAGATATAAAATAAGAAAAGAATAATTTTTTTGGCAAATCTTACTGATGAAACTGTAGTATAATATATTGTATTGTATGAAAAAGAGAGTTATTCTATATAAGTGTTTTATAGATAATGTGTAATCAGTCGTCAAAACATGAAGAATGTTGACTCCTGGTTTTTTATTTTGCTGTAACAATGTTTCAGGAGGATGTCATGAAAAGAAGTACCGAGTTTCTAAAAAGTTTAGATGTAAAATTAATTTTAATTTTGTGTGCACTATGTGTTACGAGTATAGCTGCTATATATAGCAGTCAGCAAACCGGACAGTATGGAGATGCAAACTTTGCTATGAAGCAGGGAGTTAACTACATAATTGGGGTTGTATTGTTACTTCTTGTTGCAAGCATCGACTTAGATCAATGGCAAAAATTGTCTTGGCCACTTTATATCGCTGGGTTTGGTTCACTTATTCTTTTGAAAATACTACCGGTTTCCAGTTTTACACCTGAAAAATTAGGTGCAAAAAGATGGTTTGTTTTTCCAGTAGTTGGACAAATTCAGCCATCGGAGTTTTTCAAAATTTCATTGCTTCTCATAATAGCCAGTTTAGCGGTGAAACATAATGCTCAGTATATGGCCCGGACATTCCAAACTGATTTGAAATTAGTCGGGAAAATTATGTTAGTATCTCTTCCACCTATGGCCGTTGTATATAGCCAACCAGACACAGGAATGGTGTTCTTATATGCAGCAGCTATCGCATGTATTTTATTTATGTCAGGAATTCAAAAGAAATTAATTGCGATATGTACAGTCATTCCGGTGACCATATTGTCTACATTAATATTTATATTTGTAAAATATCCAGATTTCTTCTTTAATAAATTAGTTACTCTGTTAAAACCTCACCAACAATCACGTATTATAGGTTGGCTAGATCCATTTGAAAATGCAAATGAAGGCTATCAAACGCAGCAATCGATTTTAGCTGTAGGTAGTGGAGGTATGGAAGGTAAAGGGTACGGTGAAGGGAGCGTCTATATTCCGGAGAAACACACGGACTTTATTTTCGCTACAATTGCTGAAGAAGGCGGATTTATAGTAGCGGCACTAGTTGTGTTCTTGTTCCTGTTATTACTTTATCGAACAATTATTATCGGTTATTCTGCTGATAATTTATTTGGTACATTATTATGTGCTGGATCTATAGGAATACTAACGGTTCAAATATTCCAAAATATTGGTATGATCGTTGGATTAATGCCTGTAAAAGGTATCGCATTACCTTTCTTATCATATGGGGGAAGTTCCTTATTCTCAAATATGATTATGATGGGGCTCATATTATCGGTACGGAAGACGTATAAAAAATATATGTTTTCAGTTAAGTGAAAAAAGCTGATTCGTTTAAAAACGAATCAGCTTTTTTTACATATATGCCCTTAAACGTTGCAAACTAAGAAAGAATTGTAGTTTGCGACGTTTAAGGAGTGCAAAGTTATGCATATTTTTGAAGGAGCACGGCATCTTTCTAATGGCGAATGGGTTATCCGAGCGATTATAGCTTATATATTTTTAATTCTTGTTGCGAAAGCGATGGGGCAAAGGTCTATTGCGCAACTAAGATTTTTAGACGTTGTACTAGTGTTATTATTAGGTGGGAATATTTCTAACGCATTATCAGATGAAAAGGTTGGATTACTCGGTTCGATGATTACAACGTTCATACTCGTTGTACTTCATATAATAAGCTCTGTTTTAATGTTGAAATGGGATAGATGGAGACGCTTTTTAGAGCCTGCACCTATTATTCTTATACACAATGGTTCCATTGATTTTAGTAATTTGAAAAAGGCGAGAATTACGGCGGAATATTTATTTTCGGAACTTCGCATGCGAAATGTGAGCGATATTCAAACGATTAGATTAGCATTATGGGAAGCAAGTGGTGTTGTTTCTATATTTCAGTATCCAGAATACGAATCAGCTTCTCGGCTTGATCTTCAAGTGGCGGGAAAAAAGTCTCCAGTTGCTTTTATTTTAGTGAAGGATGGAAGAATTCAGCAGGACGTTCTTGCTTTAGTAGGAAAAACAGAAGAGTGGGCGAAAGAGTTTTTAGAGAAGAGTGCAGAAATCGAATCCATTATGTTAGCTACAGTAGATGAAGCACATAAAATAAATATTTTGTTAAAAAAATGAAAAATATACGCATTTTGTCGTTTCATACATATGATACAATAGTGTGGACAACGAAAAAGGAGGCGATACGATGGGATATGTAGAAGAATTACGAAAAATAGTTGGTCATCGCCCTTTAATTTTAGTTGGTGCTGTTGTACTTGTTATAAATGAAAGTGGATATGTATTATTACAGCAAAGAACAGAGCCGTATGGAAAATGGGGGTTGCCTGGTGGGCTAATGGAGCTTGGTGAATCACCAGAAGAAACAGCTTACCGTGAAGTATATGAAGAGACAGGAATAGAAGTAAAGAATCTGCGACTAATCAGTGTGTTTTCTGGAGCGAACTATTTTACAAAATTAGCAAACGGTGATGAATTTCAATCTGTAACGACAGCCTATTATACGGATGAATACGAAGGTGATTTTGTTATGAATAAAGAAGAAGCGGTTCAGCTTAAATTCTTCCCAGTAACAGAACTACCGGACTATATTGTAGGATCGCATAAAAAAATGATTGTTGAATATATGAAGATTATGGAAAAAAAGATATAATAGTAGTGAAAGAAATACAAAAACACAGCTCTGGTTGGTAGTCCAGTCGCATGATTTCATGTCAGTAACCTTCCCCTCCGGGATGTCCAGTATTTCTATTTTTTTTAAGGAGGGGCTGTCAATGGAGTTGACAGTATATCACGATGGTCAATTTTTTGTGGGAATTATTACGCGTAAAGAAAAAGGAAAATTGTATGGAGCGAGTTATATTTTTGGAACGGAACCATCAGATGAGGAAGTACTTATATTTGTAAATGGTTCAATGTTAGCATATTTCCAGCACGTTGCAAGATGTGGTGTGGAAGTTAAAGAAAAACAGCGTCCAAAAAATATAAAACGTATCATACGACAAGCGGCAAAAGAAGTAAATGTAAAACGTTTTACAAAGGCGCAAGAGGCAATTAGTTTATCTTATGAACTGCATAAACAAGAAAAGAAAGTGCAATCTAAAGAGAGACGAGAAGCAGAAAAGCAGCGAAAACGTTTTATAAAAGTACAAAAAGCAAAGCAAAAGCATCGTGGCCATTAAGAAAAGGTGTTAGAGCAAGAGCTCTAACACCTTTTCTATGCTGAAATACAAGTAAACTTACTTGTATTCTCTAAACATTAACTGGTAAGATACAAATAGGTAGAATTAGAGGAGGGAAAAGATTGATTAACTTTAACTTTTTTATGAATGATGTTGTCCGTCAAGCGCGTGAAGAGATTGTCTCTGCAGGATATACAGAATTGACGACACCAGAAGCAGTCGAAGAAGCATTTAAAAGAAATGGTACAACACTTGTAATGGTAAACTCTGTATGTGGTTGTGCAGGTGGCATTGCTCGTCCTGCTGCTGCACATTCCGTACATTATGATAAACGCCCTAACCACCTTGTAACGGTATTTGCGGGTCAAGATAAAGAAGCAACAGCAAGAGCTCGTGAATATTTTGAAGGATATCCACCTTCATCTCCATCATTTGCTTTATTGAAAGATGGAAAAATTGTAACGATGGTAGAACGTCATGAAATTGAAGGTCATGAACCAATGCAAGTAATTGCAAAACTACAATCTTATTTCGAAGACAATTGCGAAGAACTATAAGGAAGAGAAAAAGGCGGTACGTCCACAATCAAGTGGGTGTACCGCCTTTTTTATTTAGTTTTTAAAATAATTAAACATGCAGGAGGTCGTTATTTTATGCATGTTTTTATGCATTAACAACGGCTTTAATGTTGTTTTTTTATTTATTTTTATTTTAAATGTTGCATAAAAATAAAAGTGCTGATACAATACAAACATCGAATAAATATTCTATTAAACTTTTAAATATACATTATTAGGGGGAAGAAAGATGAAGAAGTTATTATCAATATCGTTTGCACTTATTTTAATTGTAAGTATGTTCAGTGCTTGTAGTAATGGGGAAGAAAAGGCGGATAGCAAAAATAAAAAAGTACTTGTTATGGGGACTTCAGCAGACTATAAACCGTATGAATACGTGGAAGCATCAAAGAGTGATGAAATTATCGGCTTTGATGTTGATATTGCAAAATATATCGGAAAAGAACTTGGGTATGAAGTGAAAGTGAAAGATATGGATTTTGGCGGATTATTAGCATCTCTTAGCTCAGGAAAAGTTGATTTCGTTATGGCAGGTATGACACCAACTGCAGAGCGTAAAAATAATGCTGATTTCACAGATATTTATTTTGTTGCTAAAAATATGATCGTTTCAAAAAAGGATTCTAACATTAAATCATTAGAAGATTTAAAAGGTAAAAAAGTAGGGGTACAAACAGGATCAATCCAAGAAAAAAAAGCAGAAGAATTTAAAAAACAAGTTGATTTCAAAGCTGAGGGACGTGACCGTATACCAGAAATCGTCCAAGAAATTAAGGCGGGTCGTTTTGACGCTGCAATTATAGAAGACACAGTTGCAAAAAATTATTTAGAGAAAATGAAAGACTTACAAGGGATTGAAATTCAAGAAGCACCAGAAGAAGTTGGAGCAGCAATTGCCCTTCCAAAAAACAGTGATAAAACAGAAGAATTTAATAAAGTAATTAAGAAAATGCAAGAAAATGGAGAGATGGATAAATTAGTGAAGAAATGGTTTGGCAGCGGAAAATAAGCTGCCTTTCGCTTTTCTGTGAGGGGAATGAAAAGGATGAATCTAGATTTTTCGGCAATTACGCCTTCTATACCATATATATTAAAGGGCTTAGAAGTTACATTGAAAATTGTAGCTGCATCAGCTTTAGCAGGATTTATTTTAGGAACGTTATTAGCACTTTGTAAAATTGCTAGAATACGAGCATTAAATATAGCAGCAGATATTTATACATCAATATTTCGTGGTACACCACTAGTATTGCAATTAATGATTATTTATTTCGGTGTTCCGCAAATGATTGGATATGAGATACCAGCCTTTGTAGCAGCTGTACTAGCATTTAGCTTAAATTCAGGTGCATATATGTCAGAAGTAATTCGTGCCGGCATTCAAGCGGTTGATAAAGGACAAACAGAAGCGGCTATGGCTTTAGGAATTCCTTACGGGAAAATGATGAGAAATATAATTTTTCCTCAAGCTTTAAAAAATATATTACCAGCCCTTGTAAATGAGTTTGCGACTCTTACGAAAGAATCGGCTGTAGTAACTGTAATTGGAGCAACAGATTTAATGCGTCGTGCTTATATTGTAGGCGGTGAAACGTTTAAATATCTTGAGCCATTACTTTTTGTTGGACTTGTTTATTATATATTAGTAATTATGCTTACATTAGTCGGGAAAGCCATTGAAGGGAGAATGAAGAAAAGTGATTAAAATTGACAACCTTCATAAATCATTTGGAAAAAATGAAGTATTAAAAGGAATTACAACAACGATTGAAAAAGGAGAAGTTGTTGCAATTATCGGACCGTCTGGATCTGGAAAGTCAACATTTTTACGCTGTATGAATGTATTAGAAGCGCCGACAGATGGTCACATTTGGATTGGAACGGAAGAAGTAACGAATCCGAAAACTAATATTATGCACGTTCGTGAAAATGTCGGAATGGTATTCCAACATTTTCACTTATTCCCTCATATGACTGTATTAGAAAATATTACGTATGCTCCTATCAATGTAAAAGGAGTAACAAAGCAAGAGGCTGAAAAAAAAGCTGAGAAACTTCTAGAAAAAGTAGGGTTATTAGATAAGAAAGATGCATATCCAAATCGTCTTTCAGGTGGACAAAAGCAACGTGTAGCAATTGCGAGAGCACTAGCGATGGAACCGGAAGTTATGTTATTTGATGAGCCGACCTCTGCTCTAGATCCAGAAATGGTGAAAGAAGTGCTAGAAGTTATGAAATCATTAGTAACGACCGGAATGACAATGGCGATCGTTACACATGAAATGGGATTTGCAAAAGAGGTGGCAGATCGCGTTCTTTTCTTAGACGGAGGAAAACTTGTAGAAGACAGTCCGCCAGCACAATTTTTTGCAGCACCGAAAAGTGAACGTGCCCAACAATTTTTACAAAAGATATTGTAATATGAAAAGGTTATGTGAATAATAAGCAGAAAAGGATGACATTGTGTCATCCTTTTTTTATACTAACTGTAAATACGTTTATACATATAGGAGCAATGATATGTTTAAAATTGGATACCGTACAGTAAAAACAGCAATAGGGACAGGCGCGGCAGTTTTTATTGCCCAGTTATTAGGATTAGAATTTTATAGTTCAGCAGGTATTTTAGTTATATTATGTGTACAAAATACGAAGCGTAAATCGCTTCAAGTGTCGTTACATCGTTTTTTAGCTTGTGTATTATCAATGGTATTCGCGTTTTGCATTTTTGAAATGATTGGCTATACACCACTTGCAATTAGCATATTATTACTTACATTTATTCCGACTGCAGTGATGCTTAAAATTCAAGAAGGTATTGTCACGAGTTCAGTTATTGTTATGCATCTATATTCATTGAAACAAATTACATGGCTTATAGTTGGAAATGAAATTGCTATATTAACAATAGGGATTAGTGTGGCTTTATTAGTGAACATGTATATGCCAAGTAGTGAAAATAAGCTAAGAGAGTATCAGGATAAAATAGAAACTAATTTTAAAACGATTTTATTTGAAATGGTTGTGTATTTACGAAACCGAGAAAGTAGTTGGAGCGGGGCAGAACTCATTGAAACCGAGAATATGCTAAATGAAGCAAGAGATCTATCCTTTAAGAAACTTGAGAATGCATTTATGCGAGAAGATGACTATTATTATCGTTATTTTAATATGCGCATGCAACAATTCGAAATTTTAGAGCGAATGATACCATTAGCTGCGTCACTATCGTGGACGTATGAACAAGCCGATATGATTGCAGATGTAATTGAAAATATAGGGAACTCTATTCGTCCTGAAAGTACAGGAGTTATTTCTTTAAGGCAACTTCAAGAAATGCGAGAAGTGTTTAGAGAAATGCCTTTACCAGTCTCGCGAGAAGAATTTGAAATACGTGCAAAACTCGTTCAACTTGTTTATGAGATGGAGCAATATTTACTCATTAAAAGTCGTTTTAAGGGAAAGGATAATATAAAAGAACTTATTTAGAAGGTAGGAATTATATATGCCGTATCTTCTTTCTTTATTATTATGTCTTTCTTTATCACCAATCTGGCCTCTTGGTGATAATCCACGTGCTGGAGATCCTTTTATAATTGTAAATAAAGCAACGAATAAACTAGCTTACATTGATGATGGGAAGATCCAAAAGGTTTTTCCAGTAGCGACAGGGAAAACAAATGAATTAACCCCAGAAGGAACCTTTGACATTGTATTGAAGGCGAAGGATCCCTATTATATTGCGAAGGATATTCCTGGGGGCTCTCCAAAAAATCCACTTGGATCGAGGTGGATGGGATTTAATGCAAGAGGAACGGATGGGAGTAAGTATGGGATACACGGGACAAACCAGCCTAGTTCAATTGGAAAATATATTTCGCAAGGATGCATAAGAATGAAAAAACATGATGTGGAATATTTGTTTGATCGTATTCCACTTGGAACGAAAGTATCGATTGTGAAATCGAAAAAATCATTTCAGCAATTGGCGAAGGAAAAAGGGGCCATAGCATTTGGAAAAGTCAACGAAACGGTTGGCTTTTTTCTTTTCTATAAGTTGTCTTGACATGTGTACATAACCATGCGTTAATGAGAATATATAAAGATAATTGAGTAAAGGGGTTGCTCATATGTATTTAAATCCAAAAATTTCTTACATGCAGTTTTGTGTTGGTTTTCTATTTGTTATTACATTCATATTGGCAACTTTTAATATATGTTCTTACGTTGTAGCGATTGTATTTATGGCATTACTCAATCTTACTTTTGTTATTGGGGCATTTCAGCAGAAACAATATACAAGTTTTGTAATAGCACTTGTAATGGCCTTTTCCTTTAGCATTGTAGCAATCGTAATATATATAAAATAAAATGTGTATTACAAGATAGACTATCTCGATTTCGAGATGGTCTATTTTGTATGTGTAAGCAGTAAAAAAAGGACGAGTGAATCGTCCTTTTTACCAAAACATACTTGCGCCAGTAAGTAATGTTGTTACAAGCATAGAAATTAGCATTATATAAACCATAATTTTTTGAGCTTTTTTATGCATCGTTAAACCTCCTTGCAAATCAGTACAATTTCATTGTAACGAGAAATGAAATTGTGGACAAGGGGAGAGAAAGGACAAAATTCGGGAAAGGGGTGCAAAATATTACAGGGAATTTGAGCATACGTAGAGAATATGTTAAAAGATAGATTATTAATTTTTTGTTATGCAAGCTGAAGAATGGAGATACGATGATGAAAATATACGAAACAAATCGTTTACATTTAAGAGAAATTGATGAGTCGTATGCGGAAAAAGTTCTTCAATATTACGACAAAAATCGTGAATTTTTAAAAGCGTGGGAAGAGTATAGACCGGAGGATTTTTTCACGTTAGATTATCAAAAGAAAAAGTTACAAAAGGATAGAAAAGAGTTCATGGAAGGTAAAATCATCAGGCTATGGATTTTTAAAAAGGGTGATGATACGAAAATAATTGGTTGTATATCATTTAATCTAATTGTTCGCGGAATTTATCAATCTTGTGTACTCGGTTATAAATTAGATAAGGAAGAATTGAATAAAGGTTACACAACAGAAGCGCTTAGAAAAGCAATTCAAGTTGCTTTTGGGGAATTTCATTTACATCGTATAGAAGCACCGATTATGCCACGAAATTTAGCATCTATACAAGTAGTGACGAAGATAGGATTTCAATATGAAGGTGTGTCTCGAAAAATGCTAATGGTAAATGACGTCTGGGAAGATCATATGCGGTGGGTATTGTTAAACGAGTAATAGAAGGCAGATGGGTATCTAGATGTGTTAACCATCTGTTTTTTGTCTTGTATTTCGAAACTTTTGCGAAATTCTGTTATAATTAATATTGTTACATACATAATGGTAGTGCAGGAGGCGCAGTCTTATGATTAATCAAGAACGTTTAGTAAATGAATTCATGGAGTTAGTACAAGTAGATTCTGAAACAAAATTTGAAGCAGAAATTTGCAAAGTGTTAACAGAGAAATTTACTGCTTTAGGTGTAGAAGTATTTGAGGATGACACGATGGGCGTGACTGGTCATGGTGCAGGTAACTTAATTTGTACTTTACCAGCAACAAAAGACGGTGTTGATACAATTTATTTCACTTCTCATATGGATACAGTAGTTCCTGGTAATGGAATTAAGCCTTCTATTAAAGATGGATATATCGTATCAGATGGTACTACAATTTTAGGAGCCGATGACAAAGCTGGATTAGCATCTATGTTTGAAGCAATTCGTGTCTTAAAAGAGAAAAACATTCCTCATGGTAAAATTGAATTTATTATTACAGTTGGAGAAGAATCTGGTCTTATTGGTGCAAAAGCGTTAGACCGTGAACGTATTACAGCAAAATATGGTTATGCATTAGATAGTGATGGAAAAGTTGGTGAAATTGTAGTTGCAGCGCCAACACAAGCGAAAGTGAATGCGATTATTCGCGGGAAAACAGCTCATGCTGGTGTAGCACCAGAAAAAGGTGTATCTGCAATTACTATCGCAGCAAAAGCAATCGCAAAGATGCCACTTGGTCGTATCGATTCTGAAACAACTGCAAATATTGGACGTTTTGAAGGTGGTACACAAACAAATATCGTTTGCGATCATGTTCAAATCTTTGCAGAAGCTCGTTCTTTAATAAATGAGAAAATGGAAGCACAAGTTGCAAAAATGAAAGAAGCATTTGAAACAACTGCAAAAGAAATGGGTGGTCATGCAGACGTTGAAGTAAACGTTATGTATCCAGGGTTTAAGTTTGCTGCTGGCGATCACGTTGTAGAAGTTGCGAAACGTGCAGCTGAAAACATCGGTCGTACGCCTTCTCTTCACCAAAGTGGTGGCGGAAGTGATGCGAACGTAATCGCAGGACATGGTATCCCAACAGTTAACTTAGCAGTTGGTTATGAAGAAATTCATACAACAAATGAAAAAATTCCTGTTGAAGAATTAGCGAAAACAGCAGAATTAGTTGTAGCTATTATCGAAGAAGTAGCGAAGTAAGTAATAAAAAAAAGACGTGTGAACCAATTATGGTTTGGACTTATCCCCGTCAAGTAGACAACTGTAAAAAAGACTATGCAGCCATCGAAATTCGATATTCGATCGGAGCTCGATGATTGAGTCGTTTTTGGAATCGTTTGTAGTTATAATGATAGATG
>NZ_LXLV01000062.1 GCF_001757995.1 Bacillus mycoides | reverse complement strand
ATTGATCTGAATAAGTTTGAAATTTATCCCCTTTTTTAACCATAATAAAATCCCCTCCAAGTAAAAGTGTAACATCCATGTGTATTCATGGTCTTTTTACACTGTCTACCTTAAGGGGATAATATCAGTTCACACGTCTTTTTTTATTTTGATTCAATTGCTTTCACAAGGCGGATAAGCCAGTATAAGAAGACCCATGGAAGTACATAAGTTGTTGCAAAACGTATGAAATGAGAGAAGATTCCTAAAGCGTAAATGTTAATGTTAAAAAGGGGAAGTAACAAATAATTAATCGCAAGGATTACTATAATAATAATAAATACATAATTGAGTTTATTATGTTGTTTCATAGCGATTCATCTCCTTTACAATAATATCCATTTGGTACGTACAGTATAGCAAAAAATAGATAGAGAAAAGCCAATAATTATTATAACTTATAAAGAAATTTGATATAATGAAGGAACAAACGTTCTTTAAGGGGTGAGTAGTATGCGAGAAATGTATCCGAAAAATGGTCGTGTTATTTTACACGTAGATATGAATTGTTTTTTCGCATCTGTTGAAATTGCTCATGACCCATCATTACAAGGAAAGCCATTAGCGATTGCGGGAAATGAAAAAGAAAGAAAAGGGATTATCGTAACATGTAGTTATGAGGCGAGAGAATATGGAATACGTACGACGATGCCTCTATGGGAAGCGAAGCGATTATGTCCGCAATTAGTTGTGAGGCGTCCTAATTTTACATTATATCGAGAAGCTTCATTTCAAATGTTTCAAATTCTTTCCCGTTTTACAGAAAAAATACAACCGTTTTCTATAGATGAAGGGTATTTAGATATTACAGATTGCTATGCGCTCGGTTCGCCTCTTGAAATAGCGAAGATGATTCAACAAGCGTTATTAACAGAGTTACAACTTCCATGTAGCATTGGGATTGCCCCAAACCTTTTCCTAGCAAAGACTGCTTCAGATATGAAAAAACCTCTTGGTATTACAGTACTTCGAAAACGTGATATTCCAGAAATTATTTGGCCACGATCAGTTGCAGAGATGCATGGAATCGGAGAGAAAACAGCTGAAAAACTAAAAGACATTCATATACATACAATTGAACAGTTAGCAAAAGGAGACGAGCATATCATTCGCGCTAAAATTGGAAAGCACGGTGTTGATTTACAAAAACGTGCAAAAGGTATGGATGACAGGGAAGTTGATCCGAATCAAATGGGACAACATAAAAGCGTTGGGAATTCGATGACTTTCTCAAAGGATATGGACGAAGAAAAAGAATTACTGGATATGTTAGAAAGATTATCGAAATCAGTAAGCAAAAGGCTACAAAAACGAACTCTCGTTAGTTATAACATTCAAATTATGATTAAATACCATGATCGTCGCACAGTAACACGGAGTAAACAATTGAAAAATGCAATTTGGGAAGAACGGGTTATTTTCCAAGCGGCATCACGTTTATGGAAGCAACACTGGGATGGTGATTCTGTTCGTCTGTTAGGTGTTACAGCTACTGAATTAGAGTGGAAGACAGAATCGGTGAAACAGTTAGATTTGTTTTCATTTGAAGAAGATGCGAAAAAAGAACCGCTACTTGCTGTCATTGATCAAATTAATGATAAGTATGGAACGCCACTTTTACAGAGAGGTAGCCAACTACTACGTAAGCAAGAGAAGTCGTTTCAACAAAAGTTAGAAAATAAGTTTATGTAGAAGGTGTCATGAATGTAAAACCTTCTTTTTTTAGATGGAAGAGGGAATCCGGCTATGCGTAGAAGCGGTCAGATCCCTTTTCGGCCCCATGCCAAGTTAAAACAAAAAGATCAAACGAGTATGGATTACTTCAAGTTATTCCTAGCAGTAGCTAATAACTTGAAAATGAAAAATGGATGTATGTAGAAGGTGTCATGAATATAAACCCTTTCTTTTTAGGTGGAAGAGAGCATCCAGTAGTTGCTTATAAGGTGAAACCTAAAAAATGGATTTATACCATGACACTTTTTGTATTTAACCTGCCTCTAAATCTAATGAAGTTTTCCAGCCTGCAGCAGTAACACCAGATTCTAAAAGCATTCTACTTACTATCTTTTCAATTAAGACAGCTGCATTTTTCTTGCAATGTAATGTAGCTTGTATACATACTTTTTGATTAGGATTAACATCTTCACTATACAATTCTTTTAAACCGAGACCTTCTGAACTTACCATGTGCATGAGTAAGAAACGAATATGTGCTTCATTTTCTTCGGAACAAGTAAGAGAAAGGAAGTAGTTTGTTTGTTCAGGTGATTCTTCTTTTGATTTTTTATTCATAAAGAGAGCGATCGGGCGAAGTAGTATATTTGCTAGTAAAACGCCGGCTGCACCTAATATAGCTGCAACGAGAAAACCAGCGCCTGTAAGAGTACCGACAGCAGCAGCGCACCATAAAGTAGCCGCAGTATTTAGTCCTCTAATACTAAAACCGTCACGGATAATAACACCGCCTCCTAAAAAGCCAATACCACTAACAACCTGAGCAGCAATACGTGATGGGCTAGCATCATGATCAAGCATGACGGATAATAAAACAAATATACAGGCACCAAGTGATACGAGAGCATTTGTCCGCAGCCCGGCCATTCGATGTCTCCATTGCCTTTCCATTCCGATGCAAGCACCTACAATAATTGCGATAAATAATCTTAATACAATGTCATACCATACCATCATGGTCACCTCCATACTTATAAGTACGTGTTATTTTTTAGAATAAGTGGGGAGTACCTACTTATTCTCATTTTTATAACCAGCTATGAAACTTTTTAATATAAATTTTTTTCAGGAATTGTGTTAAGAAAGCATAGCCTAATAGTATTCCTACTAACCAAGGGAAGTAGCTAAGTGGTAATGCTTGTAAACCAACGGCTGCTCCAAGTGGTGAGAATGGAATGTAAATTCCGATTGCCATAATACAAGCAGTTAATAAAAGAACTGGTATTGATGCAGTGCTTTGAATGAAAGGAATTTTTTGTGTTCTTATCATGTGAACGATTAAAGTTTGTGTTAACAATCCAACGACAAACCAACCAGATTGGAATAATGATTGTTCGCTAGGTGTATTTGCGCCGAAGACATTCCACATGACTACGTATGTGATAATATCGAATATTGAGCTAATTGGACCTATGCAAATAATGAAGTTCCGTAAGTTTGCAGTATCCCATTTTCTTGGTTTTTCTAAAAACTCTTTATCCATTTTGTCCCATGGAATAGACAGTTGTGAAATATCATAAAGCAAGTTTTGAATTAAAAGGTGAATGGCAAGCATCGGCAAGAAGGGAATGAAAGCACTTGCCACTAACACACTAAATACATTTCCAAAGTTAGAGCTAGCTGTCATTTTAATATATTTTAAAATATTTCCGAACGTAGTACGTCCTTCTAAAATACCGGCTTCTAATATAGTTAAACTTTTTTCAAGTAGAATAATATCGGAAGATTCTTTTGCGATATCAGTTGCAGTATCAACAGATATTCCAACATCAGCTTCACGTAATGCCACGGCATCGTTAATGCCATCTCCCATATAACCTACAGTGTGACCGTTCTCTTTTAATACTTGAATAATTCGAGCTTTTTGCATTGGATTTAGTTTTGCGAACACGGTTGTTTCCTCAGCTAGTTTTGCTAATGCTTTATCAGGTAAAGAATCGATCTCGTAGCCAAGGATAGGCTCACCGATATTTAATCCCACCTCGGTACAAACTTTTTTTGTAACAATTTCATTATCACCAGTTAAAATTTTCACTTGTACACCATGTTTCTGTAATGCTTGAATTGCAGAAGATGCAGATGGCTTAGGCGGATCTAAAAAGCCAATATATCCAGCGAGAATCATATTAGTTTCATCTGTCATCGCGTACTCTTTATTATTTGTTTTTCTATCTTTTTTGTAAGCTACAGCAATAACACGCATACCTTCACCATTCAATGTCTCGCTAAGTTGTTTGACATTTGAGCGCATTTCCTCGGTAAGTGTAACGATTTGTCCATCCATTTCAGTGTAGTTACAAATAGATAACGTTTCTTCTACGGCCCCTTTACAAACCATTGTATGTTCTCCTGAAAGGTCTTTCACGATGACTGACATACGCCGGCGAGCAAAGTCAAATGGAATTTCATCTAGTTTTTGAAAAACTGATGGATTAAACTTCTGATTTTCCTCTGTATGCTTAATAACAGCTTTATCTATTAAATTTTTCAATCCAGTTTGATAGAAGCTATTTAAATATGCAAACTGTAATACACGATCGCATGTATTACCATTAGGATTTAAATGCCGAACAAGTACAACTTTATCTTCTGTCAATGTCCCAGTTTTATCTGTACAAAGAATGTTCATAGCACCCAAGTTTTGTATAGAGTTGAGCTGTTTTACAATGACTTTCTGTTTAGACATGTTAACGGCACCTTTAGCTAAATTAGCAGTTACAATCATTGGTAACATTTCAGGCGTAAGACCAACTGCAATAGCAATAGCGAAGAAGAAAGCCTCTTGCCAATCACCTTTTGTGAATCCATTAATGAGAAGGACGATGGGTGTCATAATAAGCATGAATGTAATTAAGAGCCAGCTTACTTTGTTTACACCTTTATCAAAGCTTGTTTCTACGCGCTTACCGATTACCTTATTTGCTAAAGAGCCGAAATACGTATCGGTACTTGTTGAGACGACAACAGCTTTCGCGCTACCACTTACAATATTCGTACCCATAAAGCAAAGGTTTTCCATATCGAGTGGATTGAAATTTTTTTTCATGTTTTTCGGTAAGCTATGCTTATTTTCTGTATGGTAGCAGTTTGCGTATTTTTCTACAGGAAGTGCTTCCCCGGTTAAAGAAGACTGATTAACAAATAAATCTTTTGCGGATAAAATACGCACATCAGCTGGCACGATATCACCAGCTGAAAGTGAAATGATATCGCCAGGTACAAGTTCTTCAATTGGAATTTCTATTGTATGATTACGCTTTACATTCGTTACGTTTTTTGTTTCGTGTACAAATCCATCTATTCTAAAGACGCTCACGGTTGTTCGAACCATAGCTTTTAACTTATCCGTTGCTTTCTGAGAGCGGAATTCTTGTAAAAAGCGAATCGTCGCACTTAATAGCACCATTACAGATACGACAATCGTTCCTTGTATGTCATCTGTGAAAAAAGAGAGTGCCCCAAGAGCTAATAAAACAAAGATAAATGGATTTTTAAATGCCAGCAAAAATTGAACATACCATGGCGATGTTTTATTATGAGCAATTTCGTTCGGACCGTATAAAGAAAGTCTACGAGCTGCTTCTTGTTTAGAGATTCCATTTTCTGTTGTTTCTAAAAGTTTTAACGTAGAGTTTACATCCTGTGTTGCAACTTCGACTAATAATTTGTTATTTATATTCATGCTATTTTGATCGTAAGCATGTTTTGTTTCTTGTCTTTGTAAATTTAACATTGGTAGTTCCTCCTTTGTCATGAAGGAGGAAACAATCTGTTACTCGACTATTTAAAATTGGGAGGAACAGCTTCTTTCCTACCTACATGATGAAATTTAAGCGTAAAACATATGGGTATCTGGGCCGAATCATCATTTGCCACTGTTCCTCACCTCCGTACAATTTAGTAGTTTCTGAATATGCTATGTTTGTTTCATAGTAAGGTGCATAAAGACGTAAAAAGACCTTTACTCACAACGAGTAAAGGTCTGAATTCACAGTTAAAAGAGTCCACACGAAAGACTGTTAGTAAAACATAGATAAAAACAGTTTTTGTGTATGACAAAATACATGCACCTCTCCCTCGTTGAGTTTTAGCACTGTATAGCATAGGTACTGAAACCAGCTACGTTAAAAAAGGCCTTCATTCCGACCTTTCCTGTTGACCCATTGGCGTCTCTCGACATTTTTGGGCAGCAGCGTTTCTCTATACAGGAGCCTCACCTAACAGAGACCATATTCAATTACATGTTGAATGTTAGCACTGAAATTTTATAGTGTCAATATCTTTTTAATCTGTTTTTTTGAAAATTTAAATAGATTTATGATGGGTATATAGTATGAAATAAGGTGTATTTTTTGTGAATAAGTTGGAAAAATAAAAAAATTAATGAACATAAATAAAAAGCACTGGTTACAGTGCTTTTTTACTTTAGATTACGAGATTGTAGGATTTTCAAAAATAACAATCTCTGAGCTATTTGTTGTTGAAACGCGTTGTGCGTAATATGTTAAAGCTGAAGAAATATATGTTGGTAACGTCTCATTTGTATGTGATGTTGTATATTCATGAATTAATTCTTTTAAAGTCGTCCACTCTAGTTGTGCTGGGTGATCAGAAACGAAAGAACTTACCCAGCGATCAAATGAAGATGAAAAATCAGTTTGTAAACGAAATACTTCTTTCATAATAAAACGCTCCCTTTATATGTGATATAGTTATATTACTACAAAACACGAACGATTGTTAAGTTTTTTATTTTGAACGTTCGTGTTATATAGTTGTCTAGATGATTGGTTATGTAAATTCAATTTGCCATTTGAAATAACATTCCGTAAGATGAAAGATAGATTATATAAAGAGCTGGAGGAAAGAAAGTGGAATTTGTATTTTTAGGAACTGGTGCAGGTGTTCCTTCAAAAGGAAGGAACGTTTCAGCAATTGCCTTACAATTGTTAGAAGAACGAGGACAAACGTGGCTATTTGACTGTGGTGAAGCGACTCAGCATCAAATTTTACATACGTCTGTACGCCCAAGACGCATTGAAAAAATATTTATTACCCATTTACATGGAGATCATATTTTTGGTTTGCCTGGTTTATTAGGGAGCCGTTCTTTTCAAGGAGGAACGACGCCGTTAACAGTGTACGGCCCAAAAGGAATTAAACAATTTATTGAAGTAGCATTATTAGTAAGTACGACACATGTTAAATATCCACTTGAAATCGTTGAGGTTACGGAAGAAGGTATTGTGTTTGAGGATAATGAATTCTGTGTAGAAACAAAAAGGTTATCACACGGAATCGAATGTTTCGGATATCGAATTGTAGAGAAAGATATACAGGGAGCTCTTTTAGTGGATAAGTTACTGGGAATGGGTGTGAAACCTGGTCCAGTTTTTAAACGCTTAAAAGATGGTGAAGTAGTTGAATTAGAGAATGGCACAGTGTTAAATGGAAAAGATTTTATCGGCCCGCCTCAAAAAGGAAGAGTTATTACAATTTTAGGTGATACACGATATTGCGAAGCGAGTAGAGAGCTTGCGCAAGATGCTGATGTACTTGTTCATGAAGCGACTTTTGCGGCAGAAGATGAACAGCAAGCGCATGACTATTTCCATTCAACAACAGAACAAGCTGCACGTATTGCATTAAATGCAAATGTAAAGCGATTAATATTGACTCATATTAGTTCTCGTTATCAAGGAGATACATATAAGGAATTGCTGAAAGAAGCAAGAGAGTTATTTTCTAATACAGAAATCGCGATGGATTTGAAATCATTTCCAGTAGAAAAGTGATATTCAAAAAATGGTAACATATGTTTGCCATTTTTTTTGTTTATAATAAATTTTTTTTTACTAAAACTGTTATCATTTTATATTTATATTGGGTAACACAGAAAGTTGTAATGGTTTAGAGATATAGGATAAAAATATATAATATCGATTATTTAAAAAAACTGTTATATAAGTCGGACGACATACAAGTGATACAAATAGGAAAAACAGACTTTTATTCAGAAATTTTAAAATTCAATAAAAGTAAGCGTTTCATAAAAAACAAGCTATAATGAGGGCACATTATAATTTATAGTAAGTTACAGCGTGCGTTTTAGCCATTTTTCGTAACAAACGAAATTGACCAAAAAGTGAGAGGGCATCATGGAGATTATTAAGGGAACGATATTACTATTATTTGTACTAAGTCTTTTTTCACTCTTTAGTTTTAAAGCGCCAAACGGTATGAAAGCAATGGGAGCTTTAGCAAATGCGGCCGTTGCAAGTTTCTTAGTTGAAGCTTTTCAATTATACGTTGGTGGAGATTTAATTGGTATATCATTTTTAAAAGAGGTTGGACAATCAGCAGGTAGTCTAGGAGGAGTAGCGCATTAGCAATGGGTGTATCACCTGTTTATGCTATGCTTGCAATGGCTTCTGTGTTAAAATTTTGATTGCTACCAGGCTTTATTGCTGGTTATCTTATATCATTTTAAATGAAAGTAACGCTATGTTTCTTATGTATTATGGTATCTGGTATTATTTCAGGATATATTGGTTCACTGCTGTTCAAAAACTATCCAATTCGTACAGCGGAGCAAATTTGTGGTACGGCTGGAAAAGCAACAGATGTGGCAGCTTAATAGAATAGTAGAAAAAATTTTCATAGAGGTTTAGGGGGAGTTATGATGAAGTACCGCTCAGTGTTTGATATTATTGGTCCGGTTATGATTGGTCCATCAAGTTCACATACAGCAGGCGCGGCAAGAATGGGGCAAGTTGCTCGTCAGCTGTTTCGTCATGAGCCAGAGAGAGTTAGCATTTCATTATATGGTTCATTTGCAAAAACATACCGTGGTCACGGTACGGATGTAGCGCTAATCGGTGGAATACTAGGATTTGAAACAGATGATTTACGTATTCCAAGTGCGTTAGATATTGCAAAAGAACGCGGGATTGAAGTGGAATTCATTGAAGAAGATGCAAATGCTCCGCATCCAAATACAGCGAAAATTCGTCTGTATAAAGGTGAAGAGGAAATTGAAGTTGTTGCTTGCTCAATTGGTGGCGGTAAAATTGAAGTTGTAGAATTAAACGGATTCGATCTTCAATTAACAGGCACGAGTCCAGCACTACTTATTGTAAATAACGATCGCTTTGGTGCTATCGCAGCTGTAGCTTCAATTCTTGCTAAGCATGAGATTAACATTAGTACAATGAGTGTTTCTCGTAAGGAAAAAGGAAGAAGAGCGCTTATGGTCATTGAAACAGATGAATTATTAGCAGATGAAGTGATTGAAGAAATAAATGGACAACAAAATATTTGCCAAGTAACTATTATGGATTAATTGCAGGGGGGACACACCATGTTTCGGAACGCAGCGGAACTAGTGGCGCAAGCTAAAGAGCAAAATGTAAAAATCGCAGAAATTATGATTCAATGTGAAATGGATACAAGACGTATTTCACGTGAAGAAGTAATTGCTGGTATGGAAAAGAACTTAGTTGTGATGGAACAAGCAGTAGAACGTGGTATTCGTGGTGTAAAATCACCGACGGGTTTAACTGGCGGAGATGCTGTGAAAGTTCGAGAGTATATGAAGAGCGGAAAAGGCTTATCTGGGGATACAATTTTGGACGCAGTGAGTAAAGCGGTTGCGACAAATGAAGTAAACGCAGCGATGGGAATCATTTGTGCAACACCAACAGCAGGTTCTGCTGGAACAGTGCCAGGTGTACTGTTTGCATTGAAAGAAAAATTACAGCCTACACGTGAAGAAATGATTGAATTTTTATTTACAGCAGGAGCTTTCGGTATGGTTGTTGCGAATAATGCTTGTATTTCCGGCGCTGCAGGAGGTTGCCAAGCTGAAGTAGGTTCAGCAAGTGGAATGGCAGCGGCAGCAGCAGTTGAGATGGCTGGTGGAACACAAGATCAAGCAGCTACAGCGATGGCGATTTCATTAAAGAATATGCTTGGTTTAGTATGTGATCCTGTTGCAGGGCTTGTAGAAGTACCTTGTGTAAAACGTAATGCAGCAGGAGCTGCGAATGCCATGATTTCAGCTGATTTATCACTAGCTGGTGTAACTAGTACAATTCCATGTGATGAAGTCATTGAGGCTATGTTTAGAATTGGACAAACGATGCCAGTAGCACTTCGTGAAACAGCAGAAGGTGGACTTGCAGCAACACCGACAGGTCGTCGTTTGCAAGAAGAGATTTTTGGTAAGAGTAATAACTAAAAGCATATCATATGATTAAAGTAAAAACGGAGCTCAAATAAAGTTGAGCTCCGTTTTTATTTTTCTTTTGCTATTTTTTCTAATGTTTTTCCAAGATCGTGTGATCGTTTCGTTGCTTGTGTAATACATGAGATTAATGCTTGTTGAAAATTATGCTCCTGTAATACTTCAATACCTGCTTCAGTTGTTCCACCAGGAGAAGTAATTTCTTTTCGCAAAATAGAAGGGTGTTTTTCGCTTGCTTTTAGCATTTCAGCAGCACCAATCATCGTCTGAAGAATAAGAGATTTTGCAACATCTTCTTTTAAACCAATTTTTTTTGCTGCCTCTTCCATTGCCTCTACCAGGTAATAAATATAAGCTGGTCCACTTCCGGATAATGCAGTGACAGCATGCATATCTTCTTCTTCTACAACAGAGACGAGACCAATCGTTTCGAATAACGATGTTGCAATGCGAATATGTTCCTCCGTTGTGTGTTCTGAAGGTGAGATAGCGGTAGCGGATTTTAAAATGGCTGCAGATGTATTTGGCATTGCACGAATAATCGGAACGTCTTTTTGAAGTAGGTTTCTAATTGAATGAGTAGAAACACCTGCTAATAACGAAATAATAAGCAAGTCATTATTTATGTATTCTTTAAGAGGAATAATCGCTTCTGCGACATCTTTTGGCTTCATAGCTAGAAAAAGAATATTTGCATCAGCAAGTAATTCCTTTTTATTATGTGTACCTTTGACACCGTATTTTTTATGTAACTCCTGTAATCTTGTCTCGTTAGAACGATTACTTACAGTGACATGTTCTCCCTTTACAACATTTGCGTTTAATAAACCACCAATAATCGCTTCGGCAATAGAGCCTGCACCGAGAAAGGAAATGTTTTGCATAGACATGATGTGCCTCCTTTAAATTTGGTTAGAAATACTTATAAATGTACATACATTCGTTTTTTTATGGAAAACACCTCTTTTTATCTGAAGATAATGACAAATTTATAGGGAAGTTGTAAACTGAAGAGGTATTCATTTTTGAACCGGAAAAAGACAGGGGGGGCTAAGCATGACGGCGATTCATCGAATGGAGATTCCTGTTCCATTTGCAGTTGAGACAGTGAATGTGTTTTTAGTTGAGGGAGAAACATTAACGTTAATTGATACAGGGACAAATACAGAAGAAGCAAAGAAGGCACTAGAAAGTCAATTAGGTACATTAGGGCATAAGATAGAAGATATTGAAACGGTAGTGATTACGCATCACCATGCGGATCATTGCGGACTTTTAAATACATTTTCTGAAAAAGTAAAGATTATCGGACATCCTTGGAATGAACCGTGGATTACACAGAATGCTGAATTTTTAAAGAGGTATCATGAATTTTTTAAAGAGACAGCATTGCAGTTCGGCGTTCCAGCAGCATTTCTGAATGGTGAGGCGCTATTGACGACGAAGACACTTAAATATTCTTGTAATAGATCGTTAACACATACTGTGAGAGAGGGAGATCGTATAGATTCGCTACCTGGATTTACAGTGATTGAAACCCCGGGTCATGCTTCCACTCATATTTCATTATATAGAGAATCTGATGGAATATTAATTGGTGGGGATGCTCTCATTAGTCATATTTCTTCCAATCCAATATTAGAACCACCATATGAAGGGCAAACAGAAAGAGCTCATCCTTTATTGCAGTATAATCAAACGTTAAAACGTTTAAGTGAAATGAATATTTCACGTATTTTATCAGGGCATGGGGAAGATGTTCTGAATGTGAAACAACTTATTGAAACAAGATTACAAAAGCAAGAGACACGTGCTTTTAAAGTGCTTGAACTATTAAAGGAAAAGCCAATGACAGCATTTGAAGTATGTGTAAAACTATTTCCGGTATTATATAAAGAGCAATTGCCACTTACTATCTCAGAAACTGTTGGACAATTAGACTTTTTAGCATATAATCAACAAGTGATGATTGATGAATCTTCACAACAATTGATTTATTATGCAAAGTAGGTGACAGCAATGACGGGACGTTTACAAGAAAAAGTAATCGTCATTACAGGTGCTTCTAGTGGAATTGGAGAGCAAGTTGCAATGCAGGTTGCAGAGCAAGGGGCGACGCCGGTATTAATGGCTCGAACAGAAGAGAAGCTACAAGCATTAGCAGACAAAATTAAAGTAACTTATAATACGCCTTGCTATTACTATGTATTAGATGTAAGTGAAGAAACGAAAGTACAATCTGTTTTTTCAAAGGTATTACAAGAAGTAGGACGTATTGATATATTGGTAAATAATGCGGGGTTTGGTATTTTTAAAACGTTTGAAGATGCGTCAATGGATGAAGTAAAGGATATGTTTCAAGTAAATGTATTTGGATTAGTAGCTTGTACGAAAGCGGTATTACCTTATATGGTAAAAAGGAATGAAGGACAAATTATTAATATTGCTTCATTGGCTGGAAAAATTGCAACTCCGAAGTCGAGTGCTTATGCAGCAACAAAACACGCTGTATTAGGATTTACGAATAGTTTGCGTATGGAGTTATCTAACACAAATGTGTATGTAACAGCAATTAACCCAGGACCGATAGATACGAACTTTTTTGAAATAGCCGATCAATCAGGTACATATGTGAAAAATATGGGACGTTACATGTTAAAACCAACATATGTAGCAGAACAAATCGTAAAGGCGATGCAAACGAAAAAACGTGAAGTAAACTTGCCAAAGTGGATGGGAATGGGACCGAAGCTCTACGCATTATTCCCAGGTTTATTTGAACGTGTTGCAGGCAAATCATTAAGTAAAAAATAGGAGATTTCCATATGGAAATCTCCTATTTTTTTATTTTCCAGTCACATAATCGTAAACGATATCCTCAACTGCCTCGTATACATCAATTTCAGTATTGGAATGAATTATCATTTGAATATGTTTAATTAGCATTTCCTGATCCTCTTTTGAAACAGGATTACATTGATATTGCCGAAAACTTTTTATAATCATTTTCTCAATTAATTTTTCATTCATGTTTTTCCCCGCCTGTATGTATACATGTATTGTTTTATCCCGCATTAACGGGCAGTAAAACTCCCACCTTAAAATTCGGCTGGAGCAAAGAAGTTAGGTGGGAGATCAACTGTCCGTAAAGGCCCGATTGGTTCAACTAATAATCAGTGGGGATGAACAAAACCCCACTGATTATAGTTTCACTTTATTGTACTTGAAGTGAAATGAAAATACTACTATGCACTATTTTTGCATAAAAATCCACTTGTGTATATTGCTTTTATAGTAAGATTAATATTTTGAAGTTTTTAAAAATTATAAATATTTAATTGACTTTATAATTATGCAATATTATAATCATACTTAATTTAAAGAATAGATATGAGGAGGAGCTTATGAAAGTCGCAATTATTGGAGCAACTGGATATGGAGGTATTGAGTTAATTCGGTTATTAGAGCAACATCCATATTTTTCGATAGCATCTCTCCATTCTTTTTCACAAGTTGGTGAATTTATAACAAATGTATACCCGCATTTTCGAAATGTTCTTGTCCATACGTTACAAGAAATTGATGCGGAGAAAATAGAGAAGGAAGCTGAAATTGTATTTTTAGCAACCCCGGCGGGAGTATCGGCAGAGTTAACACCAAAATTATTGGCAGTAGGTTTAAAAGTAATTGACCTATCTGGAGACTTTCGTATGATAGATCCTTCGTCATATGAAATATGGTATAAACGGCCAGCTGCAGAAGCAGAAATCCTTAGGAAAGCAGTATATGGATTAAGTGAATGGAAAAGACCTGAGATTCAAAATGCAAATTTAATTGCAAACCCAGGATGTTTTGCGACAGCCGCATTATTAGCGATAGCGCCGTTAGTACGTAGCGGAATGATTGAAGAAGATTCGATTATCATTGATGCAAAGTCAGGTGTATCTGGAGCGGGCAAAACTCCAACAACAATGACTCATTTTCCAGAGCTATATGATAACCTTCACATTTATAAAGTAAATCAGCACCAGCACGTTCCTGAGATTGAGCAAATGCTTGTAGAGTGGAATGATAAAGCGAAGCCAATCACATTTAGTACACATTTAATACCGATATCAAGAGGAATTATGGTTACGCTCTATGCAAAAGTAAAACGAGAAATCAAAATGCAGCAACTTCAAACGTTGTATGAAGAAACGTATCACAACTCAGCTTTCATTCGAATTCGTTCTCAAGGAGAATTTCCGAGTCCGAAAGAAGTAAGAGGCTCAAATTATTGTGATATTGGGATGGCTTACGATGAAAGAACAGAAAGAATTACAGTAGTTTCTGTTATAGATAATATGATGAAAGGTGCAGCTGGGCAAGCGGTTCAAAATGCAAATTTATTAGCGGGACTAGAAGAAACAACGGGTTTACAGCATATGCCGCTTTATCCATAAGGGGGAAAATATGATTAAAGCATCGTCTCTTACAAAATTAGCAAATGGTTCAATTGTTACGCCGAAAGGCTTTTCGGCAATCGGTACTGCAAATGGTCTGAAAAAGGTGAAAAAGGATGTGGGTGCAATCGTTTGTGAGGTGCCAGCATCATGTGCCGCTGTGTATACAACAAATCAAATACAAGCAGCACCGTTGCAAGTAACGAAGGATAGCATAGCAGCAGAAGGGAAATTACAAGCAATTGTTGTAAATAGCGGCAATGCAAATGCTTGTACGGGGATGAAAGGATTGCAAGATGCTTATGAGATGCGAACGTTAGGAGCGGAACACTTTGGAGTAAAAGAAAAGTACGTCGCAGTCGCTTCAACAGGTGTAATTGGAGTACCTTTACCGATGGATATCATTCGAAAGGGAATCGAATCTCTTGTGCCAACAAAGGAAATAAATGAAGCTCATTCTTTTTGTGAAGCAATTTTAACGACAGACCTTATAACGAAAGAAACTTGCTATGAGATGATAATTGATGGGAAAGAAGTGACCATTGCTGGGGTCGCAAAAGGTTCAGGGATGATCCACCCGAATATGGCAACGATGCTTAGTTTTATTACAACAGACGCCAATATAGAGCATGAAGTATTGCAAACAGTATTATCACAAATTACGAATCATACGTTTAATCAAATTACGGTGGATGGAGATACTTCTACGAATGATATGGTCATCGTTATGGCAAGTGGATTATCAGAAACGAAAACGATGAATATGGAACATAAAGATTGGGAAACTTTCGTATTTACTTTACAGAAGGTATGTGAAGATTTAGCAAAAAAAATTGCACAAGATGGTGAAGGAGCTACGAAGTTAATAGAAGTAAATGTGCTAGGTGCTCGAACGAATGAAGAGGCAAAGAAAATTGCAAAGCAAATAGTCGGTTCAAGTCTTGTGAAAACAGCAATACATGGTGAAGACCCAAATTGGGGGCGAATTATTAGCAGTATTGGACAAAGTGAAGTAGCGATTAATCCAAATATAATTGATATTAATCTTCAATCTATCGCTGTGTTAAAAAATAGTGAACCGCAAATGTTTTCTGAAGAGGAAATGAAAAAGAAATTAAAAGAACATGAAATTATGATTGATGTGTATTTACATTTAGGAGAAGAGACCGGATCAGCTTGGGGCTGTGACTTAAGCTATGAATATGTGAAAATAAACGCTTGTTATCGTACATAAGGAGAGAGAAGATGAGTGATTATATTGTAGTTAAATGCGGCGGTAGCATGTTGAATCAAGTAGATGATGTATTTTTTGATTGTATAAAGAAATTGCAACAGAAGTATAAGGTAGTTATTGTCCATGGTGGTGGTCCAGAAATTGATGCTAAATTAGAAGACTGTAATATCAAAGTAGAAAAAAGAAATGGGTTGCGAGTGACATCGAAAGAAGTTATGGATGTTGTTCAAATGGTGTTATGCGGAAGTATAAATAAAAAGTTTGTCATGAATTTACAAAAACATAATTTGCTTGCGGTAGGACTTGCAGGGTGTGATGGGAATTTACTTCAAGTTCAACCTGTTGGTGAAGAGATAGGATATGTGGGAGAAGTAAGTGATGTAGAAACAGTCTTATTAAAAAGTTTAATAGATATGAAGTATATTCCTGTTATTGCTCCAATTGGGATAAATGATAATGAAGTGTATAACATAAATGCGGATAGCGCTGCAGCTGGGATTGCGGCCGCACTATCCGCAAAAGAGCTCATTTTTATTACGGATGTAGATGGGATATTACATGAAGGAAAATTGGTTAAGAAAACGGATGAATCTGAAATTGTTACTTTTATAGAAAAAGGAGTTATTACAGGTGGGATGATTCCGAAAGTACAGGCGGCACTGACATCATTAAAAATGGGAGTGCAAAAGGTAAGTGTCGTGAATGGTACAAAAGACTTTGCCGAAGTTACCGGAGAGTGTATTGGAACGACGGTCACGAAAGGAGTGAGTATCGTATGACAAGTCATCTTTTTCAAACGTATGGGAGAAGAACTATTGAGTTTGTAAAGGGCAATGGGGCGAAAGTTATTGATAAAAATGGTGAGCAATATTTAGATTTCACTTCTGGTATTGGAGTATGTAACTTAGGACATTGTCATCCTACTGTTGTAAAGGCAGTAGAAATACAACTCGGAAACATATGGCATATATCTAACTTATTTACGAATTCCTTACAAGAAGAGGTTGCATCGTTATTAACAGAAGACACAGCATTAGATTATGTGTTTTTTTGTAATAGCGGGGCGGAGGCAAATGAGGCTGCTTTAAAGCTAGCACGTAAGCATACTGGAAAATCTCTCGTAGTAACTTGTGAGCAATCTTTCCACGGCAGAACATTTGGAACGATGAGCGCAACGGGGCAAGATAAAGTGAAAGAAGGATTTGGTCCATTACTTCCATCTTTTTTACATATCCCTTTTAACGATATAAAAGCATTAGAGGAAGTAATGAATGAAGAAGTGGCGGCGGTAATGGTAGAAGTTATTCAAGGAGAAGGAGGAGTACTATTAGCTGATCCATCTTTTTTGAAGGAAATTGAAAAGCTATGTAATCAGTACAATGCTCTTTTTATTATAGATGAAGTACAAACTGGAATAGGCAGAACAGGAACACGATTCGCTTATGAGCAAATGGGAATAGGTCCTGATATCGTTACCATCGCAAAGGCGCTTGGGAATGGTATTCCAGTTGGAGCGATGATTGGCCGGAAAGAACTAGCTTCTTCTTTTACTGCAGGGTCACACGGTTCAACTTTCGGTGGGAATTATATTGCTATGACTGCAGCGAAAGAAGTATTGCAATTCATTAAGGAACAATCGTTTTTAAAAGAAGTACAGGAAAAGGGCGAGTACGTATTAAAGAAATTGCAAGAAGAATTACGACACGTTGAATGTGTTCAAAGTATTCGTGGTAAGGGACTTATGATTGGAATCGAATGTAAGCATGAGGTTGCAAATTTCATAGAACAATTAGAAAAAGCAGGACTTCTCGTATTACAAGCAGGGCCTAATGTTATAAGACTATTACCACCACTTATTGTAACGAATGAAGAGCTAGAACAGGCAGTATATATGATAAAAAAAGTGGTTTGTACAAAAAATGCATCAATAATATAAGGGGGAAATTTCATGTCAACTGTACAAGTACCGAAATTAAATACGAAAGATCTTTTAACGTTAGAAGAATTGACGCAAGAAGAAATCATTTCTTTAATTGAGTTCGCTATATATTTAAAAAAGAATAAGCAGGAGCCTTTATTGCAAGGGAAAATATTAGGGCTCATTTTTGATAAACATTCAACTCGTACTCGCGTTTCTTTTGAAGCAGGAATGGTGCAACTCGGAGGACATGGAATGTTTTTAAGTGGGAAAGAGATGCAAATTGGAAGAGGAGAGACGGTTTCAGATACTGCGAAAGTATTATCTCATTATATTGATGGGATTATGATACGTACATTCTCACACGCGGATGTGGAAGAGCTTGCGAAAGAATCGAGCATACCTGTTATTAACGGTTTAACTGATGATCATCACCCTTGCCAAGCGTTAGCAGATTTAATGACGATATATGAAGAAGTTCATACGTTTAAAGGAATTAAATTAGCTTACGTAGGTGACGGGAATAATGTATGTCATTCACTATTGTTAGCAAGTGCAAAAGTCGGAATGAATATGACTGTTGCAACTCCCGTAGGGTATGAACTGAATGAAGAAATTGTTAAAAAAGCGTTAGCGATTGCTGATGAAACAGGAGCTGAAATTGAAATTTTGCATAACCCTGAATTAGCGGTAAACGAAGCGGACTTTATTTATACTGACGTTTGGATGAGCATGGGGCAAGAGGGAGAAGAAGAGAAATATACTTTATTTCAACCTTACCAAATCAATAAAGAACTTGTTATGCATGCGAAACAAACATATCGTTTCTTACACTGTTTACCTGCCCATCGTGAGGAAGAAGTAACAGGAGAAATTATAGATGGGCCACAGTCTGTTGTCTTTGAGCAAGCTGGTAATCGATTGCATGCGCAAAAAGCACTATTAGTAAGTTTATTTAAAAATGTAGAAGAGCCTTCCTAAAAGGGAGGTTTTTTTATATTGAAATGTCGGATGTATATTTAGTTAATTATCTCTATATCATTTATAATAAAAAGAGAAAACTAATTTTATTTTTCATATCATGTAAGGACATACTAGATAAAAAATATAGTTAAAGAGATGATGAATTTGAAAACAACTAAGAAAACATATTCGTTTTTTCAGCGAATGTGGAGAATATTAAAGTTTCAATATTTTAAGTTGCTTCGATCGCCAGAAGGAGCAAAGAAAGTGTCGTTAGGTTTTGCTATTGGATTTGGTTTAGAAATGTTGGTAATTTATACGGCATCGCTCGTATATTTAATATTTTATCCAATTGTCAGGTTAGCAAAGGGATCATTTCCAGCCGCAGTCATTGGTAATATTATTGGGAAAATATCGTTTCTCCCAGTATTTTTGTTTCCGTTTGCTTATGCGTTAGGGAAAACGATTTATCCATTTGATGTACAGAAAATACATCATAAACCATTTACGATATCAGATTTGTTTTCAAGCCATATTTTTACGATGTTAAAGAGCTTATTACAGAGTGAAGTATATGTATTAATTGGTATGACGATAATAGGAATTGTGTTTGGGGTAATTTCATACTTCGTTGTGCATTATTTATATGAAAAGAATCGTAAGTTACGTTTGAAGAAAAGAAAGAAACAAGTGAGAGAACCACTTGTGCAAATATAAAGAATGTCACATTCATTTTCTCCTTTGAATATGTTTAAGAAAAAGGGGGAGAGAATGAATGTATTATTATTACGTACCTCAAGTATACTCGTATCCAACATATTATCCGATACATGATATGCGAAGACAATTTGGAGTGTATCAGCAACCACAGCAAGTGCCGCAACTACAACAACCTGAGCAACAGGTTACTCAAGAGAAAAAACCGTATTTAATGACATGGCCGTATTCAAATGTATACTATGGTAATTATTACGAATCATAAAGCTGCTTCTATTTAGAAGCAGCTTTATGCGTTTGTTTTCAAAATTAAATTTTGAATGGTTTTAAGAGAATAAATGAGCTTTTCACGCTCTTCCTCAGATAATGTTTGAAAATTTTCTTTTAGTTTGCCTAAAATGAATTGCTGATACTGACTTACTAACATTTTCCCTTCAGTTGTTAGGGAAATTAAAATGACCCTTCGATCTTTTTCGCTATAATGACGCTCTATTAGTTCTTCTTGAATAAGTTTGTTTAATAGAGGGGTCATGTTAGGCCGTGAAATCGCTAGCCGCTTGCCAATTTCTGAAACTGCTAATGTACCATTTTCATGCAAAAGCAGTAACACCTGTGTATGTGATGGCGGCATATGTCTTTGAGAAGAAAACTCTCCAGGAAGCATAAATTTGCGATAAAAAAGAGGCACTAGCGAAAGAAGATGATCAACAATACGTTCCCACTCGCGTGATTCCATATAACGGCCCCCTTCCACTATCATTGTAACAAAAAAGACAAGGTATAAAAATAGAATTGTTTCATGGTAGCCTTAATATTTGTAGGATAACACTTGCTTTGTAAATGTATTGGCAATAATCGCATAACCGTTATCATTTGGGTGTACTTGGTCAAATAGTAAATCTTTTTTATCCTTCGATATTAATTTGCGAATTGGTAAAACAATCGACGGTTGATGTGCTTTTGAAATAGAATAAATAGAATCATTCCAACCATCTAAAAACATATCTGCATAACTTGAGATGGAGTCATCTAGTTGTAAAGGGTTATAGAGTTCAGATAGAATGAGTAAAGCATTCGGATTTTGATCTCGAACGGTCTTTACAATATTTTTTACATCCGTTTCAAAACGGGATTTTTCTTTATTTAACATTTTAATACCATCTATAACACCTACATCACGATTTAAGCGAAATAAATTGTTTCCTCCAATATTAATAGTAATTATATTTGCTTCCCTAATTTTTTGTTGAACTTCTTCTGACTGGACTTTTTTAACGAGACGATCTGTAGTGAGACCATTTACACCGAGGTTTTCTACCGTAATTGGCTTATGAATTTGTCCTTCTAGTTGTCTAGAGGCTAATTCGGCAAATCCCCCTTGTGTTGAGCCATATCCTTTTGCAAGTGAATCACCTAATACGAGGTGATAAAAAGAGTCATTCGTTTGTTTATCAATCCAATTTGGGGCAGATGTTTTTTCTGTTTTTCCTTCATTTTCTTTTTGTTTTGTCTCATCGTTCTTTTCAAAATTAGAATAAGAAATGATTAGAAGGAGGAGACAAACAATTGTTAAGATGACTTTTTTCATAAATTCATCCTCCTTGTAATTGGTAATTGTATCATATTCAGCAGTATAAGCAATGTAAGGGCATATTATATGTTTATGAAAACTTTACAATAACTTTACAGAAAATTTGTAGAAGTGTGTCAAAAAATATTGACGGTATGAAAGTACTTTAGATATGATAATGTCAGATAAAGTGAAAATCATCGCCCTAATAGAAGAAAAAAGGTATGTGGTTAGGGACTGATAGAGATTCACTTCATTATTTTGGGGTAATCGTATAAGGGGGATTTTTTGTGAAAAAGTCAAAAAAAATGCTAGCTGGAGCAACACTTGCTATTGGCGTTATAGCACCGCAAGTGTTGCCGACAACAGCTCATGCAGAGGAAAAAGCTGGGGAGAGTACAGTTAACTTACGAATTTTAGAAACATCAGATATTCACGTTAACTTAATGAATTACGATTATTATCAAACGAAAACAGATAATAAAGTAGGTCTCGTGCAAACTGCAACACTTGTTAATAAAGCACGTGAAGAAGCGAAGAACTCTGTCCTATTTGATGATGGGGATGCATTACAAGGGACACCGCTTGGAGATTATGTAGCGAATAAAATAAATGATCCGAAGAAGCCTGTGGATCCTAGTTATACACATCCATTATATCGTTTAATGAATTTAATGAAGTATGACGTCATCTCTCTTGGGAATCATGAATTTAACTACGGTTTAGATTATTTAAACAAAGTGATTAGTAAAACAGAGTTCCCGGTTATTAACTCGAATGTCTATAAAGACGATAAAGATAATAATGAAGAGAACGACCAAAACTACTTTAAACCATATCATATTCTTGAAAAAGAAGTAGAAGATGAATCAGGTCAAAAACAAAAGGTGAAAATTGGTGTAATGGGATTTGTTCCACCTCAAGTTATGAACTGGGATAAAGCAAATTTAGAAGGAAAAGTCATAGCGAAAGATATTGTTGATACAGCGAAAAAGTTAGTTCCAGAAATGAAGGCACAAGGTGCGGATGTTATTGTTGCACTAGCTCATTCAGGTGTCGATAAGAGCGGCCGTACCCCAAAAATGGAAAACGCATCATATTATTTAACAGAAGTTCCTGGTGTTGATGCAGTATTAATGGGACATTCACATACTGAAGTGAAGGATGTATTTAATGGTGTTCCAGTTGTAATGCCTGGTGTTTTTGGCAGTAATTTAGGTATTATTGATATGCAATTGAAAAAGGTAAACGGAAAATGGGAAGTACAAAAAGAGCAATCGAAGCCACAACTTCGTCCGATTGCTGATAGTAAAGGAAACCCATTAGTACAATCAGATCAAAAACTAGTTAATGAAATTAAAGATGATCATGAAGCGACAATTGATTATGTGAATACACCTGTAGGTAAAACGACAGCACCAATTAATAGTTATTTTTCATTAGTACAAGATGATCCTTCTGTACAACTAGTGACAAATGCACAAAAATGGTATGTAGAAAAGTTATTTGCTGAAAATGGACAATATAGTAAATATAAAGGAATTCCAGTTTTATCTGCAGGGGCGCCATTTAAAGCGGGTGGCCGAAACGGTGCTACATATTATACTGATATTCCAGCTGGAACGTTAGCAATTAAAAACGTAGCGGATTTATATGTATATCCAAATACATTATATGCTGTGAAAGTAAACGGGGCACAAGTGAAAGAATGGCTTGAAATGTCTGCTGGTCAGTTTAATCAAATTGATCCAAAGAAAACAGAAGAGCAGCCACTAGTAAATATAGGTTATCCTACATATAATTTTGATATTTTAGATGGCTTAAAATATGAAATTGACGTAACGCAGCCAACGAAATACGATAAAGATGGAAAAGTTGTAAATGCAAATACGAATCGTATTATAAATATGACATATGAAGGTAAGCCAGTAGCTGACAATCAAGAGTTCATTGTAGCTACAAATAACTATCGTGGAAGTAGCCAAACGTTCCCTGGTGTAAGTAAAGGGGAGGTTGTATACCAATCGCAAGATGAAACGCGTCAAATCATTGTGAAATATATGCAAGAAACACCGGTTATTGATCCAGCAGCTGATCAAAATTGGGCATTTAAACCGATTGTTGCAGATAAATTAAATACAACATTTGATTCTTCACCAAATGCACAAAAGTATATAAAGAAAGATGGAAAAATCTCATACGTTGGACCATCTGAAAATGAATTTGCTAAATATGCAATTGATATAACGAAGAAGAACGACGGTGATAAGGAAACTGGTGGAGAGAATCCAACGATACCACCAACAGGTGATGGCAATAATGGAGAGAATCCAACGACACCGCCAACAGGTGATGGCAATAATGGAGAGAATCCAACGACACCACCAACAGGTGATGGCAATAATGGAGAGAATCCAACGACACCACCAACAGATGAAGGTAATAATGGAAATGAACCAAAACAAGATGGAAACAACGCAGGATCTGGACAAACTACAACGGATAATCAAAATTCAAAAGAAACTGTAAGTGAAAATAAAGAAGCTGATAAAGAGGAACGTGATTTACCGAAAACAGGTGCAAGTGTTGCTTCTACAATTGGAGCGGGTCTTGCGTTTGTTGGAGCGGGATTACTTATGTTATTTAGAAGAAAGAAAGCAAATAGATAGTAAAGCATTGTATGAAAAAAGGATTACCAATTATGGTAATCCTTTTTTATGTGTATATTATGAAACTGGTACTGCTTTTTCTTTCTTCCATGAAAGGCCAAATCCAGTAAAACCAACAATAATTGTTAAGACTGGACAAGCTAAACAGAAGATTGCGTATGGAACATAATCGATTGTTGGAACGCTAAGGACGTTTGTTAAGAATACGCCGCTTACACCCCATGGTACGAGCGGATTAATTACTGTACCAGCGTCTTCTAATACTCGTGATAAATTACGACGTTCTAAACCGACTTCATCGTATTTGTTAGCGAATGCTTGTCCTGTTAAAACGATTGATAAGTATTGTTCGCCAAGTAAGAAGTTTACACCAATTGCAGTTGAAGCAGTAGAAATAATTAAGCGTGTACTATTTTTTACGAAGCTAGAGATGATATTCATCAGCTGCGTGATAATGCCCATTCCTTGTAGTAATCCCCCCATACAAAGAGCGAGGAAAATAAGAGCAATTGACATCATCATACTTTGTAAACCACCGCGAGATAATAAGCTATCAATATCTTTTATACCAGTTTTAGAAACGTAACCGTCTTGCATAATTTTCATTAAATCAGCTAAAGAAGTACTAGGTTTAAAAATAAATAGAATGATGATCCCTACTACGATTCCTGCAAGTAATGTTGGAACTGCGGGTACTTTCTTAAATGCGAATAGGAACAGTAATAAAATCGGAATAAGTGTAACGATAGAAATCGTTGCGTTTTTTTCTAACGTACTAATAAAGTTTGTGAAATCAACGTCTCCTCTAGTGCCGCTTCCTAAAATGAAAAATGCGATAAAAGCAATAATGAAAGCAGGGACTGTTGTCCAAAGCATGTTGCGAATATGTTCAAATAAATCTACACCAGTTACAGCTGGAGCTAAGTTTGTTGTATCAGATAAAGGAGACATTTTATCCCCAAAGAATGCACCAGAAATAATTGCACCAGCAATAAGAGCTGGATCGTACCCGAGAGCACTACCCATTCCCATAAAGGCAAGCCCTACTGTTGCTGCAGTTGTAAATGCACTACCGATACTTGTTCCAACAATTGCACAAACAACAAAAACAGTAGGAACGAAAATTTTTGGAGATACAAGTTGGAATCCGTATACCATTAAAGTTGGAATTGTTCCAGCTGCGATCCAAACACTGATTAATACGCCTACAAGTAAGAAAATAAATATAGATGGAATACCAGCTGAAATACTACTTATCATCCCTTTTTCCATAGTAGACCAAGAGATTTTTTTCATAAATCCAAACGCTAATAATATAACGATACCGAATAAAATTGGGATATGCGGTGAAACTTCTAATTTAATAACACTAAAACCAATGCAGAAAAAGATGAAAATTGTTAAAAGAACAGATTCAATTTTTGAAACCATTGTTTTTCCCTCCTAATTAATCGAAAATAGCCTTTTTTATATAAAATTCGCCAATATTATATATTCCCTTCTAAAATTTAGAATTTTGTGACAAATCACCGGTAAATGTTGACACTTCTATATGATACGGAAATGATTGGATAAAAAAACGCCCCTGCATATAATTATGCAGGGACGAAGAAATCGCGGTACCACCCTAGCTTGTGAAAGGAATGTATCACAAAATAAAGGGTCATATGATATGCGCTAATAAAATAAAAACGCCCCTGCAATATATGCAGGGACGAAAAATTCGCGGTACCACCCTAAATTGTGAAACAGTGTCGTTTCACCACTCTTTAGACATAACGGTCTAAACCGTCTTTCACTACTCCTCACGTTTCGTAAAAGAAGCTCCAGGGGGTAATTCATAAATCGCTCTGTACTGGTTCGCACCGACCACCAGCTCTCTGAAATCAGAAATCGAAATACTACTAAATCCTATCAACGCCGATTCATATGATGTTAGTTAAATTTTTATCATATATTCATCATACATGTCAATAAAAATGTTTAATATTTTTATAGGGAAATAAAGGAGAAATGTTTTTAATACTGTGAAAATGTGCGTTATAATGAATTTGAAAGGGGAGGAAAGAGTGAAGAAAAAAATAATTCTTTTTACCACCTTACTAGTCGTTGGCGGAAGTGCTGGAATTTACACAGCTTTTGCAGCTGAATCAGAGCAGTCGAAACAAAAGCAAATACAGCAGTCAGAAGTGAAGAAAGTGAAAGAAACTGAAGAGAAGAAATCGATGGCAAAAACAGCTGCGAAACTAGGAGTTTCTACTGAGGGGAAAACAAAAGAAGAGATTACGAAAGAAGTAGATACCGCTAGGTTTGAGCAGCGCCATGATTTATTAATTGAACATGCTAAGCAACTTGGAATTGATACAGAAGGAAAAAAAGATGAAGAGATTATTTTAGAAATTGGAAAGATACAACATGGAAAGTAGAACAACTTATCGTATGATAAGTTGTTCTTTTTTAAGAACTATTTGATTTAAAAATAATTGACAGTCATTTATTTTTAATGTTAACTATATTTATAAACAAGTTAACATTAGGGGTGACAATTGTGGCTGTTAATAGTAACACGAGTGAAAAATCGTCTTATACATATGAAGAATTATCGAAGAAGAATAAAGATTATGTATGGCACCCATTTACACAAATGAAAGATTATCTAGAAGAAGATCCTGTCATTATTGAACGTGGAGAGGGAAGAAAGCTATACGATGTAAATGGAAATGAATATTGGGACGGTGTTTCGTCTATTTGGTTAAATGTTCATGGGCATCAAGTACCGGAACTAGATGAGGCAATTCGTGAGCAATTAAATAAAATTGCCCATTCTACTATGTTAGGACTTGCTAACGTTCCATCTATTTTATTAGCAGAGAAAATAATTGAGGTTGTACCAGAAGGCTTGAAGAAAGTATTTTATTCAGATTCTGGTTCTACCGCTGTTGAAATTGCAATTAAGATGGCTTTTCAATATTGGCAGCATAAAGGAAAACCGAAAAAACAAAGATTTGTTACATTAAAAGAAGCATATCACGGTGATACAATAGGTGCTGTTTCAGTAGGAGCAATAGACTTGTTTCACCAAGTGTATAGTTCACTATTATTTGAGGCAATTAAAATGCCATATCCATATACATATCGTTCTCCTTATGGAGATAATAAGGAACAAATTGTAAAGAAACATTTAGAGGAAATGGAAGAATTGCTGAAAGAAAAACATGAAGAAGTAGCAGCTATCATTGTGGAGCCATTAATGCAAGGTGCTGGCGGGATGATTACAATGCCAAAAGGATACTTAAAAGGGCTTCGCGATTTATGTACAAAATACAATATATTATTTATTACAGATGAGGTAGCAACTGGATTTGGGCGTACCGGGAAAATGTTTGCATGTGAACACGAGGATGTGACGCCAGATATTTTAACTGCGGGAAAAGGCTTAACAGGTGGTTATTTACCGGTGGCAATTACGGTAGCGACAGATGAAATTTATAATGCCTTTTTAGGAGACTATGAAGAACAAAAAACATTTTTCCATGGTCATAGTTATACAGGGAATCCGTTAGGGTGTGCCGTAGCAATTGCAAATTTAGAACTATATGAAAAAACTAATTTAATAGAAGATGTTGCGCATAAAACAGAATATGTAGCAACACAATTAGAAGCTCTTAATAAATATAAGCACGTAGGAGATATTCGTCAGTGTGGGCTAATGGTTGGTATTGAACTTGTAAAAAACAAGGGAACGAAAGAATCGTTTGAATGGACAGAAAGAGTCGGCGTTCAAGTGTGTAAACGCTCAAGAGAGTTAGGCATGATTTTACGTCCACTCGGTAACACTATTGTATTTATGCCTCCTCTTGCATCTACAATGGCTGAGATTGATGAGATGTTACGCATTTTATATAAAGCAATCTTCGATGTTACGGAGGGAGAGTAATGAGTGGTTTCTTTATAACAGCAACGGATACAGAAGTTGGCAAAACGGTAGTGACAGGAGCATTGGCAGGTATATTTCGAGAGCGTGGACATAATGTTGGTGTATATAAACCATTGCAAAGTGGTCATGTTGCCTCAAATCCAGAAGGAGATGCAGCAAGACTAAAAGCGTTCTCGGATGTACCGACAAAAGAAGATAAAATTTGTCCTTATTCCATTGAAGAACCACTTGCTCCGAGACTTGCTATGAAAAAAGCTGGAAGGACAGTAACGTTAAAAGAAATTACTGATCACTATAAGGAACTACTAAAAGAGTTTAATAGCCTATTTGTAGAAGGTGCTGGTGGGCTTGCCGTCCCGTATACAGAAGACTCTTTAGTAATTGATTTCGCAAAAGAATTAAAGCTCCCTCTTATTGTAGTAGCGCGTCCTACACTTGGGACAGTTAATCATACTGTTTTAACAATTTCTTATGCGAAGGCACATGGTTTAACAGTAGCAGGTGTAATTTTATCTGGTTGTAAAGAATGTGAAAAAGAAAGAGTGCAAGAAAATAAAATAATGATTGAGGAGTTAAGTGGAGTGCCGGTTTTAGGGTTATTACCATTCCTTGAAGGAGAGTTTACAAAGGAAGAATTATTAGAATCGGCAAAAGAGCATATTATGATTTCAAAATTAGAGGAGCTCATCCAAAATGAATCAAACGTGGCGCGCGCATCTTCAATCTAAAGTAGAACAATTAAAGGAGCAAGGGCAGTATCGTAATTTACATGTAACAGAGCGATCCGAAGAGACATGGCTTATTCGAAATAAGAAAAGGATGCTAAATTTAGCATCGAATAATTATTTAGGATTAGCTGGAGATGAAAGGTTGAAAGAAGCTGCTATTGCCTGCACAAGAAAATATGGAACTGGAGCGACAGCATCTCGTCTCGTTGTAGGAAATTATCCACTGTATGAAGAGGTTGAGAGAAGTATATGCGATTGGAAAGGCACTGAAAAAGCTTTAATTGTAAATAGTGGATATACCGCGAATGTTGGGGCGATTTCTTCGTTAGTTGGTCGCCACGATATTGTTTTTAGTGACAAATTAAATCATGCAAGTATCGTTGATGGAATCGTATTAAGCGGAGCAGAGCATAAAAGATATCGTCATAATGATTTGGATCATTTAGAGAAGCTATTGAAAATGGCATCACCTGAAAAGAGAAAATTAATCGTAACAGATACGATTTTTAGTATGGATGGAGATATTGCATATTTGAGAGGCTTAGTTCAGCTTAAAGAGAAATACGGGGCAATCATTATAGTTGATGAAGCACATGCAAGTGGAATATATGGAATCGGTGGAGCTGGATTATCTCATATAGAAAAAGATATTGCTCAAAAAATTGATATACATATGGGGACGTTTAGTAAGGCTTTAGGGTGTTATGGTGCGTATTTAACGGGTAATTCCATTTATATAGAGTATTTACAAAATATGATGAGAAGCTTGATTTTTACTACAGCTTTACCACCAGGAACATTAGGGGCGATACGAAAAGCAATTGAAATTGTGAAAGAAGATAACGAAAGAAGAGAGCGACTTATAGAGAATGGTACATATTTCAGGACGCATTTACAAGAAGCTGGTTTTGATATTGGGAATAGCTCAACTCATATTGTACCGATTGTAGTTGGGTCAAATGAAAATACTTTACGGTTTAGTGAAAGGTTACAAGAGGTAGGTATCGCAGCCATTGCAATTCGCCCACCAACTGTTCCGGTTGGTAGTTCCCGAATTCGCTTTGCAGTTACGTCACAACATACGAGAGCCGATTTAAAGTGGGCAACGCAGCATATTATTCGCATTGGTAAAGAAGAGGGGTTTTTAGTATGAAAGAGCTGAAGATTATTTTTATTCCTGGATGGGGAATGGAAGAAGATGTTTGGACTTTAGTTCTGCCGTATTTTAAAGGATATTCTGTTCAATGTGTAGAGTGGCGTAATGTGAAAGAAAGTAGTGAATTTGCGGGGCGCATCATAGATGCAGCAAATGATGAAAATGTGATTTTAGTTGGGTGGTCATTAGGAGCGCTAGCGGCTATCCAATCTTATAAAAAGATTAAGGCAAAAGGTATAGTTTTAATAGGTGGCACTGCTAAATTTACCAATACAAGTGACTATACAAGTGGGTGGAATTCTTTACATGTAGAACGTATGAAAAAGAATTTAACGAGAAAGAAAGAAGATACTTTGAAGCGTTTCTATGAAAATATGTTTACAAAAAATGAGCTGAAGGAGAATACGAGTTTTGAAGAGATTGCGCTGAATTTTAAAGGAGACTCGATTCAGTCTTTACAATTAGGCTTAGATTATTTAATAGAAACAGATATGAGAAACGAATTAACAGATGTCAAAGTCCCGTTGTTACTTCTTCATGGAGAACAGGATGTGATATGTCCATTATCCGCAGCTCATAGTATGACAGAGAATACGAATGCTAAGCTAAAAGTAGTAAGCGAGGCAGGGCATGCATTATGCGTAACGAATTTTGAATATTGCGCAAATGAAATTATTCAATTTGTAGAGGGGATACGACATGATCAACAAAACGTTACTGCAAAAACGGTTTAACGGGGCGGCGGTATCTTACGATCAATATGCAAACGTACAAAAAAAGATGGCACATTCGTTACTTCCTACATTGAAGGAACGGTATAGTGAAGCATCATCGATACGTATTTTAGAACTTGGATGCGGAACTGGATATGTAACAGAGCAATTATCAAATTTATTTCCGAAAGCGCATATTACAGCCATTGATTTTGCTAATGAGATGATTGCAGTCGCGAAAACTAGAAATAATGTGGAAAATGTGATGTTCCGATGTGAAGATATTGAACAATTAAAATTAGAAGATTCATATGATGTCATTATTTCAAATGCTACATTTCAATGGCTAAATGATTTAAAAGCGACAGTGAAAAATTTATTTAACCATTTGTCTGAAGAGGGAATATTATTATTTTCAACGTTTGGTAATGCAACTTTTCAAGAATTACATACGTCTTTCCAACGTGCTAAGAAAGAAAAGGGGATACACAATTGTACTTCAATTGGACAACGCTTCGTTTCGAAAGAACAATTAGTAAATATATGCAAAAATCCATTAGGAGATGTATATGTTTCTGAAACATGTTACATAGAAAGATTTGCAGAAGTTAGGGAATTCCTACATTCTATTCGAAAAGTAGGAGCGACCAATAGTAATGAAGAGTCTTATTGTCAAAGCCCTTCACTCTTTCGTACGATGCTTCGTATATACGAAAGAGACTTCACGGAAAAAGAAGGGATAGTAGCAACATATCATGCTTTATTTACGTATATAACAAAAGAGGGGAAGAGATGAAATGAAACAAGTGCAAACAAAAAGGGATTGGAAAAAACTTGCATACGACGTAGTAGAAGAGAAAATGATTACGAAAGAAGATGCAATTGCAATATTAGAAGCTGATGATACAGAGGTTTTAGAAATTATGAATGCAGCTTACATCATTCGCCATCATCATTTTGGTAAGAAAGTAAAGTTGAACATGATTATAAATACGAAATCTGGATTATGTCCTGAAGATTGCGGGTATTGTTCACAGTCTATTATTTCAGAAGCACCGATTGATAAGTATGCATGGTTGACACAAGAGAAAATTGTTGAAGGAGCGCACGAAGCAATTCGTCGTAAAGCAGGTACATATTGTATTGTTGCATCTGGTCGTCGTCCAACGGATAAAGAAGTAAATCACGTTATTGGAGCAGTTAAGGAAATTCGTGAAACGACAGATTTAAAAATTTGCTGTTGTTTAGGATTTTTAAATGAAGATCAAGCAGGTCAGTTAGCAGAAGCTGGTGTGCATCGTTATAACCACAATTTAAATACGCATGCCAACAATTATGATAGCATTTGTTCAACGCATACGTATGACGATCGTGTTGATACAGTCCAAAAAGCGAAGCAAGCCGGTATTTCGCCATGCTCTGGGGCAATTTTCGGAATGGGAGAAACGATTGAGCAGCGTGCTGAAATTGCATTTGAATTACAACGTTTAGATGCGGATTCTATTCCATGTAATTTCCTTGTTGCTGTAAAGGGTACTCCGCTTGAAGGGCAAAAAGAATTAACACCTGTAGAATGTTTAAAAGTGCTGGCGATGATGCGTTTTGTAAATCCAACAAAAGAAATTCGTATTTCAGGAGGCCGAGAACTTAATTTACGTTCTGTACAGCCACTTGGTTTATTTGCAGCAAACTCTATCTTTGTCGGGGACTATTTAACAACAGCTGGACAAGAGCCGACTGCGGACTGGGGTATGATTGAAGATTTAGGATTTGAGATTGAAGAATGTGCACTATAAGATAGATGAAAAGCAAACTCTTTAAAGGGTTTGCTTTTTTTGTAAATAAAATGTAATAAAAGTCCATTAACGCTTGATAGTAGTCGCTTTTGGACGAGAAAATAATTTTTGTGGACGAATTTTCCAAGCTCTAATTGTACATAGTAAAAATGTAATTTATATCGGGTTGGAGGATTTTACATGTACAAATACATATTAGCCATTATGACTTGTCTGATTTTAATAAAAGCGATAAGTGCTGATCCAGTTAAAGCGGCTGAAAATCCTGAACAAAAAGAAATGCAACAAAGAATTGAACAGCATTTTCGAACGAAAGCTGAACATTTTGGACTTGAAACAGAAGGAAAAGATTTAAAAGAAGTGAGGAAGGAAATTTCTATTATAGAAGAAGCGAAAAAGAGAGAAAATGTGTGGAGAACAGCACAAACTCTTCGTATAAAAACAGAAGGAAAAACGATGGATGAATTAATAGAAGATGTAAGAAAAAAGGTGAGAAAATAAAAAAGAGGCCGCAGCCTCTTTTTTTTAAGCCCATTGTTTTGATAAATGAGCCATTTCGATCGCAGCAACTGCTGATTCATAGCCTTTATTGCCAGCTTTTGTACCTGCACGTTCAATCGCTTGTTCAATTGTTTCTGTCGTTAATACACCGAAAATAACTGGAATGTCTGTTTGTAGTGATAAAGAGGCAACACCTTTTGCTACTTCATTACAAACGTAATCGTAATGCGTTGTAGCACCACGAATTACTGTACCTAATGTAATAACAGCATCATATTTTCCGCTACCAGCCATCTTTTTAGCGATTAAAGGAATTTCAAATGCACCAGGAACCCATGCAACATCAATATCATTTTCTTCTACACCGTGACGCTTTAATCCATCTAAAGCTCCGCCAAGTAACTTACTTGTAATAAACTCATTAAAACGTCCAACAACAACCCCAACTTTTAATCCTGTACCAACTAAATGACCTTCGAATACCATAATTTATCTCTCCCTTAATTATAAGTTTAGTAAATGTCCTAATTTGCTTACTTTCGTTTGTAAATACGTTTTATTTTCTTCTTTTGTTGGCATTTGCAACGGTACACGCTCGGTTACTTCTAAATCGTAACCTTGTAAGCCAGCAATTTTTCGCGGGTTATTCGTTAATAATCGTAAACTTTGTAAGCCTAAATCTTTTAAAATTTGAGCGCCAATACCGTAATCACGAAGATCAGCTGGGAACCCAAGTTTTTCATTTGCTTCTACAGTATCTAACCCTTCTTCCTGTAACTTATAAGCGCGAAGCTTATTAAGGAGGCCAATGCCTCGTCCTTCTTGTCTCATATAGAGAAGAACGCCTTTTCCTTCACGCTCAATTTGAGCAAGTGCAGCATGTAGCTGTGGTCCGCAATCACAGCGGCACGAACCAAATACATCTCCTGTTAAGCATTCTGAATGAACGCGTACAAGTACAGGTTCGCCTGTTGAAATATCACCTTTTACGAGCGCGATATGTTCTTTCATATCTAATGAGTTAGAATAGCCAATTGCATGAAAAGTACCGAAATCTGTAGGTAATGTAATTTCCACTTCCCTCGTCACAAGTGTTTCGTGATGGCGGCGATAAGCAATTAAATCTTCAATTGTAATCATTTTTATATCAAATTGTTTTGCACACTCTAGTAAATCAGGTACACGTGCCATCGTCCCATCTTCATTTATAATCTCGCAAATGACGCCAGCTGGCTCTGCTCCGCAAAGTTTTGCTAAATCAACAGCAGCTTCTGTATGACCTGCGCGGCGAAGGACGCCACCTTCTTTCGCAATTAATGGAAAGATATGTCCAGGGCGGTTAAAATCAGTTCCTTTAGATGCGGGATTCAATAATTCCTGTATTGTTGTAGCGCGCTCATGAGCACTAATGCCTGTTGTTGTAGAAACGTGATCGATGCTTACTGTAAAAGCAGTATGATGTGAATCTGTATTATGAGAAACCATTGGTTCTAACTGTAGACGTTCTGCGTATTGCTCCGTAATCGGTACGCAAACGAGACCGCGACCGTGTGTAATCATAAAATTAATCGTTTCTGGTGTAATGTACTCTGCTAAAGCAATAAAATCGCCTTCATTTTCTCGGTTTTCATCATCACATACGATAACGACTTTTCCTTGTTTTAAATCTTCTAGAGCTTCTTCAATACGATGAAACATTGTGCTTCCCCCTTATAGAAATCCGTTTTCTTGTAAAAAGCTTTCGGTCATTGAATCTGTTCTTTTTGCGGGCTTTGAAATAAAGCGTTCAATATATTTTCCAATCATGTCACACTCAATGTTTACGATGTCCCCGGCTTTTTTTTCTCCGATTATAGACTCGCTTACTGTGTGGGGGATGAGTGAAATTGTAATTGAAGATTCGTCTATATCAAATATTGTTAAACTAGTGCCATCAATAGCCACGGATCCTTTATGCAAACAATAGCGTAGTAATTCATCAGAAATTGCTATTTTGTAATAGATGGCATTGTAATGCTGTTTTTTAGTTAAAATCGTACCGATGCCATCGATATGTCCGGTGACGAAATGTCCACCGAATCGTCCGTTCGCAGCCATTGCCCGTTCTAAATTCACTTTGGCACTTGGCTTTAGCATACGAAGTGATGTTGCTTTCATTGTTTCAGGCATTGCATCAACAGTGAATGAAGTAGTCGTAAAAGTAGTTACTGTTAAGCAAATGCCGTTAACTGCGATACTATCACCGAGCTTAACATCCGATAAAATTTGATTTGCGCTAATAGTTAGCTTCATTGCTTCACCACTTTGAGTCATGCTTGATATCGTTCCTAACTCTTCTACAATTCCTGTAAACATTCTGTCACCTCGCTTTTTAAGGTTGCAACAATTTTTATATCATTACCAATTTGTTTCATCTCTTGAATTGTTAAGGAAAGTGCATCTTGTAACTTCGAAAAACCAGCTCCGCCAAATAAGGTGGGTGCATCTTTTCCACCAATTAATTTCGGGCTTATATAGGTCACAATTTCATTAAAACTATTTGTTTTTAAGAAGTTTGCATGTACCGTTTGACCACCTTCAACGAACAGAGAAAGAGTTTGTTTCTCCCCGAGTAGGGACAGGACATCTTGTATTTCAATTTGCTTCGTTTTCATTTGGAATACAGCTATATTGTTAGATTCATAAGACGCTATTTTCTCTTTATTTACATTTTTACCGACAATAATCCATGTCGGAGCTAAGCCATCTGTTATGACATGAGAAGATGGCGGCGTTCGTAAGTGGGTATCTAAAATAACGCGTATAGGATGTTTACCTCCGTTTGGAATTCGTGTTGTTAAGTGTGGATTATCAGTTATAACTGTATTCACACCGACAAGGATAGCGTCATGAATATGACGATATTGGTGAACATCAGCTCGCGCTTCTTCACTTGTAATCCACTTACTTTCCCCCGTTACAGTCGCTGTTTTTCCATCTAAGCTCATTGCTGTTTTTATTGTTACAAATGGACGTTTCGTTTTCATATAGTGAAAAAAGTATCGATTTAATAAAGTTGCTTCCGCTTCAAGAACACCAGTAGTCACCTTGATTCCAGCTTCCTCTAATCTCCTTTTTCCATTACCAGAAACGAGTGGATTACAATCAAGGGTGGCAATTACAACACGCTGAACTCCCTTTTCAATGAGTAATTCACAGCAAGGCGGTGTTTTTCCAAAATGGCTACACGGTTCAAGTGTTACATAAACGGTAGCACCTTTTGCTCTTTTGCCAGCCATGTGAAGAGCATGAACTTCAGCATGTTCTTCACCAGCACGCATGTGGGCACCCATTCCGACAATGTTGCCATCTTTTACAACAACGGCACCAACCATAGGATTTGGACTCGTTTGTCCAGTTGTACCTTGTGCTAACTGCAAGGCAATCCTCATATATTCTTGATCTGTCATTCTCTTCACCTCCCCTGAAAAAATCAAAAAACCCCAAGGATATAGAATCCTTGGGGTTTGGGAGACGTGATTTCTAGAAATATAGTTCGAATACGAAAGTATAGGAAAGAAACCTAACGATGACTGATATTTTGGCATAAGGAAAAAACCTAGCAAAATATCAAATTCTTTCAACGCTAGTCGTATCCTTTTATTTCAGTATAGAAACATAAGTATACAAAATAAAACATATATAAAGATTCAAAATGAAACTTTAAAAATATGCATACTGAAATAAAAGTGTATTCGCTATATAAAATTACTAGAAAACATATCCTTCTCCCATCCAGACTATACTGTCGGCCCTAGAGTTTCACTAGATCCACCGTTTTCGAGTTGAAAACGGGTCACGGACTTAGAAGCTTTCGCTTCATCACCGCCGGTTGGGAATTTCACCCGACCCCGAAGGATGTTGTTTGCTCACATTATAGCACAAAAAAGAAAAAAGCAAAGTGAAAAATATTCGAATGTGAAGAATTGTGTGAAAATAGATGTAATAGGAATGGGGATAAAATCAGTAGAAATGTTGTAAGTATACGGTGTTAATAGTAAAAAAACATGCACAAAAAAATGTGCATGTTACGTACAAAACTATTCTGTCTCTGGTGCTCTAACAACAGACTCGAATTTGCCTTTATGCGAAGCATCGCAATAAGGCATGTTTTTCGATAAACCACAACGACATAAAGAAAATGCTGGTTTTGCTGGGAATACATTCCCTTGTGAGTCAACTAATTCCACGTCCCCTGTAACGCGAAAAGAGCCATTATCATTTACTTTAATTTGTACTTTTGCCAACCTTATCCCTCCTTCCCAAACGCTTAATCTCATCATATAATCAAGGAGAGTACTTGACAATACAAAAAGAGCACTTTGTTTGAGAGAGAAGAGAGTGTTATAATAGTTTTTATAACTGACTAGAGTAAGGTGACGAAAGATGGATAAAAAATTACGAACACTACAAAATATTGCAAATGAGCGCACGTGGGCATCATTTTTGAATGATAATCATCCATATAGTTTACTTCATTGGTCAATCGCAGGTGTAGGACAAGAACCGAAAGATGTTTGGTTACTGCAAGATGAGGTGACCTTTCAAACGACGGAATTTCCGACGCTAGATGAGGCAATAAAGTGGATTTCTGAAAATATGGAACAAGTTACAGACGTTTTAGCGCAGTAAAAAAACAGGCTTATGCAAGCCTGTTTTTTGTTTCTTTTACATATGTGTTTAAAAATTGATCGATGGCAGCTTCGTACTCTTCTTTATTTTCATTATAAGAGCAAGCGTGTGCACCATGTTCTGCAATATAAAGCTGTTTATTATTTTCTTTCGCTTCATAAAGTGATTTCGTCATATCAGATAAAATATAGTCATCATCTTTACTATGAATAAAGAGAACAGGATTGTTAATATTTTTTATACAATCAATTGGTGAAACTTCACGAATTGTATAGCCGTCACGAACTTTTAAAAAGGCATTTGCTAAAGGTAATAAAGGCCATTTTGGTAAATGAAATTCAACCTTTAAACGATGTTGTAACTGTCCATAAAAATCAGAGAAAGGACAATCAGCAATATAAAAATCGGCACCATCTTCTACAAGTCCCGCATATTGAAGAAGAGTTGCAGCACCCATAGATTCCCCATGAATTCCGAGTGTAATATTCGTTCCAAAACGATCTTTTAGCCAGTCAACTACTGACTTTAGATCATGTTTCTCATAATAGCCGTAGCTTGTCGTTTTACCACCAGTTTTACCATGACGGCGATGATCATAAATAAATACGTTATATCCTCTGCTTAAAAATAAGTTTGCATATTTAACAGAGTTCATTTTATTTACAGTCACACCGTGGCAAAAAATCATAAATTTATTAGAATGACCAGCTGGCATGTAATATCCATGAAGTTCATATCCGAATTGAGAAGGGATGTGAACCTCTTCTTTTTGAATAGCCTTAAAATCGTCCAAATGAAAATGTTTTCGCGTTTCGCGTTCTAAAACTTCTTCCTCTGTTTTTTTCTTCAAGTACATAACTTTATTTGTAAAGAAAATCCCAATCGCAGTTAGTGCACCTAGTATAGTAAACAATGCTGTAAAAAAACGTTTCATACTTTACCTCATCCTCCAAATACCTCTACATATGATACACTAACATTGTATCACAATGATGTGAAAAGGGGAGAAATCGTATATGGTTTATATACAAAAAATTACATCAGAAATGAAAGAAACAATTCGGGGGGTTATGTGTGAAAACTGGGGGAGTTCAATGATGGTCTCGCGAGGCAGAGCACATCAATTAGAACAATTACCTGGTTTTATCGCACTTAAAAATGACAGAATAGTGGGAATTATAACGTGCGAAGTGCTAGAAAACATGTGTGAAATTGTATCGTTAAATAGTTTTGAGGAAGGAAAGGGGATTGGAACAAAACTGGTGGATTGTGTATTGCAAATGGCAAGGGAAAATGAGTGTGAAAAAGTGTGGCTCATTACGACGAATGATAATATGAACGCACTTCGTTTTTATCAAAAACGTAACTTCATGATGACGAATTTGTATATTGATGCGGTAAAGGAAGCACGAAAAATAAAGAAAGAAATTCCGTTTATTGGTTATGATAATATCGCGATTTCACATGAAATTCAGCTGGAGTATATTTTATGAGTAGAGTGGAAGTTGTGTAACAATTTTCAGAAATATAAAACAATAATCTTGACGAATGTTATATTTTGGTTTAGTTTAAAATTGTAATCTATTACCATATTAAGGGGTGACGATGTGGCAACTATACGTGATGTTGCAAAATTGGCCGGTGTTTCAGTCGCAACCGTTTCAAGAGTCATTAACGAAAAAGGATATGTCCATGAAGATACGGTGAAACAAGTAAAAAAAGCAATTGAAGAGTTACAATATAGACCGAATGCTACAGCAAAGCCTTTATTTAAACAGCCTTCAACGATGATTGCATTACTTGTAGATAATTTGCATAATCCATCATATATCACTTTGCTCCGTTTCGTTGAGGAAATAGCATATAAAGAAGGGTATCAAGTAATAGTTTGTAATATAGAAAATAAGAATAGATACATAGATATGTTGGAGCAAAATAACATTGCAGGCGTTATAATGACGAAATCTGTTTTTCAAAGTATAGGAGAAATCTCACTTCCTTTCGCTGTGCTTGAAGAACGACAATCTCTTATGAGCTATTATGAAAGTGGACAGAAAGCTGTTTCTTTATTAAAAGAGAAAGGCTGCCAGTTTCTTGCTTATATCGGTGAGGGAGTAGAGAGTGAAGAAATGGAAGAGCATGTGGCAGGATTTCTAGATACTACTTGGAAAGAAGGACTTTCTTATCGAGAGGAAATTGTACAAGGGTATACGAATCAGCAGTTCCTTGAATTGTTACAAAAACATCCATACATAGATGGAGTTGTAGCTTCAAGTGATAAGGTCGCTATTGAGGTAATTAGGGCGGCGAAAACTCTTAATATTCATATACCAGGTAAGTTGCAAATCGTTGGATTTAACGGGAGTGTAGAGGGTGAATGGATAAGCCCATCGTTAACGACGATTGGAAGTTATATCGAAGAAAATGGGGAAATAGCTTTTCAGCAGTTAATAGGAAAAATAAAGAAGAAACAAGTGGGACAAGAAGTAGAAATAGAATTTAGATTCATTGAGAGAGAAACAACAAAGTAAAGGTGCGTTTTAAAAACGCACCTTTTAAAGTGTAATCGCGGCAATAAAGCCGAATATAAGTAACGGAATATTATAGTGCAGAAAAGTTGGAACGCACGTATCCCATATATGGTGGTGCTGACCATCAACATTTAAACCGGATGTTGGTCCAAGTGTACTATCAGATGCTGGAGAACCTGCGTCACCTAGTGCACCGGCTGTACCGATAATTGCAATTGTTGCCATCGGACTAAATCCAAGCTGGACGCATAACGGCACGAAAATTGTTGTTAAGATTGGGATGGTTGAAAAGGAAGAACCTATTCCCATCGTAACGAGAAGACCAATAACGAGCATAAGAAATGCAGCAAGTGGTTTATTATTTCCGATTATATGTGCACTCGTTTGCACAAGAGATTCAACATGTCCAGTTTTTCGAAGAACAGCGCCAAATCCAGCGGCAGAAATCATAACAAATCCGATAAAGGACATCATACGCATTCCGCTTGTTAAAATAGCATCTGCTTCTTTAAGAGGGAGACTACCGCTAACTGATAAGACGATAATACCTGCTAAAGCACCGAAGATCATTGATTCTGTTGTTAATTGAACAGTTAGTGTAGCAATTATAGATAATAAGCCAAAAGTAATGCTTTTTTTCGTATAGGGAACGATTTCATTCTCAGCAGCATGAATTTGTTCTGTTTCATATGTACGTGGTTTTCGGTATGTAATGAAAACCGCTACACATAATCCGATAATCATACCGATTGCAGGAATAGTCATCGCTTTTGGAATAAGTGCGACATCAAATGTAAGACCGCTTTGCGCAGCATTTGTTTGCAATACGTCATGATAAATTTTTCCGAATCCTGCTGGGACCCACATGTAAGGGGTAATTAACCCAAATGTAATAAGACATGTTACAAGCCTACGATCCACCCTCAGCTCATTTAATACTTTTAAAAGTGCTGGAATTAAGATCGGAATGAAGGCGATATGAACAGGGATAATATTTTGTGAGAAACAAGCCATTGTTAAAATGATAAATAATATAAGTATTTTAGAATAGACTTGTTTTTTCGTGTCTTGTTCGTTGCCGATCCATTTTAAAGCGGATTGGATCATTGCATCAGGAAGTCCTGTTTTTGAAAGGGAAATAGCAAATCCACCGAGCATTGCGTAGCTTAATGCGATAGGAGCACTGTTCCCAAGACCGGCTGTAAAAGTGCTAATTGTTTCTGAAATACCGAGTCCGCCGATAAGTCCGCCTGTTAAAGCTCCAACGATAATAGCGACAATGACTTGGACACGTAACAAACTAAGCAGTAGCATGACTGCTACTGCGATGAGTACAGCGTTCATAATAAATATAATCTCCCTAATTTTTATTCTGTTAAGGCAAGCAAATGTTTGCAGTGACATATACTTGCGACATATCATTATAAAATGTTTTCTATGAAATGTAAAAGAGCCTTTTGTTATGTATGTTGAAAAGATAGTTCTTGTTTAATTGATTGTAAAGATTTGGCGAATAGTTCAGGCTCTTCTAAATCTGGAGAATGTGCCGAGTTGGGAAACCAAACCATTTTTTTAATAGGAGCTTGAATGATATCGCAATATTGTTGAACGAGTGCATAAGGAGTTTGATAATCATAGCGACCAGAACAAAAATAAACAGGAACAGATAAACTTGAAATAGACGAAAAGAAATCGATTGTTAGCATCTCTTCCCATAAAACTCCGGATTTTAAATTTCCTGCGAGAAATTTGAACCAGTCTAATAGCGTATATTCAGGAGAAAAGAAACCTTTTCGTATGAAAGAAAAGGAAGATCCGTTTTGTATTGCTCCTCCAAATGTACCAAGCCACTTTCTTTGAATAATGAGACGCCTCGTATCTAAAAAAGGTGGTTTCCCTAATTTTAAAAGAGAAGCTAATGCCTTTTTATGGTCATGTTTTTTTGCAGAGCTAATTAAATGTCGGTATAGTAATTCTTCATTTTGCTTCATATGTACGATTTGACCGATGCCGATGTATGCTTCTATATATTCGGGATATTGACTAGCGATTTGTAGTCCGATAATACTCCCCCAAGAATGACCAGCGAGAAATAATTTTTGCTTATTAAAGCGTTTGAGAAGATATTGAATAACCTCTTTTGCATCTGAAACAAATTGATCAATCGTAAAATTTGTTTGGATATCCCGCCATAAAAAGGATTTACCTGCCCCTCGCTGATCCCAATTAATAACGATAAAGTGTTTTTCTAACTCTTTTTGGAAATGGCGAATAAAGCCGATTTGTGCCATACCAGGACCGCCGTGACAGCATAATAAAATAGGCTGTTCCACGTTTTGTCCGCGTATAAGGAGAGATTGTTTCCGGTCATTAATCATAACGCTTTCTATCGTAGCGATACTGTTAGGGATTAATTGCTTCTTTTCGTTATAAAACCGAGGGGTATGGCTACGAAAAAGCATATGTAAACCTCCTTCTCTTAAATGGTATGAATCGCACAGGCTCTTTCTTTTGCATATACTACTAGAAAATCATTGTATCATAACATACTGGTTTGATTTCAAGTTTAGGCGATTAAGAGAGGAGGGAGAATGTGACGATTGGAGAAATTATTGATTCTTTAAATAGGCGCGAATCAATCGCTATTATAGCGAAACGTCTTGAAATGAGCCCTTATACTTTATCCAAAAAATTAAGGGTGATTGGATATGAATATGATGGGGAGCAGAAAAAGCGTGTCTTTATAGGCGATGGAGAAGAACCGCGTCATTTGCAACTCCAAGAAGCTACTGCCCTTCAATATGCAAAAACGGATTATCAATTACTAATTTATGAACAATTGCAAAGTATTTATGAATTGTTAAGAAAAAGAGAAGAAGTAAGCGTGCCGATTATAAGTGGAATTTCAGAGAAAAAGAAACGAACCTTTTCTATTGATACGGAAATATTAGCGAGATTAGATGTTATATCCGAAGTTAAAGGGATTCAAAAGTCTAAAATTGTAGAAGAGGCACTACAGGGATTTTTGCAACGATATGATTTTAATGAGGTATCACATTTAGATAAATGAAGAAAAGGATACTATGTTCAAAGTAAGAACGAGTATCCTTTTTCAGGTTCATGTATATTACGAAAAAGTTAAAGGGTATGTGCGTATAATTTGTAATGAAAAGTGCTCCTTTTATAGGGGATGACATTTCCCATTTACAGCACATACAGTTATTTGAAAAATATTTAATTTAATTTTTGAATCCGTCCATCAATAATTGGCTGAATTGGTTCTTTCAATTGTTTTACATAATCGACTAACGCTTCAAAGTCGTTTGGACCCGTTTCAGCATTTTTTCCATTTTTAAATGATACGAATCCATCACCACCCGAAGCTAGGAAAGCATTTGCAACTACGCTATACGTTTTAGAGGCAACTAGTTCCTCACCATTTGTTAAATGGATATTCGTAACCTTTTCACCATTCGGTTGATTTGCATCCCAAGTATATTGAATACCTGAGATTTGGAGCATTCTCGTTGCGCCTTTTTGCCATTGTTGATTTAAAATATCGCGAATATCTTGACCTGTTAAATCTACTTTAATTAATTGATTCCCGAAAGGCTGAATACCGTATAATTCGCCCCATGTAATATCTCCAGCGTCTAAGTCATTACGAATGCCGCCAGGATTCATAAGAGCGATTTGCGCTTGCATTGTTTGGCGCTGTGCATCGGCAATTACATTTCCAAGAGTAGATTCACCAGCATCGTTTTGTTTACGGTCGATAGCTGCTGTAGATTTTCCAATAACTTCATTTACAAGCGGTGCAATTTTTTCTTTATATTGATCTAACTTTTGTTTTACTTGTTTATCAGGTTCTACACCTTCATGGTACGTTGTAATAACTTCAGCTTTTTTCTTAACAATATCTTTTGTTTTTCTATCAATCGTTACATCTACGTCTGAGAAAGCCGTTCCATAAGAATTTGCTTGTACGATAAGTTTATTATTAACTGTACCATTTACATACGTATGACTATGTCCGCCAAAAATAACATCAACTTCTGGATCTGTTTCATTTGCAATTCGAGTGAGGTCTCCATTTGTTACACCATACTCATCAGTTGTTCCGCCAACATGTGCAAGGACTACGATAGATTTAACGCCGAGACGCTTTAATTGTTGCGCTGATTTATTAATAGCTTCTACTTCGTCAGTGATTTCTACATTTTTAAGCATAGTAGGCATAACGACATTTGGCGTATCAGTTGTAACAACTCCAATGAATCCTACAGGAACTCCGTCAACCATTTTTACAGTAAATGGTGGTAAAAATAAGCGGCCAGTTGATTTGTTATAGAAGTTTGCAGCGACATAAGGGAAGTTTGCTCCTTTGAAATTCCCTGTTTTTTCGTGATATCCACCGTAAATGAGGCGTTTCATTTCATCGATACCTTCATCGAATTCATGATTTCCAATTGTACCAACATCAAACTTTAAGTCATTTAAAAATTCAATAGTGGGTTCGTCTTGTAATAAAGCTGAAACTGGTGGGCTAGCACCGACAATATCTCCAGCATGTACAAGAAGTGTATTTGGATTTTGTTTTTTACGTTCTTTTAAATAAGTGGCTAAGTAATCAGCACCACCAGCTTCTTTGTTGTTAATTTTTTTTACAGTGTCTAGTTGTCCATGGAAATCATTAATACCAAGCATTTGTACGTCTATGTATCGGTTTTGTTCAGCAGGAGTCTGAGATGGAGGAGCGGCGAACACGCTTGAAAAAGTCATGGTGCTTAAAATAGCGACAGCAGGAATAATTTTTTTCCACATAATTAATTTCTCCTTTTTTTATAATCTGACATCATACGACATAATTTTAATAGATTAATAGGATTATATCTATAGTAAAATTTAGTTTTTTCGAAAAATTAACATATTTACAAAAAATGAATAATAGAGAATCGGGGAGTAATGTACCTTTTTTATTGTCGATTTCGTCGTGTATCCTCTATAATGGAGAAAAAAGTAAAAGGTGATTAGTATGAAGAAAAAGAAGCAAAAACAAACACAAAGACACTCTCAAATGAATCAACCAGAGAAAGAATCGCTTACACTAGGTGATCAATTGAACGATTCGTTAATGCAACAATTAAAGAATAAGAAAAAAGAGTTGCAAGTGAGAGAAGAGAAAAAAGAGGCAGCAGAACTGGAAAGAAAGCGTCAAGAGAAAAAAGAACGTGAAAAGAATAAATCATTTGAAGAACTGTTAAGTGAAAGTAGCCTTACTTGGAAAGACTTTAAATAATAAAAAATGATCAGTGAAATGCCACTGATCATTTTTTTGACGAGTTTGTAAGAAAAGGGGAGTTAGAATGAGAAAAATTGTAGTCGTTCCGCATGAAAATCATTGGGGTGAAAAATTTCAAATGGCGGCTGAAAGATTAAAATTGGCGATGCCAGAAATGGTGAAAATTCATCATATTGGAAGTACATCAGTGCCAGGACTAGCAGCTAAACCTATTATTGATATGATCATGGAAGTAGAAAGTATTGACAGAGTAGATCAATGGAATGAGCAATTTAAAGAACTGGGTTACATCATTAAAGGAGAAAATGGTATTTCAGGCCGCCGTTATTTTATTCATGGAACGGAGGAAAAACGTTCGTATCACTTACACGTATTTGAAAAAGGAAATCCTGAGATAGTAAGGCATTTAGCATTTCGTGATTATATGATGGCTCATTGTGAAGAAGCAGAGGCGTATGCAGCTCTAAAGAAAGAACTAGCCGAAAAATATACATATGATGGTACGTTATATACGGAAGGGAAAAATGAGTTTGTACATAATGTTGATGAAAAAGCGAAGAAATGGATAAAAAATAACGTGAATGAATGAGTTCACGTTATTTTTTAAAAATGTATAAAATTATTATGTAAACTGTACGTATGTTTTGACATTTTGAATGAATCTTGTTGAAATAAAGTTGTGGTTTATAAAAATGTAACAATGAAAGGGAGAAAGACTGTGCATATTCCAACAACTACACTTCATAATGGTGTGAAAATGCCGATGATTGGTCTAGGCGTTTATAAAGCGAAAGAAGGCGACGAAGTTAAACAAGCAGTAAAAACAGCGTTAGAAGTTGGATACCGTTCGATTGATACAGCAACTGTATATGAAAATGAAAGCGGTGTCGGAGAAGCGGTTCGTGAATCTGGAATCTCGCGAGAAGACTTGTTTATTACAACAAAAGTTTGGAACGACGATCAAGGGTACGAGGGGACGCTCGAGGCGTTTGAAAAAAGTTTAAAGAAATTACAAATGGACTATGTAGATTTATATTTAATCCATTGGCCGATAAGAGGGAAGTATGTTGATACGTACCGTGCTCTAGAAAAGTTATATGAAGAAGGTAAAGTGCGCGCCATTGGTGTTTCTAATTTTCATAAACATCATTTAGAACTGTTATTACCAAATTGCAAAGTGAAGCCGATGGTAAACCAAGTTGAACTTCATCCAATGTTAGCGCAATTTGAATTGCGTGATTTCTGTCAAGGTGAGCAAATTCAAATGGAAGCGTGGAGTCCTTTAATGAGAGGCGGCAAAGTATTCCAGCATCCAATTATTCAGGCTATTTCTAAAAAATATGAAAAGTCACCTGCACAAGTTATATTAAGGTGGGATATTCAAAGTGGGATTGTGACTATTCCTAAATCTGTTACGCCATCTCGTATTAAAGAGAACTTTACTATTTTTGATTTCTCATTAACTGAAGAAGAGATGGATCAAATTAATACGTTAAATCGTAATTTACATGTAGGAACGAATCCTGATAAATATGATACGTTATAAAAAGACGCTACCAGTATGGTAGCGCCTTTTTAACGATGTAAAGCATATGTATCAAATTTAACAATTTGCTGAAGTTGTTTATATTCTTCTTTTGTTAAAGACATTTGTTCCCCAGCATGTACATTTGCTTGCAACTGTTGAATAGAGCTTGCACCAGGTATAACAGATGCAACAGCTTCATTATGTAAGCAGTATTGAATGGCCGATCCAGTCAAAGATCTTTCTCCTATAAGTTCTTTTACACTCGCGAGTGTTATATTTAATTCATCATAAGAATAGGAGAGGTAATCTTTTTCCTTCACTCTTTCTATCTTGCTTGCATTGTTGTTAGTTAAAATGCCTTTCGCAAGTGGTCCGCGTGCGATGACACTAATTTGATGTTCATTAAGAAGTGGGAACCATTCTTCAGGACGACGATTTAAAAGGCTGTATTCCATTAATACGCTAACGATATTTGATCGTTTTGCATACTCACGAATGACATTTGGACGTATAGAAGAGATGCCATAATGACGAATAATACCTTCTTTTTTTAATTCTTCAAAGGCTTCAACTGTTTCATCTATAGGATCTTCAAGCGTCCCGCCATGCAGTTGATATAAATCAATATAATCTGTTTGAAGTCTACGTAAACTCTCTTTTACTTCGGCCTTTATGTAAGCTTTAGAAGGATCCCAAGACCAGCCGTTTTTTTCTTCTGTCCATCGATTTCCAACTTTTGTTGTAAGAACAATTTGGTCGCGTTTTCCTTTCAGAGCTTTTCCAACAAATTCTTCATTTAATCCATAATCATATAAGTCCGCTGTATCAAAAAAGTTAATTCCTAAATCGATTGCCTCATCGATAATACGCATAGCCTCAGCCTCAGATGTACCGAGAGACATACAGCCAAATCCAATTTCCGTAACATATAAATCTGAGTTTCCTAATTGACGTTTTTTCATAGGTCAACCTCCTTATCTTTATTGTACGAAAGGGGAAGGAGGTTGACAAACGTTTACTTTTTATTTGCTGTAATCCACTCTTGTACAGTTGTATACTCTTTGCCATATTGTTTTAGCTTATGACGAATTTGCCATGCTTTGCCGACTAAAGTGACGCGATTTGGTAAAATGTAAACTTTCATTTCTATCACGCTCCTTTCAATGTGGTAAAATGTATGAAGAACGATTAGGAAATAGAACAGGGAGATGAAGTAGTATGAGTAATCTTGCAGAAAGAACAGTAAAAACTGAACCGATTTTTGATGGTAGAGTTATAAAAGTTCGTGTTGATGATGTAGTATTACCAAATGGAGAAATGAGTAAACGTGAAATCGTAAATCACCCTGGGGCGGTTGCTATTATTGCTATTACTGATGAAGGGAAAATTGTACTTGTCGAGCAGTATCGTAAAGCTCTTGAAAAGACAATTGTGGAAATTCCAGCTGGGAAGTTAGAACCTGGGGAAAAGCCAGAGGTAACAGCAGTTCGTGAATTAGAAGAAGAAACAGGATATGTATGTGAAAATATGGAGCTTATTACATCTTTCTATACATCACCTGGTTTTGCAGATGAGATTTTATATGTATATAAAGCAACAGGATTAAAACAAAAAGAAAATAAAGCAGCTTTAGATGAAGATGAATTTGTGGAATTAATGGAAGTGTCATTAGAAGAAGCGGTTGATCTTATGAAAGACCTTCGCATTCATGATGCTAAGACGATGTTTGCAGTACAATATTTACAATTACAAAAATAAACACTCGCCTAAGGCGAGTGTTTTTAGTTAATTTTTGCATATACACGTGCATCGCGTAAGCTGCCATCTGGTGCTAGGAAATCATTTTCCATTGTACCTTCTAAAATAAATTCTAGACGTTCTGCTAAGTTACATGCGTTCACGTTTGTTGCATCAGTACGAATTTCAATTCTTCTAGCACCTAGCTTATCAAAAGCGAACTGAATCGCACCTTTAACAGCTTCTGTCATATAGCCTTGTTTTGTATAGGCGCTATGTAACCAGAAGTGAAGTGAAAACTTTGGAATGTCCCAGTTTTCAGGCTTAAGAGTAATAGCCCCGATGAATGTACCAGATACTTTATCGTATAAGTGAAAATCAAGTGTTTCACGAAGTAAAAACTGTCCGTGAGCTTCGCGAACAATTTCTTCCGCACTCTCTTCTGTTTCAGCTGTAATTGGCATCCACGGTAATAAGTCTTCTAGAGAAGCTTGGATTGCTTCATATACTTCTGTACCGTCACCCGGAAACGGCTTACGTACTTGCAAGCGCTCAGTTTGAAATAACGTTGGAAAATCTAATAATAATGGTTTCAAGAGAAATCCCTCCTATTCTCTACTATTTAGTTTAGCAAAGTAGAGCGGAATTTCAATGTTAATTCGTCATACTTTTTTTCTTTCTTTCATACATTTTTAGTAAGAGTGTGAACGGAGGGAAGGAAAATGTGGCGAAAAACGTGGCAAGACCGTGTAATGTCTCACATACAGGAAAACTCTTCACTATATATATTTAATGCGGTTTTATTACTGATGGGAGTAATATTTGGAGCGATTCTTGTGAATAGTTTACAAATAAACCAAAAGCAAGATTTATCATTTTATTTACAGCGTTTTTTTGGACAAGTTTCTAAAGGAGAATTTGCTGTCGCGGGCGAAATGTTTCGAGAAAGTTACTTTTCGCAATTAAAATATATCGGCTTTATTTGGATTTTGGGGATTTCAATTATTGGGTTGCCGCTCATTTTTATCTTACTATTTTTAAAAGGGATAGTTGTTGGATTTACAGTAGGTTTTTTAGTAAGTCAGCACGGATGGAATGGACTATTATTAGCATTTGTATCTGTATTGCCACAAAATTTAATTATAATTCCTGTATTTCTCGTTATGACAACAATTGCTGCAAGTTTTTCCTTGAGAATGATTAGACATCAATTTATCCGGAAAATAACTGAGCCACTATTACCGTTATTAATTCGCTATACATGCTTTTTTCTCGTGATTGGAGCGGTATTAGCTATTGCTTCCAGTGTCGAAGCGTATGCATCACCAGTTTTAATGAAAGAAGTTGTGGAAGCTATTAACAAACAATAAATACTTTTTGAGAATAATTATCAATTTGTTTTTATTGTTTTTCTTTTGACAGGAGCCCTTCTTCTGATATAATGGTGTAAGAGTGGCGAGGAGGGAGTAGTACCGAATGGAAGAAAGAATTGAACGAATTAAGAAGCAATTACATGCAGCGAGCTATAAATTGACACCACAACGTGAAGCAACAGTTCGTGTGCTGCTAGAAAATGAAGAAGATCATTTAAGCGCAGAAGATGTATACCTCCTTGTAAAAGAAAAGTCGCCAGAGATCGGATTAGCAACCGTCTATCGAACTTTAGAGTTATTGTCTGAGTTGAAAGTTGTCGATAAGATTAACTTTGGGGACGGTGTTTCGCGTTATGACTTACGCCAAGAAGGTGCACAGCGTTTCCATCATCATTTAATCTGTACACAATGCGGTGCTGTACAAGAAATACAAGAAGATTTACTTGGTGAAGTGGAGAATAAAGTGGAACGAGACTGGAGCTTTAAGGTGAAAGATCATCGTTTAACATTCCATGGGATTTGTAAAAATTGTCAAGAAAATGAAACGGATGAAAAATAACCTTTTCCTATTTAACTAGGAAGAGGTTTTTTATTTGAATAAGGTATAAATTGGTGAAAGCTTGGCATATGTTGTAATAACTTATATTTTGGAGGAATTTACAATGCGCCGAGCTTTAAAATTAACTTTTGATGGGATGAAAGTATTTTTATTATTTACAAGTTGTACGATTTTGTTTTATTTCGCTATACTATGGATAAATGAAGAATATGAAAGTTACCATCGTTATGAAAAGCCAAAAGAAGAGACTGTAGAAAAAGTATCAGGGAATGAGGAGCCGGAAAAGGATGCTTTCGTAAATAGAATGATGTTTTTCTATGAAAATGGGGAGTAGTGTAGATTGGAAGATCAATTAAAAGATTTTATTCATTATATGATTGTTGAAAAAGGTTTGGCGAAAAATACAGTTGTATCTTATGAACGCGATTTGAAAAGCTATGTGAAGTATTTGCAAAATGTAGAACAAACGAAGACGTTTCATGAAGTGACACGCTTGCATATTGTTAACTTTTTGCAGCATTTAAAAGAAAACGGGAAATCTTCAAAAACATTGGCGCGTCATATTGCATCGATTCGTTCGTTTCATCAATTTTTACTTCGTGAACGAGCAGTGGAGCATGACCCATCGGTACATATTGAAACGCCACAAGGGGAACGGAAATTGCCAAAAGTATTATCAATCGACGAAGTAGAAGCATTACTTCAGACCCCGAAAGTGACGAGTGCTTTTGGGATTCGTGATAAGGCAATGTTAGAGTTATTGTATGCAACAGGACTTCGTGTTTCAGAATTAATTGCATTGAATTTAGAAGATGTGCACTTAACGATGGGGTTTGTTCGCTGCATTGGGAAAGGGAATAAAGAAAGAATTATTCCATTAGGAAGCTTAGCGACGGAAGCAATTCAAAAGTATATTGAAAAAGGAAGAAGAGAACTGATGGGTAAAAAAGCAGTAGATGCACTCTTTTTAAACCATCATGGTAATCGATTATCAAGACAAGGGTTTTGGAAAATTTTAAAACGATTAGCGAAAGAAGCAAATATTGCAAAAGAGCTTACACCGCATACGTTACGTCACTCGTTTGCTACGCATTTATTAGAGAACGGGGCAGATTTGCGTGCTGTACAAGAGATGCTTGGACATGCAGATATTTCAACAACGCAAATCTATACGCATGTTTCAAAAACTAGATTAAAAGATGTATATAAACAGTTTCATCCGAGAGCATAGTCACTATGCTCTTTTTTTCATAGATTCAAAAGGGTAAAGTACTTCACAAAAACTTCACAAACATTTCGTACATTGTTTTCAGCGGAAGACTAGAATATTACAATGTATTTCCTCTATACTAAATAAGGAATGAAGGAGGAAATGATGATGAAAAAACTTATTATGATTTTATTTATCGCGATGCTAGCGTTGGCTGGCTGTAATACAAACAAAGAAGAGCCGAAAAAAGAAAAGAAACTTGAAAGTATAAACGTAGCGATTCAAACGAATCCGAAAGAAATTAAACCTGGTGAAAAAACAGAAGTACAAGCACTTGTTACACAAGGAAAAGAAAGAGTAACGGATGCTGATGACGTAAAGTTTGAGATTTGGAAAGATGGCGACGAGAAACACGAGATGTTAGATGGTAAGCATAAAGGAAAAGGTGTTTATGCAGTAGAGAAAACATTTGAAACTGATGGAGTATATCATATTATTCCTCATACAAATGCACGTGATATACACGTTATGCCAGAACACAAAGTTGCTGTAGGGAATGCGAAAGTAGAAGATGCGAAAAAAGAAAGTGGTGATCATAAAAGTGACACAATGATTCATCTTATGGCCGGTGACATAAAAGCAAATGCTGAATCAACAATGAAAGTCCATTTAAAGCAAAAAGAAGAAGCGTTAACTGGTGCTGAAGTGCAACTTGAGATTTGGAAAGATGGTGTTGAAAAACACGAATTTATTCCGGCGAAAGAAGGGAATAAAGGGGAGTATGAAAGTAAACATACTTTCAAAGAGAACGGTGCTTACAAAGTGAAAGTGCATGTAAGAAAAGGCGAACTGCATGAACATAAAGAAGAAACAGTAGAAGTAAAATAAAAAGCAGCTCTTTAGAGCTGCTTTTTATTTTTATATTAGGAAATATGTTATGAAATGATTAGCACTTCTTTGCAGAATGGATTACAATAGAAGTGTGAAGAAAATGAGAAATTCTACGAAAATGTATTAAAAAGAAAGCGTAAACATGTTATGATATCAATATCAGATGTCTGACATCTGACTTAGGAAAAACTAGAAATGTTTTTGATTCGTTTGAAAGTAAAACGAAAAAGTTAGAGAATGATTTAAAGCAGTACTGTTTAATAATGAGGACGAAAGATAATTCCCATTGATAACAGTTTCACTTTATAGCGTTTTGAACATACTACAAGAAGTAGAACTGAACTTATAGGAGGTCGCAGTTATGAATAAATATAAACGTATTTTCCTAGTCGTAATGGACTCAGTAGGGATCGGTGAAGCACCAGATGCTGAGCAATTTGGTGATTTAGGTTCTGATACAATTGGTCACATTGCTGAACATATGAATGGATTACAAATGCCAAACATGGTGAAATTAGGTCTTGGTAACATTCGTGAAATGAAAGGTATTTCTAAAGTAGAGAAACCGCTTGGATATTATACAAAGATGCAAGAAAAATCTACTGGTAAAGATACAATGACAGGACACTGGGAAATCATGGGCCTTTACATTGATACACCATTCCAAGTGTTCCCTGAAGGATTCCCGAAAGAATTACTTGATGAATTAGAAGAAAAAACAGGCCGTAAAATTATCGGTAATAAGCCAGCTTCTGGAACTGAAATTCTTGATGAACTTGGTCAAGAGCAAATGGAAACAGGCTCTTTAATCGTTTACACTTCTGCAGATAGCGTACTACAAATTGCAGCACACGAAGAAGTAGTGCCACTTGATGAGTTATATAAAATTTGTAAAATTGCACGTGAACTAACGTTAGATGAGAAGTACATGGTAGGACGTGTTATCGCTCGTCCATTCGTTGGAGAACCTGGGAAATTCACACGTACACCAAATCGTCATGACTATGCGTTAAAACCATTCGGTCGTACGGTAATGAATGAATTAAAAGATAGTGACTATGATGTAATTGCTATCGGTAAAATTTCTGATATTTATGATGGTGAAGGGGTAACTGAATCACTTCGTACGAAGTCTAATATGGATGGAATGGATAAGCTTGTAGATACATTAAACATGGACTTTACAGGTCTTAGCTTCTTAAACTTAGTTGACTTTGATGCATTATTCGGTCACCGTCGTGATCCACAAGGATACGGAGAAGCTCTGCAAGAATATGATGCACGTCTTCCTGAAGTATTCGAAAAACTACAAGAAGATGATTTATTATTAATTACAGCAGACCACGGTAATGATCCAGTACATCCTGGTACTGATCATACACGTGAATATGTACCGTTATTAGCATATAGCCCAAGCATGAAAGAAGGCGGACAAGAGTTATCACTTCGTCAAACATTTGCTGATATTGGTGCAACTGTAGCAGAAAACTTTAATGTTAAAATGCCAGAACATGGAACAAGCTTCTTAAACGAGCTAAAGAAATAGGGGGATAAACAGATGAATCGTGAACTAATTACAAAATCAGCTTCATACTTAAAAGAGAAATTTCAAGAGACACCACAAGTAGGACTAATCCTTGGATCTGGACTAGGTGTATTAGCAGATGAAATCGAGAATGCAGTAACAGTACCATACAGTGAAATCCCTGAATTCCCAGTTTCAACTGTAGAAGGACATGCAGGTCAACTTGTATTCGGTACACTTCAAGGTGTAACAGTAGTAGCTATGCAAGGACGTTTCCATTTCTATGAAGGATACGATATGCAAAAAGTAACATTCCCAGTTCGTGTTATGAAAGAACTAGGTGTAGAAACAGTTGTTGTAACGAACGCAGCTGGTGGTGTAAATACATCATTTGAACCAGGCGATCTTATGTTAATTTCAGACCACATTAACTTCATGGGTACGAACCCATTAATCGGACCAAATGATTCTGAAATGGGTGTACGTTTCCCTGATATGTCTACATCATATACGCCAGAACTTCGCGAAATGGCGAAACAAGTTGCAGCAGATTTAAATATTAAAGTACAAGAAGGTGTATATGTTGGAATGACAGGTCCTGTATATGAAACACCTGCTGAAATTCGTATGCTTCGTACACTTGGCGGAGATGCAGTTGGTATGTCAACAGTACCTGAAGTAATTGTAGCGCGTCATGCGGGTATGAAAGTACTTGGTATTTCTTGTATTTCAAATATGGCAGCGGGTATTTTAGATCAGCCACTTCACCACGATGAAGTAATTGAAACGACAGAACGTGTTAAAGCTAACTTCTTAGCATTAGTAAAAGCAATTGTAAAACAAATGAAGGGGTGACTTCACAATGAGAATGGTGGACCTAATTGCAAAAAAACGTGATGGACAAGCATTAACGACAGAAGAAATTAACTTTATCGTTGAAGGATACACAAATGGTGATATTCCTGATTATCAAGTAAGTTCACTTGCAATGGCAATTTTCTTCCAAGATATGAATGATCAAGAACGTGCTGATTTAACGATGGCAATGGTAAATAGCGGCGATACAATTGATTTATCAGCCATTGAAGGGGTAAAAGTAGATAAGCATTCAACAGGTGGTGTTGGTGATACAACGACACTTGTATTAGGTCCATTAGTAGCTGCTTTAGGTGTACCAGTTGCGAAAATGTCTGGACGAGGTTTAGGACATACGGGTGGTACAATTGATAAATTAGAAGCAGTACCAGGATTCCATGTGGAAATTGAAAATGATGAATTCATGCGTCTTGTAAATGAAAATAAAATTGCTGTTATCGGTCAAAGTGGAAACTTAACACCTGCTGATAAAAAATTGTATGCACTTCGTGATGTCACGGCAACAGTAAACTCAATTCCGCTTATTGCAAGCTCGATTATGAGTAAGAAAATTGCTGCTGGTGCAGATGCAATTGTTCTTGATGTAAAAACTGGAGCAGGAGCATTTATGAAAACAGATGAAGATGCAAAGCGTTTAGCAGAAGCAATGGTACGCATCGGTAATAACGTTGGTCGTAATACGATGGCAGTTATTTCTGATATGAGTCAGCCGCTTGGTGAAGCAATTGGTAATGCATTAGAAGTACAAGAAGCAATTGATACATTACAAGGTAAGGGACCGAAAGATTTAGAAGAGCTATGTTTAACGCTTGGAAGTCAAATGGTATACCTTGCTGGACAAGCTTCATCTTTAGAAGATGCACGTGAAAAATTAATTGAAGTAATGAACAATGGAAAAGCGTTAGAAGCATTTAAAACGTTCTTATCGGCGCAGGGCGGCGATGCTTCTGTTGTTGATGATCCTTCTAAATTGCCACAAGCACAATATAAAATTGAAGTGGAAGCGAAAGAAGACGGTTACGTATCGGAAATCGTTGCAGATGAAATCGGAACAGCAGCAATGCTTTTAGGAGCAGGGCGTGCAACGAAAGAGTCTGAAATTGATTTAGCAGTTGGTCTAATGCTTCGCAAAAAAGTAGGCGATAGCGTGAAAAAAGGTGACTCTCTTGTTACAATTTACGCAAACCGCGAAAATGTTGAAGACGTAAAAGCGAAAATTTATGAGAACATGAAAATCGCTAAAGACCACGTAGATGCACCAACTTTAGTACACGGAATTGTAACGAAGTAATAAAGTGAAACTTTAATCAGTGGGGGCTTTATCTCCACTGATTATTAGCCTTCACCAATCGGGCGTTTACGAGCAGCCCGACCCAGACCTAACTTCTTTGCTTTCGCTGAATTTTGAGGTAGGGGTCTTACTGCCCGCAAATAGCGGGATAAAAAAAGCTGAGGAGATTTCTCCTTGGCTTTTTTTACTATTTTTTGTTTATAATAATAATGGGTGAAATTATGATTAGAATTTGTGCAATAACGAAAAAAAATGAAGTTTTATACGATGTGTCGCTAGAAGAAACGAAAAAAGAAAACATCGTATGGTATTGGCTTGATTTATATAAGCCGACGAAAGAGGAGTATACATATATTTTACAAGATCACTTCAAGTTCCATCCCCTTGCAATTGAAGATTGTGTAGAGTATGTACAGAGACCAAAGGTAGATTTTTATGATGGATATAACTTTTTAGTTCTTCATGCATTCGGAGAAGACGGATTAGAACCGCATGAAATCGATTTATTTATTAGTGATCGATATATAGTGTCTTTCCATTTCTCTCATAACAATGCGATTGAAAGAGTATGGAAAACGCTCGGTGAAAAGAAACGTATTAAGAAGAGTCCTTTGCATGTAGCACATACAATTATTGACCAAATTGTAGATGATTATTTCGCACCTGTTTATTACATCGAAGACCATTTAAATGCAATTGATGATAATTTAACGGGTGAGACAGCAGGAAGTGTGCTAGAAGAGGTATTTGATATTCGGACAGATTTATCTAAGCTAAGGCGTACGATTATTCCGATGCGTGATTTATTGTATCGCATTTTAAATTCAACTCGTTTTTACGGTATAAGCGATCATGAAATTTATTTTAAAGACATACATGATCATTTGCTTAAACTGACAGAGATGATTGAAGCGAGCCGTGAATTAACAGCAGATATTCGAGATAGTTACTTTTCATTAAATTCCCACCATATGAACAATATTATGAAAACATTAACTGTTTTCTCAACTATTTTCATGCCGTTAACATTTATTGCAGGGGTATACGGCATGAACTTCGCACATATGCCAGAGCTTGGCGGGAAGTATAGTTATTTTATTTGCTTAATTTTAATGGCGTTAATTGGCGGCGGAATGATGGCTTGGTTTTATAAAAAAGGTTGGTTTAAGTAAAAAAACACCGAGGATTTCCTCGGTGTTTTTTTCTTAGCCAATAGCGTGTAATACGAACATGGCTAAGAATAAGCATGTAATAATATACATGGACGGTGCGACTTCTTTACGCTTTCCAAGAGCAACTTTCAAGATAGGATAAGCAATAAATCCGAACGCAATGCCATCAGCGATACTATATGTGAGCGGGATCATAACGATAATTAAAAACGCTGGAAATCCTTCTGAAAAGTCGTTCAGAGGAATTTGTTGAATGCTTGTAATCATCAGACCGCCAATAATAATTAAGATTGGTGCAATGGCACTATCAGGAATTATTTTGACAAACGGAAGCGCAAACAGTGATGCGAAGAATAACAACCCTGTAACGATAGACGTCAGACCTGTTTTTCCGCCTGCAGTAATACCTGCGGCACTCTCTACTGTTGAAACGGTAGGGCTTGTGCCAAATAGACCACATGTCATTGCTGAAATTGCATTTGCTTGGTAAGCACGTGGGAATTTACGATCATCTTCTAATAAACCGTGCAGTAGTCCCATGTTCTCAAAAATAAGCACCATGCTTAAGGAGAATGTTGCAATCCAAAATGGTAAGGAAGAAAGTTTTCCAAATGACATAGCTCCAAACACATCGCCATAATTAGCGAATGAAAACGAACTATTTCCCATTTGACTCGTATCAACAAGACCAAACAGCCATGCAATACCAGTTCCAATTGCAATCGTCCATAAAAAGTTTCCACGTACGTTACGAACAAATAGCACAAGTGCCACAATAAGAGTAAGTAGTGTTGCAAGAACGATAGGACTACTTAATTTCCCCATTGCAACAGCAGTATTAGGATGCGAAACGACTAAACCACCTTTTTGCAAGCCGATGAAAGCTAAAAACAACCCGATACCGACAGTGATCGCTTCCTTTAATGACTTTGGAATCGATACCGAAAGCACGCGAGCAATTGGTGTAAAAGCAGCAATTGCAAAAATAATACCGGCGATAAAAACAGCTGCCAATGCTTCTTGCCAAGCTAAACCGAGCGTATGCACAGCAGTGTACGTGAAGAATGCATTTACACCCATACCAGGGACAAGAATAGCAGGTGCATTTGCCCAAAATGCCATAAGTAGACATCCGACAAATGAACTGAAAACAGTTGCCAAAATTCCTGCTTCAAGAGGAATGCCGGCATCTGATAAGATTGACGCATTTACAATCATAATATAAACGATTGTGAAAAATGACGTGACTCCAGCTAAAACTTCTTGTTTTGGTGATGTTTGGTGTAAGTCTAATTTAAATGTTCTTTCAAGTATTCCTTTCATGTTAAACCTTCTTTTTCATATCCCTCTCCCACCCGTGATATCTCTTATGTAAGAGCTCACCGTCCTTTATTATATCAGAACATCATGTTTTTACAACAACGAAAATGATAACGGTTACTTATAAATGAATTTATTTATAAATACGTAAAAATTGCCCGGATAGATGAAATGATTTCTAGTTCTCCTGATTGAATGGGCGGAGCTGCTTGCGCATGCAAAGTAGCATATGATGCGATCTCCCGTGGTAATTGGACAGATTCTTCAACGAATGAGAGGGGAACAGGATTAATATTTAAATTGTAGGTACTCGCAATTGTACGAGCTTTGTCTACTGCTTGTTGCAGAGCTTGAATGAGAGCTTGCTCATAATATTTATTTGGATGAGATATTCGAAAACGTAATCCTTTTGCAACGTTTGCACCATTCGAAACGGCTATATCATATACTTCCCCTGCTTTTTGCACATTTAAAACGGTAATTTCATACAAATGCTCCACACGGTAGCCTTGTAGTAATGCTTTATCATTTACATATTCGTATTGAGGCGTAATCGTATAAGAAATGGTTTCTATATCTTTATCGGCAATACCTAGCTGTTTGAGTGCATCAAGTAATTGTTTCGATTGCACTGCATTTTCTTCTTGCGCTTGTTTTACATTTTTACTATCCGTTCGAATGCCCAGTGTTAATATGACAACATTTGGTTTTGCTTTTATAATGCCTTCTCCTTGTACAGTAATAGTAGCTTCTTTACCAGTATTTGTCGTACGGATATTATGTAAATACGGATTCATTCCACTTTGCATTTATGCTCACCATCCTTTTTTACATGTATATGTGTGAACAAAAAAGAAAATCGTATGAAAAAAGTTACATAAATGAGAATGTTGAGGGAAGAAAGCATATACAACATAGGTATTTATAGATTATAATATTTGTAAATATGATAAAAAAGGGACGAGGCTAGTGAACGAAAATAGAGAAACACTGATTTTAGATTTATCTGCATCATTTCGAAAGATGATACGTTTATTACAAAATGATATTAATACACGTTTTTCAGAGCATATGCCATATAACGAATTCTCTGTATTACGTGCGTTATTTTTAAAAAGTCCACAGATGGCTTCGCAAATTGCGAGTGAAGTAAACGTAACCTCCAGTCATATTACAGCTGTAACAGATCGTCTCGTACGAAAAGGGTTTGTTGAAAGAAAACGTTCAAATTCAGACCGTCGTATCGTGTACTTAGAAATTACAGAACACGGACGAGAAGTAACTGAAAAGCTTGAAGCTGTGCGTAAAGAATATTATAAAGAGAGATTTAAAGGTTGGAGCGACCAAGAGATAGAAATGGTTTTAGAACTATTTGGCCGCGTATTATAATAAATGAGGATAGGAAGCGATAGCTTTCCTATCCTTTTTCTTTTGAATAAAAATATTTTGAAACCCCGATACTTTAATTAAAAAGATTGGAGGAAAGATTATGAAATATATTGCTGCACTTACCATTTTACTTGGAAGCTTTTTCTGTTTTACTACATTCATGTACGCCGATACCCCTATCCAAGTGGTGCAAAAAGAAGTGAAGTACATTGAAAATGATAATACTGTCTTATATTCGAAATTATGGGTTCGTTCTATGCAAAACACAGTGTTATTCCACCATAGCGATAATATTCGTAATCAGGACACTCTGCGTAACGTAACAAGTTCATCGCTCGTTAAAGCGAAGCAATTACCGTTTCAAAAAGCAGCTATGTACATTCCGAGATTATCGCAGTACGTATCGAAGGCAGGAAAAGAAAATATCCAAGTGTATTACATTGCGGTGCACTATAATGTGAAAAAAGAAAATGCATATCAATTAAATGGTATGAACTATTTTCTGCAAGTGTTTCTGAAAGAGCGTGGGGAATGGAAAATTGCTGAAAGTGTAGTCGCACCGACAGAACAAATTGTACAAAACGGTGATGGATTTGGGATGAAAGAAGAGATGGTGTATGGGGATAGGAGAGAGAATGTAAAATAACCTCCTTTTGAGAGGAGGTTATTCTATTTGAAATTCCAAGAGACCTTCAATCTCAATATTTTAGATAGAAGAAAATAGCTAATTATGCTTGTTCCGAACAAACCAATGTAAAAATTAAGCAACGAATGGGTTCCGCCAATTATTAAACCACCGCTAATTCCAATACAGAAAATAGCGCAGACCATAAATATTTTTTGAAGCTTTGGATATAGTAAGAAACTACCATTCCGCTCATTGAATGAACGAACATATAAATATATACCGAGTGGTAATAAAATAATTATATTTACAATAGGTCCAATCAATGTTTTTACTGAAGGGATTTTTGTAAAGTTTGGTTCATTATGACGCACTCCATCAGGATCGGTATAGGCACTTTGCGGATTATAATCAAATCTAATATGAAAATCTTCTGCTGGACCTGAAATGCGTATGTTTTCCATAACACGATGCATATTGCCATTGTCCTCATGAAAGTCAGTATTCGAGTGAACAGCGATGACTGCTGAGATAAGGGATGGAAATAACAATGGAAACATGAATATAGCTGCAGTGAGAAGTCCCTGCGAGAGAATATTCCCAGTAATTGTTCCTATACATAAAGCAAGCGTATAAATAGCAATTAATACAATTAACATGTATATAAAGTAGCTATGAAATGGGGAGAATACTTGATACTTATTATGAAAAGTCAACTTTTTCATAATAGCAAATAGTCCCCAGTTTAAAACGACAATCGCAACAATATTACAGATTCCAAACAACCATTTTGTTATATAGAGGTGTGAACGTTTAAAGGGCATAGACCACAACAAGTCACTAGAGTTATTTTGTCTTTCCCAACCAATTAATGTACAAGCTAGAACGATAAGTACACCACCTAACAGTATGACAGGGTCTATAAGTGTTAAATCAAAGTGGTAGTGATATACATAGTTCCACTTTTTATTGTCATTTAGAAAGTATAGCTGTTGAATAGAAGCCATATAGTATTTATATGATAAAGTATAGAAGCTAACGAACCAAAACAACCACACAACATATTTACTTTGTTGATACGTTCTTAGCCATAGTGCTTTTTGAAACATAGGCCCCCTCCTTTAAAAAACTTTATAATTTGTTAGACGTGATAGTACAACATAAGTAATGATTCCAGCGAGAAGCAAACTGATATAGTAGTTAAGTAAGAAATTAAATTGATTTATTTTATAGCCACCTAGTAATGCAAAATAAATGGTTGTCCCCCATACCCATATTCGTAAATGTTTTTGGAAAATAAATATCTTTTGAGTGTTTTCATTTGGCGATCGTGTATATAAATATGTTCCAAGTAGTAAGTAAAATATTGTATAGAAAATAGGGAGTAACATTGATTTGGTTGAATAATACATATGAGATGCTGGATTTCTTAAAGTAGTTGGATCGTTGTCCTTCTTACGGAATTTTGGATTATATTCATAATTAATAGAAAAGCGATAAATTGGTGCAACTATATTTGTTTTTTGGTTGATTTCATAAAGTTGTTCATATAATTTATTATTTTTAGTACTTGTAGCATCTAAATGGTTTGTTGTAAAAGTGTATAATAATGAGATGAATGTGAGTCCCATTAGAAGCCACGGAATACAAAAGACCACTTGTGAAACGATGCTTCCAGTAAAAGTACCGATACATAGTGCCGCTGTATATACTGCAACATAAGAAACAATCGCATAAAGAAAGTATCGATGAAATGGTCCAAATGATTGATAATCAAAATGGATTGTTGTTCTATAAATAACATACATAAGGATCCAATTTATAAGTAATGAGCCTACAATACAAAATGAACCAAAAGCCCATTTAGATAAAAAAACATCTTTTCTTTTAAATGGCATCGTCATAAGTAAAGTATTAGACTGGCTACTACGTTCCCATCCCATCAATAAACAAGCTAAAGCAATGATAAGAACAGTTAACCAAAAGCTATTACTTTCCCCTGACCCAAAAGAATAGAAATAATAGTACGTTCCCTTTTCTTGCAACTCGTGATATTCAGCAAGTTGTCGCTCGGCTGCTCTAAAGTATCCGAAAGATAAAAGATAAAGTGAACTAAAGAAAAACAGTAACACAGCATATTTCCCGCGCTTCCAATTCCACATCCACAACGCCTTATGAAACATACCCATCCTCCTCAAGTGTCGTAACGAAGACATCTTCAAGTGACATTGATAATTCTTCAATGAGTATTGGTTGCTCTTTATAAAACTTCTCCAGTGTTGTAGCAACATTTCCTTCAATTAAAATCGTATATACTTTTCCTGTTTGATTTAATATTTTAATATTGCTTAAGTTTTCTAGTTTTTGAGGTAGTGATCGTTCGTAAGCAACTTGCACTTTAGCAAATCGTGATTTTGCATCATCTAGTGATGTAATAGAATCTACTGTATGTCCTTTTAAAATAATGATTGTATCGGCAATTTTTTCAACTTCATCTAAATGGTGAGTGGAGATGAAAATTGTAATTTCTTTTTCTGCTACTTCTTCAACAAGAAATTGTAGAATCTGTCTTTTAACGATAGGATCAAGTCCGTTTGTCGGTTCATCTAAAATGATATATTCTGCTTTCGCAGCGAAAGCTAAAATGATCGCAAGTAATGCTTTCATTCCTTTTGAATAACTACGAATTCGTTTGTTTGGTAAGTTAAAACGTTCTAATATTTCATAAAAATATTGTTCATCAAATGCGGTATAAACTGCTTTATAAAACTTCACGATTTCCTTCACTGTATATCCGTTCAGTATGCTAGTAGAATCCGGAACATATACAACTTTTTGTTTAATTTCAGGATGCTTATGAACATCTGTATCTTCGTATGTAACAGTTCCTGCATCGGGATCTAAAATACCGACCATCGTTCGTAATAAAGTAGTTTTCCCCGCACCGTTTCTTCCGAGCAATCCGACGATACTACCCTTTTGTAATGTGAAAGAAACATCGTCTAAAATCGTTTGATTATCAATTGTTTTCTTCAGATTTGTCACTTTCAGCATCTGTATTTCCTCCAATCTCTTTATAGTATGAATCTATCCAGTTATGAATTTTATCTTTCGTAATCCCAAGATAAGAGGCTTCTAGTAATAATTGATGAAATTGCTTTTCAACCATAGCGATTTTCCTTTCGTCTAATGTTGGGGTAATCGATTGGGATACAAATGTTCCTTTTCCTCGTAATGTTTCAATAATCCCTTGGCGTTCTAATTCTTGATATGCTTTGCTAACTGTATTTGGATTTATGACGAGCAAAGAAGCGAGCTCGCGTACAGAAGGAAGCTTATCACTTGGAGCTAACATGTTTTTCAATACGAGTTCTTTTATATTTTGAACAATTTGTTCCCATATCGGAGTGTTGCTTCTTGGATCAAGTTGAATATGCAAGAGCAATGTCTCCTTCCTGATGAGTATTAAGTGTACTACTACGTGTAATACACTTAATACAATATAGGCAATGAATTTAGTTGTCAACCGAAAATGATAGAAAAATATGGTATTAAAAATGTATAAATTGGAAAAAATAAGTTTGATATAGAATGGAGGGTTAGTCATGAAGCGAGTTTTTGGAATACTTGTTTGTTTCATGTTATTGCTTTCTGGTACTTCAGTTAGTTTCGCACAGTCTGAGAAAACGAAGCAGGAGAAAACAGAAGAAACCGCGCCGAAGTTAGCGGAACAAGCGTCGTCAGCAATCGTAATTGAGCAAGATACAGGTAAAGTTTTATTTGATAAAAATCCGAATGAAAAGTTACCACCTGCCAGTATGACAAAGATTATGACAATGTTGTTAATTATGGAACAAGTTGAAAAAGGAAAACTAAAACTAAATGATAAAGTTAGAGCAAGTGAACATGCAGCTTCAATGGGTGGATCACAAATCTTTTTAGAGCCTGGGGAAGAGATGACCGTAAATGAAATGCTAAAGGGTATTGCCATTGCATCCGGAAATGATGCATCTGTTGCAGTAGCTGAGCATATCGCTGGTTCAGAAGAAGGCTTCGTAAATATGATGAACAAAAAAGCGAAAGATCTAGGACTGAAAAATACCCATTTTCAAAATCCGACAGGTCTCCCGGCCAAAGATCATTATTCTACAGCGAATGATATGGCTATTATGGCGAAAGAGTTGATGAAGTATCCACTTATTCGCAAATACACAGGTAAATATGAAGACTATTTACGTGAAAATACGGATAAGAAGTTTTGGCTCGTTAATACGAATAAGTTAGTACGTTTTTATCCTGGAGTAGATGGAGTGAAAACAGGCTTTACGACAGAAGCGAAATATTGTTTAACGGCATCGGCTGAGAAAAATGGTATGCGTGTTATTTCAGTTGTAATGGGAGCACCTACCTCAAAAGAGCGGAACAATCAAGTAACGAAGCTTCTTGATTATGCATTTGGACAATACATGACAAAGAAATTGTATACACGTGGTGAGAAAATTAAGACTGTACAAGTAGGAAAAGGTAAGGAAGAAAAAGTAGATTTAGTTGCGTCAGACAATGTGTCTCTTCTTATGAAGAAGGGCGAAAATATGGACAAAGTTAAACAAGAAGTGATTGCTGAAAAGAAAGTGAAGGCACCGATTAAAAAAGGTGATGCACTTGGCACACTTGTTATTAAAAGAGATAAAGATGTTTTATTAAAACAAACAATTGTAGCGAAAGAAGATGTTGAGGCAGCGAGCTGGTGGGAGTTATTTAAACGAAGCTTTGGGATGTTTTCAACATCAAAATAGCGGTGAAAATTTTGCCGCTTTTCTGTTCGTATTTACGGGGATAATTGCTGAAAGGTTTCACTTTATGACGAAATAGTTCTTCTTTTGTCAGTAGGAAGGATTCTTGTTTTATATCACGAAAATCTTATGTTAAAGAGTAAAGTTTGAGCATAAGGAGGAAATCGTGTGAGTCTTTCCATGCATTTAGAAGTAAAACGTGACGTCTTATGTGTGAGGCTAGAGGGTGAATTAGATCATCATACTGCTGAAGAGTTGCGAACGAAAGTAACAGATATGATTGAGACACATGGTGTTCATCATATTGTTTTGAGCCTAGAGAACTTAACATTTATGGATAGTTCAGGTTTAGGCGTTATATTAGGCCGATATAAACATGTAAAGGGATTAGGTGGAGAGATGGTTGTCTGTGCAATTTCACCGCCTGTTAAACGTTTATTTGAAATGTCAGGTCTATTCAAAATTGTTCGTTTAGAAGAAAGTGAAGCGCATGCGCTCGCGACGTTGGGGGTGGCATAGATGAGAAATGAAATGAACCTTCAATTTTCAGCGTTAAGTCAGAATGAATCATTTGCTCGTGTTACGGTAGCTGCTTTTATTGCGCAATTAGACCCGACGATGGAAGAACTAACAGAGATTAAAACAGTTGTGTCAGAAGCGGTTACAAATGCAATTATTCATGGGTATGAAGGAAATGCAGAAGGTGTTGTTTATATTTCAGTGATTTTGGAAGAAGCGATGGTGAAACTCACGATTCGAGATGAAGGGATTGGTATCTTTAACTTAGATGAAGCAAGACAACCCCTTTTTACAACTAAACCTGAATTAGAGCGTTCCGGAATGGGATTTACTATCATGGAAAATTTTATGGATGAAGTAGAAGTTATTTCAAACGAATCTTTCGGGACAACAATCCATTTGACAAAATACTTATCAAATAGTAACGCTCTATGCAATTAAGGAGAATAGCCAATGGACATAGAGGTCAGAAATGAGAAGAAGAAACCTCAGTTAAAGGACCACGAGCTAAAAGCGTTAATTCAAAAGAGTCAAGATGGAGATCAACAAGCGAGAGATACAATCGTTCAAAGTAATATGCGTCTCGTATGGTCGGTTGTGCAGCGATTTCTTAATCGAGGATACGAACCAGACGATTTATTTCAAATTGGATGTATTGGACTCTTAAAATCGGTAGATAAATTTGATTTATCTTTCGACGTGAAATTTTCAACATATGCAGTTCCAATGATTATCGGTGAAATACAACGATTTTTACGTGACGATGGATCAATTAAAGTAAGTCGATCTTTAAAAGAAACAGGAAACAAAGTCCGAAAGATGAGAGACGAGCTTTCGAAAGAATTTGGAAGGGCTCCAACGATTAATGAGGTAGCAGAGGCTCTTGAACTAACGCCAGAAGAAGTTGTTCTGGCGCAAGAAGCGAGTCGTGCTCCTTCATCGATACATGAAACTGTGTATGAAAACGATGGAGATCCAATTACTATTTTAGATCAAATTGCAGATCAATCGGAAACGAAATGGTTTGATAAAATTGCTTTAAAAGAAGCAATTAGAGAACTGGATGAACGAGAACGGCTAATTGTATATTTGCGCTATTATAAAGACCAAACCCAATCAGAAGTAGCGGAGCGTATAGGCATTTCGCAAGTACAAGTTTCAAGACTTGAAAAGAAAATATTAAAACAGATGAAAGATCGAATAGATGAGTAGCTATCTATTCGATTTTTTTATTGCCACGAAAAGGAGAAAATTCCAACTATTTCTAAAGAGTTTACAGAATTTATTGATAATTCAGTTAATTTAAACTATAATCCAAGTATGAACTTGTCACAAAGGGGGAAGGAAACATGGAAACGAGGCAACAATGGGGAACGAGGGCTGGATTTATTTTTGCAGCAATCGGTTCCGCTGTTGGACTAGGGAATATATGGCGTTTTCCTTATACAGCGTATGAAAACGGGGGAGGCGCATTCTTTTTACCGTACTTATTTGCATTATTAACGACTGGTATTTCATTGTTAGCTTTCGAGTTTGCTCTTGGGCATCGTCATCGTGGTTCGGCGCCACTTACATTCTTCCGTATTCATCGACGTGCTGAATTTATTGGATGGTGGCAAATGTGTGTGACATTTATTGTTTCAACATATTACGCTGTAATCATTGCTTGGTCTATTTCGTATACGTACTTTGCAATTACTGGAGCATGGGGGAAAGACACGCAATCATTTTTATTTAAAGAATATTTACATGTTGCAGATAAACCAGGACAGTTTGGAGGGCTTGTGCCGGAAGTATTAATTCCGTTAGCTCTCGTTTGGATTATTGTGCTTGGTGTTGCGTTTAAAGGAGTTAAAAAAGGAATCGAAGTTGTTAACCGCATTTTTATTCCTTTACTAGTTGTTATGTTCCTTATTATCGTTGTTCGTGCAGTAACGATGGAAGGTGCGATGCAAGGATTAGATGCATTCTTTAAACCAGATTGGAGTCGTATTTTTGATGGGAAAGTATAGCTTGCTGCTTACGGTCAAATTTTCTTTAGTTTATCTTTAGCATTCGGAATTATGATTACGTATTCTAGTTATTTACCGAAAAACTCAGATACAACAAATAATGCTTTTATTACAGGGTTTGCAAATTCAGGATTTGAATTGTTGGCAGGTATTGGTGTCTTTGCAGCTCTTGGATTTATGGCAAATAACATGGGGGTACCGGTTGATAAAGTAGCTAGTGCTGGCGTAGGACTTGCATTTGTAGTATTCCCGCAAATTATTAATGAGTTACCGATGTCACCGTTATTTGGTGTACTATTTTTCTTATCTTTAACTGTTGCTGGAATTACATCACTCATTTCACTTGCAGAAGTATGCTTTGCCGCTGTATCTGAAAAATTCAGCTTGAGTCGTCAAAAGACGATTGGAATTATGGGAACGCTATTAGTATTAGTTTCTCTTGTTTTTGCAACGCGAGGGGGACTTATGTTCCTAGATGTTGTTGATTACTTCGCTAACAATTTTGGATTGATTACAATTGCACTTGTTGAAGTAGTTACAATAGGACTAATCTTGCGCCGTTTACCAGTTTATCAAAATCATGCAAACTTTGTGTCTGATATAAAGTTAGGGACGTTTTGGAGAGTGAGTTTACTCGTTATTACTCCACTTATGTTAGGGTATATGTTAATTGATGGTACAATCCAAAACATTAAAAAGAACTACGGAGATTATCCGACGGAATTTGTTGTAACGTATGGTTGGTCGATAGCGGCAGCATTCCTTCTAGTCGCGCTAGTTATTGGTCTGAAAAAATGGAATGCACAAATACATTCAGATTCTGCCCAGCTTGAAAAAGAATGGAAGGACCGAGGTGTTTCATGATGAGTGGATCAGCGATTATGATGATGGTTATAGGTATGGTAGTCATTTGGGGAGGACTTGCATTAAGTATTGCAAATTTATTTAAGAAAAAGGCATAAGCTAAAAAACATCTGTACCGAAACGGTACAGATGTTTTTTTATGAAAAAATTGTATTAGAAAAAAATTCAATAACCATACTACAACTACGAGGAAGAGTGAAGGGGTGAATGAAAATTGGAAGGAACAATTTATATTAAAATGCGCAATCGTTTAAAAGTTTCTCCTGCGTACGAAATAAAGCTGAGTGATGTTGCTCAACTTGCAGGAGATTCTTTTGTAGTTGAGTCGTTACAAAATGAGATAGTTTACAACATAACAGCACATGATAAGACGCATGTTGTAATTGATGTCATGAAAGTAATTGAGATTATTCAACAAAAAGCATCTCATGTACAAATTAATTTACTGGGTTCTGGACAAACTCTTGTTGAAATTATATATAAAAAAAAGAAAGTGCATCCGGTTTTCTTTGGACTTGTATGGTTTTTGCTTTTCATTGGAGCGGCCCTTGCGATAATTTATTTCCATGAGGATGTAAGTATGCAACAAGTACATCAACGGTTATATTACATGATTACTGGAGAGTTTAAGGAGCAACCACTATTATTTCAAGTTCCATATTCAGTAGGTCTTGGATTAGGTATGGTTTTATTTTTCAATCATGTATTTCAAAAGAGAATTAATGAAGAGCCTAGTCCGTTAGAAGTTGAGATGTTTCAATATCAACAGTCGCTTGATCAATATGTAATTGTTAATGAAAACAAGGATAACACGAAACAGCTTGCCGATGATTGAATGTGGGTTTGTTATATTAATTGGTTTAGCTGGCGGGATTGCAGTAGGTAGCGGATATGTTGCCTTTTTAGCTGTTCTCGGTATTATCCCGCGCTTAGCTCAATTAACGAGAAGTGGAAAGCATATTCAATATTTTGAGTGGGCTGTCATTGCGGGTACTTTAACTGGGGCTTGGTGTAGTTTGAAAAACATTACATTTCAAACATCGCAATATTGGCTCGTAATATTAGGGTTATTTTGTGGCACATTCATTGGAATGCTTGCTGCGGCATTAACAGAAGTATTAAATGTTTTACCTATTTTAGCGAAACGAGTCGGGGTAGAGGGGAAAATTGTTATTTTGCTCGTTGCTCTTGTACTTGGAAAAGTAATAGGCTCATTGTTTCACTGGATTTATTTCGTAAAGTAGGAGGCAATATATATGGCAGGGCGAAAACTGAAAGATGATTACATAAATAAAGTGAAGGAGTACCATCCAAAGCCAAACTATTTGCTAAATTGTGTGAAGGCATTTCTTGTAGGTGGGTTCATTTGTACAGTCGGAGAAATATTGATGAAATTTTATATACATTATTTTCACTTTAGTGAACAAGAGGCAGGAAATCCGACAGTTGCAACGCTTGTTTTATTATCAGCAATTTTAACAGGGTGTGGTGTATATGATAAAATCGGGCAATTTTCTGGAGCGGGATCAGCAGTACCAGTTACTGGATTTGCGAATTCTATGGCGAGTGCTGCGCTAGAACATAGGAGTGAAGGAGTTGTTCTAGGAATTGCTACTAACATGTTTAAGCTTGCAGGAAGTGTCATTGTATTTGGAGTCGTCGGTGCATACATTATCGGGTTAATAAGATATACATTTCAAATTTTAATGTCTTAAAGGAGGGGGAGGTATGAGATTGACAGGGAAACAAACGTGGGTATTTCAAAATGATATCTTCGTGAATGCAACTGGTACTGCTGTCGGTCCGAAAGAAGCTGAAGGCCCTCTTGGAAAGGATTTTGATATTTCATATTCTGACTTACATTGCGGAGAGGAAAACTGGGAACTTGCTGAACGAAGGTTAATGTCAGACTCAATTCAACAAGCGATGCAAAAAGGAAATAAAAAAAAATCACAAATTGATTTCTTTTTAGCGGGAGATTTATTAAACCAAACAGTGACAGCAAATTACGTTGCTCGTGAGTATGGTATTCCTTTTTTAGGGATGTTCAGCGCTTGTGCGACGTCAATGGAAACTTTGGCGATTGGATCAGCTTTTATAGATGGTGGATTTGCGAATCGTATTTTAGCTACAGTAAGTAGTCATAATGCGACGGCTGAAAGACAGTTTCGTTCCCCAACAGAATACGGAGGACAAAAGCCAGGGACAGCAAACTCAACTGTTACTGGAGCAGGATCAATATTGATTAGCAATGAGGAGAGTGCAATTAAAATAACATCAGCAACAATCGGAAAAGTACAGGATTTAGGAATTGCTAATCCTTTAGATATGGGATCGGCAATGGCACCAGCTGCTGCTCATACAATTCAACAGCATTTTGAAGATTTGAGAAGAAGTGCAGCTGATTATGATCTTATTGTTACTGGTGATTTATCAGCTGTTGGAACACCAATTGCGAAACAGCTTTTACTTGAGGAAGGGTATGATTTGGGGAATGTATACAACGATTGTGGGTTAATGATTTACAATTCAAATCAAGAAGAAGTGTTCGCAGGGGGCAGTGGTTGTGCTTGTTCAGCTGTTGTAACATACGGTCATTTATTGCGTGAAATGCAAAAAGGTAATTTACAAAGAATTTTTGTAGTTGCAACTGGAGCTTTATTAAGCCCGGTGATGATGCAGCAAAAGGAAACGATTCCAACGATTGCGCATGGTGTTGTGTTTGAAAGAGTTAAAGGAGAGTGAATTGTGGATTTTATATATGCATTTCTTGTAGGAGGAGCTATTTGTGTAATTGGACAAGTGTTGTTAGATTTCGCAAGGTTAACACCAGCACATTTAATGGCAACTTTTGTAGTCGCCGGAGCTATTTTAGACGGATTTGGATTGTACGATAAGCTTATAAAATTTGCAGGTGCTGGGGCAACGGTCCCTATTACAAGTTTTGGACACTCACTATTACACGGGGCAATGCATGCGGCAGAAAAACATGGATATTTAGGAATTGGAATCGGTATGTTTAGCTTAACGTCAGCGGGGATTTCAGCGGCGATATTATTTTCATTTTTTGTTGCACTTATATGTAAACCGAAAGGATAAATCGAATGAGACGAAGGGTTGTTTTGGTCACAGATGGAGATGAATATGCAAAGCGGACAATTGAGCTGTTAACAAAGGAATTTGGGGGAAGGTGTATTTCAGCATCGCAAAGTAATCCGACCAAATTGACAGGGAAGAAAGTTGTTGAGCTTATTATGCAAACGCCATATGACCCTGTATTTGTCATGTTTGATGACAGTGGATTTATAGGAGAAGGATCTGGTGAAAAGGCGTTAAAGTATGTTGCAACACATAAACAAGTTGATGTACTGGGTATTTTAGCAGTAGCATCTAATACACATCATTGGGAATGGGCGCGTGTAGATGTAAGTGTAGATCGGAATGGGAATTTGACAGAATACGGCGTTGATAAATTTGGACTCCCAGATGGTGAAATTGGCAGGATTAGTGGGGATACGATTTATTGTTTAGATGGTCTGAATGTTCCTGTCATTGTAGGGGTCGGTGATATTGGCAAGATGTGCGGAAATGATGAATGGGAGAGAGGATCACCTATTACTAGAAAAGCGATTCAATTAATTTTGGAAAGGAGTGGGTTTTATGACGAAGCCTAAAAAAGTGAATATCCCGATTTCATCTTTTTTAAGTGATAATGAAAATTATTTAAAGCAAACGGTTGGACTAGGTGTTACATATGATGTTGGTATTCGTAAATTTCAAATTTTAAATAAAGAAATTGGTGTGTTATTTGTAAATGGACTTTGTGATACGAATTATATTATCCCTATTTTAGAAGAAGCGGTGGATACAAATGAAATAAGGGATGTAGAAGAAGATACAGTAAAGCTTTTAGAGAATCGTTTAATTCACCAACAAGTAAGTAAAGTAAAAACGATGGATGAGGTAATGCTCCAAGTATTATCAGGACTCATTGTTATATTTGTGGAAGGTGAAACGGAAGCGTTCGCAATAGATGTTCGTAGTTATCCGGGCCGGACACCGACAGAACCAGATACAGAAAAGGTAGTGCGTGGTGCAAGGGATGGCTTTGTTGAAAATATCGTTGTAAATACAGCGTTAATTCGTAGAAGAATACGCGATCCACGTCTTCGAAATGAAATGGTTCGAGTAGGGGATAGATCGCAAACGGATATTTGTATTACATATGTACAAGATGTTGCAAATCCGGATTTAGTGAAGATTATAAAACAAGAATTAAATAACATTGAAGTAGATGGGATTACAATGGCGGATAAAACGGTAGAAGAATTTGTAGTCAAACAAGGTTATAATCCATTCCCGCTTATTCGATATACAGAAAGGCCAGATGTAGCAGCAAATCATCTATTAGAAGGCCATGTGTTAGTACTCGTTGATACATCACCAAGTGCTATGATCACTCCAACAACATATTTTCACCATTTACAACATGCAGAAGAGTTTAGACAAAATCCAGCTGTAGGTACATTTTTACGTTGGGTACGTTTTTTAGGTGTTATATTTTCACTGTTCTTACTGCCATTTTGGTTAGTTTTTGTTTTTGATCCAACTCTTTTACCGGAAAGTCTTGCTTTCATTGGACCAAATAAGATGACGCATTTACCAATTTTATTACAAATTTTGATGGCGGAAATCGGACTCGAATTTTTAAGGATGGCTGCCATTCATACACCGACATCATTGTCGTCTGCAGCAGGATTAATTTCAGCTATATTAATTGGTCAAATTGCAATTGATGTAGGTTTGTTTGTACCAGAAGTTATTTTGTACGTAGCAGTTTCTATGATTGGAGCATATGCTACGCCAAGTTATGAACTAGGGCTTGGGAATAAGATTGGAAAATTATTTGTTATTATTTTGACGGGTATATTTCATGAAATGGGATTTGTCATTGGAATGACGATATTGATTTTATTTTTAACATCTATAAAAAGCTTGCAAACACCGTATTTATGGCCGTTTTTACCGTTTGATTGGGGCGCGTTAACGAAAATTTTACTTCGTCCAACTATGTCTAGTTTAAAGGTTCGTCCAAGTATTGTAAGGCCTCAAAATGTGCGAAGACAAAAATAAGTGGGATTATGCTCCCGCTTATTTTTTATTGAAAATTTATTGTTTTTTTAACAAAAATCAAACATTTTTTTTGTACAATTAGAGTAGATATTGTGTATGGAAGGGGAAGAGGACATGATTAAACTATTTGTAAGTGATTTAGATGATACGCTCGTTTACAATGTGAATCATATGCAAAAAGAAGATGAACGAGCGCTTTGTTGGCTAGCTGAAAAAGGGACAAATATTTGTTTTGCCTCTGGCCGTTTTACTCACCGAATTGATGAGGCGGTAAAAAGGTTTTCGTTCCCGTATTACACAACTAGTTTAAATGGAGCGACAATGATACTACCGGATGGAAAAGTATTTCATGAATCAAGTTTTGAAGATGGGGTTGCCCAGGAAATATATCGATATATACATAAAAAGGGACTAGCAGATATTGTTTGTGCAAATGAGCAGCGATATACAAAAAGGAAGAATGAACATCATCATACTTTTGAAGAGTATATGGGAGTGCATATTGCTGAAATCGAAGAACTAGAAGAGGAATTTGGGAAGACGGTACATCCTGCGAAATTGTTTGTTTTTGGAGAAGAAGAAAAAATTGTAGCATTAGATCAAGAGTTGCGAGATACATTTCAGAGCGAAGCGGAAGTTTTTATATCGGGTAAGCGCTATGTTGACATTATGCCAAGAGGTGTAAGTAAAGGAAGCGCTCTGAAGAGATTAATGGAACATTTAAAAATTGAAGCAAATGAAGTTGCATGTATTGGAGATTCTTTCAATGATATTTCTATGTTTGAAGTAACCCCGCACTCCTTCACCCTTCATCATGCTCATCCGTATGTGAAGGAGAAAGCAAATCATGTTGTTCGTTCGGTTGAAGAAGCTATTATGAAATTACCGTTACTTGTATAAAAAAGAAGCCCGCCAGCGGCGAGCTTCTTTTTTACTTGAATAAAGATTTAACGAAATCGATGATACTAGAGAAGAAATCTTTTACTTTATCTAGGAAACTTTGTCCTTCTTCAGATCCTAAGAAGGCAGACACATGGTCTTTTGCTTTATCTAATTGGCTACCAACTTGGTTCCAATCGATATTAAGATTTTTCATTTTATCAAATAACGCTACTAAGTTATCCAACTGTTCATCTGTTAATGTAATGCCAAGTTGATCAGCAATTTTTTTAATTAATGAGCGTAAATCTTCAGTTGTTTTTGGCTGTTCTTTTGCAATTTCTTCTTTAATTTTTGCAACAAGTTGAACTGCTTTTTCTTCACCAATTTTATCACCAAGTTTTGCTGTTTGCACCATTTCTTCATTGGCTACTTTTTTAACATCTTCTGGAATTTCTTTGTTCGATGTTGTTTCATAGGCCTTCATTAAACCTGTTAAAGCAGCAGTTCCGGAAACTTTAAATGGTGCAGTAATTTGAATCTCTGCATCTTTCACACCTGCTGTAATAAGTGCATTTGTGTACATTGCATCTGTTATCGAATTAATGTTTTTTGAGCGTACAATGAGACCTGACCCTGGTTTTGTGTATGTAATCATAGAAGAGGAAATTGCTCTTGTACCAATTTGTGATTTTGGAACAATTCCTTCTAGAAATTTATGTTCTTCCGCATTAGACACAGTGATGATTGTAGCATCTTTTGGTGCTTTCATTTCTTTTAACAGCTCTTGTTTTTGTTGTTCAGATAAGTTTTCTCCTAGTGTAACAATTGATTCTCCCTCAATGATGTCTGCAAATGAAGCTGTTGGCATAATAAATACGGCTACAGCTAATAGCAGAGCTAGTAATTTCGCTTTCACGAAAAATCGCTCCCTTTCTCTTTCTAAAATTTTCGGGCAACACAGTTATTATAGTATATTTTTAAAATTTGTCACCTAGCTTTTTCCACATTTCGAAAAAGAAGTATGCAGATTGTCGGATTCTTTTTGTTTCTCGTCATGAATATGTTAATATAGTGCTGAGATAGTTGAAAGGAGACATATACATATGAAAACTTTAGGATACATATTAATGGAAAATGGCGAAAAAATCGATTTGGAATTTTTCCCAGAAGAGGCACCAAAAACAGTAGAAAACTTTAAAAAATTAGCAGAGCAAGGATTTTATGATGGTGTGACATTCCACCGAGTTATTCCTGGCTTCGTAAGCCAAGGTGGAGACCCAACAGGAACAGGAGCAGGTGGCCCAGGTTACTCTATTCCATGTGAAACTGATGGAAATCCTCATAGACATCTTGTTGGCTCACTTTCTATGGCACATGCTGGCCGTAACACAGGCGGTAGCCAATTCTTTGTTGTTCATGAGCCACAACCGCATTTAGATGGCGTACATACTGTATTCGGTAAAGCAACAAGCGGTATTGAAACGGTATTAAACATGCGTCAAGGTGATGTAATGAAAGAAGTTAAAGTTTGGGAAGAATAAGTTATGAGAAAAAGAGAGCGATTTTGCTCTCTTTTTTATTTCCTATAAACAGGAATTGTTATATATTTTAAAGTATATGACACAAATAGGACGGCTACTAACGTTAAATTATATTGTTCATGAGAACACACTTTTAATAAAATACATAGGATGGAGTACGAATTATATGCTTCAATAAATGGATTTCTCTTAACATATTGCTTTTGGTAGAACTACTTTTTTCAAAAGTGGTTAGTAATTAAAATGTGATGAGAAAGGGATTTTCCTTTTAGTTCTTATATAGTATTGTCTCTTTTTTGAGCGGTGTAATAGAAAGAAATAGCGTGGAAACATATATTTGACTTTCTTCTTAACGCTTTGTATGATTATCAAGTTGTTTCAGCCTCTTCTCACTCTGGTAAAAATATTGTAGAATGAATGTGATATGAAAAGAGTGATTGATGGGATAAATAGTTTGTAACTTTTGTAAGAAGGGATAAGGGTTATGTTAATTCGTTTTAAAAAAAGTTATGAAAAAATTGCAATGGGGCTTCTTTCATTTATGCCAACTGAAAAAGATGTAAAAACATTACAATTGACAATGAAAGAATATGAAGCGAAAGAGGATTGGCAATTGTATTTGTGGAAACAAAATGAAGATTTTGTTGGGATAATGGGGATTATAAAAAAAGAAGATCAGGTATTGGAAATTCAGCATTTGAGCGTGAATCCGTCTCACCGTCATATGGGGATTGGGACGAAGATGGTTCAAGAGCTTAAGAGTAAATTTCTTGAGTTTACAATTTGCGGAAATGAGCAAACAGCAAGTTTTTGCAAAAAGTGTAAAGAGCTTGAACAAAATATACATTCATGAAAGCAGGGATAAGTAGTTTATTATCTCTGCTTTCTTTTTTGTAGTTGTTCGTGTCGTTCAGAAATGACTTCTGTTCGATCACGCAATGTGTGCTTATTTATGATGTATTCACCAGGAATGACGTTCACATCTTTCCAAGAGAGGTTTTGTTTCTTACATAACTGTATGCATTGTTTTTCTAACGATGTGTCTAATAATGGTAAAAATAATGGCGCGAAAATTTTCTTTTTGTGGATAGATTGTAGCCTCTCATTTAATAGGAATATAAGTTGTTTATGATCTATTCCTAATTGATGTAACGGCGCACTGTTCTTTTCTAAAAGTGCTATTGCGCTTTTTATCATCTTCTCTGCGCCATTCCAGTTGGATCGTCTGTGATGGTATAAGGAAACAGCAATTTGAATGAGACCGACTAAGTAATTGTCGCGTTCTCCTCTAGGTTTTAATTTCCAATACTCTTCTAATATTTCATGACATTCAAAATAATCATAGTCTCCATGAAAATGAATTAAAAATTGTATGTACTCGGTAGGATACATTTTTTTCGCTCCTGTCTAAAGGTTCTATGTACAGTTTATCATAGAAATATTAACAATAAGCGACTAGAGAAATATCCCTAGTCGCTTTATTGCTTCCTATTAGCAGAAGCAAGCTGCTCCTACAATGATTAGTAAAATGAACAGTACAACAAGTAATGCGAACCCACCGCTAAAACCGCAATCAACGTGACCCATAGTTTTTTGACCTCCTACATTGTTCTTACTACATTGTTATCATATGAAGCGGTGGGCATTATGACATGGGCATAGGTCTATTTTTAATTAAATTTCTTAAAAAGGTTGGATAGAACATGAGGATGCTCTATACTTATGGTGTTATAGAAAAAATGTGGTGGGATGCTTTGTGCAGTATAATTTTAAAGTAGAGGCTTTTGAAGGGCCTTTAGATCTATTGTTACACTTAATAAATCGTTACGAAATTGATATATATAATATTCCTGTAGCGGAAATTACAGAGCAATATCTATCTTATGTCCATACGATGAAAGAATTACAATTAGATGTTGCCAGTGAGTATTTAGTAATGGCTGCAACGTTATTACAAATTAAAAGTAAAATGTTGTTACCGAAACAAGAAGAAGATGTACCTGATAACGGTGAAGACTTTATAGATGATCCTCGTCAAGAATTGATGGAGAGGTTAATTGAATATAAGAAATATAAGCAAGTTGCTACTGAGTTAAAAGAAAGAGAACAAGAAAGAGCACAGCTATATACACGTCCGCCAATTGATTTTACATCATTTCAACAAGAAGAGGAGACAAGCTTACCTCTTGATGTTACGTTATATGATATGTTAGCGGCATTTCAAAAGCTAATGCGTCGTAAAAAAGCAAAAACCCCCGTAACAGCGCGAATTACTCGCCAAGAAATACCAATTGCACAGCGAATGACTGATATTCTACAACAGTTAGAAGTAAGAGGCGGTCGTCAAAGCTTTTATGATTTGTTTGCTGATGAAGAACGCGAAATAATGGTTGTAACATTTTTAGCGGTTCTTGAGCTAATGAAAAATCAACAAATCATAATTGAGCAAGAACATAATTTTGATGAAATTTTCGTATCAAGCTCTAATAAATCCGTATAGAGCCAGCATGTGAAGATGGGATATAAATATTTTATCTCATGTTAGGTTTTAATGTATCGTTTGGAACGAGAGAAGAAATATTGAACCGAACGCATTTACTGTGATTCGGTTTTTTTATGTGTATTTTTTATGGGAAATAGGAGGAAGGAGTTCGTAAAATGGATAGAAAAGAACAAAAAGCGATTATTGAAGGGCTTTTATTTGTTGCAGGTGACGAAGGGATTTACCCGGAACAGATAGCTAAAGTTCTGGAAGTTGAAGTGGAAGAAGTAATAAACAGTATAGAGGAAATGCAAAAAGAGTGCGAAGGATCGAATCGCGGTTTGCAAATTGTACAATATGCAAAAGTGTATCGTTTTGCAACAAAGAAAGAACATGCTTCGTACTATCAAAAATTAATAGATACTCCAACTGCGGCTTCACTTTCTCAAGCAGCTCTTGAAACGTTGGCAATTGTTGCGTACCGTCAACCGATTACAAGGACAGAAATGGAAGAGATTAGAGGTGTGAAAACGGACAAGGCATTACAAACGTTAGTTTCACACTTACTTATAAAAGAAACAGGAAGAGCGGAAGGCCCAGGGCGTCCTATCTTATATGGAACTACGAAAGAATTTTTGGACACGTTTGGATTGAAAACGTTAGATGATTTACCACCTCTTTCGGAAGAAAATGAACAAATGAATGAAGCGGATTTATTCTTTGGTTCTTTACAGGAATTATCAAAATAAAAGCTTAGCATTTTGCTAAGCTTTTTTTGTATATCAATTACAGAGCGTGCCATACTAAATGAAAAAAGGAGACGAGCTATGAAAGGTGTACGGAGTATTCTATTGTTGGTTTCTGTTTTATTATGTTTTTCGTTAAACAGCGCATCGGCTAAAAGATATATGATGTCTATTCATACTGCGTCTTCTATACATATGCAGCGGCAACACTTTGGTAAAATGAAAGTGAGTTTTTTAAAAGTTGGACAAGGTGATGCGACACTTATTACATTGCCAAATGGTCAAACGATGTTAATAGATGGGGGCCCGTATGAAGCGGGAGAGGTTATTATTCAAAAACTAATTGAAAAAGGAATTAATCATTTAGATGTGATTGTAAGTACTCATCCGGATATGGACCATATAGGGGGACTTATTCCAATTGTAGAACAAATGCCGGTTGCACTCGTATTAGATAGTGGAAAAACATATAGTTCATTTACTTATCATACGTATCGGAATAATATTAAAAAAAGGGGTATATCTTTCATTTCAGTGAAGGAAGGACAATATATACCGCTAGATCCACATGTTTCTATACAAGTGTTGAACAATGGTAAATCGAAAGACGAGAATAACGAGTCCTCAATTGTGCTAAAGATTCGATATGGTAAAGCGGACTTTTTATTAATGGGTGATGCTGATATACGGACAGAAAATGAAATATTAAAGCAATTTGATGTACATGCAGATGTATTAAAAGTTGGGCATCATGGCTCGTATACTTCAACGAGTGAAACATTCTTAAAAAAAGTAGATCCACAATTCGCTATTCTTTCGTACGGGAGTAGAAATCCGTATGGGCATCCTCATCAAAGTGTAGTAAGACGATTAAAACAGCGTGGTATAATGATATACGGAACAAACAAGCGTACTGTAGAAATAGAAACAGATGGTGAACATATTACTATGGGGACGAGTGGTCTTATGCCATTACTTAAGTAACCAATTATATAAGAGGGTATTTTCCATTTTGGAAAAAATGAATAATATATATTATAATGAAAAAGAAATCAATTTCCTTTTTTCGCTAAACGAAGAGGAAATTTCATTAGAATGTATAGACAACTACTTGTGTGTATATTAAGATGGAATTAGGCGAATAAGGTAATAATAATAAGTAGGTATTTCATGGGAAAGGATCGATGAAAATGAAAACGCAAGTTGTCATCAATGCCAAAATTTATACAGGTAAAGAAGTAGTGGAAAACGGATTTATTCGTTACGCAGAAACAGTTAAAGAAATTGGTTTGATGGCTCAATATGTATCACAAGAAAATGAAACTGTGTTAGATGCGGCAGGAAAGATTGTGATTCCAGGTATGATTGATGTTCATATTCATGGTGGATACGATATTGATGCGATGGATGCAAATAGCGATGGATTAGTAACTCTTGGTAAAGAAATGCTAAAAGAAGGAGTTACAACGTACTTCCCAACAACAATGACACAAGCTCCAGAAGCGATTGAAGCGGCGCTAAGTGCTGCGAAGGAAGCGAAAGATAAAGGGGCACATTTCGAATATATTCATTTAGAAGGACCATATGTTTCAAAAAAACGTGCGGGTGCACAACCACTTGAACATATTGTTCCTGCGAGTATCGAGCAATTTAAACAATGGCAGGAAGCAAGCGGTAATCTAATTAAATTAGTAACATATGCACCGGAAGAAGAAGGTGCGTTAGAGTTTGAACAGTATCTTGCTGAAACAGGTGTTGTTGGCACAATGGGGCATACAGATGCGATTGATGCACAACTGAAAAATAGAAAAATTACACATGCAACACATTTATACAATCAAATGCGTGGATTACATCATCGTGAACCAGGAGTTGTTGGTCATGTGTTATTAAATCCAGATGTAATGGTTGAAGTAATTACAGATGGTATTCACATTCACCCTGATATGGTGAAATTAGCGTATAAATTAAAAGGACCGAAAAAAGTAAGTGTCATTACAGATGCAATGCGTGCAAAAGGTCTTGAAGAAGGATTATATGAACTTGGCGGACAGCCAGTACATGTAAAAGATGGCAGTGCCCGATTAGAAGATGGAACGTTAGCTGGTAGTATTTTGAAAATGGATCAAGCTTTCCGAAATGTAATTGAATTTACAGGATGTTCAATCGAGGATGCAGTGTTGATGACATCAGTTAACCAAGCAGAAGAGTTTGGATTAAATAATAAAGGCGCGTTAGCGGCAGGTAAAGATGCAGACTTTGTTGTTATGACTGAAGAATTACATGTATATGATACGGTTCGTTTAGGAATTCATATGAAGGAAGGGAAGTAATTAGATGAATATTCTTGTTGTAAAAACTCCAGAAGAATTAGCAGAAGCAGGTTATAAGTTAATTAAAGAGGTTGTAAAATCAAAAGAAAATCCAACTTTAGGAATGGCTACAGGAAGCTCTCCATTAGGTATTTATGCAGAAATGCGAAAAAATAAACTTGATACAAGTCATACAACCACTGTAAACTTAGATGAGTACGTAAATTTACCACACGAAGATAAAAACAGCTATCACTATTTCATGCAAGAACAGTTGTTTGATCATCTTCCATTAAAACAAACTTATGTACCGAATGGGATGGCAAGTGATTTAGAGGAAGAGTGCAAGCGTTATGAAGGCATTCTAGTAGCTAACCCAGTTGATTTACAGATTCTTGGAATCGGTGAAAACGGTCACATCGGATTTAATGAGCCAGGAACACCATTTAATTCTCCAACTAACATTGTAGAATTAACAGAATCTACGCGCCAAGCAAACCTTCGCTTCTTTGAAAATGAAGAAGATGTGCCGACTCATGCGATTACAATGGGAATTGGAAGTATTATGAAAGCGAAACAAATTCTACTTGTTGCTATGGGATCTAAAAAGGCAGAAGCTATTAAAGAATTATTGCAAGGTGAATATAGTGAGGCGTGTCCTGCTACAGTTTTACAACGTCATCCGAATGTAACCGTAATCGCAGATCCAGAAGCTCTATCTTTATGCAGTGAGGCGATTGCTGATGAACATCGACAAGTATTCACCATTTCCGATCTATTATCAGATTCAAGAGTGGGTGAAACAGCTAATTGAGGAAGGCGAATGGAAGCCGGGAGATAAAATTCCATCTGAGAATGAACTTTGTGATAAGTTCGAAGTGAGTCGTATGACAATCAGACAGGCGATTAATAACTTAGTGGAACAAGGTTATTTATACCGGAAACGTGGGATTGGAACGTTCGTCCAACTTCCGAAAGTGGAGCAAAAGTTGCAAGGAATGACGGGATTCACAGAAGATATGATTTCTCGTGGTATGAAACCGAGCAGCCAGTTATTAAGTTTCCGCCTAGTTCCAGCTACTGCTAAAATAGCAGACCGGTTGAGAATACAAGAGGGAGAATCGGTTTATGAAGTGAGGCGTACGCGCTTAGCTGATGACGAACCGATTGCATTTGAGACGACATATTTGTCGCCAACTCTTGTGAAAGATATTAACGAAGAAATATTGCAACAATCTTTATATGAACATTTAGAGAAAAAACTGGGCTTTAAGCTTGTTCGCGCTACTCAATCAATTGAAGCTTCAATTGCAACGGATAATGAAGCTGAACATCTGCATATTCCTAAAAAGGCGCCTGTACTTGTAATGCGTCAATGGTCATATTCAGAAGGTGAGTTACCGTTAGAGTATGTGAAATGTATTTATCGTGGTGATCGTTACAAGTTTATTACGAACATCGCACGTAACAAGTAATATATTTCAGTTTGTGAAGTACAGTGAACTTTGATGTTTTCAACATGTAAAGAAATAAAAATACGACTCATCCTTATAAGGATCGAGTCGTATTTTTATTTGCTTCTTCATTATAAACAAGCACTTGGTTAACGGCATCTTTGACAGCATCTACTACATAGTGAGCGTGCTCTTTTACCGCGTTATCAGCTTGAGACATAGCAAAACTATGAGGAGTTAAAGAAAACATTGGAATATCATTGTAAGAATCCCCTATGCATGCAACCTCCTCTGGTTGTATTTGAAACTCTTGTAATAAAACAGAAATAGCAGAACCTTTACTAATATTTGGTGGCATTACATCTAAACATTGTTCAGCTGAAATAAAAGTACTAACTTTTCCATGGAATTTTTCATCGATCTTTTTTTGAAGGAGTTGTAAGTTTTCTTTTGTTCCACCGATAGAAATTTTATTTGGAAAAATTGTATCATCGATTTTCTGTAATAAATTTGGTTCTTCAACAGAAGTCATTGTTACTTGTTTTTCGAGTTCATGAATAAAAGGTGTCTTTTCTTCAATATAGTAATTATGCTCATCACTTACATAACGGAAATAAGGGTCTTGATTTGTCATAGCTAGTAAATCAGGAAGAATGCTGGAATCAAAAGTTGCGGACAATAGTTGCTTATTTTCATTTGTGTATACAAACACACCGTTTACACTAATACGATGGAAATTTGTATTTACAGCTTTCATTAAGTCTGCGATTTCATTATCAAGTCGTCCAGAAGCGAAGCAAAGAATAACATTTTGCTCAGCAAGACTGCGAAGTGCCGCAACATCCTGTTCATCAATCAGACCTCCGTGCTGCATCATTGTACCGTCAATATCACTTACAAACATTTTAATCATGTTGCTGTCTCCTTTCTATGTACAGTTGCTCTTACATTATACGCATCATATACAAACATGTCTAAAAAATGAATTTTTATCAAATGGTAGATGTTTTACATTGACGACAAAGAAGAATGTTCTGTAACATAAAAGTAGGCTATTTAAGTACGAGGGTGGTGTTATATGAGTAATTATCTAGAAATTAAAAAAGTTTTAAATAATAATGTCATCATTGCTAGCCATCCTGAACACGAGGAAGTAGTAGTGATCGGTAAAGGAATTGGATTTGGAAAAAAGGCTGAAGATGTGTTGGAGCAAGAACAAATTGAGAAAATGTTTGTTTTAAAAAATGAACGTGATCGAGAACAATACAAACTTTTAGTGCCACATGTGAGTGAAAAGCTAATTGAATTGATGAATGATATTATGTTATACATTCAAGAAAAAGCGGAGTCTCCATTAAATGAACATATTCATATCGCTTTAACAGATCATATTTCTTTTGCAATTAAAAGGCTAAAACAAGGACTTACAATAGATAATCCTTTTTTAGTTGAAACGAAAATGCTATATCCAGAGGAATATGAAATTGCTGAAGGAGTTGTGCAACTTTTAAATTCTCGTTTGCAAATTACATTGCCAGAAGGAGAAGTTGGCTTTATCGCACTCCATATTTACAGCTCGCTTACAAACTCTGATTTATCTTCTGTTAATCAAAATTCCCGTCTTATTGCACAACTTGTTTCTTTAATTGAGATAAGCCTACAAATTACATTAGACCAAGAAAGCATTCATTATTTACGCCTTATTCGTCATTTGCAATATGCTATTGAACGGGTGAAAAAAGGAGAAAAAGTAGAAGAAGCACAAAGTTTTGCTGATTTATTAAAGGCAGAATATCCAGTCTGTTATAACTTAGCTTGGAAGCTAGTTAAGGTAATGCAAAAAGAATTACAACTTCCTGTTTATGAAGCGGAGAGTATTTATTTAACGATGCATTTACAACGATTAGTGAAAGCAGAACATGTGTAAAAAGACATATATTTTTGTCTAAAATGAAAACGTTAAAAAAAATGATTGAATCGCTTACAATAGTTATGTATAATAACTAATGCAAAGTTATACACAATTCGACAAACAAATTAAGGTAAATAACGAAAACGTTTGCTTTAATTATAGTGAACTTATACGTAATCCTATTTTTGACACGTGTTACTGATTCGATCAGGCATGAGTGGAGAAAAGCTGGGAATGTAAGCTAAAGAAAGGGACATACTACCCTTTGTATAGCTATCGTTCTATCTTTTTTTTCCTCATGCCTTTTTGGCGTTTGTCGAAAAGTATCAATATAGATAAGAGAGGAAGGGTTTCCATGTTTAAGAAGATCTTTGGTGTTCTTCAAAAAGTCGGAAAAGCGCTTATGCTTCCAGTAGCGATTTTACCGGCAGCAGGTATTTTACTTGGATTTGGTAATGCATTTCAAAATCCACAACTAACAAATGTTATTCCTGCTTTAAAAGCAGATTGGTTCGTAATGGTTGCAAAAATTATGGAACAATCTGGTGATATTATTTTCGCTAACCTTGCGCTATTATTCGCAGTTGGGGTAGCAATCGGTTTAGCTGGTGGAGACGGAGTAGCTGGTTTAGCAGCGTTCGTCGGCTACTTAATTATGAACAAAACGATGAGTGTGTTCTTAGAAGTAGATAAACTAGTGAAAGTAACAAGCACTGGAACAGATCCAGTGAAAATTGGATTTTCAGATCCAGCATATGCAAACGTATTAGGAATTCCAACGCTGCAAACAGGAGTGTTTGGTGGTATTATCGTCGGGATAGTAGCGGCATATTGTTATAATAAATACTTCAACATTGAATTACCATCATACTTAGGTTTCTTTGCAGGTAAGCGTTTCGTACCGATCGCAACTGCAACATTCTCTTTAGTAGTAGGTATTATCATGTGCTTCATTTGGCCATACATTCAGGGTGGCTTAAATACGTTCTCACATCAAATGATTGATGCAAATAGAACGATAGCAGCATTTATATTCGGTTTAATCGAACGTTCATTAATTCCATTTGGATTACATCATATTTTCTATTCACCGTTCTGGTTCGAATTCGGTCAGTATACAAATGCAGCTGGCGAATTAATCCGTGGTGACCAAAAAATCTTTATGGCACAGTTAAAAGACGGCGTAGAATTAACAGCTGGTACATTTACAACTGGTAAGTATCCGTTCATGATGTTCGGTCTTCCAGCAGCAGCTTTAGCAATGTACCATGAAGCACGTCCAGAAAATAAAAAATTAGCAGCTGGTATTTTAGGATCTGCTGCATTAACATCTTTCTTAACAGGTATTACAGAACCGCTTGAATTTTCATTCTTATTCGTAGCACCAGTATTATTCGGAATTCATGCAGTATTCGCTGGTCTATCATTTATGACAATGCAAATTTTAGGTGTTAAAATTGGTATGACATTCTCTGGTGGTTTAATTGACTTCATATTATTCGGTGTACTACCAGGTCGTACGGCATGGTGGTGGGTAATTATTGTTGGTCTTGTACTAGCAGTTATTTACTACTTCGGATTCCGTTTCGCAATCCGTAAATGGAACTTAAAAACACCTGGTCGTGAAGTAGCGAATGCTAATGAAGGCGCAGGGAAAACAGAAGCAGGAGAACTTCCACGTGAAGTATTAGTAGCACTTGGTGGTAAAGAAAACATTGCTTCGTTAGATGCTTGTATTACTCGTTTACGCGTTCAAGTTAACGAACAAAAAAATGTAAATAAAGACCGCTTAAAAGAGCTTGGAGCAGCCGGTGTACTTGAAGTTGGAAATAACATTCAAGCTATTTTCGGACCGAAATCTGACACATTAAAATCACAAATTCATGATATTATGTCAGGTCGTACACCTCATGTTGAAAAAGAAGCGCCTGTAAAAGCGGAAGAAGCTCCTCAACAGGTTGATGAAAATGAAACAATCGTTTCACCAATTGAAGGGAAAATCTTACCGATTACAGAAGTACCCGACCAAGTATTCTCAGGGAAAATGATGGGAGATGGATTTGCGATTGAGCCAACAGAGGGAACAGTAGTTTCTCCGGTTAATGGTGAGATTGTAAATGTATTCCCTACAAAACATGCGATTGGTATTCAGTCTGAAGGCGGAAAAGAAATTTTAATCCACTTCGGTATTGATACTGTAAAATTAAATGGTGAAGGCTTTGAAGCGCTTGTAGCACAAGGTGATAAAGTGAAGCAAGGACAACCATTATTAAAAGTAGATCTTGCATTTGTAAAAGAAAATGCACCATCTATTATTACACCAATCGTCTTTACGAATTTACAACAAGGGCAACAAGTCGAATTGAAAAAAGATGGAAATGTTAAGAAGGGCGAAAACGCTATTATTGACATTCATTAGGAATTTGACGCAAAATGTTTATAATTATAATAGGCGATGTGGTTGACCGAACATCGCCTATTATATACAATAGATGATGTAGTACTCACGTCTATACAACTAAAAAAATACTGTATTTAAAGGAGATAAATTATCATGGAAAAAATCTTTAAAGTAACTAGCGACTCAGGAATTCATGCTCGTCCAGCAACTCTACTTGTAAACACTGCAAGCAAATTTGGTTCTGACATTAACTTAGAGTATAACGGAAAAAACGTTAACTTAAAATCAATCATGGGTGTTATGTCTTTAGGAATTCAACAAGGCGCGGAAATTAAGGTCACTGCAAATGGTGATGATGCAGCTCAAGCACTAGCAGCTATCGAAGAAACTCTGAAAAACGAAGGATTAGGAGAATAATGACTCTTAACATTCAAGGGATCGCTGCATCAAGTGGGATTGCTATTGCAAAGGCTTTCAGACTTGAGAATCCTGAATTTAACATTGAAAAGAAATCAATTACAGACGAAGCTGCTGAAATTGCACGCTTAGACGCTGCGCTTGAGAAAGCAAAATCTGAACTAGAAGCTATTAAGGACCATGCTTTTGCTGAGCTAGGTGCTGATAAAGCTGCTATCTTTGAAGCGCATTTATTAGTATTAAATGATCCAGAATTAGTAAATCCAGTAAAAGATAAAGTAAATGGCGAAAAAGTAAATGCTGAATTTGCAATGGATGAGGTTGCATCAATGTTTATTTCTATGTTTGAAAACATGGATAACGAATACATGAAAGAACGTGCTGCGGATATTCGCGACGTAACAAAACGTGTTCTTGCACATTTACTAGGAATTAACTTCTCAAATCCTGGTACAATTTCTGAAGAAGTAATCATCATTGCTGAAGATTTAACACCATCTGATACAGCTCAGTTAAACCGTGAGTATGCAAAAGGTTTCACAACTGATATCGGTGGACGTACATCTCACTCTGCAATTATGGCTCGTTCTATGGAAATTCCAGCTGTTGTTGGTACGAAAGTTGTTATGGAGAAAATCCAAAACGGCGATATCGTAATCATTGACGGTTTAGATGGAGAAGTAATTGTAAACCCATCTGAAGAAACTCTTCGTTCTTTTGAAGAAAAGAAAGCGAAATTTGAAGAGCAAAAAGCTGTATGGGCAAAATTAAAAGACCAAGCAACTGTAACAAGTGATGGACATCACGTTGAGCTTGTTGCTAATATCGGAACACCAAATGATGTACAAGGTATTATCGATAATGGCGGAGAAGGTGTTGGTTTATACCGTACAGAATTCTTATACATGGGCCGTGACAATCTTCCAACAGAAGAAGAGCAGTTCGAAGCGTATAAAGCAGTTCTTGAAGGTGTAAAAGAAGATCAACCAGTCGTTGTTCGTACACTTGACATCGGTGGAGATAAAGAGCTTCCATACTTACATTTACCAAAAGAAATGAACCCATTCTTAGGATACCGTGCAATTCGCTTATGTCTTGATGAGCAAGATGTGTTCCGTACACAACTTCGTGCATTACTTCGTGCTAGCGTATACGGTAACTTAAAAATTATGTTCCCGATGATTGCAACTCTTGATGAGTTCCGTCAAGCGAAAGCAATCTTATTAGAAGAGAAAGAAAGACTTGTAGAAGCGGGTACAACTGTTTCTGATTCTATTGAAGTGGGGATGATGGTTGAAATTCCAGCTTCAGCAGTATTAGCAGATCAATTCGCAAAAGAAGTTGATTTCTTCTCTATCGGAACAAATGACTTAATCCAATACACAATGGCTGCAGACCGTATGAACGAACAAGTAGCTTACTTATACCAACCGTATAACCCATCTATTTTACGTCTTGTAAAAATGGTTATCGATGCTGCTCATAAAGAAGGCAAATGGGCTGGTATGTGTGGTGAGATGGCAGGAGATTCACTTGCTATCCCATTATTATTAGGATTAGGTTTAGATGAGTTCAGTATGAGTGCAACATCAATTCTTCCTGCAAGAACACAACTAAGCAAGTTGTCAAAAGCAGAAATGGAAACTTTAGCAGAAAAGGCATTAATGATGTCAACTGCTGAAGAAGTTGTTGAATTAGTTAAAAGCATATAAGTATAAAAAAACCTGAGTCGATTTGAAATCGGTCTCAGGTTTTTTTGCTACATATACCTTAGGTGATTTTATTGATTAAACTTATCTTAAAGAGCAATTGCGATAACATCCTCTGGGCAAACACGTAAAATCCCTTCAAATCTATCGTCATTACGATTGTTTCCATTCTTATCATCTTTGTTGTTGTCTTTGTCGTCATCTTTTCTTAATTGAGAGAATAGAGCAACACCGTTACAGAACCCCTCAAAAACTAAATTGCGGAATGTTGCATTTCCTTTTAGTTTAAGAAGCGAAACCTCAGTTCCTATAGAAAGATGTGCAAGCACGTTACATACAGCATGTCGTTGTGGTCTAATTTCTTCTTTCTCTTTCTCACGATGGTTGTGGTTGCGCTCTCTTTCATGATGATGACATTCTCTAAAGTTATCACAGCATCCAAATGATCCAAACATAATCCTCATCACCCCCTTCACACTTATAATCTATGTAAGTTCGGCAGTCGGTGACTGGACAGATAATGGAAATTTTTCTAGGGGATTTTCTCATTTTAAATGACTAGATGGGTATTTAGTATGGAATGATGTTTAAAATAGGGGAAATGTCACAAAAAAATGTAAAGACCACCGAAATGAATGAAATAGGTAGCCTTTACACTTTTTTGCTTTTATATAAAACGATGATATATACAGGAAGAGCTAAGAGTAGTGGTGCAATGGATCGTACAGTATGTTTTTCTGCTTCTAATTGTAACGCTTCTTCTTTTGGGAATTGTAACACTGATATGTTTGCAGCATCGCCAATAAAATATAGCAGTAGTACAGTTACTATGTAACTTAAAAGTGCGATAAAGCTTCCGTATGAACTCAATGAAAATCCCTCTCTTGTTATTTATTTGTTATCATTGTATCACAATTGTAACAAAAATACACGGTTATATTTTGATACTTTAACAAATTTCGACACAAAACGCCATATTTGTTTATGGGGATAGCATGAAAATTACGATTTCTCTATGTATAGATGTCGAATAATACATTGTAATATTACGGATGTGTGACAGAATATAAAAAAACGAAGGTAATGAAATTACCTTCGTTTTTATTATTTCGCCCATTCACTTACTTGTTCTACGCTCATGCGTGGTGCAGGATGACCTTTTAAAGTTGATTCACCAATTGTAATAAGCATAATTGGTACGTGACGAGATGAAACATTAAATTCTTCCATTAGTGCTTGTGGGTTGAAACCACCAATTGCGCAAGTATCCCAGCCAGTTGCTTTAGCAGCAAGCATAAGTTGCATTGCTGCTAAAGCAGCATTTGAAAAGGCAGCATCTCTTGGGAATTGCTCACGAGCATATGCAGATTCAATGTTTTTAGCTAAGCGTTCTTTTGCTTCTTCTTTCATAAATCCTTGTTCTACGATTGGACCATAAACGGGTTCAACGTTTTTATAAGCTTCTAAATCACCTAAAATAGCGACTACTGCAGAAGCATCAAGAATTTGTTGTTGGTTATAAGCAATTGGATGTAATCGTTTTTGTACATCTTCGCCTTGGAAAACAAGGAATTTCCAGTGTTGCAGGTTCCAAGCAGAAGGTGCTTGAGCAGCTGCTTTTAAAATTTCGTGTAATTCTGTAGATGAAATTTCTTTTTCGGGGTTGAATGCACGTGTAGATGTGCGTTCATATAAAACGTTAAAAAAGTCACTGTTTGTCATTATATATCCTCCAAATTACATATCAGCTTAATTTAAAATACATGTAATATATTCTACTTACATTTTGTAAGTTATTGAATTTAAGAATATAATAACTTTATTTTAATTGTCAAGTTTTAAGTGCTAAGGAGGGCATTCATACAAACGATACAATTCCTACAATCATACACTAAAAAAGGAATTTATTGAGTAAAAAGGCGAAGATAACATTCTCAATTAGCTTGTTAATATGTATCCCTCACTAATCGAATTTTTTTGAGAACAATCTTTTATAAAATGATTGTGAGGAATTCAGTAAAACAAGATATATGAAGTGAGTGAAGACTAGTGATGAACATACTACATTTTTTATTAGAGAATACTGTTTTCCAAAATGTATTACAAGATCTTCAGTTGAATGTCCTTTATATAGAAGATGGATGTACACATCAACAAACGATAGAAAATGTCCATCCAAAGTGTATGTTTATAGCAAATAGTTTTGAAGAAGGAGAAATATTGTTTCATAGAACTAGACCGCATATTGTAATTATGTATGTAACAGATGTTGATCAAATAAAATATATAAAGAATATATATGATTCACGGAGTACATTCATTATCATTTGGGATCAACAGATAAACAGTGAGTTTGCAGATTTACTAATGTTAGGAATACGTAATATTGTTATAGCACCAGTAACCCCACAAGTGGTACTAGAGGAAGTGAATAAGAGTTTATATCAACTTTCTTTAGTGCAGCAAGTAGGTTTACAACAAGAATTGCTTCAAACGATGTTTGATTTTCAAAATGATTTATTATTTGTAGTAGAAGATGATGAGATTGTTGATTGTAATACGAATTTTTTACAATTCTTCGGATATGATAATTTATTTACGTATCGCGAACAACATTTAGTGTTTGCAGAACATCTTATTAGAGAGAACGGATATTATTCGACGACTCACGATATAACATGGTTGGATGATACTTTATCAAATGGAAGAAGAATTAAAATGTACAATCATGAAGGAGAAGCATTGACTTTTCTATTACGTGCGATACCATTACCAGAAGACTTATCGCGATTTATAGTAAAATGCACAGAGATTACAGAATTAGATGAAATCTATCAAGAGCAAGAAAGACTTGCAATGATAGATTCATTGACAGAAATATATAATCGTTTGAAATTCCAACAAATATTGGAGAAAGAGTGGGAGAATGTAATACGTAACGATGAAAAAATAGCACTTATTTTGTTTGATATAGATAATTTTAAATCAGTAAATGACACATATGGTCATGATTTTGGCGATTTAGCATTAGTACAGCTTGCAGATCTTATGAAATCTAAAGTTGAAAATCAACATATATTTGCAAGGTGGGGAGGAGAGGAATTTATAATATTAGTGACAAATACGGTAGAAAAAGAAGCGTTTCAAGTTGCGGAGTCATTACGATTTTTTATTGAAACAAAGCAATTCTCTGGAATTTCAAAGTTAACAGCGAGTTTTGGAGTTGCGTTACATGAGAATGGGATTACTAAAGAAGAATTAATGCAAAGAGCGGATATTGCATTATATGAAGCAAAAAAAAATGGGAAAAATCAAGTATGTATATATAGGAAAGAAAAAATGTGATTTTTCGCAACAAATTGTTGCGATTTTTTTTTATTACCTGATAATAGAATATGGGGGACCATTTTAAATGAAGTAACGACGGAGGAACAATATGATAAAAAAAATAATGGTTATGGCTTCACTGTCTGCTGTAGTTTGCGGCGGAGTATACTATTTTCTCTATAGTCCCGATCCAAAGGAACAAGCAGTATTAACAACAAAGGTAACTCCTGCTATTGAGTCAGAGGTACAAGATAATATGAAAGAAGTACAAAAAATTGATTATGCTAGTATATCTCAAAAGTTAGATCAGTATTTATTAGGAAAGCAATTTAATGGGACAGTTTTGGTGACAGATAAAGAGCATGTTATATTAAATAAAGGATATGGATATGCTGACGTTCAAAATAAAATAGAAAATACGCCTCAAACAAAATATCGTATCGGTTCTATTACGAAAACGGTTGTTGCTACATCCGTTTTACAGTTACAAGAACAAGGGAAGTTAAATATCCAGGATAATGTAAATAAATACATTCCTTCATTTCCAGCAGATAAAAACATTACGTTATATCACTTGTTAACGCATACATCTGGTTTACCGGAAAGTGGGAAAGGAAAGGTTAATGTAGCTTCACGTATCAATTTAATAAATTGGATTGGAAGTCAAAAGTTAGATTTTCCACCAGGAACAGGTTGGAAGTATACGGATTATAATTATATGGTACTTGCTTATATTATAGAAAATATAACGAAAAAGCCTTTAGGAGATTATATAAAAGAAAATATATTTACAAAGGCAGAGATGCATGAATCAGGTATGGGAAATATGGTGCCTGGAGATAAAAACTTCACGAAGGGTTATGTGAAGAAAAATCAAGAACTTGTACCAGCGCAAAAATTAGGGATGGACTGGTTATATGGCTCTGGTGAGATGTATACGACAGTAGGGGATATGAAGAAATTAGATGAAGCGATTATAAATGGAAAGCTTCTTTCTGAACAAAGTATACAAGCGATGTTTACACCTTCACAAGAAAGAAAATATGCATTTAGCTTTTACATATATCCTGATTTTTTCCATAACCATGGTGTACTATCTGGTTGGAATACGTTTAATAATTTCAATAAAGAAAAAGGAACGTTTGTTATTTTATTCTCAAATGTGAAAAATAGTTTGGATGATGATTTTAATAAGGAATTTCGGAAGATGGTAAATGATTTATTAGAACAAAGGGGATGAGAAGATGGAGAATAAAAATTTATCAATAGGTTTCATTGGTATTGGTGTGATGGGAAAAAGTATGGTTAACCATTTAATGCAAAGTGGTTATAAAGTATATGTATATAATAGAACGAAGGAAAAGGCGGATTCTTTAGTGCAAGAGGGTGCGACTTGGTGTGATACACCGAAAGCGTTAGTAAAGCAAGTTGATGTTGTTATGACGATGGTTGGTTATCCTCATGATGTAGAAGAAGTGTACTTTGGGATAGATGGAATTTTAGAACATGCAAATGAAGGTACGATAGCAATTGACTTTACAACATCTACACCAACATTGGCAAAACGTATTAATGAAGTCGCGAAAAGCAAGAATATATATACATTAGATGCACCAGTGTCTGGAGGGGACGTTGGGGCTAAAGAAGCTAGACTAGCAATTATGGTCGGTGGAGAGAACAGAATATATGATATTTGCTTACCTCTATTTGAAAAACTAGGAACAAATATTCAGTTGCAAGGCCCTGCTGGGAGTGGACAACATACAAAAATGTGCAATCAAATTGCAATTGCTTCTAACATGATAGGAGTATGTGAAGCGGTAGCGTATGCGAAAAAGGCTGGACTTAATGCAGATAAAGTATTAGAGAGTATTTCGACAGGAGCAGCAGGTAGCTGGTCATTAAGTAATTTAGCTCCTCGAATGTTAAAAGGAGATTTCGAACCTGGTTTTTATGTAAAGCATTTTATGAAAGATATGAAGATTGCTTTAGATGAAGCTGAAAAATTACAATTACCAGTACCGGGTTTAACCTTAGTGAAGGAATTGTATGAAGAGCTAATCGCAGATGGAAAAGAGAATAGTGGAACACAAGTATTATACAAAAAGTATATAAGGGGGTAAATGAGATGGATCTCCAAAAGTTTGACGAGATGATTGATGCTGTGCAACGAGCAACTTGTGTACAGATTAATGATAAGCAAAAAGAAGCTTTTAAACAAAAATACGATTTTGGACCAGATTTTGAATATGGAAGAGATGAGAAAGGGCATTATGTTATCCGAACCTCGAAAAAGATGTTAGAGGAAATGGAGTTTTATTTGGCATTGAAATATGATCGGGATGGAATTGCCCTTTATATGCATGCTGAGATTGAAGGGACATGTCATGTATCCGTTAGCTATAGTGAAGATGCACTTCATTTGCAAGAATTGTTTCAATTTCTAGAAGAAAATAAATAAAAAGTCCTCATTTGAGGACTTTTTATTTATTTAGGCAGGCATAATATTTAAGTTGGATAATTTATCCCGCATTAACGGGCAGTAAAACTCCCACCTCAAAATTCAGCTGGAGCAGAGAAGTTAGGTGGGAGATCAACTGCCCGTAAACGCCCGATTGGTGAAGACTAATAATCAGTGGGGATGAACAAAACCCCCACTGATTAAAGTTTCACTTTATAGGCTGGAAGCGCGACGGCATCTTTCAATTGGGAATGGAATAACTTGTGCAATGTGATTAGGGCCGAGCTGTTTCGCGCGAGCATGGCGTAGTATATAAAATGCGCACAGAATAGAAACAGGAATAGCACCATATAAACCAAAAAATAAAGCGCTTACACATGATGCGACAAAACCTAAAACACCAACTTCTAATTCTTCCATAATAGCTCCTAAAATGACAGGAATAGCTCCGCATGTAACTCCTAGTATAAGTGCGATAAGTAAACTCATGATTATCCCCCTCTGTTTGCAATATTCTTTTCCTTCTTATTAGTTGTAGTATATCACACGTAAAACAGAATTTTCAGAAAAAAATCAAAAAAGTTCAATAAATGTTCAAAAAATATTCCGAAATGTACTTGATAAAGTGGAATTATGATTCGAGATATTTGATTTTAACAAACGAAAGGGACAAATCATTTTAGTAAATAAAAAATCAGGCTTACTTCAATGTTATGAAATAAGCCTGTTCCATAGGAGGATGTATATATGTAGAGTGAATAAAAGATTGGAAAAGGGGTTCCAAGTTCTTTTATTCAACTAGCTACCTTAATAAATTGGAACCCAACCTTCTGTTGTAACAAAAATACGAATAGCTACAACTTGGCGATCATCTTGTAAGGTAAAATAGTGTCTTGCATTTTCAGGCACAGATATAAGATCACCAGGCTCAAGTTCAACGTCAAAGAATCGACCATCTTTTCCTTCAATAGCGAAGATGCCATGACCGCTGACAATAAAGCGAACTTCATCGTCAGTATGATGGTGTTCTTTTTGGAAATTAATTAATAACTCGTCGAGGTTAGGTGTGCTATTTGAAAGTGAAATCACATCATATGCTTTATAACCTCTGCGCTCTGAAACATCAGCAATTTCTTTTGAAAACAACGTTAATATTTCAGCTTTGTTTTCATCTGTTAAGGAGTAATTTTCTTTTAAATGAGTAGGAAGTTTAGAAATATTCCATTTCTCATATAAAACATCTGCTCCTTGTAGAAAGTTTGATACTTCTACTTCATTTTCAATACGAGTATTTTCCTCATGAATACGAATTTGCGCCATTAGAAACGCCTCCTTGAATTGATAATAATTTTATATGAAATTGGAATAAAAACTCATAAGCCTCTAATCTTTTTTTTGCATCAAAGCTATCACGGCCCCATACGGTAATGCCATGGTTTCGAATTAATATTGCCCCTGAATCTCCTTGTATATGCTTTCGGAATTTCTCTCCAAGCGTCGGGATATGAGCATCATTTTCGATAATAGGAATGTTAATCGTTGCACCTTCTTCCCAAATATCAAGAGCTTTAATAATCTCTTGATTTTGAAGGGTGACTTTATCGCTATACAAATTTGTGATGACATTATTATCAGTTGTATGAACATGAAGTACGCACCCGGCATTCGTACTGTTATAAATATGTGTATGCAATATTGTTTCTGCTGAAGGGCGTAACTCAGTTTCTAAAACGGGAACTCCTTGATGATTTACTAATATAAAATCATCTGGAGTGGTTTTTGTTTTATCTTTTCCACTTGCTGTAATAAGAAAAGTAAGGGGATCATGACTGACTTTTATAGAAATATTTCCACTTGTTGCTGGAAACCAATTCCGAGTTGTTAATTCTTTTTTTATTTCACTTAAGTCATACCATTGACGAAAAAGTTGTTTCATGATTTCACCTCCAACAAATGTTGTAATTCGACTTGAATATCGTGAAATGTGTTAAAGGATGTATAAGCAATATGATTTTCTTCACATTTTGTAATAAGGAAGTCACGGGCAAATACTTTATCTGCTTGTTTTGCTGCTTGTAAATCAGTAATGGAATCTCCTATCACAATATGAAAATCATCTTTAGAGCTTAGTTTCCGAATTAATGATGATTTACAGAGACCGCAACTATGCTGACATTGCTCGTCACAAGGGTGCGGCCATTTAACTCCAATAAATTCTCCTGAAAAGTCAGTTGCATTACAATAAATTTGTTCTTTAGGGATTATTTCTTGTAAGAGTGGATAGACGAAGAAATCCATTCCACCTGATATAACGTAAAAGGAAATGTTATTTTCATTAATAAATTGTATGAATTCATGAAAACCTGTACGGATTTCAGCAGTTTCTTGTAAAAACTGAATAATATCATCGTGTAGATTAATAGGTATTAATCGAAATAATTGAGAAACACCTTCTTGAATAGAAAGTTCTTGCGATAAAATTTTTTGCTTTATTTCCTCTGCTTCTGGTGGTGCGAATTTTTCCATAATGGACATGATATTATCGTTATTTGTAATCGTACCATCGAAATCACAAAATACTTGAATACTCATAATTTCACCTCATGGGAAGGATTTCCCCATATTTGTAGTGCGCTATGCAAATTTATTTCATCCACTTCATGGAGTGGTTTACCTTGTAAAGTAGCTTCAATTGCAGCACGGAAAGCTTTGCCACCACCTTGAGCTCCATTTGGATGTCCATGAATCCCGCCGCCGGCATTAATAACAACATCCTTACCAAAATCTCGTAGAATAAAGGGAACGAAACCAGGATGAATTCCAGCAGATGGAACAGAAAAACTTTTCTTGAAATAGTGGTCTTCCTCAGTTAATGCTTCTGTAATGAGAAGAGCTTCCTCTTTTTCTAATGCAACGTTGCCGTATGGTGATGGGAATAAAGAGAAATCAGCACCAGCGTAACGTAGTAATTTTCCAAGTAGTAATGGAGAAGAGAACCCGTATAGTTTCGATGACGAATATGCGCCACTTACAGCAGGGTGTGCCATAATAGGAATTGGAATTTCATCGTCTTCTACAAGTGATTGCAGTACATCTAATCCATAAGAAAATACATTAAATAAAAGAATGTCTGCTCCAGCTACCACCGCACGTTTCGCGTTCTCTTTTAAATCATAAGTTCGCCCTGTTAAATTTACTGCGTATAAAGTTTTATGTCCGTAAGTTTCGTATACAGATTGTAAAACTTCTTTCCCAGATTCAATTCTTTTTGTAAGTGGTGTTAATGAGTTTTCGAATAAAATTTCATCATCTTTTACAATATCTACGCCTCCAATTGCCTGATCGCGTAGTTGAGTTTTTAAATATCCAATATTCCGTCCTATCATCCCTTTGAAAATGCTCATTAGAAGAGGGCGATCTTGAACTTGTAAAAGGTTTCTGATGCCTTCAATTCCAAATTTCGGTCCAGGGAACTGTTTCTTTAATTCGTCTGAGAATGTTAAATCAATTAGTTTAATTTCCCCATCTAACGAAAGTTTTCCAAATGTTGTTGTCAAAATGGCTGGTAAGTCTGGGCTGAAGTTCAGCGATGGATAATGAATTTTAATGATTCCACGTGATACTTTTTTGCCAAGATAAGAGTTAATATGTTCTTGTTCGTCTAACTCTTCAATATGAATGACATTGCCTTTATGTTGTTTTAATTGTTCTTGTAATAAGTGTGGTAAATGAGTCCACGAGCCAATTGTTAAACCAATTGCAATTTGTTCCGCTTTCTTTTCTAAGTTGTGAGAATCATCGTGGATTAAATATGTCGCTATAATTCCGCTCATTGTTATAACCTCCTAGTTAAATAAAAAAACCTCTCAGCTAAGGAGAGGTTTTTTTACAACCAGCTCCTTATCTGTCAGCGTAACGCTGCGAGAATTAGCACCGTGTCTACAATTGTAGATCGGTTGCCGGGTTTCGTCGGGCTCGTCCCTCCACCTGCTCTTGATAAGAAGTATTTAGAAATGTTTAAATTTTTAAGATAACTGAATTTTGTCAGAAATTTTTCATGTTGTCAATTACTTTTTGAAAAAATTTAATTTATCAATTCGATTAATTGCTTCTCGTAATCTATCTTCTGTATGCAAGAGACCAACACGGACATACCCTTCGCCGTGCTCACCAAATCCAACACCAGGAGCAACTGCAACGTGTGCTTTTTCTAGCAAAATATCAGAAAATTGCTCAGATGTATATCCTTCTGGTACAGGAAGCCATGCAAAGAATGATCCGGTTGGAATATCTACATTCCAACCAATTGAGTGACAAGCTGAAATAAGAGCGTTTCTCCGAGATTCATAACTATTAACAAGTTCTACCACACAAGACTGCGAGCCTAATAGTGCTTCGCGGGCAGCATCTTGAACTGCACCAAAAATACTAACATACATATGATCTTGCAATAGGTTAATTGTTTCGATGACACTTTCATTCCCCACTGCAAAAGCAATACGCCAGCCAGCCATATTGAAAGTTTTTGACAAAGTATAAATTTCAATTCCTGTATTTTTGGCGCCATCTGCTTGCAAGAAACTAACAGGCTTTTGATCATCAAATCCGATAGCACCGTAAGCAAAATCATGAACAACTAATATATTATGTTTATTAGCAAAATGAATGGTTTCATCAAAGAAATCTTTTGATGCAGTAGCACCGGTAGGATTATTAGGATAGTTTAAAAACATTAACTTTGCTTGCTTGGCAATAGAGTCATCAATTTTCGTATAATCCGGTAAAAAATAATTTTCTGCAATAAGCGGCATTGTTTCAAAGTGCGCTTTTGCTAAAGCAATTCCGGATAAATAGTCTGGATAGCCTGGATCTGGAACGAGAATGGTATCACCAGGGTTTGTAAAACAAATTGGTAATTCTACTAATCCAGCTTTTCCACCAAACAAAATAGCAACTTCAGTTTTTGGATTTACTACTACATCATATTCACGTTGATAGAATGTTGCCACGGCTTCTTTTAAGCTTTCATGTCCGCGAAATGGCGGATATTTATGATGAATGGTCTTTTCGGCAGCATGTTGTAAAGCTTTTACGATATGCTGCGGTGTTGGTTGATCTGGATTTCCTTGACCTAGATTAATAACATCGTGACCAGCTGCAACGACTTTGTTAACTTTTGCAACAAGTGAAGCGAAAAATTGTGTCGGCAATGATGTTACTACTTCGGAAGGTTGAAAATTTTTCATACTTTTCACCTCTTTTGAAAGTTGTTACAATTCTAGTGACAAATGATATAATCTTTCCAGTATTTTGTAAAGAAAAAATTAGGAATGGGGCGGACAAAATGAAAGTCGCATGTATTCAAATGGATATTATCTTTGGAGATGTAGAAAAAAATATTGAGAATGCCAAAAATAAAATAAGCGAAGCGATGAAGGAAAGACCAGATGTTATCGTCTTACCAGAATTATGGACAACAGGATATGATTTAACAAGACTTTCTGAAATTGCAGATATGGATGGATTGGAAACGCAAGAAATGTTGAAAGAATGGTCGAAACAATATGGTGTACATATTGTTGGTGGTTCCATAGCGAAGCAAACAGAGCAAGGTGTTACAAATACAATGTATGTTGTAAACAATGAAGGGAATCTAGTCAATGAATATAGTAAAGTACATTTATTTCAGCTTATGGATGAACATAAATATTTAGTAGCTGGTAATGAGACAGGTGAATTTAAGCTAGATGATGTAGAGTGCGCTGGCACAATTTGTTATGATATTCGATTTCCGGAGTGGCTGCGTGTTCATACTGTTAAAGGTGCAAAAGTTTTATTTGTTGTAGCAGAATGGCCATTAGTTCGTTTAGCACATTGGCGTTTGCTATTGCAAGCAAGAGCAGTTGAAAATCAGTGTTATGTTGTTGCGTGTAATAGAGCAGGAAAGGATCCGAATAATGAGTTTGCAGGTCATTCTTTAATTGTCGATCCTTGGGGAGAAGTTGTAGTAGAGGCAAATGAAGAAGAATCAATTTTATTTGGAGAGCTTACATTGGAGAAAATTAAAGAGGTACGTAAAGGGATTCCAGTTTTTGCAGATCGCCGTCCAGAATTATACAAATAAAATGTTGACAAGTGATTTTTATTCTTGTTATAGTCTTCAACATAAAGTTAAAAATTCAAAAAAATATACAACTCTTATCAAGAGCAGGTGGAGGGATTTGGCCCGATGAAGCCCAGCAACCGACCGTAATACCATTGTGAAATGGGGCGTTTATGACGCCAAAAGGCACGGTGCTAATTCCAGCAGAAAGTAAAATTTCTGGCAGATAAGAGGGGAGAAGATAAACTTCAAACCTCTTTCTTAGTGGAAAGAGGTTTTTCTGCGTTAGAAAAACCTCTGAATTTAAAAAGGAGGAAAAGACGATGGGATATTATTCATTAACAGAAGTAACAGCTGTACAATATGCGAAAGAACATGGATATTTTGAAAAGAAAGCGAATGTAGTTTGTCATGAAATCGGAGATGGAAATTTAAATTACGTGTTCAAATTAGATGATGGAGAGAGATCAATTATAATAAAACAAGCACTTCCATATGCGAAAGTAGTTGGTGAGAGCTGGCCGTTGTCTATAAAAAGAGCAACGATTGAAAGCAAGGCATTACAAATTTTTGCGAAGTATGTACCAGATTATGTTCCGGTAGTGTACAGTCATGATGAAGAGTTAGCAGTTACAGTAATAGAAGACTTATCAAGACTAACAATTACAAGAAAAGGATTAATAGATGGAGAAGGATATCCACTTTTATCCCAGCATATCGGTCGTTTTCTAGCACATGTTTTATTTTATACTTCAGATTTCGGTTTACAGTCAGAAGAGAAAAGGGTACTAGAAGGTACATTTGTAAATCCAGACCTTAGTAAAATTACAGAAGATTTAGTTTTTACTGATCCGTTTGGACATTACGATACGAATGATTATGAGTCAGATTTACAGTCAGTGATTGATGAACTTTGGAGTGACAAAACTTTAAAACTAAAAGTAGCACAATATAAATATAAGTTTTTAACGAGAAAAGAAGCGCTCATTCATGGTGATTTACATACTGGTAGTATTTTTTCATCACCTTCTGAAACGAAAGTGATTGATCCAGAATTTGCAACGTACGGTCCATTTGGATTTGATATCGGTCAATTTATTGCAAATCTATTATTAAATGCTTTATCTAGAGAAGAAGAAAAGAGAAGTGTACTATTTTTCCATATAGAAAAGACATGGAGTTATTTTGTAGAAACTTTTACGAAGTTATGGATTGGAGAAGGTGTAGAATCATATACGAAAGAAAAACAATGGTTACCAATTATTTTGCAAAATATCTTTACTGATGCCGTCGGGTTTGCCGGATGTGAACTGATTCGCAGAACAATTGGCTTAGCTCATGTAGCGGATTTAGATGGAATAGCAAATAAAGAAAAAAGAATTCAAGCTAAGAAGCAAGCGCTGTACTTAGGAAAAGAACTAATAAAATATGAATCTAAGTGTGCTGATATTCAACTGTTTCGAACATTATTTCAACAGACAGTTTCAGGAGGCATAAAAGCATGAGTACAATTGTAACTGTTCCGAGATCTGTAAGTTGGAAAGGTGATGCAATTGCGGTATTAAATCAAACAAAGTTGCCTCATAGTACAGAATATAAAACGTTGACGACTATTGAAGAGGTATGGAAAAGTATCATAATGTTAGAAGTACGCGGAGCGCCTGCAATTGGAATTGTAGCTGCATTTGGTTTGGCGCTTGCAGCAAAAAAATATAATACTTTACATATTGAGGAATTTCAAAAGAAGTTTAATAGAGATTGTAACTATTTAGGGACATCACGCCCGACGGCAGTCAATTTATTTTGGGCAATTGATCGCATGAGAGAATCTATTCGAGAGATTACTACAATAAAAGAAGCACAAAAAATATTAGAGGAAGAAGCACTTCGTATTCAACAAGAGGATGAAAAGGTGTGCCGAAGTATTGGAGAACATGCTTTAACATGTTTTAAAGACGGTGATAAAATTTTAACAATTTGTAACGCTGGAAGTATTGCAACTGCTAGATATGGAACAGCATTAGCCCCATTTTATATTGGGAAAGAGAGGGGTGTACGTTTACATGCGTATGCATGTGAAACGAGACCGGTTTTACAAGGTAGTCGTTTAACGACATGGGAATTGAAGCAAGCAGACATTGATGTAACGCTTATTACGGATAATACTGCAGCACATGCAATTCGAACGAAAGAAATTAATGCGATTATCGTAGGGGCAGATCGAATCGTTGAAAACGGTGATACTGCTAATAAAATAGGAACATTAAATTTAGCTATATTAGCAAAGTATTTCGGTATCCCATTTTATGTTGCAGCACCGTTATCTACATTTGATACTACGAAACAAACAGGTGCTGAAATTGTCATTGAAGAAAGAGATGAAACAGAAGTTACGAAAATTTTTGGGAAACAAGTGGCGCCAATTGGAACGCCTGTATTTAACCCTGCATTTGACGTAACACCGCATGAATTAATTACAGGAATTATAACTGAGAAAGGTATTTTACGTGGAGATTATAAGCAAGAAATTACATCATTATTTGAAAAAACAAGCTAACTGCGCAGTCGCTATATAAAAAACCGGTAGAAAAGCATGTTTTTAAATGGTCGAGAGGGACTGGCTATGTATAGGAGCGGTCAGTGCCTGTTCCTACCACGCGCAACGTTTTAAAACAAAGAAAAATAGCAAGGTGTAGGACCATTTGTATCTTCATGGCAGCAATCTATATGCTGAAAAATGAAATGTATGGCTGAGTAGTTAAAAAACAAGCTAATAAAAAATAGCTTGTTTTTTATGCCTTAAGTCTTCCTTTCCTCTTATTTATGTAATGAAGGGAGGAGAGAAAGATGGAAGAGTGGATCAGGATGATAGGTAATGTGGGATTTCCGATTGTTGTAACGCTATATTTACTACATCGCATTGAAAGTAAATTAGACGGAGTGATTGTTGCAATTGAGAAACTCCCTAAACAATTACTAAAGTAGGAAGATCCTCGCGATAGAAAGTAAAATAAAGTTTGCTCTTCGTGAGCAAACTTTATTTTTTATTGAGCAGTATATCCACCATCGATAACAACAGCTTGACCAGTTATGCCTTTTGCTTTTTCACTTGCTAAAAACATAGCATAATCTGCAATTTCTTGTACTTGCAACAAGCGTTTTTGCGGTACAAGAGGATAAATAACATCTTCTAAAACATTTTCAAGTGGTACATTTCGTGTAGTAGCTAAATCCTCTAGTTGATTACGTACAAGAGGGGTATCGACATAACCAGGACAAAGGGCATTTACAGTAATACCATGGGTAGCACCTTCTAAAGCGGCAACTTTTGTTAATCCAATTACGCCATGTTTTGCGCTATTGTAGGCAGCTTTTCCAGCGAATCCGACAAGGCCGTTAATAGAAGCGACGTTAATAATCCGGCCGTATTTTTGTTTTTTCATAATAGGAAAAGCGTGTTTGATGGCGATAAATGGAGCGATTTGCATAATTTTAATAAGAAGCTCGAATTTCTCAGTTGGAAAATCTTCAATCGGTGAAACATGTTGCATTCCTGCATTGTTAATTAATACATCTAGTGAACCGAAGTGAGTAACTGTTTGAGAAATTGCTGCTGCAATTTCTTCTTCAGCTGTAACGTCACATTTTAAACCGATAGCTTGATAGCCTTCTTTTTGCAATTGTTCAGCAGCTTCTTTTGCACGATCTTCAAGGCGATCACTAATGACAACTTTCGCACCTTCTTTTGCAAAAGCGTTCCCCATTTCATAACCAATACCGCTCGCAGCACCTGTTAAAAAGACAACTCGATTTGTAACCATGATGAAAAACACTCCTTCATAATAAAAGTTCTCTTATTGCTCTATTTAGAGAGGTGATAATGAAATTCCTGCAAACATTTGGAAAAATATATTTAGCTATCTTGTTTTACAAAATAGTCTCTGCTATACTACTTTGTAAAGCAAGATACTTACGCTTATCTATCTTGTAAAACAAGATAGTGGGAGGATTTCAATTATGTCGACAAGTCAAATGCTGAAAGGGATTTTAGAAGGGTGCTTACTTGCTATTATTTCTGAAGGTGAAATATACGGTTATGAAATGAGTGAAAAGCTAGCAAAGTATGGTTTTACAATGGCGAGTGAGGGAAGTATTTATCCGTTGTTAATACGGATGCAAAAAGAGGGGCTAATATCAAGTGTAATGAAGGAATCTCCATCTGGTCCGAAACGGAAGTATTATACGTTAACAGAAAAGGGAGAAGATGAACTAGATGAATTTATGGGTCGCTGGGAAGCGATGCAAAGTAGTGTAGAACGTCTACTTGAAGGGAAGGGAAGGAGAAAATAATGTTATCAAGTGAAGCACGAAATTTTTTATTAGATATGAGATTGTTTTTGACGGCAAAGAGTGTGAAAGAAAGTGATATTGAAAGCTTTTTAGAAGATGCAGAGTTGCATTTAATAGAAGGTGAGAGTGAAGGGAAAAGTGTAGAAGAAATTTTCGGAAGTTCACCGAAAGAATATGCCAATGAACTTGTAAAAGTGATGGAAAGAGATAGACAGGAAACGTGGAAGCAAATTGGGTTTACGGTAATGAATATCGTTTCGTTTTGGATTATTGCTTCTATTTTAATGGTTAATAATGGGATTTTACAGATTTCGCTTATTCAATGTATTGGCTATAGTTTTACATTGATTGTAGCTGTAATGGGTCCTAATTTTCTACTTCGCAAAATGACCTTTGTAAAAAGTTTTACAAAAACGTGGTTTTCCATGTGGTTTTTAGTCATGATTGCGCCAATGTTTTTATTAGGAGCAGTTACGATATTAGATGTGATATATCCTACAACGATGTTTACGTTGACTCTAGTCCAAAGTTATATATTAGCTGGAGGGATCTTTATCCTCACGGTAGCTATAAATATATATTTTGAAGGATGGTTTAAAAACTTATATTTAATTATTCCGCTTTCTATTATGTTAGTGTTTAAAACATTTACATCAGAAGATCTCGTGCCAATGTTATTTCAAATTATATGTTTATACGGAAGTTTGTTTATTTTAATTTTTCTTGAAATTATGATGAAGACGAATAGAAGAGAAACGGTTAAATAAGGGAGGGGTTATAATGCAAGTTTCTAAGGAAGGGGAAAAGTTTTTAATCGATACGAAAGTGTATTTAATTACGAAGGGAATTAAAGAAGCGGATGTGGATGCTTTTCTAGAAGATGCAGAACTACATTTAATAGAAGGTGAGAAAAAAGGAAAGACGGTAAGTGATATATTTGGTGATTCGCCAAAAGCGTATGCTGAAGAATTGGCGAAAGAGATGGAGAAGGATAAAAACGGGAGTATAAAAAGTATTTTAGGCATGATAATTGGTATTGGTGGATACTGGTTACTTACAAATATTTTATTTGAAAGTCCAAATCATGAATTTACATTAACAAATGTGCAGTTAATTGGATATCCGATTGTATTAATGATTACTCTTGCAGGAACTATTTTTGCATTTAAAATGTCATCATTTAAAAGTAAACTAAAAGAATTTAGTATTCTTTACTTAGCTTCGATGATACCAATTTTATTACTAGTATTATTAATATTTATGAATAAATGGTATGGGACACCTATAGTGAACCTTTCTGCTATGCAAAGTTATATATTAGCTGGAACTATCTTAATTGTACTGTTAGTTGCTGAAGCATATATACTTGGCTGGATTGGAATCTTAGCTGTCATTATACCGCTATTAATTATGTTTGTATTTAAGGAGTTGGGAAAGCAAAACCCGTATTGGGGAATGTTAGAGCCTTTACTTCTGTGCGGTAGTTTATACGTATTAATGAGATGGTATTTAAAAATTGAAGAGCGAAAAAGTGTAAACTAGAAGAATACATGATGACTATTTTGATACTTTATTAGATGACACATCAGGATATATTTTGTTCTTCGGATTAATAGGAAAAGGGCTGCTCTGGATATGAAAAAAAGTATTTCCAAAGAAATATTATATGGGGATTTTTAGAGGGATTACATTTACTTTTAGTTGTATATTTTTATTTCTCGCAGCCGGTATTTGGTTTGTTGATTGGAATATATTGTTTTAAACAGTAACAATATCGTTACTGTTTTTTTCTTTGTAATAAAGGACTTTGTAAAGAGAGCGCTTTTTGTTCATTTGTTAATAATGAATTGATGTGAACTTTATTAGGGCTAGGGACTATAGGGTACATAAGGTTTGATGGTGAATGGTGATGTTCAGAACCGGTTGGAGAGTGGGGATCTGCGTGCGTAAGTTTTCCATGAATTCGTCTTGTGAATAAAATATGACCAATTTCGTGAGCGAGGGTGTATATATTTTTCATTGGAGCAGCTGAGTTTGTTAGAACGATGTAACCAGTAAGTTGTTGTTGTTTCGCTAGAGAGTAAGCGCAAGCGATTACTGCGGTTTCTTTGAAATAATCACTGCCAATATAACAAATATAAAGGTCACATTCAGGAGCTTCGTTAACACAAGTTTGAAAAAAGGATGATAATTTCTCCTGACTTTGAATGGAGTTTTTATAACTAATTTCCCGATTAGAAAAACGGAAAAGTTCGTTTAGTACAATTACTTCTTTAATTTGAAATGTAATGGGATGCCAAATTGATTCTGCAACTGCTAAATCTTTTGCAATACGGTCGTCAGAAATATCGGCGCCTGGAGTAATGCAAACACATATATTAACGTATGAATCCATAAAGAACACCTCAAATGAAAAAATTCTTTCTATAATATATGTGGGGAAAAGGTCCTATGTATGGATAAACGCCTTGTTTATTACACGAATATATAGACTACAAGTCGAAAAAATTTCATAGTTCTATAACGTAGTATGGTCATCTTTTTGATATAGTAAAGAAAAGGGGGAGAATATATGTATACATTAAAAATCGTTTCAGACAGAGAAGCTCTGTATCAATTTGCGAGCTATGTAAGAGTTGTGCAAGGGGTTGAAGATGTATATGTAGAGGTGGGAGAACCTTTATATGAACATCCATTAATGAAATTTTATGTACATATTACAATTGAAGAAACATATGATCAGTATAAAGCGTTACAAGAAATAGCTAGATTAGTAGAATTAGGGCGTTTTACATATGTCCATTATAGCAATGAGGAAATTGAAGAAGCTTTTGAAGCTGTAAAATACGAAAGCTTTAAGAAATAACGGTAAAAAAAGGAAGCGAAAGCTTCCTTTTTTGTTGAAAATTACATCAACAAAAGGAAGAGAATTTTGTTATGATAAGGAAGGGTGAGGAAAGGAGAGTTTACATATTGGGGTATATTGAAGAGTTACGCAAAGTAGTTGGTACGAGACCACTTATTTTAGTAGGATCAGCAATTATTATATTAAATGATAATCAAGAAGTATTGCTTCAATATCGTTCAGATACATATGATTGGGGTGTGCCTGGCGGGGCAATGGAACTGGGAGAAACGACAGAAGAAACTGCTCGTAGAGAATTATTCGAGGAGACGGGGTTAAGTGCAAAAATAATGCAATTTCTTGGCGTTCTTTCAGGAAAGGAAGTTTATTTCCGTTATCCAAATGGAGATGAAATTTTTAATGTGATTCATCTGTATCAGGCACATCATGTAAGCGGAGAATTAAAGCTCGATCATGAAGGGTTACAACTTCAATATTTTCCAGTAGATAAGTTACCGAAATTGAATGAAACGACAGAGAAGATATTACAAAAATTCTTATACGCATTGACAGAATAGAAGGTTAATTCCTTCTATTTTTATTATATTAAATATTTTGATTTTTTGGTATGTTTATAGTATGATAACTGTAGACATACATCTTATGGAATTCCATCTAAAAACTTACTAGGGTACATAAGAGAGGGGCAAGTACAAAATGCATAATGTTGTCATTACAGCTGCAGTTCGTTCACCAATTGGAACTTTCGGAGGAGCACTAAAAAATATAACACCAGTAGAATTAGCTGTTCCTGTACTTCAGGAAGCTGTAAAAAGAGGCGGAGTAGAGCCACATGAAGTTGATGAAGTAATTTTAGGTCATTGTATTCAAAGAACTGATGAAGCAAATACAGCAAGAACAGCTGCATTAGCGGCAGGATTTCCTGACACAGTTACTGGTTATACAATTCAACGTCAATGTTCTTCAGGTATGCAAGCAATTATGTCTGCTGCAATGCAAATCCAATTAGGTGTAAGTGATATTGTTGTTGCAGGTGGAGTAGAAGCAATGAGCTCGAGCCCTTATGCATTAAAACAACACCGCTGGGGACAACGTCTACAGCACGGAGAAATTCGTGATACGGTGTGGGAAGTTTTAGAAGATCCGATTCACCATATTATGATGGGTGAAACAGCGGAAAATTTAGTTGAACAATATGAAATTACAAGAGAGGAACAAGATGAAGTTGCGCTTCGTAGTCATACATTAGCGTTGCAAGCGATGGAGTCTGGATACTTTGACGATCAAATTGTTCCTATTACGATAAAAGAACGTAGAAAAGAAGTTGTATTTGCGAAGGATGAACATCCACGTGCAGATATTACAGCTGAAAAATTAGCAGGATTAAAACCAGCTTTCCGTAAAGATGGATCAGTAACTGCAGGGAATTCATCTGGTCTTAATGACGGAAGTGCAGTTCTAGTATTAATGAGCGAAGAAAAAGCAAAAGAAAAAGGCTTACAGCCGTTAGCTCGAATTGTTGGATATTCAGTAGCAGGTGTAGATCCGAAAATTATGGGTATTGGACCAGCACCAGCAATTCGCAAAGGATTAGAAAAAGTAGATTGGTCATTAGAAGATGCAGATTTACTTGAAATTAATGAAGCTTTCGCTGCACAATACCTAGCTGTAGAGAAAGAGTTAGGGTTAAATCGTGAGAAAGTGAATGTAAACGGTAGTGGTGTAGGACTTGGACATCCAATCGGTTGTACAGGAGCTCGTATTACGGTAAGTATAATTCACGAATTAAAAAGACGTGGATTAGAGAAAGGTATTGCCTCTCTATGCGTTGGAGGCGGTATGGGAGTAGCTTTATTTATAGAAGCATTATAAAAAAGAGGCAGCGATTGCTGCCTCTTTTTTTATGACTCAAATAAGTGATGAAATAATCGATCGCGATTTTCAAAGAAAAGTTTCGTTGTTTGGTAATGCTCCGTTTCTTCTAATGTCGATTCGTGAATCCCTTCTTGAGTTAAAGAGTATATAGTAGATTCAGGATAAGCCATTAAAATGGGAGAATGCGTCGCGATAACAAATTGTGAACCTTGTTCAGCTAGCTCGTGCATGCGAATGAGCATTGAAAGTTGCCTCATGGGGGATAAAGCTGCCTCAGGCTCATCTAAAATATATAAACCTTGTCCTGAAAAGCGGTTCATAAATAATGAGAAGAATGATTCTCCATGGGATTGTTTGTGTAGTGAAATACCACCATAGGAATTAATAATTTTTTCCCCAAGTCCTTCTCGATCGTTATCCATTTCATCAATGTAAGAAGCAACATTATAAAATGATTCAGCACGAAGAAAGAAGCCGTCGTTTGGTGTATTGAAACTTTTTGAAATTCGAAGATATTCATGTAAAGATGAATGGGAATCATTTGTGCTAAAACGGAAGTTCTTCGTTCCACCTTCTGCATTAAAACCTAAAGCAACTGCAATCGCTTCGAGTAATGTTGATTTACCCGTTCCGTTTTCTCCAATAATGAATGTTACATTCGGATGGAAAAGGAGTGATTGTAATGTTCGTATAGCCGGTAAACAGTATGGATATGCGGAAAAGCTAGGGATATTTTCTTTTTTTAATGTGACACTTTTTAAAAAGGGTACGTCAATCAATATATAAACCTCAATTCATAACGGATTTTGATTCTAAAAAAGTAGCAAATACAAGCGTAAGACAACTTGCGCATAATAATGTATATTGAAGCATGCCAAAACCGAGACCTTCCGAGCCGAAAGTCATTCTCTTCCATATAAAAATGAAAAGAACACTCATAAAGCCAAAGAGAGCAGGCATATATTTTATAATTTTCAAGTGCTTCCATAGAAAGAAGCCAATGTATGTACTTAAAAACAAGGTAAACAGAACAAGAAAAAATACAAGTGTTAATGACACATGAATCCCCCTATTTTCTGAATATTTCAAGTGGATTATAACATGTAAACTATCATATTCCAATGTGAAAATAAATATTGCATGGAGATTATTCATGTCGTTATGATAGTATGTATTCTATTGAAATTATGAAAAGGAGTTAAAACATGCCGTTTACATTTGCACATCCAGCAGCTGTTCTCCCTTTTGCTAAGAAACATTCTAGTTACATTTCAGTAACGGCTCTTATATTAGGTAGTATGGCACCTGATTTTGAATATTTTTTACATTTTAGGCCATACGGTATTATTGGCCATACATGGGCTGGTTTCTTATATTTGAATTTACCACTCGTTTTTTTATTAGCATATGCATATCATCGTATTTTAAAAGGGCCGTTTATAACACATTTACCTAAGCCTTTTGCTACGTACTATAAATATATAGCTGATGAAAAGTGGGGGCTTTATACTTGGAAAGATTTTTTTGTATTTTGCTATTCTGCTTTATTCGGTATGGTGACGCATGTCGTTTGGGATGCTTTTACTCATAAGACAGGCTATTTTGTTATGAAGATGCCGTTGTTACGGCAAGAATTACATGGTATTCCAATTTATAAATATATGCAGCATGGGAGTACATGTTTTGGTCTACTATTACTAATATATGTACTATGGAAATATAGGAGGGAAACTGATAAAGATACTAGTGTAGCTTCGGAGAAAAGGAAATATTGGGCTTCATCTATCGTTGTGGCAGCCATTATATTTATCGTTCACGCGTTATTAGATCCCTATTTTCATATTTTCCAAATAGGGGGTATAATAGTATCTGGACTGACAAGTTCGTTTTGTGGACTTCTTATTGTTTCTATAGTTTACAAAGCAAGGGACTAATTTACCCCGCATTAACGGGCAGTAAGACTCCCACCTCAAAATTCGGCTGGAGCGAAGAAGTTAGGCGGGAGATCAACTGCCCGTAAAAGCCCGATTGGTTCAACTAATAATCAGTGGGGGATGGACAAAACCCCCACTGATTAAAGTTTCACTTTATATTAATGAATGATAGTGTTAGGAGAAATTAAATGATGAAAGCATGGAAAAGTATTTTTGTTTTATGTAGTTTTCTTCTTATGTTAAGTGGTTGCTTCCATCAAGAAGAAAAGAAGGCAGAACCTAAAAAGAAAGAATCTATTCCAGAAACAAAAGAGTATGGTGGGCGTGAGCTTAAAAAAGTAGGACAAAAAGTGAAAGAAAAAGGATGGGGGACATTTGAATTAGAACAGATTCATTCTGTGAATCAGACATTTGAAGTAGCCCCAATGAAAATTCACGTACAAGACGTTAAAGTTATCTCATTATCACAAATGAGCAAAGAAGCAAAAAATACATTGAAAGTGTATACTGCATTAACTCCTGAAGAAGTAAAGCGTAGATTAGGAGATAAAGTGAGTCAAGAAGACGCTGAATTATATGCATCGTTAAGTGGAACAGAGATTAGCGATACGATTCGGTATGTTGAAATTACATATAAGGTAGAGAATAGTGGAGGTAAGAACATGCAATTCTTCTCTATGAATGATGTTATTATTAATGACAAACAGCATTTTAATGTAGCGACTCAAAACTTTTTATATGAAGAAGACACACTTGTAGGCACAAAGAGTGCATCAAGGGAAGATTATAAGCCTGGTGAGACACGAGAAGGAATTATCGGTTTAATACTTGATGATGGAAAAGAGAAGGTAAAGGATATTAAGTTTACAACAGATGATTTAGCAGCAGGAGATACTCAGGAAGCTGTTAAAGAGCCACAAACTTTCCATATCTCATTTCCTAAGTAGTGTATTTAAATGAAAACAGTCAGCATAAAAAGTTATGCTGACTGTTTTTTTAGCTCTTTCACATATGAATCTACACTTTGAAAAGGTACAGTAATTTTAAAAGCATCTTTCTGCTCGTTAAATTGTTTTTCATTATAAGGACCGAATCGTTTATTATGCTTTACATCGATAATCCAATAATGTTCACTTTTTTTATTTGTAATTGCTGCGTCAGGATTATTTGGATCTGACTTTTCCTCAATTTGTTTTGTGATAATGTATTTATCGTCCCAAGCAATTTCTGTAATTTTTGCAGGGATGTATTGTGTAGCATATACAGCATCCTGCGTGGGGAAAAGTTCAAATGCATCTCCAGAAGTATGGATGAGTTCGTATTCATCGTTAATCGTATATGTTAAATGGTTTGTATTGCCTGTACAACCCGTTAATAAGAGTGCGGCAAATAGGATTATCCATCTTTTCAATATGGGAACCTCCTTTACAATGCTGTTGTAAAACATTGTACAAGAAAAGTAAGCGAAACGCCAGTTTACAATGTTTTTTAGAAGTGGTACGATGAAACGGGTAAAGAAGGATATGAAGGAGTCGACACAAAATGAAGTTAAAGATGCATCGTCCAGCGCTTGTAATGAATCGCATAGGTGCTTCCCTTATTGACATGTTTTTAATCTCGGTTACGTACGGTGCAGTAGTAGCTATTATTACCGGAAACTATAGTGCTATTTTCAATCGTTTTAATATAAGTTTAGGTGACTATAGATATGACCTTACACTTGTTTTCGTATTAATGGCCATAAATTTTATTGTGTTACCTTTTCTTTGGAACGGTTCTACACTTGGTAAAAAGGTAACAAGAACAAAAATAATCTCGTTAAAAAGTGAAAAATTAACGTTACAAACATTAATAATACGATTTTTGGTATTATTATTACCAAGCATATTATTACTTGGAGTTCCATTAATATGCAATGTATATATGATGTTATTCCGCAAAGATAATTGTGGCTTCCATGATTTAATTGCAAAGACGAAAGTGATGAGTCTTGTATAATTAATTTTTAGAGTATACGTGCTACTAATGAAATAAGACTTTTTATTGTTTCTATATAAAAAGTCTTATTTTTAATTTTGTGAAAAATTTCATCATTCTCTTATTTTTCGAAAGATTCAATAAATGAAATTGATATAGGGCGGATATTTCCTATATAGCACCCTCCATATTATTGATGGATGTTTAAAGAAGCGGTAGCTAATTCAAACATCCTATTTTCGTTTTGAAAAGATTGAAAATTAAGAGAATGGTATAATGGTTATAAATAATATCGTTATATAACAAAGGGGGATTTGGAATGACTGGAGGTAGCTTAATATTTTGGGGAATTCTTATTTTTATTGGTTTAACCGTCGATCAATATAATAGTAAGAAAAAAAAAGAAACAAAAAAGTAATCGTTTACAATTTGTAGCGTGAACTTTTCCTGCTTGCAGACTAATCTAATAAAGGAGTATACTGAATGACGGTAAGACTTATAGAAGGGGTAATGAAAATGAAGCTTGCAGGAAAGGTTGCCATTGTAACTGGTGGTGGCATCGGTATTGGACGTAGTACAGCTCTTTTGTTGGCTAAGCAAGGCGCAAAAGTAATTGTGACGGACATTGATCAAGAAAGTGGACAAGCAACAGCCGAGGAAATTACGGATTTAGGCGGAGAAGCACTTTTTGTATCCTACGATATGGGGAAACAAGGAGATTGGCAACGTGTTATTAGTTTTGCTATGGAGGCATATAGTCGTATTGATATGCTTTTTCAAAATGCTGGTCTATATAAAATAGATTCTATTTTTTCTCGCCAACAAGAGAACGATTCCAATGTACTTTGTATTAATGACGTTTGGATAGAGATAAAACAATTAACGTCATCTTTTATGAAACAGCAAGAAGAAGTGGTGCTTAGTGATTTGCCGGTTTTTGGTATTATTAGCACGAGAGGACAATCATTTCATACAATAGAAGCCCTAGTATAATAATGGAAAACCGCCCCCAGTATATATGTGGACGGTTTTTTTGTATGTTCTATAATAGAACTTTATTTTTTAACGAATACGTTGTTCGGTTTGGCTATCAAAGAAATGTGCTTTATTCATATCAAAAGCAAGATTAATTTGGTCACCAGGTGAAAAAGTATGTCTTGCATCAACACGTGCTGCAAAATCTTGATTTCCAAGTTTCATATATAAAATGGATTCAGCCCCTAACAACTCTGCAACCTCAATTTTTGTTGTGAAAGTAGTAGCTTGTGAAGCTTCTAAAAATAATAGTTCATCATGAATATCTTCTGGACGAATACCTAAAACAATTTCTTTATTTACATAGCCTTGTTCGCGTAATAACTTCATTTTTCCTTCAGATACTTTAATCTTTAGTGAACTGTCTATAACGAAATCGGTTTCAGTTAATTTTCCACGGAAGAAATTCATTGCGGGTGAACCGATAAAACCACCAACGAAAATATTTTCAGGTGTTTCATATACTTCTTTTGGAGTTCCAATTTGTTGGATTTTGCCGTCTTTCATAACAACAAGACGTGAAGCCATTGTCATAGCCTCAGTTTGATCATGTGTTACATAAATTGTCGTTGTGCCAAGGCGGTGGTGTAATTTAGAAATTTCTGATCGCATTGCAACACGTAGTTTAGCGTCTAAGTTTGATAATGGTTCATCCATTAAGAAGACTTTTGCGTCTCGAACGATTGCCCTACCTAATGCAACACGTTGACGTTGTCCACCTGATAAAGCTTTCGGTTTTCTATCTAAATATTGTTCAAGCCCTAAAATTTGAGCTGCATGTTTCACTCGACGGTCGATTTCATCTTTCGGTATTTTTCGAAGTTTTAATCCAAATGCCATATTATCATACACACTCATATGTGGATAAAGAGCGTAGTTTTGGAAGACCATTGCGATATCTCGATCTTTTGGAGGAACATCGTTCATTAGCTTACCATCAATTGAAAATTCTCCTTTTGAAATATCTTCAAGTCCAGCTACCATTCGTAGTGTTGTAGATTTTCCACAGCCAGAAGGACCAACGAATACGATAAATTCTTTATCTTGAATGTGTAAGTTAAAATCTGTTACGGCTGTTACGTTATTATCATATATTTTATAAATATTTTCTAATTTTAGTTCTGCCATGATATTTCCCCCTAGAAAGTTTATGCAAACGTTTTCTTTGAATTTATTATAAACGAATAGATTCAAAAAAGAAATAAAAACACTATAAAAAAATAAAACGTTTTCATTATCCCTATGAATATATAATAAGTTCCACATGTTTTATTAGAAAAAGAAAATAAATATTGTAAGCGCTATTTTAAATTTGGATAGAATCTGTTATCATTCAGTAATGAAAACGTTTGCGCCTTAAAAAGACAAAAGAATCAATAGTATAGATGAAATGGGGTAGCATAATGGAAAAACAATGGTGGAAAGAAAGTGTAGTATATCAAATTTATCCTCGTAGCTTTATGGATAGTAACGGTGATGGTATAGGTGATCTTCGTGGTATTATTTCAAAGCTAGATTATTTAAAAGAATTAGGTATTGATGTAATTTGGTTATCGCCAGTCTATGAATCTCCAAACGATGATAATGGTTACGATATAAGTGATTATTGTAAAATTATGAGTGAGTTCGGAACAATGGAAGACTGGGATGAACTATTACATGAAATGCATAAACGTAATATGAAACTTATGATGGACTTAGTTGTTAATCATACTTCAGATGAACATAATTGGTTTATTGAATCACGTAAATCGAAAGATAATAAATATAGAGACTATTATATATGGCGTCCTGGAAATGAAGGAAAAGAACCGAATAACTGGGGAGCCGCTTTTAGTGGATCTGCATGGCAGTACGATGAAATGACAGATGAATATTATTTGCATCTGTTTTCTAAAAAACAGCCAGATTTAAACTGGGATAATGAAAAGGTAAGACAAGATGTTTATGACATGATGAAGTTTTGGTTAGAAAAAGGAATTGATGGGTTCCGTATGGATGTTATTAATTTTATTTCTAAAGAAGATGGCTTACCAGCTGTTGAAACGGATGAAGAAGGATATGTTTCAGGGCATAAACATTTTATGAACGGTCCGAACATTCATAAGTATTTGCATGAAATGAATGAAGATGTATTGTCTCAGTATGACATTATGACGGTTGGGGAAATGCCAGGTGTAACGACAGAAGAAGCTAAATTGTATACAGGGGAAGCTAGAAAAGAACTGCAAATGGTATTCCAATTTGAACATATGGATTTAGATTCTGGAGAAGGTGGGAAATGGGATGTAAAACCATGCTCACTTCTTACTTTGAAACAAAATTTAACAAAGTGGCAAAAAGCATTAGAACAAACAGGATGGAATAGCCTTTATTGGAATAACCATGACCAGCCTCGCGTTGTATCTCGTTTTGGTAATGATGGCGCTTATCATACTGAATCAGCAAAAATGTTAGCGACAGTACTTCATATGATGAAAGGGACACCATATATTTATCAAGGAGAAGAAATCGGAATGACCAATGTTCGATTTGAATCGATTGATGAATATCGAGATATTGAAACATTAAATATGTATAAAGAAAAAGTTATAGAGCGCGGCGAAGATATAGATAAAGTGATGCAGTCTATATATATAAAGGGCCGAGATAATGCTAGAACTCCGATGCAGTGGGATGATAGAGAACATGCTGGATTCACAACGGGTGAGCCTTGGATTGCGGTAAACCCTAACTACAAAGAGATTAATGTGAAACATGCGATCCAAGACGAAGAATCGATTTTTTATTACTATAAAAAATTGATTGAGTTACGCAAAAACAATGAAATAGTTGTGTATGGAACATATGATTTAATACTAGAAAATAACCCTTCTATTTTTGCTTATGTAAGAACATATGGAGAAGAAAAACTTCTGGTGATTGCAAACTTCACTGCAGATGAATGTGTATTTGAATTGCCAGAGGATATTGTTTATAGCAAATTAGAGTTATTAATACACAATTATGAAGTGGCAAATGGATCGATAGAAAATATTACACTACGTCCATATGAAGCGATGGTATATAAAGTGAAATAAGAAAAATCCTTATGCCATCTAGGCATAAGGATTTTTCTATCACCATTTTAAAATAGAGAATCCGTACGGTGGAAGTGTAACTTGTAATACACTTGCTTCCGCTGAAAATTCTTCGTTTGTATAAATGTTAATTATTTTCTTCCCAGTAATATGAAGAGGGAGTGAAGTTGTAACTTCACTGTTAGTAGGATTTAAAACGAAAAAGATAGTTTCATCTTCATATGTTTTTGTATAAGAAATATAATTATGTTCATCATTTGCCTCAATGAATTGAAAAATACCGTTTCCTCCAAATGCTTTATGTTGTTTCCGTAATGAAATTAATGTTTGTATATGTGTAAATAAAAGAGTATCTTGTTCTCTTTCATCCCATATCATGCATTTGCGGCAGTCAGGGTCCATTCCACCATCCATACCGATTTCATCGCCGTAATAAATACAAGGAGAACCGATGAAAGAAAGGTGAAATACATAGAGTAACTTTAACTTATTTTTATCCCCGTTACATGTCGCTAAAATTCTTGGTGTGTCATGACTGTCTAATAAATGAAATGCTGCTTCATTTACATTCATAGAGTAGGAATGTAAAGAATCTGTAATTTGTTTCATGAATTCACTTGCTTTAATGGAATCGTTAGCAAAGTAAGAAAGTAGAGCATTTGTAACAGGATAGCTCATTACAGCATCAAATTGGTCACCTTGTAGCCATGGGAGTGCATCGTGCCAAATTTCGCCTAAAATATATACTTCAGGATTTAATGCTTTTATTTCACTTCGGAATTCTCTCCAAAAACTGTGATCAACTTCATTTGCTACATCAAGGCGCCAACCATCTATATGGAATTCCCTTACCCAATAACGACCTACTTCAAGTAAATATTCTTTTACATCTGGATGTGCCGTATTTAATTTAGGCATATATGGTGTAAACGCGAAAGTATCGTAATTAGGAAGTGGCTCAGTAATAATCGGAAATTCATGAATATGGAACCACTCTTTATAAGCTGACTGATCGCCATTTTCTAGTACGTTTTGAAATTTATCAAAGAAGTATCCGCTATGATTAAAAACAGCGTCGAGCATTACTTTTATACCACGTGTATGACATGCTTCAACGAGTTCTTTGAAAGTTTCTTTCGTCCCGAATTGTGGATCGATTTCCATGTAGTCAATTGTGTCATATTTATGATTTGAATGAGCTTTGAAAATAGGTGTAAAATATATTCCGGAAATTCCAAGCTTAACAAGGTAATCAAGATTTTGAAGAATACCAGCAAAATCTCCGCCGAAAAAATTAGTTGGAGTTGGTTCGGTACTTCCCCAAGGGAGGGTGTTTGCCGTATTTAATGTGCTATCCCCGTTAGCGAATCGTTCCGGGAAAATTTGATACCATACTGTGTCTTTAATCCAGGATGGTGCCCTGAAAACGTCTTTTGCATGAATGAATGGAAAGCAGAAAAAGTTACCGACATCGTCATTTGGGATATTAGAAAAAAATCCTCGTTCTGTATAAATAAGAGTCTCTACGTCGTTTTTTAATTCGAATCCATAACGTAAGCGTTTAAATTTTGGTTTGATTGAAACAGACCAATAATCAAATAACTCAGTAGATCCGGTTTTTTTCATTGGTGTACTCGCTGTAATCCATTTCCCGTCTTGCCATTCGTACGGATCACCGTAGATGAGAGCGGCGCTGTGAACGTCATCTCTTTTTGTGTGTATTCGGATGTGAATTGTTTTTTCGTCGTAAGCGTATGCATAATTATCTTTTGGCCTATGATAGATCGCTTCTTTAAGCATATAGAAAATCCCCCTTTAATATCTCTATACATATAGTTCCCGTAAATGAAATAATAAAGATTATGTTGCAAACGATTGCCTTCCACATAACTTTAATATTGCTTATAAGAGTAGTATTCATTTTATGTAAAGTCAATGAATAAAGAGTATGATAAGATTATTTTGAAAATTAATATTTGCAAAATGAATAAAAGGATGTATAATGATAGACAAATAGCGCAAACGTTTTCATAGATTCGAGATATTGTTTGCGCTTCTATTAAACTATTAAATGCAAACGTTTTCAATTGAAGAGGTACATAGACAATTTAGGGAGGTTTTTGGGATGAAGAAAGCATTATCACTATTAACGATTTCAGCATTGTCAATCGGTATGTTATCTGCATGTGGGCCGAAAGATTCAGGAAAAAAAGAGGAAAGTAAAGCGAAGAAAGACTATGATCTTCTCGTTTGGGAAGATGATAAAAAAGGTGTTGGTTTAGAACCAGCTGTGAAAAGCTTTGAGAAAAAATATAATGTGAAAGTTAAAGTTGTTGAAATGCAAATGACAGATCAAGTGAAGAAGTTACGTCTTGATGGACCTGCGGGGACAGGACCAGATGTTGTAACATTGCCACACGATCAAATTGGAAATGCAGTAACAGAAGGCTTACTTTCTGAAGTAAAAGCAGATGACACAGTGAAGAGTAAATTTACTGACTTATCAATAAAGGCACAGACATACAACGGGAAATTATATGGTTTACCAAAAGCAATTGAAACACCAATTTTTATTTACAATAAAAAATTAATGCAAAAAGCACCAGAAACGATGGACGAGCTGTTTAACTTCTCAAAAGACTTTACGAAGGATGGCAAGTACGGATTTTTAACATTAGGAGATAACTTCTACTTTGCTAACGCGTTTATGGCAGGTATGGGCGGATATGTATTTGGTGAGAAAGACGGAAAGCCAAATGCAAGTGATGTTGGATTAAATAATAGCGGAGCAGTACAAGGGGCTGAATATCTTCAAAAATGGTACAAAGAAAAGTTATTCCCGAAAGGTATTATCGGTGAGTCTGGTGGCCCTGCTGCTGATGGATTATTCAATGAAGGAAAAGCAGCATCTATTATGAACGGACCGTGGGCGTTCCAAGCGATGGAAAAGAACGGAATTGATTATGGTGTTGCTCCAATGCCAAAATTACCAAATGGTCAACCGATGAAAACATTTGTTGGAGTAAAAGGATGGCATGTAACAAGCTTCTCTAAACAAAATGATTTAGCAACAAAATTCACTGAGTGGGTAACAAATGAAGAAAACGCAAAAATTAGATTTGAGAAGACAAAAGAAATTCCTCCAGTAAAATCAGTAATGGAAGATCCAATTATTAAAGATAATGAAGCTGCAAAAGCAGTTGCAACTCAATCAGAAAATGGAATTCCAATGCCGAATATTCCAGAAATGCAAGAAGTATGGAAACCAGCTGGAGACGCTCTTCAGTTAGTTGTTACAGATAAAGAGGCACCAAAGGCAGCACTTGATAGTGCAGTGAAACAAATTAAAGGAAATATTGAGGCAAATCATAGTAAGCAAAAATAAGGTGAAATTCGTGCCTCTAATATGAGAGGCACGAATTCTCTCCCTTCCAAGTAGGAAGAAAAAAGGGGGAAGGAACATGCAAACATCTATGGAACCAATGAAAGATATGAACGGTTCGAAACATAGGAAAATGGCGACCATGTTATCTATTATTCCAGGTATTGGTCAACTATATAATAAACAATATGTAAAAGGTCTTATTTTTCTAGTATTAACAGGTTCATTTATTGTAGCATTTGCTGATTTGTTAAATATGGGATTATGGGGAATTGTAACGCTCGGTACAGAAGTTCCACGTGACCATTCTGTCTTTCTATTAGTAGAAGGGATTTTGGCACTAATCGTCATAGTGTTTGGACTCGGAATATATGGATTTAACTTATATGATGCATACCAAAATGGGAAAAAACGTGATATAGGAACACCATTAAACTCAGTAAAAGAGCAATACCGTAACTTATTAGATCAAGGTTTTCCATATTTAATGGTTTCACCAGGATTTCTATTACTAATCTTTGTAGTTGTATTTCCAATCATTTTTGTAATCTTAATTGGATTTACGAACTATGACTTATATCACTCTCCTCCAGCTAAATTGGTAGATTGGGTGGGCTTTAAAAACTTTATTGATATTTTCACATTACCAATGTGGAGAGAGACATTTTTAAGTGTATTTTCTTGGACTGTCATTTGGACATTTGTTGCAACAACATTACAAGTTGCACTTGGTATTTTCTTAGCGATTATCGTAAATCAGCCTGGTATTAAAGGTAAGGCAATTATTCGAACAATCTTCATTTTACCGTGGGCTGTTCCAGCATTCGTATCTATTCTTGTCTTCTCGGGTATGTTTAATGAAACATTTGGAGCAATTAATAATCAAGTATTAGCTTTATTCGGGATTGAAAAGATTGCTTGGATGACAGATCCGTTTTGGGCGAAGATTGCTTTAATTATGATCCAAACGTGGCTTGGTTTCCCATTCGTCTTTGCAATGACAACAGGTATATTGCAATCGATTCCAGGAGAATTATATGAAGCGGCTACAGTAGATGGAGCAACTGCTTGGCAACAGTTCCGCAAAATTACATTGCCACTTGTTTTATACGCAACAGCACCAATTTTAATTACACAATATACGTTTAACTTTAATAACTTTAGTATCATTTATCTATTTAACGGCGGAGGTCCTGCTGTAGCGGGGCAAGATGCAGGTGGAACGGATATTTTAATTTCATGGATTTATAAGTTAACGATGACTTCAGCGCAGTACGGAAAAGCAGCAGCTCTTACAATGATTTTATCGTTAATCGTTATTACAGTTGCTTTATGGCAATTTAAGAGAACAAAATCATTCCAAGAAGAGGATATGATGTAAATGAATATTAAACGACAAAAGATGTTACGTCTTTCATTAAGTTATTTGGTTATCTTCATAATGTGTGCGATTATTTTCTATCCATTACTATGGATTATTGGTTCATCGTTTAATCCAGGAGATAGTTTGTCTGGTTCTAGCATTATTCCGAAAAATGCAACGTTAGATCATTATCGTAAGCTACTTGATCTTGATTCAAGTAAGTACTTACTTTGGTATAAAAATACATTAAAAGTTAGTGTTATGACGATGATTTTTTCGGTGTTAGCAATTAGCTTTACTGCTTATGCATTTTCGAGATATCGTTTTTTCGGAAGAAAAAATGGTTTATTAACATTTTTAATTCTACAAATGATTCCGAACTTTGCAGCGTTAATCGCACTATACGTATTAGCGCAGTTAACAGGATTAATTGATACACATCTTGCATTAATTTTAATTTATGTGGGCGGAGCAATTCCGATGAACACTTGGCTTATGAAAGGGTATTTTGATACGATTCCGAAAGAGTTGGATGAGTCAGCCCGCATGGATGGAGCAGGACACTTCCGTATTTTTTGGCAAATCATTATGCCGCTTGCAAAGCCAATCGTAGCGGTTGTAGCATTATTCACTTTCATCGGTCCATTTACAGATTTTATTTTAGCAAGTATTATTTTACGCACGCCGGAAAATTACACTTTAGCAGTTGGATTATATGAAATGGTAGCGAAAAAATTTGGTAATGAATTTACAACATTTGCAGCTGGATCAGTATTAATTGCAATACCAATTTCAATTTTATTCCTATCATTACAAAAATACTTCATTTCTGGTTTAACAGCTGGAGGTACGAAAGGGTGAAAATGGGACATTACGTCCCATTTCTCTTTTCATCTCTCTATAAAAGCCTTTGTAGGGAGATGAAAAGAGATTTGACATTAAATGAGAAAAAATGTGAAATAAATAGTATATTATAGTATAGGAAAAAAGAGCTATATCCCTTACAATACATGGAGAGGGAGAATAAGATGATTTTTGCAAGATAGAATAAAGTGATGAAAGTTTACGACTGCTCCTATTGCTTGCACCGATTGCAAGATAACAATATATGAAATATGGCAGAGAAGTGAGAGGGGGGATTTTTATGACAGTTACAATTAAAGATGTGGCGAAGAAGGCAAATGTTGCACCATCGACGGTTTCCCGTGTAATTGCTGATAATCCAAGTATAAGTGAAAAGACAAAGCGCCGTGTTCGAAAAGTAATGAGTGAACTAGGCTATCACCCAAATTTAAATGCAAGAAACCTTGCAAATCAAACAACGAAAACGCTTGGGCTCGTTATGCCGAGCTCTGCAAGTAAAGCTTTTCAAAATCCGTTTTTCCCGGAAGTTATAAGAGGAATTAGCTCTTTTGCACATGTGGAAGGGTATGCGCTTTATATGTCGACAGGTGAAACGGAAGAAGAAATTTTTAATGGTGTTGTAAAGATGGTACAAGGGCGTCAAATTGGTGGCATTATTCTTTTATATTCAAGAGAGAACGATCGGATTATTCAATATTTGCATGAACAAAATTTCCCGTTTGTTTTAATAGGAAAGCCATATGATCGAAAAGATGAAATTACATATGTAGATAATGACAATTATACGGCTGCAAGAGAAGTAGCGGAATATTTGATTTCATTAGGGCATAAGCAAATCGCGTTCATTGGCGGTGGCTCAGATTTACTTGTAACGAGAGATCGTTTGGCGGGGATGAGTGATGCTTTGAAACTAGCAGATATTCTATTGCCGAAAGAGTATATTTTACACTTTGATTTTTCAAGAGAGAGTGGTCAACAGGCTGTTGAGGAATTAATGGGACTAAAACAACCACCGACAGCAATTATGGCAACGGATGATTTAATTGGACTTGGCGTGCTAAGTGCGCTTTCTAAAAAAGGATTTGTTGTACCGAAAGATGTTTCGATTGTAAGCTTTAACAATGCTTTATTATCAGAAATTGCTAGTCCACCACTATCGACAGTTGATGTGAATATTTATCAATTAGGGTATGAAGCGGCAAAAGCTTTAGTTGATAAGGTGGAGCATTCTGAGTCTACTGCAAAATGTATTATCATTCCACATAAATTATTGAAACGTCAAACTTGTGATCAGTATGCATAAAAAAGCTAAGAGTTTAACTCTTAGCTTTTTGCTTTAGAAAGGCTTCTAAACGATCACAGCCTTCTTTTAAAGTTTCGATACTATAAGCATAGGAAAGACGAAGATAACCTTCACCATATTCAGAAAATGCGGTTCCAGGAACGACGGCTAGCCCAGCTTCTTTTACAAGATCAAGTGCAAAATCAAATGATGAAGATGTTAAGTGTCCAACATATGGGAATAAATAAAATGCACCTGTTGGCTTCTCAACCGTTAAACCCATTTGAATGAGTCTATTATACACGTAATCACGGCGTTTTTTGTATTGATAGCGCATCATCTTCGGTGCATCTTTAGCAGCTGTTAAAGCTTCGATTGCAGCATATTGGGCAATTGAAGTAGCGCACGTAACATTGTATTGATGAACTTTTAAAATGTGTTTTGCTAAATAACTTGGGGCGAATAAAAGTCCGATACGCCAGCCGGTCATAGAATGTGATTTTGATAAGCCATTAATGACAATAGTCTTATCACGCATTTCGGGGAAATGAGCGATAGATGTGTGTTTGTCTTCATATACAAGTTCGCTATAAATTTCATCGGAAAGAACGAAAATATTTTTATCTTTTAAGATAGATACAATATCTTCTAATTCTTCTTTTGATAACGTAACACCAGTTGGATTAGAAGGATACGGTAAAACGACGCATCTTGTTCGTTCTGTAATTGCATTTTGCAGAGCTTCAGCTGTTAAACGAAATCCAGTTTCACGAACATCTATAAAAATAGGAGTTGCACCGCATAGTCGAATAATCGGCTCGTAACCAGGATAAATAGGAACAGGTAAAATTACTTCCGTTCCTGGTTCTAAAATAGTTCGGAATGCAACATCAATCGCTTCACTAGCGCCAATTGTAATAATGGTTTCGTTTTCAGGTGAATAGTGTAAATCGTAATTATCTTTTACAAAGTTACAAGCCGCCTCGCGTAATTCTAATAAACCAGCGTTGTGTGTATAGCTTGTATAATTTTCTGTAATGGCCCGTTTTGCCGCTTCTTTTACTAGAGAAGGTGTAGGGAAATCGGGTTGTCCAATTGTTAAAGAGATTAGATTATCATAGTTTTGAATCATGTTAGAGAATTGGCGGATTCCAGAAATTTGGATGTCCTTCACTCTAGGGTTAATGAATTGTTCCATTGTATCTCCCTTTCTTCCGTTTGAAAATTAAGTCCATTTTATCATATTTTCTATGATTACGCTTTGTATATGAAATTTAGAAAGGGAGAACAGAAAAAAAGCCGCTGAAAGCGACTTTTTAATAACCGTATTCCCAATCTATTTCATCTTCGTTCCAAAGTACGGAAGATACTTTGCCAAGATGGACAACGGATTCATTTACAGCACATGTACAGTTTTCTTCCCCTGCTTTATGTTGCAATTCTTCGTATACTGATTTTTCAACGTTTTCTAGCACAACCAAATTTTCTTCTTTTAAAACAAGCGTAGTACCCGCCATATTTATCTTCCTCCTACTAAAGTAATGATCACTTATTTGTAAACATAGATAGTATGGATTATATGCTGTATTTTGCGATAGTTGTCCGTCTAGTGAAGTGTTTTTTATTTTCTTTGTAATCCGTATTCATTGTATACTGCACGAAGGAAATTTGGTACAGGGTTTACAATCATTTCGGAAATTTGTAACATTTATTATTAGTTGTTAACAAATAATTAACAAAAATGTTAAGAAAAATCAAAATTTTAAAACAAATCGACTTATAAAATGATATAATCATATCAAAATACATATAGGGGATGAGAGGCTATGGAGCTGATTCGTGATTTAATGATCCAAATTGCCATCATTATTTTACCACTATTTTTATATGAAGCGATTCGTTTAAATCGTTATCAAGAAATGCTTCCGAAGCCTAATCGCTACTTTATTATGTTTTTATCTAGCGTTACACTCGTTCTCTCCATGACATACTCTATTTGTTTTGGTACCGTTTGCGGATACAATTTTCATCCAATCCCAATTGTTAGTGGTTTTTTATATGGTGGGATTGTTGGGCTCATCCCTGCCATTATTTTTGTTGCATATGAATGGATTTTTAAGGGGCTCAGTTGGTTGCCTATCGTAGAAGTTATATTTCTTTCGATAATTCCATTGTTTTTGTCAAAGAAATGGTCTCTTTTTTCAAGAGATAAGAAGCTAATATTAGCTTTTATGATTGCATCATTTTATGTTCTTGTTTCATTAGTAGTTGGGATGTTGAATGTCCTTTTAGAAACAGGTTTTACACCGTACATATCTAATCTATATAGTGGGTATATATTTGCATCACTTATTATGGTTATGACAATGGTATTTCAAGTGTATTTGACTGAGTATTTAAACGAAAATGCATTATTGCGTACAGAAATGCAAAAATCAGAAAAACTTAATATTGTAAGTGAGTTAGCTGCAAGTGTTGCACATGAAGTTCGAAACCCTCTCACTGTTGTACGAGGGTTTATTCAATTGCTAGAGAGTACGGAAGACGTAAAAAACAAAGATTATATGCGTCTCGTATTAGCTGAACTGGATCGTGCTGAACAGATTATTTCAGATTATTTAAATTTAGCAAGGCCTCAAATTGAAAAAAAAGAACATATTTGTTTATCAGCACAATTAATTGAAATGACAACTCTTATGTCATCATTTGCAGCGATGCAGGGCGTTTATTTGCAAGTTGAGATTTCTGAGAGCCTTTATACTATCGGTGATAAGACGAAATTGAAGCAAGCTATTATGAATGTTGTTAAAAACGGTATTGAAGCAATTCAAGGAAACAAAGGGTATTTAAAAGTAACAGCTATTCAAAAAGATGAAATGATAATAATAAGAGTTAAAGATAGTGGTGTTGGAATGACAAAGGAACAGTTAGCAAGGCTTGGACAACCGTATTATTCTTTAAAAGAAAAGGGGACAGGATTAGGCCTTATGGTAACATTTAGTATTTTACAAGCACATAATGGTACATTGGAATATAAAAGTGAAAGCGGAAAAGGAACTGAAGCTATTATTATATTGCCAGCTGTACGATATAAGGAATAAAAGTTACCGGTAGAAGGTAACTTTTTATTTTGTCGTGCATTAGAAAAATATACAAAATTTCATTCATTTATTTTTTCTTGTTTTGTTCGAACGAATAAACTTTTAAATGATTGAAAGAAACTTTGCTCTTTTGAGGCGGCAACTAATCTTTTTGTTTCTTGAATTTCACGAATAACTTGCATAAGTTGTGTATCACGGTTGCTGTCTTTATTGTAGATTTGATTGACAAGTTTATTCATTTTTTCTTCTTGTTTTGATTCTCGCTTATACATATGATTCATTAATAAGTCCATCTTTTCTTTTTGGAGTGCATCTGTTTGAGCGGCGTGAATAACTAGCTCTTGTAACATTTTTTCTTGAGAGCCTTCTTTTACATAAACTTGTTGCATTAGTTCATCTAATTTCTCGTCTTTTAAACGATTTTGTGTAATGAGAGTAGAGTTTTGATGAATAATTGCTTCATTTAATTGAGCAAGCATTTCAAGTTTTAACATGAACTCCTCAAAGTTACGCCCATCTTCTTTTGGTTGCACTTCTTGTTTATCTTGAATAACAGGTACAGGTGGGGCCTCTTTTTCTTTTAAAATAATAGGTATTGTTTCTGAAATATCTTCTTGTAATGTAGCAGCTCTTTCATGTATAGATTTCAATAGTTTTAAATCATCCAATTTATAAATACGAGCATCAGCTGTTTTTGAAATGATATAGCCGTGTTCCTCTAAGAGTTGGCTATATTTTCGGACTATATGTTTTGGGATACCTGTTTTATTTGTAACATCTTTCGTTTTATAAATAGCTTCCATGATAGTTCCTCCCCAAAAAGTATCGTATATATCATTTCAATCTTTTATGAGGACTTCCTTTGAAAAAGAATGTCGGAAGGTTATTAGTTTTCTACAGCATTAGTGAAAAGATGAGGAAAAATGAATGTTTTTGGCGGAATGGAGAGGAAGAGCTAAAATAATGTCTGAAAACATACATAGAAGAAGTTTGTTATAATAACTGAGGAAAAGAAATTGGTAGGAACACGGAGGTACACATGAAGCAATTTAAAGGTATTATCATTTCAATTATTGCAATTCTTTCTCTTTTGGTAGCGGTATATGAAGTACTTGTGCCAGAGGAGACAAGTACTAAAAAAACAACTACGTATGATCAAATTCTAGAGTTCCCGAAAGAACGATATCCAGAGACCGGAAAACATATAACGGATGCTATAAAAGAAGGGCATTCAGAAATGTGTACAATTGATCGTAATGGTGCAGCGGATAGAAGGAAATTATCGTTAGCGCCATATCCGACGAAGAAAGGTTATGACCGTGATGAATGGCCGATGGCGATGTGTAAGGAAGGCGGAAAAGGAGCTCATATTGAATATATAAGTCCAGCAGATAACCGCGGTGCAGGTTCTTGGGTAGGGAATAAGCTAGACAAATATCCAGATGGTACGCGTGTGAAATTTGAAGTGAAATAGTAAATAGCATACATTTCATAGTGGAGGAGAGGGATAGTTATGGAATTAACAATTTCATATTCGCAATTAATGATAATGAATTATGATGGTCAGCAGCCTTATGTAGATTGGACTCCTGAAGATTTTGAAAGAGGCTATGCTGAGGTGGATGGAGCTATTATTTTTGAAGCAATCTCTGACTATACTTGTGAAGTGGAAGTTACTTGCGGAAATCATATTGAGAAAGAAGAAGTGGTTAGAACGATATCAGTTCCTTTCACAGTGAAGAATGAAGAAGTATATATAACAAGTATTCTTTCTAATAAATTGCATATTCCTATTCCGAACGGGGAATATGTGATAGTCTTGCAGGCAACTCCTCTTGAAGAGCCAACAGACGATGAATTATATAAAGTACAATACGACTTCTATTTTGAGAGTGTAGAATAAAAAAACGTGTTATCCTTTTTGAAGGATAACACGTTTTTTTTATTATGCGTTTGTTTTTAGGAGAGAACGAGCGTCTTTTGCTGCCTGAACCATGTGCTCTAAAGCAGGGATAACTTCCTCAGTTCTTCGTGTTTTTAAACCACAGTCTGGATTAATCCAGAAATATTTAGGATCACATACTTGTAAAGATTGTTCCACGATTGTGAACATTTCATCTTTACTTGGGACACGTGGGCTATGAATATCATATACACCTAGACCAATTCCTTTTTCATATGTTGTATGTTTTAATGTATTAATAAATTCTCCATGACTTCTTGATGTTTCGATAGAAATAACATCTGCATCTAACGCACGAATTGCATCTACAATATCTTCGAAGTTACTGTAACACATATGAGTATGAATTTGTGTTTCATTTTCTACAGAAGATGTTGCTAAAAGGAATGATTGAACTGCCCATGTAATGTAAGCATCCCAATCTTTTTCTTTTAACGGCATACCTTCACGAAGTGCAGGTTCATCGACTTGGATTACTCTAATTCCGGAAGATTCAAGTAATTCAATTTCATGACGAAGTGCTAATGCAATTTGATATGAAACTTCTTTTCTTGAAATATCATTTCGAACGAATGACCAATTTAAAATAGTGACAGGTCCAGTTAGCATACCTTTTACTACTTTCTCTGTTAAGCTTTGTGCATATACAGTTTCTTTAATAGTCATTCCACTTATAAAGGCAACATCACCATAAATAACAGGTGGTTTTACGCAACGAGAACCGTATGATTGTACCCATCCGTTTTTAGTAAAGGAGAAACCAGCAAGTCTTTCTCCAAAATATTCCACCATGTCAGTTCTTTCGAATTCACCATGTACTAGTACATCAAGACCAATATCTTCTTGGTAACGAATCCACTTTGCAGTTTCTTTTTCAATGAACTGGTTATATTGTTCATTTGTAATATCGCCGTTACGCCACTGTTTACGTGTTTGACGAACTTCAGATGTTTGCGGGAAGCTACCGATAGTTGTTGTTGGTAACAACGGTAATTGTAAAGCTACTTGCTGTAGTTCATATCGTTTTTCAAATGGAAGAGGACGTGAGAAATCATCTTCTTTAAGTGATGTACGTGCCACTTTTACATCTTCACGATTACGTGCAGCTGATGAGCGGATTGCATGATGTGCATTACGATATGTTGTCAAATCGCTACTGATGCTTTCTACACCTTTAGTAAGAGCAGAATGGATAAGGACTAGTTCTTCTAATTTTTGATTAGCAAATGCAAGTGCATCAAATAATTCACTTGCTAAGTGCGTTTCTTCCGTTTTATCAATTGGAGTATGCAATAAGCTACAAGAAGGTTGAACAATTAAACCTTTTGCTGTGATTTGATTTTGTAATGTTGTAAATAAAGAAAGTACATCATCAAGATCAGCTCTCCAAATGTTACGGCCATCTATACAACCGATGGCTAAAATTTTATCAGCCGGGAATCCATATTTTGAAATAGCATTTACATTACCTTCTTTGCCATGAACAAAGTCTAATCCAATACCAGAAACAGGGAATGTAATAATTTCTTCATAGTTCTCTTCTACACTATCAAAATATGTTTGTAGAAGAAGATTAGCATTCGGAACTTCTTTATGAATAGCTTCGTAAAGTTCTTTCGCTTGATTAATTTCATCTTTTGTTAAAGATGCGAAGATTGGTTCGTCAACTTGAATAATTTGTGCTCCAGCTGCGTGTAATTCAGAGAATAATTGTACATAAGGTGCAACTAGCTCTTTTAAAATAGTGGCAAATTGCTCTTCGTTATAACCTTTTGCTAGTTTTAGGAATGTATAAGGTCCTAAAATAACTGGTTTTCCATCAACGCCTAACTCTTTTTTCGCTTCTTCATATAAACGAAGAGGACGATTGTCTTTTAAAGAGATTTGTAATCCTTCTTCATATTCAGGAACAATGTAATGATAGTTTGTGTTAAACCATTTTGTCATTTCAGAAGCAACGTGATCTTTAGAGCCGCGTGCCATTGCAAAATATACATCAAGGTAAGAGGTAAACTCTGAAAAACGTGACGGGATGAATCCTAACATGTAGGCCGTATCCAGAACGTGGTCATAATATGTAAAATCGCCAACTGGAATTAATTCAATGCCTTTTTCTTGCTGTACTTTGACGTGTTGAAGGCGAATTTCTTTCATTGTCGTTAAAAATTGTTCTTCATCAATTTTATTGGACCAAAAAGCTTCCAATGTTTTTTTCCACTCTCGTTGTAGTCCGATACGTGGATAACCTAAGTTACTTGTTTGAATTGCCATTTTAAATTCCTCCCTAATTGAAAGTAAGCATTTCCGTTTACTCGGAAATACCTATAACAAAAAGCATAAAGGCATAGAAAAATAAGCCTTCCTTTTTGTTCTTAACACCTCATCATCATCCGTGAGTCTATCAGTGTTGTTAAAATAGGCAGGTCTCCTGACTTATGCTTCATATAATTTCTTTCACCTTCCCGTTTTCACAGTGGCACCAAAAAGAAATCTCAGCATTTACAGTGGCGGGACCGTGTTGGAGTTTCACCAAACTTCCCTTTGAAACACGAAGTGAAATGTTCGTGTACCTATTTTCCTTTTGAAAGGAATTTAACAAGAGATATGATATTGAAACAAATTCTAACACAATTTTCGGAATTTTGTCCACTGTTTTAAAATAAGAAAATTCTAAAGTTTTTTATTTCTTTTTATTCAGAAAATTAAGAGTTTTTAATAGGTATTTATTATTAAAATGAGGGTGTTTTGAGTTGCGAGGAATAATTATAGTATTAAGTTTTTCTAAAAGAGGAGGCACCTCTTTTAGAAAAACTTAATCATTATCTACACCTATTTCTGAAAGACGACCTGCAGTTGCATCTTGTAAGAGTGTGTTTAGCCAACGTAACTCAACATTAATATGCTCAATGACGCTTTGTAGAATATACAGTTGAGCACGGGGAACTAGTTGTTTGTTATGATTGTATATCGTTTGCATTGTATGTAAGTATTGAACAGTATCATCTCTCTTTTTTTCCAAAATAGGAACTAGTGCTTGTTCGTCGCTAAAGTGAGCGAAAGAGAGCGCAGAATAAATAGGTTTATATATTTGGTTTTTCGCTTCAAATTGTTTTAATAATAAAGTGTGGAAAAGGGCTTTGCCTTCTTCAGTTATATGGAAGATTGTCTTATCTGGTCTATTTGTGTCTCGAACAATATTTGTAACACAAATCGCACCTTGTTTTTCTAATTGCTCGAAGGCATAGTATAGCGATCCCTTGGCATATTTAATATAACAATCCATTTGTCTTTCTTTCATTATGTGCTGCACTTCATATGGATGTTTATCTCCTTCAAGTAACAAGCCGAGAATGACTAATTTCATGCTCATGCTGTCTCAACTCCTGTATATAGAAACTTTATATATATTATAAACGGTATATCCTCTTTCATAAAGGGATATACCGTTTCGTTTTTCTATATTAGCTTACTTGTTTTTGTTTTTGCTTCGTTTTTGGTCCTGTTAAAAGACGTTCATTTCCCATAAGTAAAATACAAATTATACTTAGCGTAGCTGGGATAAGTGCCCAGAAAAATGTATTAGCAATAGATGTTGCAAGAGCCTCCTTAATTCCAATTAGTACTTCAGGAGGTAGCTTTTCAGTAGCATTTGGTGATAATAAAAAGCTTGTATCGCCACCTTTAGGAGCCATTTTTGCTAGTTCAGGAGGGAAGACTGCTTTTAATTTATCAGTGAAAACATGATTTTGAATCGTACCGAAAATCGTGACGCCAAGGGTCATTCCGAGTGAACGGAAGAATGAGTTCGTTGATGTAGCAGAACCGCGATCTCTCATTTCTAGTTTGTGAATAGATGCCATACTTAAAACTGAGAAGGAGAATCCAACTCCAAGTCCAGCAAGCACCATAAACATTGTTACGAGTGTACGAGGTGTTTCCATAGTTAAAGTACTTAGTAAATAAATACCAAGAACGAAGAAAACTCCAGATACTATCATGATGTTACGATAACTTGTTCGTGAAGCTAATTGTCCACCAGTTTGACTTCCAATTACAGATCCTACCATCATAGGTGTCAAAATTAATCCAGCATTTGAGGCTGAACCACCGAGAACACCTTGAACGAAGATTGGAATATAAACTGTACAGATGATAAAAGCTGCGCCATAGAAAAAGGCAACACCTTGGCTAGCTGCAAATAAAGGTTTTTTAAATAAATGGAAAGAAATAATAGGCTCGGTTGCGTTTCTTTCTACAAAGAAGAAAATAATAAGCAGAATAACAACAGTTGAAAATAAACCAATAATCACATTAGAGTCCCATGCATATTCTTTACCACCAAGTTCTAAAGCAAACATTAAGCAAACGATACTAATGACAAGCGTAATAGCACCAGCCCAGTCAATTTTTTGTTTTCGATATTCTAGAGACTCGTTGTAGTATTTAGTAATGAAGAAGAAGGAAATAAGTCCTAATGGAATATTAATATAGAAGACCCAGTGCCAACTTATATAATCTGTAATGTAAGCACCTAATAAAGGTCCGAAAACACTAGATGTTCCGAAAACAGCACCAAATAGTCCTGTCATTTTCCCACGCTTTTCAGGCGGGAATATATCATACATAATTGTAAATGCGATAGGCATAAGAGCGCCGCCACCAATTCCTTGAATGGCTCTATAAATGCTTAGTTGTTCAATACTTGATGCTGTCCCGCAAAGTGCAGAACCAAATAAGAAGAGAATTAATCCGCCAATATAAAAGCGTTTCCGTCCGTACATATCAGACAGCTTACCGAAAATAGGCATTCCGGCCATTGTTGCTACCATGTAGGCAGATGTGACCCAAACGAATTTGTCGAACCCTCCTAAGTCTCCGACAATCGTTGCCATCGCAGTTGCGACGATTGTGTTATCCATTGCTGCCATTAGAATACCAAGTAGTAAACCAGCAACAACAAATTTTGTTTTACTTGAATCGTTTTTTGATAGTTGTACTTCCAAAAGTAGCCCTCCTTTAATAAAAACTAAACTAACTTAAGTTTTTAGATGTAGTGAATAAAAACCTTTGTGTACAGTTTGTTTCGTTCCCTCTTTATTTATAAAAATTGATCTTACATGATATAAAGAATGGAAATCATAGATTATATTATAGTCAAATTTGACTAAAAGGTAAATGTTTTCTTAAGCCAAAGTATTTTATCCCGCTTTAACGGGCAGTAAGACTCCCACCCCAAAATTCGGCGAGTGCGAGGAAGTTAGGTGGGAGATCAACTGCCCGTAAAAGCCCGATTGGTGAAGGCTAATAATCAGTGGGGGATGGACAAAACCCACACTGATTAAAGTTTCACTTTATTATATTGACCAAAAGAGAGAGTAAGAATTTATTTTGTTATGTAGTCAAGGAAGGAAATTGTAAAAAAAAATTTAATAAAGAATAACCTGTGTCAACATATTAAAAATGGTTTTTTCTTTATATTGTCGAATAGGATAAAAGGAAAAGAAAAATTTAATATGGTTTGTAACAAGCTAAATATTTTTTCTAAGTGTAGTTTATTGCATCGAGAGGCAGAATACAGTTGTATAGATGATATATCTGGAATGAGGTGAATATATTGTGAAAATATGGAAACGAATTTCGGATCAAGGAAGGTATTCTATACCGTTACAGCCGGTTTTGTGGATTGATGGTTCTAAAAAGGACACGGAAGCATCCAATGTAGCAGTTACATTGCAAATCCGTAGTATGTATAAAGAAAAATTTTCATATGAGATGATCTATGATGTTAATGACATACTAATTATTCGACTTGAAGTTGAAAATAAAGGCGTTGAAATGATTTCGCGAGTAGTTGTAAGTCATATGATTCGTGATTATTTCACGTATATCCCAAACTCTTTAAAAGCAGATAAGGGAATCAGTGAGTTTTTATTTCAGCTTGTAAGGTGGCGAATCGATAATTTATCGCCGAGTGAAAAGGTAGAATTAATTTGTCAAATAAAAGCAAATAAAGATAAAGCTCCTCCCAATTCATTATTTCAGGCTACATATACATTTCAATATAAAGGAGTATCATATGGACCGCTACAAACAAATGAAGTGGTTGTCAGAAAATGATAAGAAGGAACCTGTGTGAAAGGTTCCTTCTTTAATGAAGATTGTGTTTCTTGAGTAATTTTTTTTGTTCCACTCCCTTTTTTCCAACATAGTTATTTTTGTATCCAAAATATAGAATGAATAGAAATGAAATAATATTTACTATAGCGTCAATTTGATCGTTTGTAATGAAGTTTATTCCGAAAGAGTTAAATAGTAATTTTAATGATAACAAAAAGCCAGCTAGTAAGCGCATAATATCTAATAGATTTTCTTTTTGAGGCATATAGGTCACTCCTTTCTAAAAACGATATATAGTATATATATGAAATAAAATAGAAAAGGTATACAAGCTTAAGTAGAAATGTACATTAAATATGTACATTTTTTATTTTGTAGAAAAACATTATTGTTATAGAAACATATATTAGTATAAAAAGGGGGGAGAGTATGAAACATAAAGGGAAAATTAGTGGATTATTACTTGGGAACACAGTTGCGGTTACAGAATGGATTGCACTTCAGGATGTAATTGCTAAGTTAGATTCGCGATCATTTTTTACCGTCTTTATTATTTATATATTGCAAATGATACTAAGCTATTATTTTGGACATTGGTACGATAAAAGAGCGAATACGCGTGTGAATATTGAATTAGGAGGAATGACGAATAACGATTTTGTCGTTGATTTTTTCGGGAAGGTAGCTGCTTTATCAGAAAGAGATTCTCGTAATATTACAGTGTATATTCTTTCCGTAAAAGAATGGGATGTATTAAAGGACACAGTGCAAGAAAAAAAGTTAGATGAGCTAGTCCAAAGAGTAGAACGTACAATTGTAAAGACAGTTCGAAAAGGCGATGTAGTTACGAGGTGGGATGAAAATAAATATGTTATCGTAGCTGTTGATAATGGCTATGAAAAGTCAACAATAACAAATCGATTAATCAAAAATATTCAAAATGAAATAGCGAATGATTTATTAAGTGTCACACTATTATTTGGGGCTGCAAGTTATCCGATAGAAGGGAAAACTTTTGAAGATTTGTTTAGAAAGGCACAAAATCAATTGTATAATTATAGAAACTTGCAACGTCATGAATGAAACTTTGATTTGAAGAAGTATGATATAAAGATTTTTTTGTAACATTTTTTTGTCTTTTGTTACAAGAAAACTTTTTTTTGTAACAAAAGTCTTTAAAAATATATGAAAACAGCATATAATTGTGTGTGGATGTGTCAATGCATTTTGCACAATGTTTTCAATTTAAAAGTGTAGAGGAAAACATGCTCTACACTTTTCCTTTTTAAGAAATTAAAAGAATCTTTGTAAGAGTTGCGAGGTCACCTTTGCACTATGTAAAATGGACAAAGAGGTTATTTGATAGAAAGTGAGAAAGGGAATGATAGATGTGAGAGGTCAACAATCATCTTTTATCAGGTGAAACATTATAGTGTTTCTTGCAGTAGGTAAGATTAAGGTAAATACCTTTATGTTTTAAGACAATACATAATTTCAAGTACGAAAATTGTACAAGCAGTATAAATAATTATTGATGATCTTCGTAAAAAAGATGCGAGCGTGAAATAGATAAAGAAGTTACATGTTTTCATGGGATTTTTGGCACGGTGGTCGTTTATTGATTAGGAGGAAAAGATGTTGAAATATAATAAATTAGCAATTGTAACTGCATTATCAATGACTTTACTAGCTGGTTGTTTCGGCCCAAAACCAGAAGAGGAGCTATATGTTGCATTTGAAAATGCTGCCAAGCAAGAAAAAACAATGTTTGAAGATGCGAAAAAATTAGAGTCATTAGAGAAAGAGGGTCAAGTATTATATAATCAAATTGTCCAAGAAGGAAAAGATAATAATCAGGCTGTTAAGGATAAGCTTGATCAAGCGGTGAAAAATACAGCTGAACGAGAAAAAGTTCTTATTAAAGAAAAAGAGGCGTTAAATAAAGCGCAAGAAGAAGTGAAGTCAGCTGATAAGCATGTGAAGAAAATTGAAGATAATAAATTAAAAGACCAGGCGGATAAAGTAAAGAGTACCTATGAGAAACGACATGATTCATTCCAAAAGATGTACGATAGCTATAATAAATCTTTAAAGCAAGAAAAAGAATTATATACAATGCTACAAGATAAAGGTACAAAATTAAAAGATATTAGCGAGAAAGTAAAGGTAGTAAACCAAGCATATAAAGATATTGAGATAGAAAAAGATAAGTTTAATGAATATACGAAATCATATAATACAGAAAAAGTTGCATTCTATAAACAAGCGAATATTAAAATTAAGGAAGATAAAAAATAAAACAGTTTGGCCTAATATGGGCCAAACTGTTTTATTTTTTTGTATAGGTACGGCTATACCATGGAACTGGTTCGCTTAATTTTTTTTCTTGTTTTAATGCTTCAGGACCAATATAATCTTGAAGTGTTTTTTTTGCTATTGTTAAAGATAAGGTTGTTTTCGGATTTCGATAGGAGGATTCAAGGTGACCAAGATGCGGTAGGGTGCGAAAATCATCTTTCGTAGGAGGGATATGGAAAAAATAATCACCTAAACGTATAAGAACATCGGATTGTTGTTGACTAAAACGTGGATTTCTAGAAAAATGTAATCCTTCTTTGATAGCCTTTTTTTCAGTAATTAAGCGTTCTAAAGCAGTCTTTTTTAACCAATATAAGTACTTAGGGTTAGTTGCAGCTTTAGCATGACGATTCACAACGAAAATAGATTGAGCTAGTCTATTAATAGAATGTTGATTATGCAATTGAGATTGTGGTTGTGAAGGTTTCATATTGAATCTCCTTTCAATTTTTCCTTATTATAGCATAAATAAAATGGGTTTTTATTATATGCAAAAAGTAATTGTATATATTTTCAATATTAAAGCAATATTGTTACAAAAAACAACTATTTTGTATAATAGTGATAGAATATGTTTCAGAAATTTGATAATGAAAGAGTGAGAAGTTTGAAAGAAATATTAAAACTACAATATGCCATTATAGACATTGGTTCTAATACAATGCGCTTAGTTATTTATGAAAAACAAAGCGGGGGTTTTTATAAAGAGATTGAAAATACGAAAGTGGTCGCTAGGTTAAGAAATTATTTAGTAAATGGTGTATTAAGTGAAGAAGGAATAGAAGTATTATTACAAACATTATTTCAATTTCAAGAAAGTACACGATTCCATAAGCTGCATCATGTACTTTGTGTTGCAACGGCAACAATTAGACAGGCTGAGAATCAAGTTGAAATTAAAAAACTTGTTGAAGGGCAAACAGATTTTACTCTTAGAGTTTTATCAGAATATGAAGAAGCACGTTACGGTTATTTAGCAGTTATGAATTCCACTTCATTTTCAGAAGGAATTACAGTTGATATTGGTGGGGGGAGTACAGAAGTTACATACTTTCGAAATAGAGAAATTTTAGAATATCATAGCTTTCCTTTTGGAGCACTTTCTTTAAAGCAACAATTTATTCAAGGTGATATTCCTACTACAGAAGAGTTAGAGGAAATAAAAAATTATTTATGGTATCAATTTCGAACGCTACCATGGTTAATCGATAAAAAATTACCCCTTATCGCAATTGGGGGGAGTGCGAGGAATATGGTAAAAATCCATCAAAATTTAATTTGTTATCCTATAGCTGGATTACATTTATACAAAATGAAAGAAGAAGATATTAAACATGTAAAAGAGGGATTAAAAGAATTGTCGTTCATAGAGCTTCAAAAGATGGAGGGGTTAGCAAAAGATCGAGCAGATACAATTATTCCAGCGGTCGAAGTCTTTCATATGCTTGTTAATGTTATAGAGGCACCGGCATTTGTATTGAGTAAAAAAGGATTAAGAGAAGGTGTTTTTTATGAAGAATTAGCGAAAAATTTGGGGATTTCGTACTATCCGAACGTAGTAGAAGAAAGTTTATATTTATTATCATATGAATACGAAATGGATATGGAATTTGTAATTCAACTTATTAAACAAGGAACATTGATTTGTAAACAACTTGAAGGATCAGGACTTATTTCTATGTCGGAAAAAGACTGGGAAATATTCCATCAAGCGGCGAAAGTATTTAATATAGGGAAGTACATTGATGAAGAAGCGAGCCGCTTACATACGTTTTATTTACTAGCGAATAAAACAATTGATGGCATGATGCATAAAGATCGAGTTAGATTAGCGCTTATTGCTTCGTACAAATCAAAAATGTTATTTAAACAACATTTTGCCCCATTTGAAGGATGGTTTGATAAAAGTGAACAAAAAAAAATCCGGTTATTAGGAGCTGTTTTGCAATTTTCAGCTGCTTTAAATGTGAGACAAAGAGCGCTTGTTGAAACGATATCTATAACAGAAAGTAAAGAAGGATTAACATTTAGAATTGTATGTGAGCAATCGGCATTAGCGGAAAAAGTGCAAGCTGAAAAACAAAAAAAGCAGCTAGAAAGAGTATTGAAAACAAATATTTACTTATCATTCGAATCAAAACGTTAAGTTGTACGGATGTCTTTACAAAAAATTAACACTTTGGAATATTGTAATTTGATAAAATAAAAGCAACTAAATTATAGTGAAAAAGTTTCAAAGGGAAGTGTGAAGAGAATGGAATTGCTAAAGGGGAATTTAGTAAATTTAAATGACACAGCGTATTATAATAACCGCGAGTTGAGCTGGCTAGCTTTTAATGAACGTGTACTACAAGAAGCGCAAGATGAAAATAATCCACTTTTAGAAAGATTAAAGTTTATTAGTATTTTCAGTTCAAATTTAGATGAGTTTTTTATGGTGCGCGTAGCAGGTTTGAAAGATCAAGTAAGTGCCGGATTTAATCAGCCAGAAAATAAAGCAGGTTTAACACCGAAGAAACAGTTAAATAAGATTGCGATAAAAGCGCATGACTTAATGACTGTACAGTACGATACGTTTAAAGGTTACATATTGCCAGCGCTTGAACTAGAGGGGATTGAGCGTCTAACATTCCATGATTTGACGAAAGAGCAGAGGGAATTTATCGAAGAGTATTTTGATGAACAAATCTTTCCAGTGTTAACTCCTGTAGCTATTGATGCGTATCGTCCATTTCCTATGTTATTAAATAAAAGCTTGAATTTAGCTACTATTTTATACGATGAGAAGCAGGCAGAGGAAGAAAATCGCACGAAGTTAGGAATTGTCCAAGTGCCTTCTTTACTGGAGCGTTTCATATTTTTACCGAGTGAAGGGCAAAAACATAAATTTATTTTATTAGAAGATGTAATTAGTGGTTTTACTCATAAATTATTCACAGGATATAACGTATCACCTGTTACTCGTTTCCGTATTACACGTAATGCGGATTTAACAATCCATGAAGAAGGTGCACGCGATTTATTAAAAGTAATTGAAAAAGAATTGAAAAAGCGTAAGTGGGGAGCTGCCGTTCGTTTAGAAGTGGGTAAAGAACACATTGATGAAAGAGTGTTAGCGTTATTGTATGAGGTGTTGGAAGTAAAAGATGAAGATGTGTACATGATGGATGGACCGTTAGATTTAACATGTTTATTCTCCTTATATAAAAAATTAGCGCCTTTATATGAACATCTTGTATATCCAGCTCTTATTCCTCAACCTCCTCAAGATTTAGGTGATGAGGAAGATGTATTTGAAAAAGCGATAGAACATGATATTTTATTACACCATCCCTTTGAGTCGTTTCAGCCAGTCGTTGATTTTGTCCGTGATGCGGCAGATGATTCGAATGTACTTGCAATCAAACAAACATTATATCGTGTAAGTGGAGATTCTCCAATAATTCAGGCGCTAAAGGTAGCAGCTGAAAAAGGAAAACAAGTGACGGTATTGGTTGAGTTAAAGGCGAGGTTTGATGAAGAGAATAATGTTAATTGGGCTAAAGAATTGGAACAGGCCGGATGTCACGTTATTTACGGAGTAAGTCACTTGAAAACGCATAGTAAAATTACGTTAGTTGTAAGAAGAAGAAACGGAAAAATTGAAAGGTTTGTACATCTTGGAACCGGAAATTATAATGATGCAACAGCGAAGTTGTATACCGATTTTGGATATATTACATCGCGAAAAGACTTTGGTGTAGATGCAACAAATTTCTTTAATTATTTGAGTGGTTATACAAAAAAACCGCATTTTCATCATTTATCTGTTGCCCCGTTTGATATAAGAGAGCAGTTTATGGAGTTAATAGATGAGGAAATTCGTTACCATAGACAATATGGAAATGGATATATTATCGCTAAAATGAATTCGTTAACAGATAAACCGTTAATAAAAAAAATGTATGAAGCATCACAAGCTGGGGTGAAGGTAGAGCTCATTGTTAGAGGGACATGTTGTTTAAGGCCAGGAATTCCGAATGTAAGTGAAAATATTCGTGTAGTTAGTGTTGTTGGAAGATATTTAGAACATAGCCGTATTTATTATTTCCATCATAATGGAGATGAAAAAATATATTTATCTTCAGCTGATTTGATGACGCGAAATATGGAAAAACGAGTAGAAATATCCTTCCCAATTTTAGATATTGAAATGAAAGCGAGAATAAAGGCAATTTTACAGCTGATTTTAGCTGATAATGTGAAAACACGTGAACAAAATAAAGATGGTGACTATTATTATATAATTAATAGTAGTATAGAAGAAATTGATAGCCAAGTGAATTTATTTAAGATGGCGTATCAAAATACAGACGCTGAATAATAGAGAAAAAGTAAAAACCTCTTAATCGAAATTAAGAGGTTTTTATTTTTTCTCTACTCATATGTTCCGTAAATGGAAGAATGAGTAGAGAGAATAGTTTTTATTATAAGCGTATGATGCGTCGGTTCATTGAGAGAATAATATTTGGAAGAATCGTTGTTTTAAATTAGTAATAGTATGGTTGTTGACAAGGCCCGCCGTAACAAGGATAAGGTGCTGGTGGTGGATATGGCGGATAAAATGGTCTAGGACCGAAAGCTAATGCTCCACCGAGTAACCCTCCAGCAATTCCAGCTAGAAATGGAACACCGAAAAATGGAAAGAAGCGTGAGTCGCCTGCTGGGCCAATAGGTGCTGAACGAACTGGGATCTGTTGATAATATGGATACATGAATAAACCTCCTTTACTGGACTCATTTTTATCATATGGTGGACCAAGCGTGGATGAGCGCGTACAAGAAAGGATATGTAAGAAAATAGGCGAATTGTTACGAATGTTGTAGGATGAAGAGTGTAATTTCAGGTTTTGACATAAAGCGGAATGGGACACGTGTTCTTCCAATACCTCGATTGACATAGAGAGTCAAACCTTGAATGTTATAGAAACCTTCAGTATATTCTTTTGCAAGCGACGGGGTAATAATAGCACCTAAAAAAGGAATTTGTACTTGTCCGCCATGGCTATGACCAGAAAGTTGAAGATTGATTGGATATGTAGCGATTTGTGGCGCGATATCTGGTTCGTGAACGAGAACAATGGTATAAATATTTTGTTTTGCATGTTGTAAAGTTTCCGCTATTTTTGGTTTACCTAGTAGCATATCATCGAGCCCGAAAATAGAAATTTCACTATTATCCAGTAAACGAATTCGCTTTTCGCTATTGTGCAAAAGTTCAAATCCAGATTCGCGCATGATGTGATCATAGTATTCAGTTCCATATCCGCCATGGTCGTGGTTACCATAAATAGAAAATTTACCGAAGGGTGCCTGTATATTCTTTAAAATGGATGCAACAAAAGGAGCCTCGGTATATGTTTGGTAGTCATCAATGAGATCACCAGTAAAAAGGACAATATCTGGATTTTCAGCATTAATCTTGGAAACGATTTGAGATAAATGTTGGAGAGAGAAATAGTATCCTAGATGTAAATCGCTAAATTGAAGGATCTTCATACCATGAAACCCTTTTGGTATGAGCTGTGATTTAAGTGTGTGTTGCGTAAAAGAAAGCAAATAGGGCTCTATATATTTAGCATAATAATAGCCGATACTAGCGCTTATAAATGAATATAGACAAGTGCGTATTCCAGATTTCAAAAAATTTCTTCTTGTAATTTTCTTCATATATAGGTTACTTGAATCCCCCTTCAGTTTTTTAAAATATATTTTAAACACTAAAAAAGTAGTATAGATTACGAAAAAAATGAACGAAAAGAAACCTCTTTACGTTAAAATATCAGAAAAATTGAAAAATATAAAGATTTCTATCAAATAAAGTGATAAAATGAATGTGTATTCATTTTTTGGAGGGGATGTATGTGAAAGAGAAGGTAGTTATTATAACAGGTGGATCAAGTGGAATGGGAAAAGGGATGGCGACTCGTTTTGCAAAAGAAGGGGCACGAGTTGTTATTACAGGGCGTACAAAAGAAAAGCTAGAAGAAGCAAAGTTAGAAATTGAACAGTTTCCAGGGCAAGTATTACCTGTACAAATGGATGTACGAAATACTGATGATATTCAAAAAATGATTGAACATATTGATGAGAAGTTTGGACGAATTGATATTTTAATAAATAATGCAGCCGGAAACTTTATTTGTCCAGCAGAGGAATTGTCTGTGAATGGCTGGAATTCGGTCATTAATATTGTATTAAATGGGACGTTCTATTGCAGCCAAGCTGTCGGGAAATATTGGATTGAGAAAGGTATAAAAGGAAATATCATTAACATGGTAGCAACATATGCATGGGATGCAGGTCCAGGGGTCATTCATTCAGCTGCAGCAAAGGCTGGAGTATTAGCAATGACAAAAACGCTTGCTGTTGAGTGGGGGCGTAAATATGGGATACGAGTTAACGCTATCGCACCAGGACCAATTGAACGCACAGGTGGTGCCGATAAATTATGGATTTCAGAAGAAATGGCTAAGCGTACATTGCAAAGTGTTCCACTTGGTAGAATGGGTACACCAGAAGAAATTGCGGGTCTAGCTTATTATTTATGTTCAGATGAAGCTGCATACATAAATGGAACTTGTATGACAATGGATGGTGGTCAACATTTGCATCAATATCCATTTTAAAAGGGATGAACAAACGAATGATTTATTCACTTCTTTGTGGTAAAATATGACGAAATTGTGACACTTAAAAGAAATGTGTTTACAAGAGGGGATATATACGTTATATTTAAGACCTCTTTTTTCTTCATAGTAGAATTGCTAATTCCCCTTAGCATTTTACCCCTCTAATCCCTTCAGGAAAACTGAAGGGATTTTTTATTATTTTTCCGTAAATATCGTGTTATAATTTTTGAAAAGTAAAGGGAGGGAAGCACGTTGATAGATGCATTAGATGTAATGAGTAACTTGGATAAAGTCCTTCCTTATTATCAAGCTATTTTTAGTGCTGATGAGCATACAGTAATTGGATATGAAGTTGTAGGACGTATTCAAACAGAAGAGGGTATACAAAGTTTAGCATCTTTCTTCCATGATGATTCTATTCCGAGTGAGTTTCAACTTGAAGCGGATAACATCATTGTAGAAAAAGCGTTAAATAGGTATTTAGAAACGGATCAAAAATTATTATTATTTATACATCGGAATGCTAATGTTTTAATGAATGATGAAGATGAAAGTTTACTTCAACTTTTACTGATGTATGAAGAACAAGGTTTGAACTTACAACGCATTGTTCTGGAAATAACAGAACATGAATGTAAAGAAGATATAGAACAATTTAATCATTTACTCATGTATTATCGTACATATGGTATTCAAATTTCGATTAATAAAGTCGGAACGGGTACAAGTAATTTAGAGCGTATTAGCGTGTTAGCACCGGATATTTTAAAAGTAGATTTAACAAATTTAAGGCAAACTGCACTTTTACAATCTTATCAAGATATTTTATATTCCTTATCTTTACTTGCTAGAAGAATTGGTGCGACATTGTTATATGAAGAAATTGATGCTTTTTATCAACTACAATATGCTTGGAAAAACGGTGGTAGATATTATCAAGGTAATTATTTGAAAGAATGTTTACCTGATTTTATTGAAACGAATGTTTTAAAAGAGAGACTTGGTAATGAATGTCATCAATTTATTCTGCATGAGAAGAAGAAGTTGCAAAAAATTTATAATTTAACAGAGATGTTACGTGATCGAATTGGTGATGTTCTGTCAAAACAAAAAAAGAATGAAGATATAAATGATTGGTTATTACAATTTAGCCAAAGTATATCACAATATAGTTTTCGGATATTTATTTGTAATGAAGATGGTTTCCAACAATCTGGTAATATTATGAAAAAAGATGGTGAATGGATCATTATGCCAGAGTATTATATGAAGAACTGGAGCTGGCGCCCGTATTTTCTAGAAAATATAATGAAAATGCGTTTTGAGAATAAGGCAAGACTTTCAGATTTATATGCTGATATTGAAACTGGTGAAATGGTACGAACATTTTCATTCCCGATTGATGATGAAAACTTTTTATTTATAGATTTATCGTACGAATATTTATATGAAGAAGATGTTTTATTTTAATGCACGAAGAGATTCGTGCATTTTGTTTGTTTTTATCATAAATTGGTAATAGTGAAAATGATGATGAAAATGCTGTCTATCATTGTAAAGATTTTACGAACGAAATCATCCCTTTCTTTGCATAATCATTGTTACAATGAATACTACAAAGACAAGCTCTTTTAAAAGGAAGGTGAAAAAATGAAGAAATATGGAATATGGTTTGTTCTATTTATATGTGTTGCCTTTCTAGTTGGCTATAGTGTCACAACTGTTTTAGGAAAAGAAGAAGTGAAAGTGGATCGGAAAGAAGTGTTTACAACGATACAAAAAGGTTATGAGACGCAATTTTCAATTCGCGGGAAGCAAATACCTATGAATAAGATGATAGAGACGTTATCACCATATTTTACAAATAATTTCCTTCAAGTTTTTACAGATGAAAATAGTAGAAATGAAAAACAAAGTGGTGAATATTTACTTCCAGCAAAAGAAGCTCCGTTTTCCTTTAATTCAGAAACAAAAATGTCTTATGATGAAGAACATAAAAATTTATATGTCTACGAGCAAGCAAAGAGTGGACAATATCAAATTGTGACATTGCAAAAGGATAATGGAAAATGGAAATTAGCAGGGTATCATGAAAGTCAGGAACTGTTGACTGAAATAAAAAGGTTACAACAATTATGAAAATAGGAATAGGTGTCGCCTATTCCTATTCTATACCGAGTAGCTGTTGTAATTTTTCAATTTGAAAACCTGCGACAACTTCTCCGTCAATTACAACTGTTGGAGTTGAATAGGATTCATAGTCAGATAAAAGACGATTGCGTGCAGCAGCGTCTTTTTTTACGTCAAATTCTTCGTATACAACGTTATTATGTTTTAAAAATTCTTTTACAATGGTACAAGGCGGACAATCAGGTTGTGTATAAACCTCAATTTTTTTCATTGTAATTCCTCCCTTTTTCTGTGTTTTATTATATTCTGCCAGTATAAAAAGCGCAATAAAGAAGTAAAAAGATGCTCTTTCATCTTTTTACTTCTTATTTCGACAAATTTTAGTTGAGTTTCTGGCCAAGAACCTTTATCCTAGATTGTGGAACGTTTTTTCTGTTATGACGGATAGAATGAGTATAGCTGTAAAACCTATTGGTAGGAAGATCAGAGAAAGGAGAGATTTCATGTCTCTACTCCAAGGAATTTTAACTCGACTTGTTAGTCTACAAGAACAAGCTGAAAGCGGTGAAGTAGCACAACGCTATTTTGAAGTGAACGGTGAGCGCAAATGTAGCGTGAAATTTTTCGATAAAAGTGAAATGTATGAGTTAGAAGTGTATCAACCAGGTGAAAAACCTCAAGTGTATCAATTCGATAACATCGATATGGTTGCAATTGAGATTTACGATATCATTTCTTGATACATATAAAAAAGGTACCGCCAAATGGTGGTACCTTTTTTAGTTATATTAATTAATGGGCTATACAGGTAGTAGAAGTTTCAATTTAAGTCGCGATTAAATAAAAGGGTTTTTATAAATGTATATGTATAGGAATTTTTCATTTTTCCTACAATGATAGTAAATATTAATAGGAGGTGCAAAGGATGGAACGCTTACCGATTGTTATTTGTCCTAATTGTCACAGTCATGCTGAAATTAATCATGTATTAACTGCCCAGTCTAATCAAAATGTAATTTATACATGTAAGTTTTGTAATTATGTAATTCGAAATATTGAAACGAATAAAGGGTAGTAAGTTATAATTTTTGTTTTTGTCCCATACAATGAGAATACGAAAAGTCTGTCTAATTGAAAGGACGTGACTATGTGGACGGTGAGCATACATTTTATAATGTTTCAGAGAGACATTTGAATTTTGATATGGTATTTAACCGCATTTGTAATTTCATTGAAAAGGATCCACGAAATTTATATCGATTATCCATTGGGACAGACTCACAAGCGCATCAAAAGGATACGAGGTTTATTACAGCGATACATATTCATCGGGTTGGCAAAGGAGCATGGGGATGTTTGCATCATAAATCAGTGAAAAATAAGCCAGCAACGTTGCGAGAGAAAATATATTTAGAAACACAGTTTAGTCAAGAAATCGCCTATCTATTTACTCCCAATCATATACAAACAATATGGGATTTATTGCACCCATACGCTCAAGAGGGAGCAGGATTCATAATGGAAATTCATTTAGATATCGGGAATGATGGTTTAACAAAAGAATTTATTTTAGATATGACGATGAAAATTCAAGCAATGGGATTAACAGCAAAAATTAAACCAGATGCTTATGCGGCATTTAGTTATGCGAACAGATATACGAAATAATGTGAAATGATGTCTATATATTTGCAGTCGTTAAGTGTTTTTAACAAAAACTGAATATTACATCTATTAAATAAGTTGAAAATTTTATATAATGAGAGTGATGATACGAGTGCAAGGAGAGGAGCATATGGAAAAGGAATTTGTTTTAACAAGAGAAGAAGAAAATTTATTGTTGGATATTCTGTTTCAGCAAAATTACGCGAGCGAAATTTTAGCGGTGGAGCTTACAGACATTGAGAATGGTTTAAAACAGACAGATGTGACGCAATATAAAAAAATCACAAGATTATTTTACCGATTAAAAAATAAAGGGTATTAAGTGCTACCGGAATGGTAGTCTTTTTTTTATGTTATATGCTAAAATAGCTGTGTATCTTTATTTTTATTAGAAGAATGTTAGGACAAAATAATAATATGAAAACGCTATCATAAAATGTGAATAGGATTGGAGAATATAAGCAGGGGAAATGGGGGATGTAACATGATTAGTATTCCGAAAGATGAGTTTCAACAAATTCTTGTGAAGGATTTAATGATTTCATCAGAAAAAGTAGCACATGTCCAAATAGGGAATGGTTTAGAACATGCTTTACTCGTTCTTGTGAAATCTGGATATTCGGCGATTCCTGTTTTAGACCCTATGTATAAATTACATGGGTTAATTAGTACTGCTATGATTTTAGATGGTATTTTAGGATTAGAGCGCATTGAGTTTGAAAGACTTGATAATATGAAAGTGGAACAAGTGATGAAGGAAGAGATTCCAGTTCTTATGTTAGAAGATTCTTTTGCAAAAGCTTTAGAAATGACAATTGATCATCCTTTTATTTGCGCTGTCAATGAAGAAGGTTACTTCGAGGGTATTTTAACACGTCGGGCTATTTTAAAATTGTTGAATAAAAAAGTGAGACAGCATAATCGATAACGTAGGGGAAGTGACTTCACAGAAAAGGCGAAGTCACTTTTTTTCGTGCATATCAGTTGTGTATGTATTATATTTAAAAAGATATAAAACATAAGAAAAGTTTGAACTAACAAACCGCTCTAATGTATAAAAGTATTCAATTAAATTAAGGATGAAATGCTTATTAAAATTAGGTGTATGGAAGCTAAGGAAAGAGGGAGAAAGTTGCAAATTGATGATTTTCAAATGATGGTTGTGTTAGCTCAGGAATCAAATATGAGAAAAGCGGCGGAACGTTTATTTGTTTCCCAACCTGCGCTTAGTCAACGATTACAATCTATGGAGAAACAATGGGGAATGAAATTTTTTATTCGTTCACAAAAAGGATTGACAATTACACCTGAAGGGGAAAAAGTTGCAAATTATGCAAAAGAAATGTTACAACGGGAAGAGAATATTAAAAGTGAACTGGCTCTTTTTAGAACGGAAACATACGGTACGTTAAAAATAGCTGTTGCATCAGTCATTGGCCAATATTGGCTTCCACCTGTTTTGAAAAAATTTGTGCATAAGTATCCTTCTGTGAAGATATCTCTGTTTACTGGCTGGAGTAGTGAAGTGCAAAAGCAATTTTATGAAGGAGACGTTCATGTCGCCATATTAAGAGGAACACAAGAATATAAAGGTCAGAAGCAACAATTATTTGAAGATGAATTATACTTAGTTGATAAAGAAATAAAAGATATTTCGATGTTAAAAGAGACAAATAGACCATTTATTCAATTTAAAAGTGATTCGACTTACTATGGACAAATACAAAATTGGTGGTATGGGTTATTTTCAAATCCACCTAAGCGAACGATTGTAGTTGACCAAATTGAAACGTGCAAACAGCTTGTTTTAAATGGAATAGGTTATGCTCTTTTACCTTCGACTGTTTTAAAAGAAGTGCAGGAAAACATGTATAAAACACCTGTTCAATTAACGAGAGAAACATGGTTATTGACGAGTGACTCGGCAAGACAGTTGAAACAAGTGCAAGCATTTTTAGAAATTATAGAAGAAATTCAAATGGAAAAATAAGATTATTGTCTTGCTACTCGCTCTATCGTTTGGTAGAGTAACATTATAAATGGATTTAGGAGGCAACAAGAATGAAAATGATGGACGCTAACGAAATTATTTCGTTTATTCAAAACAGTGAAAAGAAAACTCCTGTAAAGGTATACATAAAAGGGGATTTAAAAGAAGTAACATTCCCTGAAACAGTACAAGCATTTGTAAATAAAAAATCTGGTGTATTATTCGGAGAATGGTCTGAAATTAAGACAATTCTTGATGAAAATAATAAGCACATTGTTGACTATGTAGTTGAGAATGACCGTCGTAATTCTGCAATTCCAATGCTTGATTTAAAAGGTATTAAAGCTCGTATTGAGCCAGGCGCGATTATTCGTGACCATGTAGAAATTGGTGACAACGCTGTTATCATGATGAATGCAACAATTAACATCGGTGCTGTAATTGGTGAAGGTACTATGATCGACATGAACGCAGTGCTTGGTGGACGTGCAACGGTTGGTAAAAACTGTCACGTAGGTGCAGGTGCTGTACTTGCAGGTGTTATTGAGCCACCTTCTGCAAAACCAGTTATCGTTGAAGATGATGTTGTAATTGGTGCAAATGTAGTTGTTCTAGAAGGCGTTACAGTAGGTAAAGGTGCAGTTGTAGCAGCAGGAGCTGTTGTAACAGAAGATGTGCCTCCATATACAGTTGTTGCGGGAACTCCGGCACGTGTAATTAAAGAAATTGATGAGAAGACAAAAGCAAAAACTGAAATTAAACAAGAGCTTCGTCAATTAAACCCAGAGAAATAAAAAACAAAAAGCGTAAGAGCATGAATATGCTCTTACGCTTTTTATAGATAGAGGTGCAAAAATGACAGTAAGCAAATTTGTCCAAGTTCGTAGAGATTTACATAAAATTCCGGAAATCGGATTTAAAGAGTGGAAAACACAACAGTATATTTTAGATTATATAAGAACGCTTCCTAACGAATATTTGGAAGTGAGAACATGGAAAACAGGTGTAATTGTTAAAGTAAATGGAAAAAATCCAGAAAAAATAATAGGTTATCGTGCAGATATAGACGGTCTACCTATTACAGAGGAAACTGGATATGAATTCTCTTCTGTCCATGAAGGAATGATGCATGCATGTGGACATGATTTGCATGCAACAATCGGTTTGGGCCTTCTAACAGCGGCTGTAAGCGAAAGAATAGATGATGATCTTGTGTTTATATTCCAACCAGCTGAAGAAGGTCCAGGTGGTGCACTTCCTATGTTAGAAAGCGATGAGTTAAAAGAATGGAAGCCTAATATGATTCTTGGACTTCATATTGCGCCTGAATACTCTGTGGGAACAATTGCTACAAAAGAAGGTTTATTATTTGCGAATACATCAGAGTTATACGTTGATTTAAAAGGAAAAGGTGGACATGCTGCATATCCGCATACAGCAAATGATATGATTGTTGCAGCGAGTCATCTCGTTACACAACTTCAATCAGTTATTAGTCGTAATGTGAATCCTCTTGACAGTGCGGTAATTACAATTGGGAAAATTACAGGTGGTACAGTTCAAAACATTATCGCAGAAAAGTCTCGTTTAGAAGGAACAATTCGAACGCTATCAGTGGAATCAATGAAACGTGTTAAAAGTCGAATTGAGGCAATTGTTGCGGGAATAGAAGCTTCCTTTCAATGTGAAGCTGTTATTGACTACGGAGCGATGTATCATCAAGTGTATAACCATGAAGAGTTAACGAGAGAGTTTATGCAATTTACACGTGAACAAACGAATATGGGCGTAATTACATGTACGGAGGCAATGACAGGTGAAGACTTCGGGTATATGCTTCGAGAGATACCTGGATTTATGTTTTGGCTTGGAGTAAATTCAGAATATGGTTTACATCATGCGAAATTAAAACCAGACGAAGAGGTTATTGAGAAAGCGATTGTATTTTTAAATCAATATGTGAAGTGGAAGGGAAATAGAAAGTGAACTTACTCGCTAATTGTGCAACAGTTTAGAGTGGGGATTTTTTAGTTCCGAGACGAAAAAATCTTTTGTATTTGTTAGTGTTAGACATCTTCATACAAATGAGCAGGGGTTTTTAGCCACTGCTCATTATTAATTAGTACTAATAGGTACGATAATTATTTAACTACCTTATACATGTTTACTTTTAGTATGAAGAGTGTGTAAAATCAATGTGATACATAGAAAAAAGGGTGGGGAATTACGTGCAAATTAGCAGTGCGATTTTATGTTTCGTCTTATATGCATATGTTATTATTGCGGCGGTTTATTTTGGGATAAGTTTTTACGCCTATCGTTTAGCGAATAATAGTGAATATGAAGAAACATACAAATGGGTGAAAAGATATTTGTCACCTGTACTAGAAATTATGAATGGATTTGTTCTTTTTTTATTTATTGGATTAATTGCTTTCTCAACGAGTCTAGTAGGGAATAAGACTACATTATTTGTACTAGGTATCATTATTTTTATGCTATTAGGAATTCGGATTGGTAATACGGTGTTTTGGAACGAAAGAAAAATAGATGGTTGGACAGGGATGTTTATTCCATGTATGTTAGCTGCAATTGTGACGAATATAGAACATGAATATTATCAATTACATTTTTGGCTTATCATTGTGTTAACAATCCTCTCCGTTTTGTATATAAGTACTGTCGTGCTAACATACATCGCAAATGAAAAAGGAGATGCAAAAGGTGCGCGCTTCTTTAGAGGGCGTGCATTATTATGGAGTGTGCCGACGATGGCAGTTATAGGAATTATTGCGATATTAGTAAATGGATATCAATTTACTAATTGGCAATTGTTTTTAGAAACTTGGTGGATCTTCATTGTTTCGCTTATAGCTTTTTTAGGCGCAACACATTATTTATTCCATCAACATCATTACATATTGGCACTGTTATTCGCATTTACACAACTTTTATTTGCTTTTTTCGGACAAGAAACGCTATTGTTCGTTTTTGAAACATTTAGTTCATTTGGAAATATATTTGTATTTGGTATGTTAATTTTCGGTATCGCGTTTTATTTACAACAGTATTTTTATATGCAAAAACAAAAATAAGAAGTATATACAGGTTTTTGTAGCGAAGTTAAAGTATGTTACAATAAAAGTACATAGTACTTGATGTTATTGGAGGAATTCCTGTGGGCGAAAAAGAGAAAGAATTTGCTGTTATTGGGCTTGGCCGTTTTGGTGGAAGTATTTGCCGTGAATTAGCTCAATTAGGTATGGAAGTAATGGCAATTGACTCAGATGAGGATAAAATTAATGAGTTTGCAAATATAGCTTCGCATGCTGTAATTGCAGATTCAACAGATGAGATGGTATTAAAAAGTCTTGGTATTCGTAATTTTGATCATGTAGTCGTTGCTATTGGAGATAATTTGAATTCAAGTATTTTAACAACGTTAATTTTGAAAGAATTAGGTGTGAAAAATATTACTGTAAAAGCTCAAAATGACTATCATGAAAAAGTGTTAAGTAAAATAGGGGCAGATCATATTGTGCATCCAGAACGAGATATGGGAAAAAGGATTGCTAATAATATCGCATCAAGTAATGTGTTAGATTACCTAGAGCTTTCAGATGAGCATAGTATTGTAGAGATTATCGCAAATAAAAAAATTGATGGGCACTCTTTAATTGAATTAGATATTCGTGCGAAGTTTGGTTTGAACATTGTAGCAATTAAACGTGGGAAAGAAGTTATCGTATCTCCTCGAGCTACAGAAAACATTCAGGCGGGAGATATATTAATTGTAATTGGTCATGACGATGAAGTAGATCGTTTTAAGCATTTTTTAAGATAAGAGAAAAGGACAATGCCGAGGAGGCATTGTCCTTTTTCTTATATTTCCATAATGATTGGTAAAATCATTGGACGACGTTTCGTTTTTTCGTATAGGAATGGTGCTAATGTGTCTGTAATCTCATTTTTAATTTCAGACCATTGTGTTGTTTTTCGCTCCATTACTTTTTCTAAATGTGTTGTAATTAATGTTTGAGCATCGTTGATTAAATCGCTGCTTTCACGCATATAAACGAAACCACGCGAGATGATATCAGGTCCTGCTGCAACTTTAAATTCTTTCATATCAATGCTTACAACTACAATAACGAGTCCTTCTTCAGAAAGAATGCGACGATCACGTAATACGATATTACCGATATCTCCAATACCATTTCCATCGATATAGACAGAGCCAGATGGGATTTTCCCAGCTACGCTTGCTTCATCAGAACGTAAAGCGAGAACATCCCCGTTATCCATAATGAAACAATTTTCTTCTGGAATACCACAATCATTCGCTAATTTCATATGCATACGTTGCATACGATATTCACCATGAATTGGCATGAAATATTTCGGCTTAATAAGACGTAGCATTAACTTTTGTTCTTCTTGTCCACCGTGTCCACTCGTATGAATATTTGAGAGTTTACCATGGATTACATCAGCGCCAGCGCGGTACAACATGTTAATTGTACGACTTACACTAATTGTATTGCCTGGGATTGGTGAGGAAGAGAAAACAACTGTATCGCCAGGGATAATTTGAATTTGACGATGTGTACCATTGGCAATACGTGAAAGTGCTGCCATCGGCTCCCCTTGACTACCTGTACATAACATAACAACTTTATTAGCTGGTAGGCGGTTTAGCTGAGATGTGTCTATGAATGTATCCTTTGGACACCGGATATAACCAAGGTTTTGTCCGATTTCAATAGCTGCTTCCATACTTCGACCGAATACAGCTACTTTACGATTGTTTTCAACAGCAGCCTCAACAACTTGTTGTAAGCGATGGATATTCGATGCAAAGGTTGCGAATATGATACGACCGTCTACTTTGCGGAATATATCTTGAATACTATCACCAACGCGGCGCTCAGACATCGTAAAGTTTGGCACTTCACTGTTTGTACTATCAGATAAGAGACAAAGTACACCGTCTTTTCCGATTTCGGCCATTTTTGTTAAATCTGCTGGCTCGCCGACTGGTGTGAAATCAAATTTAAAATCACCTGTATGAACGACTTGTCCTTGAGGTGTTTTCACAACAACTCCGTATGAATCCGGAATACTGTGAGTTGTACGGAAGAAGGAAACAGATGTCTTTTTAAATTTAATAACATCATCTTCTTGAATTTCATAAAGTTTTGCTTTACGAAGTAATCCGTGCTCTTCTAATTTGTTTTTTATTAGGGCAAGTGCTAATTTTCCGCCGTAAATTGGAATGTTTACTTGACGTAATAGATAAGGAATTCCACCGATATGATCTTCGTGACCATGTGTAATGAATAACCCTTTAATTTTATCTTCGTTTCGCACAAAATAAGTGTAATCTGGTATTACATAATCGATCCCGAGGAGTTCGTCTTCTGGAAATTTAATTCCAGCGTCAATTATAATAATTTCATCTTGAAATTGAACAGCATATGTATTTTTACCGATTTCACCAAGACCACCGAGGGCAAAAACGGCAGCTTGATCATTTTTTAGGAATTTCATATGACTATACGATCTCCGCTAATATTAAATCAGCGTTTTGTTTTTCATATTCAAGATGAGCACCAGTAACAGACTGAACGAACTCGATATTATATGCGAACTTTTGTAATTTTTTACGAACATCCTTTTGAGACGTAGCCTCTAAATATAAAACTTTTGTATTTTCACGTACTGGGACCTCAGTTAATTTTTCTTGATAAAATACTTTAAAAATCATTGGGAAAACCTCTCCTTGTCTATGTTTTGCATTATCTGTTACTTATTATAAAGCAAACAGTCACGATTTTCATGTTTTTTCGAATGAGAATGAAGAAAAAGCCCGAAATGGGCACAATTTAAGCGATTGTCTTCTTACGGACTAAATCGTTTAAATAACGCTTGAGCTTTTTCTTCAGCTTCTTCAGCATGATTACTCCTTCCTTTCCTTATTTTAAACATGCATATTACTAATGATAACTCCGTCCCCGTATAAGAAAGAAGGTTTAGAAGTTGATTGTGAATCTTGTCCTTTCCAGTACAGTACTAGTTATCCTGTAGTAACGATTAGTAGCCGTTAGTTATAGGTATAGTATGAGAAAGAATAGAAAAGAAAATTCATCCGAACAAGTAGCCACAATTTTTACTAATATATATATGCACATTTCATAAATAAGGTCAGAAAGTGAACGCTTTCTTCACAGATGTTTAATATGTTATACTTTTTTTTGAAATTTGAAAAGTGATAATCAAAATAGGAATATAGAGTGCCAGAAAGGATTTTGACAAATGAATGATAAAATTGTCTTTTTTGATATTGATGGAACATTATTAGATCATGATAAAAAAATTCCGCAATCTACACGTGATGCAGTAAGAGACTTACAAGAAAAAGGTGTGCATGTAGCGATTGCGACAGGGCGTGCGCCATTTATGTTTGAAGATATTCGTGAGGAACTCAATATACATAATTATGTTAGTTTTAACGGACAGTATGTTGTATTTGAGGATGAGGTATTATTTAATAATCCATTACATCCTGATGCTCTACATAAGTTTACTCAGTTTGCAAAACAAGAAGGATATCCACTTGTATATCTTGACCATCAAGAAATGAGAGCGTCAGTGGAATATCATGATTATGTAAAAGAAGGTTTTGGAAGCTTACAATTTGAGCATCCGGCATATGAACCTGATTTTTATGAGAAACGCGATATTTATCAAACGCTTCTTTTTTGTGAAGTAAACGAAGAAGAAAAGTTTATTCATCATTATTCAGATTTTCATTTTATACGCTGGCATGCATATTCAATGGATATTATTCCTAATGGTGGTTCTAAGGCAAAAGGGATTGAGAAGTTCATTGAAAAATTAGGATTTAACCGTGAACAGGTGTATGCATTTGGGGATGGCTTAAACGATTTAGAAATGATTGAAGCAGTCGGCACAGGTATTGTGATGGGAAATGGTCATGAAGACTTGAAAAAACTTGCAAATCATGTGACAAACGATGTAAGTGAAGACGGTATATATCATGGATTAAAATGGGCTGGATTGTTATAAGTGAATATGGAACCCATTTCATATAATAAAAAGGCGGAAGGTTAACTTCCGCCTTTTTATCCCGCATTAACGGGCAGTAAGACTCCCACCTCAAAATTCGGCACATGCGAGGAAGTTAGGCGGGAAATTAACTGCCCGTAAAAGCCCGATTGGTGTGGGCTAATAATCAGAGGGGATGGACAAAACCCCCTCTGATTAAAGTTTCACTTTATTATTATCGCTCTAGAGGTTTTGAATCATCGGGAGCCACAAATGGATTGTCTTTATTAATATGGTCATAGAACATAACACCGTTTAAATGGTCGATTTCATGTTGGAATACAATTGCGGGTAAACCTTTTAATCGCAGTTTTACGTCTTCACCGTTAATCGTTGTTGCCTTTACTGTAATTCTTGTGTAACGAGGGACGTAACCAGGTACTTCACGGTCTACAGATAGACAGCCTTCACCATTTTGTAAATATGTACGTTCAACAGAATGACTAATGATTTTCGGGTTAAATAATGCGTAGCTATATAACGTACCGTTCGTATCAGTTACATGAACCGCAATCATTTTCTTTGAAATGCCGATTTGCGGAGCCGCTAATCCGATTCCGGGGCGTAAATTATATTTTTCAGCCATTTCAGGGTCCTGGCTATTTATTACAAATTCAATCATTTCTTTAAGGGTACTTGTATCTTCCTCGCTAGCGGGTAAGGAGACCTCTTCTGCGACGTCGCGCAAAATAGGATTTCCTTCACGAATTACCTTATTCATTGTAAGCATATGTAATCTCTCCTTTCTTCTTTAGTCTACCAAAGGAGATAAAAAAAGTCATCGGCAAGTAAGGAAGAGCTACTTGGAAACAAATTTTCTATAGATAAGTTATGTAATAAAAAGAAAAGACGGCAAGCCGTCTGTTTCTTTCCATAGTTGTTTCATTTTACATTAATTAGCGAATGCAAGCAGCACCAACGATAATTAAAAGGATAAACAACACAACGATTAAGGCGAAGCCGCGTCCAGATCCGCCACAAGAACCGCCATAACCGTAGGAAGGATATGAACAAGTTGTTGGATAGCAATATGAGTATCCGTACATGAGATGACCTCCTTTATCATTTCCCGCTAATACTGCGGTTACTATAATGTATGGAGGAATGATTAGAAATGTATAGGTAATTACCTATAAAAGGAAGAAGTGTTTGTATAATTTTATTGAGAAGAGAGAAAAACTAAAGAGAATTAAATCGTTTACATATTATTCTAAGAGAAAAAACAAGTTAAAAAGGGAATAATATAACAGTAGGTTATTGCTTACTAATACAGATGTGAAAAATAAAAACACGTTTGTGTAGAGGAAACCTGCATATTATTTATAAAAAAACGTATTCAAAGTAATTGACATCGTAATTAGAATAGTTGTAAACTAAAAAACGTGATCAAGATTGTATTAATATGTTTTTGAAAAAACATTAGTACAGATTGTTAGGTACACAAAATTATTCTCAACCGACAGACAAATTTGTTGGTTTACATTGTTGCGCTTTCAGTCTAGTTAATAGGTAGTGAAAGCGTTTCAGAATATGGTTCAAGAGAGGAAGAGGTGAACGGAATGGGTACTAAAACAAAAAAGACCCTATTTAATGTTGATGAGCAAATGAAAGCTATCGCAGCTCAATTTGAAACATTACAAATTTTAAATGAAAAAGGCGAAGTTGTGAATGAAGCAGCTATGCCTGAATTATCTGATGATCAATTAAAAGAATTAATGCGCCGTATGGTGTATACTCGCGTACTAGATCAACGTTCTATTTCTTTAAACCGTCAAGGACGTTTAGGTTTCTACGCACCAACTGCTGGACAAGAGGCTTCTCAATTAGCAAGTCATTTCGCACTTGAAGCAGAAGATTTCATCTTACCAGGATATCGTGATGTTCCACAATTAGTGTGGCACGGTCTACCATTATATCAAGCATTCTTATTCTCTCGTGGACATTTCATGGGTAACCAAATGCCTGAGAATGTAAATGCACTTGCTCCACAAATCATTATCGGTGCGCAAATTATCCAAACTGCTGGTGTTGCGTTAGGTATGAAACTTCGTGGTAAAAAATCTGTTGCAATTACTTACACTGGTGACGGTGGTGCTTCACAAGGTGACTTCTACGAAGGTATGAACTTTGCGGGTGCATTCAAAGCTCCAGCAATCTTCGTTGTACAAAACAACCGTTATGCAATCTCTACTCCAGTAGAAAAGCAATCTGCAGCTAAAACTGTAGCGCAAAAAGCAGTAGCAGCAGGTATTTACGGAATTCAAGTAGACGGTATGGATCCATTAGCTGTATACGCAGCAACTGCATTCGCTCGTGAGCGCGCAGTAAACGGCGAAGGTCCTACTTTAATCGAGACTTTAACATTCCGTTATGGTCCACATACAATGGCTGGCGATGACCCAACTCGTTACCGTACAAAAGATATCGAAAACGAATGGGAACAAAAAGATCCAATCGTACGCTTCCGTGCATTCTTAGAAAACAAAGGCCTATGGTCTCAAGAAGTTGAAGAGAAAGTAATCGAAGAAGCAAAAGAAGATATCAAACAAGCAATTGCTAAGGCTGACCAAGCTCCAAAACAAAAAGTTACTGATTTAATGGAAATCATGTACGAAAAAATGCCTTACAACTTAGCTGAACAATATGAAATTTACAAAGAAAAGGAGTCGAAGTAAGCCATGGCTCAAATGACAATGATTCAAGCAATCACTGATGCTTTACGCGTTGAAATGAAAAATGATCCTAACGTACTTGTGTTTGGTGAAGACGTTGGTGTAAACGGCGGAGTATTCCGTGCTACTGAAGGTTTACAAGCTGAATTCGGTGAAGATCGTGTAATGGATACTCCACTTGCAGAGTCTGGTATTGGTGGACTTGCAGTTGGACTTGCACTTGAAGGTTTCCGTCCAGTTCCAGAAATTCAATTCTTCGGTTTCATTTATGAAGTAATGGATTCAGTTTCTGGTCAATTAGCTCGTATGCGTTACCGTTCTGGTGGACGTTGGACTGCTCCAGTAACAATTCGTTCTCCATTCGGTGGTGGCGTTCATACTCCAGAACTACATGCTGATAGCTTAGAAGGATTAGTGGCTCAACAACCTGGTCTAAAAGTTGTTATTCCATCTACTCCATACGATGCAAAAGGTCTTTTAATCTCTGCGATTCGTGACAACGATCCAGTTATCTACTTAGAGCATATGAAATTGTACCGTTCATTCCGTCAAGATGTACCAGAAGGCGATTACACAATTGATTTAGGTAAAGCTGATATCAAACGTGAAGGTACAGATGTATCTGTTATCGCTTACGGTGCTATGGTTCACGCTGCATTAAAAGCTGCTGAAGAACTTGAAAAAGAAGGTATCTCTTTAGAGGTTGTTGACTTACGTACAGTTCAACCATTAGATATCGAAACAATCATCGCTTCTGTTGAAAAAACAGGTCGCGTAGTTGTAGTTCAAGAAGCTCAAAAACAAGCTGGTATTGCAGCTAACGTTGTAGCGGAAATTAACGACCGTGCAATCTTAAACTTAGAAGCTCCAGTTGTACGTGTTGCAGCTGCTGATACAGTATTCCCATTCTCTCAAGCTGAGAGCGTATGGTTACCAAACCATAAAGATATTGTTGAAGCTGTTAACAAAGTAATGAACTTCTAATTTTTAGTTTTTCATGTGCAGAAGAAATCAGCACATGCTGGTTTCTTTTGTACATATTCCATAATAATGAAATGAATCAGGGGGCTGAATTCCGTGGCATTTGAATTTAAACTACCAGATATCGGTGAAGGTATCCACGAAGGTGAAATCGTAAAATGGTTTATTAAACCAGGCGATGAAGTAAATGAAGACGATGTACTTCTTGAAGTACAAAATGATAAAGCAGTAGTAGAAATCCCTTCTCCTGTTAAAGGTAAAGTACTTGAAGTACTTGTAGAAGAAGGAACAGTTGCAATTGTAGGAGATACATTAATTAAATTTGATGCTCCTGGATACGAAAACCTTAAATTTAAAGGTGACGATCATGATGAAGCTCCAAAAGCTGAAGAAGCAGCAGTAGAAGCTCCAGCAGCGGAAGCTACTCCAGCAGCAACTGCAGAAGTAGTAAATGAGCGCGTTATCGCTATGCCATCTGTTCGTAAATATGCTCGTGAAAAAGGTGTAGATATTCATAAAGTAGCTGGTTCTGGTAAGAACGGCCGTGTTGTGAAAACTGACATCGATGCATTTGCAAATGGTGGACAAACTGTAGCAGCAACTGAGGCTCCAGCAGCAGTAGAAGCTACTCCAGCAGCAGCAGCGAAAGAAGAAGCACCAAAAGCACAACCAATCCCAGCTGGTGAATATCCAGAAACTCGTGAGAAAATGAGTGGTATCCGTAAAGCGATTGCGAAAGCAATGGTTAACTCTAAGCATACAGCTCCTCACGTAACATTAATGGATGAAATTGATGTAACTGAGCTTGTTGCTCACCGTAAGAAGTTCAAAGCTGTTGCAGCGGACAAAGGTATTAAATTAACTTACCTTCCATACGTTGTTAAAGCTTTAACATCTGCATTACGTGAATACCCAATGTTAAACACTTCTTTAGACGATGCATCTCAAGAAGTAGTTCATAAACATTACTTCAACATCGGTATCGCAGCTGATACAGACAAAGGTCTATTAGTACCAGTTGTTAAAGATACAGATCGTAAATCTATCTTTACTATCTCTAATGAGATCAATGAACTTGCTGGTAAAGCACGTGACGGTCGTTTAGCTCCAACTGAAATGAAAGGTGCTTCTTGCACAATTACAAACATTGGTTCTGCAGGTGGACAATGGTTCACTCCAGTTATCAATCACCCAGAAGTAGCAATCCTTGGTATCGGCCGTATCGCTGAGAAACCAGTTGTGAAAAACGGTGAAATCGTTGCAGCTCCAGTATTAGCATTATCTCTAAGCTTTGACCATCGTTTAATTGACGGCGCAACTGCTCAAAAAGCATTAAACCAAATTAAACGTCTATTGAATGACCCACAATTATTAGTAATGGAGGCGTAATAACAATGGTAGTAGGAGATTTCCCAATTGAATTAGATACAGTCGTTGTTGGTGCAGGTCCTGGTGGATACGTTGCGGCAATTCGTGCAGCACAATTAGGTCAAAAGGTAGCAATTATTGAAAAAGCTAACCTTGGTGGCGTATGCTTAAACGTTGGATGTATTCCTTCAAAAGCGTTAATCAATGCAGGTCATCGTTATGAGAATGCAATGCATTCTGATGACATGGGTATCACTGCAGAGAACGTAAAAGTTGACTTTACAAAAGTTCAAGAATGGAAAAACGGCGTAGTTAAGAAATTAACTGGCGGTGTTGAAGGCCTTCTTAAAGGTAACAAAGTTGAAATCATTCGCGGTGAAGCTTACTTCGTAGATGCTAACACATTACGCGTAATGACTGAAGATGCAGCACAAACTTATACGTTTAAAAATGCTGTTCTTGCAACTGGTTCTACACCAATCGAAATTCCTGGATTCAAATACTCTAAACGTGTTATCAACTCTACAGGTGCTTTAAGCTTACCTGAAATTCCTAAAAAACTTGTTGTAATCGGCGGCGGTTACATCGGTATGGAATTAGGTACTGCATATGCTAACTTCGGTACAGAAGTTACTGTAGTAGAAGCTGGCGACGAAATCTTAGCTGGTTTCGAAAAAGCTATGAGCTCTGTTGTTAAACGTGCTCTTCAAAAGAAAGGTAACGTAAATATCCATACAAAAGCTATGGCTAAAGGCGTTGAAGAAACAGAAACTGGCGTAAAAGTTAGCTTTGAAGTTAAAGGTGAAATCCAAACTGTAGAAGCAGATTACGTATTAGTAACTGTAGGTCGTCGTCCAAACACTCAAGAAATCGGTCTTGAGCAAGTTGGAGTTAAAATGACTGACCGCGGCATCATCGAAATCGATGAGCAATGTCGTACAAACGTACCAAACATCTATGCAATCGGTGATATCGTTCCTGGACCACCATTAGCTCACAAAGCTTCTTACGAAGGTAAAGTAGCTGTTGAAGTAATTAGTGGCCATGCATCAGCAATCGATTACATCGGAATTCCTGCAGTATGCTTCACTGATCCAGAATTAGCATCTGTTGGTTACACTAAGAAACAAGCTGAAGAAGCAGGAATGACAGTAGCTGTATCTAAGTTCCCATTCGCTGCAAACGGTCGTGCGTTATCATTAAACAGCACTGACGGTTTCTTACAACTTGTAACACGTAAAGAAGATGGTCTTCTTGTAGGTGCACAAGTTGCAGGTGCAGGTGCTTCTGATATTATCTCTGAGATTGGTTTAGCTATCGAAGCTGGAATGACAGCTGAAGATATCGCTCAAACAATCCATGCTCACCCAACATTAGGTGAAATCACAATGGAAGCAGCTGAAGTTGCTCTTGGAATGCCAATTCACATTGTAAAATAATTTAAGTAATGTAAATAGCCCATCTCTTATTTAAAGAGATGGGTTATTTTTATTTTCATAAAATGACTTGCAAGGTCTTTATATGTACTTGTCGAATGAATATATAATACTTTAAATGAATCGTTAGAATATATGCCGTTGTATAATATGTAATTGATTCAAACTTAATCCCATATATTAATAAAATAGAGCATGTCAAAGGAGAAGGTTCCATGAAAATATTACATGTTATATTTTATCATTTTTTATTATGGAGTGGTTTTTCCGTTGTATTAACATTATCGAATGGTGATAAGTTTCATTATAAAGTAATTCTCTTTTTCGTATTTCTTTATTTAGCATATGTAATTGCATGTTTTCTATTACACGTAAGGAAGCAGGCTTTATTACTTACATGTTCGAATTGTATACTCTTTTTAATTCTATTCTCTATTTTTTAAATTAACGTTTATAGAAATACATTGTTCTTCCATTAAATAGTTGTAACTCTCCTTCTAATTTCTTCGCTAGAAAACGGCTAAATTCATTTGCTTTTCCCTTATCACCAAATGTTGCTGTAGTAGGTAAAGAAACTTGAATGAAAGATTGTTCCTTTTCTATTCCAATCCCTACATAAATAGAATCATATCGATCGTGACTTGATTGGAGCTTTAATGTTGTTGCTGATGTATCTAATATTTCATAAGGAAAAGCTGTATTTGTATAAGAATAATTAATTTGATCACCAGTCTTGGAAGTAACGGTTTTATAATTATGAAAAAGGTGTTTTACATCCTCTATTGAAACAGATTGTTGATTGGATTTAGGTACAAGTGTGATAAAGGCGTGTTGCATACAAATTCCCCCTAGCTTAGTAGAATAATATCATTCTACATCCTACTGAATTTTTTGACAATTAAAAGGAGTATTACTTTTTTTGTTTAATATATTATTGAGTAGGAAGTGTTGTTTAGAAAGGTGGAAACTGATGTTTGAAAAATTGTATGATGAGCATGAAAGTGTGAAGGTACGATTTTTAGGATTTATGACGCATGATACACGTTATGATTTTGGAGTTATTTATACAAATATGTTTTTTGGAAAGCCGCTTATTGTTTGTATGCAAACAGGGAGATCTACTTTGCTTGGGCGAGATGATGTAGAAAATGTTCCATATATACAAGAAACTTTTAAGTTAGGATCGGAAGAGGAAGCGGAGGAGTTAGCTCAGTTTTTTAAATTTCTTGTTCCATCTACTTCTTTGCATGCGGAGTATGAAGAATAATTAACAAGAAACAGTCGTACGTATGAGATATGGCTGTTTTTTTGTGTTAATATCTCATACTAATTTAATTTTAAAATATTCAATGTGTTATACTAAAAACCTATTGACGTAAAAAGTATAACATATTACAATAAAGACAGAAAGTTAAGCGGTTACAAAAGTTTTTGGGATTATAAACTTAGGGGGAAATGAAAAATGGGAACAATCGTATGTCAAGATTGTGAAGGTACAATTGCACACTTCGAAGATGAGAAAGTAACGGTACTTTACGGGAAATGTGGATCTTGCGGATGTGAGCACACAGAACATACAAAAGCCCAATAATTGATAGGAAATGGACAGCTAAAAGTTTTTAGGACCATAAACTTAGGGGGAAATGAAAAATGGGAACAATCGTATGCCAAGTATGTGAAGGAACAATCGGACATTTTGAAGATGAGAAAACGACAGTACTTTACGGAAAATGTGGTTCAAATTGTGACTGTGCTAGTAGAGACAATGCGAAAGCTTAATCATATATAAGTAGATTATTCTTAAAACTCAGGGGGAAATGAAAATGGGAACAATCGTATGCCAAGTATGTGAAGGAACAATCGGACATTTTGAAGATGAGAAAACGACAGTACTTTACGGGAAATGTGGATCTCATTGCGAATGTGACCATAAAGAACATACAAAAGCTTAATAATTAAGAAAAAACGCCTACACATGTAGGCGTTTTTTTAATAGATTGTAGTTGTATGTCCGACTGTTGCAACGATTGCATCATCTCTAATAGGAATAAAGCCTATTGATGTTTGTGGTGTGTTAGGCGAACTGTAGTGGCTCATCATACGACTATCGATACGGGTAATAGTATCAGTCAAGAAAGCCGAAATAAATGCATAAGGGACTCGTCGTTCATTTAATGAGTAGATAATTTCTTCTTTTGTTTTTACACCTACGCCATGTCCGTAAAAAAAGAAATTTCCTAAATAGATTGTGTTTTCTCCTTGCCACTCGATCGTAGCTGGATTCACTTGTGGATTTTTAAAGTAAACAAGATCGCCTGGAACAAGATCGCCACCCGTTTTTGTTATGAGCTTTAAATCATGATCGTAGTCCCAGGTATAAAGTAAAAGGTTTGCAAATAGACGGTTGAAAGTTTTTTCCTCATACAATGATAGTAATGCTTTGTAAAAAATAATTATCATAGCGGTTGCGCATTCAGTTCCATATAGTTTTCCGTTTTTGAAAATATCTTGGATGGCAATGGAAGGGGGTATGTTTGGAAGTAGTTGAAATCCGCCAAGGGATGTTCTTTCCCAAAACTGAGGGTTGCAAAAAGATTGTTGAAATGTACGAAACTGAAATCCACTTTGAAAAAGTTCTAGCGCGGAAGTAATAATATTAACTCGTAAATTAAGATCAAAGCTGAGTTCATCAGCTGTTCGGAAGGAATAAACTTCTTGATTTCCTGCCATTATGGATAAAATTTGTTGTTTCTCAGCTGCAAATGGCTCATATTCATTTGTGATATAAGGATGTACAATAGAACGGCCTATTACAATCATAATAGTATCCCCACCTATACGTTACATTCTTAAATATCGTATGAGAAAAGGAAAAAAAGGTGAAAGAAAAGCCTATCAACTGATAGGCTTGTACTCTTTAATAACACGTAATGTTTGTAATGTCATATCTTCGGGACCTTGTACAGGTAACCCAGCTTCTAAATTTTTAAGAATATACTCTAAGTTATCTTGTGTAATAATTTCCCCCGGAGTAAAGATTGGAATCCCTGGTGGATAAACCATAACAAAATCAGCTATAATACGACCTGCTGCGTTTTCAAATGGAATGACTTCTGTTTCTGAATAAAAAGCATCTCTAGGAGAAAGTGCTAGCACAGGTATTTCAGGTATTTCTACTTGTACTTGAACACCTTTATCTGCTCTATTTCTGTATGTTGCTGCTAAATCTTGTAATGCTGTAATAAGTGTATCTGTTTCACTTTCTGTATCTCCAAATGTGATAAGACAAAGTATGTTATATAAATCAGAGAGTTCTACTTCAATGTTGTAATGTTCTCTAAGCCATACTTCAGCCTGATGGCCTGTAATACCTAAATCTTTTACAGATACAATTATCTTTGTAGGATCATAGTTAAAAGTAGCATCTGTTCCTAGCATTTCTTTTCCAGGACAATAAAGATGCTCAATAGCATTAATAGCATCACGAACATGTTCAGCTAATTGTATTGTTTGTCCTATGAGAGCTTTTCCTTCTGTGGCAAGACGTTTTCTAGCAACATCAAGGGATGCTAACAAAATGTAAGAAGTTGATGTAGTCGTAAGCATGCTAATAATGGATTGAACATGTTTTACGTTCACAAGACCCTCTTTTACATTAAGAATAGAGCTTTGGGTTAAAGACCCTCCTAATTTGTGAACACTTGTTGCTGCCATATCTGCACCCGCTTGCATGGCTGATATCGGCAGTTCATCATGAAAATGGATATGAACACCGTGAGCTTCATCAACAAGTACAGGAATATCGTAAGAATGAGCTAATTCTACAATCTTCTCTAAATCTGCAGCAAACCCAAAATATGTTGGATTTATAACAAGTAAGCCTTTCGCATCTGAGTGCTCTTCAAGAGCCTTTTTGACAGATTGAATCGTGATCCCATGTGAAATACCGAGCTTCGGATCAATCTCAGGATGCATGAAAATTGGTTTTGCACCTGAGAAAATAATAGCTGACATTACTGATTTATGCACATTCCGTGGCACGAGGATTTTATCCCCAGGACCGCACACGCTCATCACCATTGTCATAATTGCACCACTTGTACCTTGAATAGAAAAGAAAGTATGATCTGCACCGAAAGCAGCGGCTGCTAAATCCTGTGCTTCTTTAATCATACCTTTTGGATGATGTAAATCATCGAGCGGCGCAATATTAATTAAATCAATTGCTAATGCATTATGCCCAATAAATTCGCGAAATGTAGGATCCATGCCCTGTCCTTTTTTATGACCAGGAATATGGAATTGAACTGGATTTCGCTTACTGTGCTCAACTAAAGCGGTAAACAATGGTGTTTCGTATTGGGACAATCTATACACCCCTTCTTCTTCGTAATATTTATTAGAGTTTGTTTTATATGATTTCATCTCATTCTAAAAGGAAATTAAGATGACAAACTTTTAGAACTTGACTTGTTTTTCTGCCATTCGCAAAAGCCTTTTTGGGGATGGTAGTCTCACTTTATTCTCTATAAAACAAAAGCATTATATCACCAATAATTATAGATGTATAGAAAAATCTCATTTTCAAGGTGAGTATGTTTAATAGTTATATTTTAAATACCACGAAGAGGAAGACAATTCCATTGAAATGGATAAATGGTGTATAATGCAGAGTGGCTATAGTGAAGAATAAAAGGTTCTTTTAAAGGTAGCATAATGGAAAAAGAAAGAATACTGAATGAGGTGCAAAAATGGAATATCAATATCCACTTGATTACGATTGGTCAAATGAAGAAATGGTAGCAGTTGTAAAGTTTTATGAAGCGATTGAAAAGGTATACGAAAAAGGAGTTTTGAGAGAAGATTTGATGGAATTATATCGTCGTTTTAAAGAGATTGTGCCATCGAAGGCAGCGGAGAAAAAAATTGATAAAGAATTTCAAGAAGTAAGTGGATATTCTATATATCGTACGATTCAAAAAGCAAAGGAAGTAGCAGAAAAAAAGATTGTAAAAATGTAAAAATATTTTGAAAAATAAAATACGAAGTGCTATAATGTGATAACAACTAAAAACGGACAATATAAATTGTCCGTTTTCTACTATCGATTACAAAGTGCATATAAAGGAAGGAGTGGTTGCATCGTAGATTCAATCTTAGCAAGGAATTGTTCGTTGGTCATTGCTGAAAACTCCTCTGGTGATATATGAATACCGACTAATAACTCTGCTTTTTTCACAGTAGCTAAACGTTCAATCATCTTTTGTAAGTCTTCCGTTTCAAGCGTCTCATGTAATTTTACACCTGGTTTAGTATGGTCAATGGACCAAACGAAGTTATTTGGAATATTTGTTTTTAAATCATTTAAATGTTCTAAGAAGGCGTGAGCCGTCTCCACTTTTTGTGGACACTCATAGATTAAACCAAAGTATATGAAGGCATGAGTACCCCATAAACCAATTTGGAAGTGTGGTAACATTTTATATCCACGTTTATTTGTTGAAAAAGCAACCCAAGTATCGTTTGGTGGATTGACTTTGCGGCGTGCATGTTTTGCTACATGGTAGAAAAAGTTTTCATCAGTTTGTTGTGATAAATATGCTGCAAACTGTTCCCCTAAAGCGTCTAGCTTAGGATGAATATTCGTTTTAATTGCGCTCATTCGTTCTTCAAGACCATCAACAGTAAAGACTTCAAAATCAGTTGATGTGAATGTTTGTAGTGTCATGATTGTTCCTCCAACTCCTATTTTGTTTTAATTTTAGCATAGCTTGTACTATTCATAAAAAAAACAGCACAAAAAAATTTAAATAAAAAAATATAATTTTGTTGCATAGATGATTTATCCAACATAGTATAGTATAAAACAAAAAATCAGAAAATTTAATTAATTCTAGTCCGAGGGCAGACGAATATTGGGAGGAGGCAAAAAAATGAGACAGGTGATTAATGCGTTAAAGAGAACAGATGCTGAAAAGAGAATTCCGGTGCTACGTTTGGAGCTAGATTATGAATTAGCAACTTTATATGATGCGATGATGGATAACGACAAACAGAAAAAAGAAGAGTGCGTACAAAAATTAGAAGTGTTAAGACTTGAAATGATCCGTTTAGAAGCGTAATAATAGTATATGTATAAATAATTAGTTGGTGCGAACCTTATAAAGGGTTCGTTTTTTCTGTGAACAGTATAGATCGGAGTGTTTAAACATGCAAGAAGTATGGAAAGACATCGATACACACGCGAAACAGTGGATTCGAGAAGCGGGAGAACATTTAATGGCGTCACTGAAAAAAACACTTATTATAGAAACAAAGTCAAATGCAGCTGATCTAGTAACAAACATGGACCGAGAAACGGAGCAGTTTTTAATTGGGAAAATTAAAGAAACATTCCCGGCTCATAATATTTTAGGAGAAGAAGGATACGGAGATGAGGTTACCTCTTCTAATGGGGTTGTTTGGTTAATTGATCCAATTGACGGCACGATGAACTTTGTTCACCAAAAAAGGAATTTCGCAATCTCAATCGGGATTTATGAGAACGGTATCGGAAAGATTGGTCTTATTTATGATCCAGTTCATGACGAACTATATCATGCGGTAAAGGGAGAAGGGGCTTTTTGCAATGATTTAGCCATTCCCATGTTGGAAAAAGGAACGGTAGAGCATGGAATTATAGCTTTGAATGCGATATGGCTTACTGATAATCCATTGCTTAATATGGAAAAAATGATGATGCTCGTTAAGAAGGCGAGAGGTACGAGGTCATATGGTTGTGCAGCGTTAGAAATGGTATATGTTGCAACGGGAAGGTTAGATGCATATGTAACACCGCGCTTATCGCCATGGGACTTTGGCGGGGGACAGATTATTGTAGAAGAAGTTGGCGGTAAAGTGACAACGTTCTTGGGAACGCCTCTTTCTATTGTAGAGAAAAGCAGTGTGTTAGTTGCAAAACCAGGAGTATACGAAGAATTATTACCATTTGTATCACAATAATGAAAAAAAAGTAAGAGGCATAAAGAAGCTTCTTACTTTTTAATGTTATTGCGATTTACGCATTTTTCTTTTTGTTACAAAACCGTATCCAACTGTAACAAATGTGCCGATAATGCAAATAATAATGCCAATGGGACTATTTTCAGCAATCATAATTCCGATACCAATTAAGAAGATAACACCGATAATTGCTGTTAATAAAAAGCGATATTGAATGTGTTCCATTTCTTCACCCTCCAATTTCATTTTACTTTCACAAAAGTAAGAATACAACTATATTTTCATTCTTGATTTTATTTTGATTGCCATTGTATCCCCTTCGCTCTTATAATAGAGAAGGATTAAAAAGACATTAGGAGTTGGACATGTTGAAAAAACGACAAGATTTACGAAATATAGCAATTATTGCCCACGTTGACCATGGTAAAACAACACTTGTTGACCAGTTATTACGTCAAGCGGGGACGTTCCGTGCGAATGAACATATTGAAGAACGCGCAATGGACTCAAATGATCTAGAAAGAGAACGTGGTATTACAATTTTAGCGAAGAATACTGCGATTCACTATGAAGATAAAAGAATTAACATTTTAGATACACCTGGTCACGCTGACTTCGGTGGAGAAGTAGAACGTATCATGAAAATGGTTGATGGTGTTCTACTTGTTGTTGATGCATATGAAGGTTGTATGCCACAAACACGATTTGTTTTAAAGAAAGCTCTTGAGCAAAACTTAACTCCAATCGTTGTTGTAAACAAAATTGACCGTGACTTCGCTCGCCCTGATGAAGTAGTTGATGAAGTAGTTGACTTATTCATCGAACTTGGTGCAAACGAAGATCAATTAGAGTTCCCAGTTGTATTTGCATCAGCAATGAACGGAACAGCAAGCTTAGATTCAAATCCAGCAAATCAAGAAGAGAATATGAAATCATTGTTTGACACAATTATTGAACATATTCCAGCACCAGTTGATAACAGCGAAGAGCCACTTCAATTCCAAGTAGCACTTCTTGATTACAATGACTATGTTGGTCGTATTGGGGTTGGACGCGTATTCCGCGGTACAATGAAAGTAGGACAACAAGTTGCATTAATGAAAGTTGACGGAAGTGTAAAACAATTCCGTGTAACTAAATTATTTGGTTACATTGGATTAAAACGTCAAGAAATTGAAGAAGCAAAAGCTGGAGATTTAGTAGCTGTTTCAGGTATGGAAGACATTAACGTAGGTGAAACGGTATGTCCGGTCGAGCATGAAGAGGCTTTACCATTATTACGTATTGATGAGCCAACACTACAAATGACATTCCTTGTAAATAACAGCCCATTTGCAGGTCGTGAAGGTAAATTCATTACATCTCGTAAAATTGAAGAGCGTCTTCGTTCACAATTAGAAACTGATGTAAGTTTACGTGTAGATAATACAGATTCTCCTGATGCATGGATCGTATCTGGACGCGGGGAATTACATTTATCTATCTTAATTGAAAACATGCGTCGTGAAGGTTATGAACTACAAGTATCTAAGCCTGAAGTAATTATTAAAGATGTTGATGGCGTAAGAAGTGAGCCTGTAGAGCGCGTACAAATCGATGTGCCTGAAGAATACACTGGTTCTATTATGGAATCAATGGGTGCACGTAAAGGTGAAATGTTAGATATGGTGAATAACGGAAACGGTCAAGTTCGCCTTACTTTCATGGTTCCGGCACGTGGTTTAATTGGTTACACAACAGAATTCCTAACATTAACTCGTGGTTACGGTATTTTAAACCACACATTTGATTGCTACCAACCAGTACATGCTGGACAAGTGGGTGGACGTCGTCAAGGTGTTCTAGTTTCACTTGAAGCAGGAAAAGCATCACAATACGGTATTATGCAAGTTGAAGATCGCGGTGTAATCTTCGTTGAACCAGGTACAGAAGTATATGCTGGTATGATCGTTGGAGAACATACACGTGAGAATGATTTAACAGTTAACGTTGTAAAAATGAAACAACAAACTAACATTCGTTCTGCGACGAAAGATCAAACTTCAACAATGAAAAAACCACGCTTAATGACTTTAGAAGAGTCATTAGAGTACTTAAACGATGACGAGTTCTGTGAAGTAACTCCAGAATCAATTCGTCTACGTAAAAAGATTCTTGATAAGAGTGAGCGCGAAAGAGCTGCTAAGAAAAAGAAATCTGTTGAAGCATAAAATAATAGAACAGCTACCTTTATAAAAGGTAGCTGTTTTTTTGTTTTATGTTTATTTTTTTAGAATATTTACTCTTTTTTTGTAGACAGTATTTTTTTTGCGAGTTACTCTTGTATTAAGTACATAAAGAGAATTTGTTTCATGAGAAGAGGTGAAAGATAGTGTTAGAAAGAATGTCATTTTTCGCGAAGCTTTGTAAAGTTGATGAAAATCCAGAGTTAGGGATGTGGTTGCTTTATGGAACGATAATTTTATTAAGTGCACTTGTATATAATTTAGGATTTGCAAGGAAGCTATCGGTACTAAAAAATATAGTGATATATACATCTTTAGCAATTGGATGCACGGTATTAACTTTTTTTGCAGTTTTTTTACCCGTTGGAGAGGGGCTCGTTGTAGCGGCAATTGTACTTGGAATTTATAGACTGCGTTTACGTCAAGCTAAACAACAAAAAACAGGGTGAAAAAAGGAGGATCTTTCATGCGCTCAGTACAAGATGCACTATATAATTGGTTAACAATTAAAACGGTTGCGGAAGCACGTCCAGATGATAGCGCTGCACAAGAAACGTATGTATTATTTCAAAATATGATATATGAAGAGCATAAATTACGAAATGTAGAAGTTGAAAAGAACGAAGAAATGTATTTGATTACATATGAAATTGATGGAGAAATAAGGTGTGCAAGATTTCCGGTAGAAGCCATTGATTGTTTTTTGGATCAGATGAATCGTGAACCAGAAAAATACAAATAAGTCCTTATCTATATGATTAAGGACTTATTTCCGGTTTACCAATCGTCTTCTACTTTTTTATCACGATATAATCGGAAATTACCACTCGCATGGCGTTCCATAGTACGCTCTGCAATTCGTTCCGTACATTCCATGCACATATATGTATGAATAGGGCGATTACGCAGTTTTTTTGCCATAGGATTTTCGTCATCTAACATATCTTTTTTATCACAAATCATACATTTGACTCTCATTTCGTCACCTCAATACGAATTCTATCAGTATAAGTATATCATGGAAGTATAATGTTTTTGAATAATAGCGGGAAAAAATAATATTTTCGCAATTCGAAAAATAGGTTATGATAAGGATATATAAAGAATATTTGGAGGTGGAAATATGGCGAATGTAGTTGAGCCTACATTGACAGATGATTTAGTACAATCTTTGCGTAAAGAGTGTATCGTTATGATAGCAACAACAGATTTCGAAAAACAAACCCCTAACGTAAGTGCTATTTCTTGGGTATATGCAGTGAGTGAAACTAGTATTCGATTTGCGGTAGATCAACGCTCACGTATTGTGGATAATATACGGCATAGTGCAGGGGTTGTATTGACTATAATGGCGAATGAATCCGTATTTTCCATAAGTGGTGAAAGTGAAATTTTAACAGATAGAATGGAAGGGATTCCTCTAAAATTAACGGTAGTAGAAGTGAATGTGCAAGAAGTTCGTGATGTTATGTTTTATGGTGCGAAACTTGCTACTGAACCAACATATGAAAAAACATATGATCTTCGAGCTGCTAAAAAGCTTGATAATCAAGTATTAGTAGGAATGAAAGAATTATAAAGAAGATGAATAGGAACGTCGTTCATAAACTTTTATAAGTGAGTATAGTGATTTAATGTGAAAAATTATAATAAAAAGTAATATATTGAATAGAAATGAATAAAAAATAAAGAAAAGGTTTAATTTCTATGAATTTCGATTCTACCTCGTTTTTACGGTACATATAATTATAACAATGGTTCGTCCATATTTTATGGATGAAACCCTTGTTCTACAAATTTAAAAGTGGAGTCAGGGGGTAACGGGTTGGATAAAATTTATGTGTTAGATACGAATGTACTTTTGCAGGATCCTTTATCTATTTTTTCATTTGGAACAAATGAAGTAGTGATTCCAGCAGTTGTATTAGAAGAGGTTGATTCGAAAAAACGTTATATGGATGAAGTAGGACGAAATGCTCGTTATGTATCTAAGTTAATAGATAAATTTCGCGAAATAGGAAAGCTGCATGAAAGTATTCCGTTAGAAAACGGCGGTACATTTCGTATTGAATTAAATCATCGCTCATTTGTTCAACTGCAAGATATTTTTGTAGAAAAAACAAATGATAATCGAATTTTAGCGGTAGCGAAAAACCTATCTTTAGAAGAACAAGAAAAAGAGGACGGGAAGTCTGTTATTTTAGTAAGTAAAGACGTGCTCGTAAGGGTAAAAGCTGATGCAATTGGTTTGAAGGCTGAAGATTATTTAAGTGACCGAGTAATCGAAGTGGAAAATATATATTCAGGATTTTTAGAAGGATATATATCAAAAGAACAATTAGATTATTTTTATGAAAAAGGTGAACTGCCTTTATCTGAAATCGCAAATCATCCTTTTTATCCAAATCAGTTTGTTGTAATGAAAGATGCACTAGGGGGCTCTAGTTCTGCACTTGGAATTGTGGATCACTTAGGTAAGAAGGTAAAGAAACTTATTTTTCACAATGAGCAAGTGTGGGGGATACGACCGCGAAACGTGCAACAAATTATGGGATTAGAATTGTTGCTTCGCGAAGATATTCCGCTTGTAACGTTAACAGGGAAAGCTGGTACAGGAAAAACGCTACTTGCGTTAGCTTCGGGACTTATGCAAACGGAAGATTTAGGGTTATATAAAAAACTACTTGTTGCAAGACCAATTGTTCCAGTCGGAAAAGATATCGGCTATTTACCAGGAGAAAAAGAAGAAAAGTTAAGACCGTGGATGCAACCGATTTTTGATAATCTAGAGTATTTATTTAATACGAAAAAGCCAGGGGAGTTAGATGCTATTTTAGCTGGAATGGGTTCGATTGAAGTAGAAGCGCTTACCTATATACGTGGGAGAAGTATTCCAGACCAGTTTATTATTATTGACGAAGCACAAAATTTAACAAAGCATGAAGTGAAAACGATACTAACTAGGGTAGGGGAAAAGAGTAAGATTGTATTAATGGGAGATCCTCAGCAAATTGATCACCCGTATTTAGATGAATATAATAATGGCTTAACATATGTTGTAGAGAAATTTAAAGAGCAACGTATTAGTGGTCATGTAAAGTTTGTTAAAGGAGAGCGTTCTAATTTAGCACAACTAGCAGCAGATTTATTATAAAAAGGAGTGAGCCTAAGCTCACTCCTTTTTTGCCTTTTAATTATACAATTTAAATGATTGTAAATTTACGGATGTTACGAATCGGATTTTGTCTATTAGATCCATCATGGAAATATAGATGAACAGGCCCGTCTTCTCGTAATGGTTTACCTTCTTTTGAAAAACCGAGAATTGCTTTGTGGGCTGTTTCTAACGGAAGTGTAATTGAATTGTCTGTGGTTTCAATTTCGACTTGAGTAGCATCTTCTAAAATTTCAGCATTTTTAAGAAATGGATGAAGTGGTATGCCAAATGTCCCGTTAATAAGCTGTTCTTTTTTATATTTCTTTACACTTTGTTGTATTGGCGGGAAGGCAGCACCATCACGGATTTCGCGATCCCAATGCTCTGAAGTATGTTTTAAGTATGTTTCTAATTCGGATAATTCTTCTCTAGTTTCATCAAAGTAAGTTGTCAAATCTACTTTTCGATCATCAAAAATCCAAACAGTTGGATCAATAGTGATTGGAAAACGTACTTTTCCATTAATAAATAAAATTTCGCTCATTGTTGTTCCCCCATTTGTGTTATACTCCCACTTTTCAGTATAATAGTATTAGACACTGTTGTCACAAAAAATGTTTCTATTGCAATTTATTAAAACTATCGCTAATATTAATAGATAGGTGAGAGTAGGACGGAAACGGAGGGAATCAATTTGGCGTCTGAGACAGTATCAAATCATCAGGAAAAGGCACTAGCCCTTCTACAAGCGGATGCGGAGAAAATCTTAAGACTTATTAAGGTGCAAATGGACAATCTTACAATGCCGCAATGTCCATTATATGAAGAAGTGTTAGACACACAAATGTTTGGACTATCCCGCGAGGTCGATTTTGCAGTTCGCCTTGGTCTTATTGCAGAAGAACAAGGGAAAGCAATGTTAGGAGAGCTTGAACGTGAGTTATCTGCACTTCATGAAGCATTTACAAACAAACAACAATAACGGGTTCAAATAGGGGGGCTCAAACTGAAATAGTTTGGGCTTTTTATTTGTATAATAAAGCAGGAAGAACCTATATACATATGGAATACAACAATAATTAAATTGAAACAGAAAGAGGAAATGAAATGAAAAAAGTATGGAAATCGATGGATTATTCATTATTACTTCCTCTTGTTATCTTATGTGTGTTGGGAGTTATAATGGTATATAGTTCTAGTTCCATTGTTGCGATTTCGAGGCATAACTGGCCAGCAAATTACTTTTTTAAAAAACAATTAATTGCTTTAGCTATTGGAACGATAATGTTAGCGATTATCGTTGCCATTCCTTATAAGTTGTGGAGAAAGAGAATAGTTTTAATCGCAATGGGAATAGGAAGTATTGGTCTACTATCAGCAGCCTTTCTTTTCGGTAAGGACGTAAATGGTGCAAAAGGATGGATATTAGGTATACAACCAGCTGAGTTTGTGAAAATAACGGTTATTATTACGTTAGCAAACTTTTTTGCTAAGAAACAAGAGATACAAACAGCTTTTGTACAAGGGATACTTCCACCTCTAGCCGTTGTCGGTGGAGCGATGGGATTAATTTTACTTCAAAATGACTTAGGGACCGATATACTAATAGGTGGAACTGTACTGATTATGTTCTTTTGTTCAGGAGTTAATGTTAATTTAAGTATAAAGCGATTCCTCTTAACGTCTATAATATGGATTCCAGCGTTATATTTTATTGGGAACTATAAGTTAAGTCAGTACCAAAAAGCTCGCTTTTCAGTTTTTCTTGATCCATTTAACGATCCTCAGAATGATGGGTTCCAATTAATAAATTCTTTTATTGGAATTGCTTCAGGAGGGCTAAATGGTCGAGGATTAGGAAACAGTGTACAAAAATATGGCTACTTACCAGAACCGCAAACAGATTTTATTATGGCAATTATATCTGAAGAGCTTGGTTTTATAGGTATAGCTGTCATTTTGATCTGTTTACTACTCATTATTATTCGTTCATTTAGAATTGCACAAAAGTGTAAAGATCCGTTTGGAAGTTTAATAGCAATTGGAATTGCAAGTTTGTTTGGAGTTCAAACTTTTATAAATGTCGGTGGTATGTCTGGGTTAATACCGCTTACAGGGGTACCATTACCGTTTGTAAGTTATGGTGGTAGTTCTTTATTGGCTAATTTACTTGCAATGGGTATACTGTTAAATATTGCTAGTTATGTAAAACGACAAGAGAAACAACAAAACGAAATGACTAACGAAATAAAACAAGGTGGACCGCATCTTGTTGTTGTAAAATAAAAAACACATTGAGCTCTAGAGTTCAATGTGTTTTTTATTTTGTTAGGTTTTAAATGTGATATAATATTGATTCTTTTAAAATAAAAAGTATATTACATTTAAATAAATGTGATATACAATAGTCTTGTTAGAAAAGGAAGAGGTATGCTATACTATTTTTGTGAAACAAATTGATCAGAAAACTTATCATTTGTTGAAAAATAAGGTATGATGGATAAAAATAAAGTGAAGCTTTCTAAGTATAATATAATGTAGAAAGTGAAGAACTTCACGCTCTTTAGAGTGTGTATGTATTTTATCTCTAGAGTGGTAGGAAAATAGAGGGGGAAAATCATGACAAAGCTGCAACGTATTCAAAAAGTATTGGTAGCTAACCGTGGAGAGATAGCAATTCGTGTGTTCCGAGCATGTTCAGAACTTGGATTAAACACAGTTGCGATCTATTCTAAAGAGGATAGCGGTTCTTATCATCGCTATAAAGCCGATGAGTCCTATTTAGTTGGGGAAGGGAAAAAGCCAATTGATGCTTATCTAGATATTGAAGGCATTATTGAGATTGCGAAAAGTAATCATGTAGATGCAATCCACCCTGGATATGGTTTCTTGTCAGAAAATATTCAATTTGCAAAACGTTGTGAAGAAGAAGGGATTATCTTTATCGGTCCAAAAAGTAAGCATTTAGACATGTTTGGAGATAAAGTTAAAGCAAGAACACAAGCGCAGCTAGCACAAATTCCAATTATTCCTGGTAGTGATGGTCCAGTAGATTCAATAGAAGAAGTTAAAGAATTTGCTGAAAAGTATGATTACCCGATTATTATTAAAGCATCCCTTGGTGGCGGCGGTCGCGGTATGCGTATTGTACGTGCTAGTGAAGAATTAAGAGAATCGTATAATCGCGCGAAATCAGAAGCAAAAGCAGCCTTTGGTAATGATGAAGTGTACGTTGAAAAATTCGTTGAAAAACCTAAACATATAGAAGTGCAAATTTTAGCAGATGAAGAAGGTAATGTTGTGCATTTGTATGAGCGAGATTGCTCTGTACAACGACGCCATCAAAAAGTAGTTGAAATTGCACCGAGCGTGTCGCTTTCAGATGATTTGCGCCAGCGTATTTGTGATGCTGCAGTAAAGTTAACGAAAAATGTAAATTATTTAAATGCTGGAACAGTTGAATTCCTAGTGAAAGATGATGAATTTTACTTTATTGAAGTAAACCCACGTGTTCAAGTAGAACATACAATTACAGAAATGATTACAGGAGTGGATATTGTTCAATCGCAAATTTTAATAGCTGATGGACATGCATTACATAGTAAAATGGTAGGTGTTCCGAAGCAAGAGGAAGTGGTTGTGCACGGATTTGCAATCCAATCTCGTGTAACGACTGAAGACCCACTAAATAATTTCATGCCGGATACAGGAAAAATTATGGCGTACCGATCAGGCGGTGGCTTTGGTGTTCGTCTTGATACAGGTAATAGTTTCCAAGGTGCAGTTATTACACCGTACTACGATTCTTTACTTGTAAAAGTTACAACTTGGGCTCTTACTTTTGAACAAGCTGCTGCAAAAATGGAACGTAACTTAAAAGAATTCCGTATTCGTGGCATTAAAACAAATATTCCATTTCTAGAGAATGTAGTAAAACATAAAAACTTCTTATCAGGAGAATATGATACGTCGTTTATTGACGCGTCACCTGAACTGTTCTTGTTCCCGAAACGTAAAGACCGCGGAACGAAAATGTTAAATTACATTGGTACAGTAACAGTAAATGGTTTCCCGGGAGTAGGGAAAAAAGAGAAACCAATTTTCCCGGATGCTCGTATACCGAATGTACTACACTCAGAGCCAATCCAAAATGGAACGAAACAAATTTTGGATGAGCGTGGAGCGGATGGATTAGTAAAGTGGGTACAAGATCAAAAACGTGTACTTTTAACGGATACAACATTCCGTGATGGGCATCAGTCTTTACTTGCAACTCGTGTTCGTACAAAAGATTTACATCACATTGCAGAGCCGACAGCGAGAATGTTACCAAACTTATTCTCAGCGGAAATGTGGGGCGGTGCAACGTTTGATGTTGCATATCGTTTCTTGAAAGAAGACCCATGGGAACGATTACTAGATCTTCGTGAAAAAATGCCGAACGTTTTATTCCAAATGTTACTTCGTTCTTCAAACGCAGTAGGTTACAAAAACTATCCAGATAATTTAATTCAAAAATTTGTGGAATGTTCCGCGCAAGCCGGAATTGATGTGTTCCGTATTTTTGATAGCTTAAACTGGGTAGAAGGTATGAGAGTTGCGATTGATGCTGTACGAGATACTGGCAAAATTGCAGAAGCGACAATGTGTTATACAGGAGATATTCATGATCCGTTACGTAGTAAATATGATTTGAATTATTATAAAAACTTGGCGAAAGAATTAGAAGCATCAGGTGCTCATATATTAGGTATTAAAGATATGGCAGGATTATTAAAACCTAATGCGGCATACGATTTAATTTCTGCATTAAAAGAGACAGTATCGATTCCGATTCACCTGCACACACACGATACGAGCGGAAACGGTATATTAACGTATACGAAGGCAATTGAAGCGGGTGTTGATATTGTCGATGTAGCGATGAGTTCTATGGCAGGTCAAACGTCACAGCCAAGTGCGAACACACTATACTATGCGTTAGGCGGAAACGAAAGACAGCCAGATGTTAATATAGATTCATTAGAAAAACTATCTCATTATTGGGAAGATGTACGAAAATACTATGCTCCATTTGAAAGTGGTATGAACGCTCCTCATACAGAGGTATATATGCACGAAATGCCAGGCGGACAGTATAGTAATCTTCAACAACAAGCGAAAGCGGTTGGCTTAGGAGATCGCTTTGATGAAGTTAAAGTGATGTATCGCCGTGTTAATGATATGTTTGGCGATATTGTAAAAGTAACACCATCATCTAAAGTTGTGGGTGATATGGCATTATTTATGGTTCAAAATCATCTGACAGAGCAAGATATTTTAGAACGTGGACATGCTCTGGACTTCCCGGGATCTGTTGTTGAAATGTTCTCTGGAGATTTAGGACAACCATATGGTGGTTTCCCGAAAGAATTACAAAAAATTATTTTAAAAGGGAAAGAGCCATTAACAGTAAGACCGGGTGAATTGTTAGAACCAGTAGATTTCGATGCTTTAAAAGAAGAGTTATTCCACAAACTTGGACGCGAAGTAACAATTTTTGATGTAGTCGCATATGCATTGTATCCAAAAGTATTTATGGACTACGAAAAAGTTGCTGGGATTTATGGAAATGTATCTGTGCTTGATACACCGACATTCTTCTATGGTATGAGACTTGGTGAAGAAATTGATGTGGAAATCGAGCAAGGTAAAACATTGATGGTTAAACTAGTTTCCATTGGGGAGCCACAGCCAGATGGAAATCGTGTACTTTACCTGGAATTTAATGGACAACCGCGTGAAATCGTAGTGAAAGATGAAAGTGTGAAAGCAACTGTTGCACAGCGTGTGAAGGGGAATCGTGAAAATCCAAATCATATTAGCGCAACGATGCCGGGAACTGTTATTAAAGTAGTTGTAAAAGAAGGCGATGAAGTGAAAAAAGGTGATTCCATGGCAATTACAGAAGCTATGAAAATGGAAACGACGGTTCAAGCGCCATTTAATGGTAAAGTGAAAAAAGTATATGTAAATGATGGGGATGCAATTCAAACGGGAGATTTACTCATTGAATTAGATCATTAAAATAAAAAAAGAGCTGTGCGAAAGCAGCTCTTTTTTTGTGTAAATAATACCTTGCCGAATTGGCAAGGTATTAAAGTTTTACTTTATTTTGTTTGCTTAGAAGTTGATTCAGTCTCTTTTGCATTGACTGTACTTCTTGTACCTATCATAACTAAATAGCATAGTACAGCAAACAGGCAAGAAATGAAGAGTGAATGTAATAATGCCATTGCTAAACTAGCATTTGTAAGTACGACTAAAATCCCTACTATAGCTTGAAGTGTAACAAGGATAAATGAAATAATCCATCCCCAGTATACTACACGCTGCTGCTTGTAATGACGAATAGCTATAAACATTGCGTATAGTATCCAAACGAATATTAACATAGCTGCAACTCTATGCCCCATTTGGACCCACTCATGTAGTTGAGTTGGCATAGGTCTATTTTTACTGCATAAAGGGAAGTCCGGACAGGCTAAGGTAGCTCGTTCGTGACGTACTAAAGCTCCTGTGTAGACAACGATATAACTGTAAATTGTTACACCATAAATATGAAATTTCATTTTTTTGTCCATAATAAGTGAACGTGCATCAAATTTCTGATCAATTTCAAAAATAAGACACGTTAACAAGATGACAGAAGCAAATGAAATTAAGGAAATACCGAAATGAATAGCTAAAACAGCAGGCATTTGACCCCAAACAACCGCGGCTGCCCCCATTAATGCTTGTGCAACTAAAAATACGAAGGATAAAATTGCTAACGTTTTTGTTTCGCGCACATGTTTATAATATTTCCAGGACAAAATACAAAGAAGGGTAACAAGGATTCCTGCTGATCCAGATGTTAAGCGGTGACTTAGCTCAATAATAGTTTCCATTGATAAATTAGATGGAACAAATTCACCGTTACAAAGAGGCCATGATTTGCCGCATCCTTGGCCTGAACCCGTTTTTGTAACTAAAGCGCCTCCTAGTAAAACTACTAATAAATCGAGACTTGTAATGACTGCTAACCATTTAATAAAGCTTTGCAATCTCTTTCACCATCTTTCTGCTATGAAGTTATTGCGAAATATTTTCATTCCATTATGTATAGAATAAAACGTGCTACAGTCCTATGATATATAAAAAATAATAAAATAGCAAAGAAATGGAGGGCGAGGACAACGCACGTAGTATAAGGGGAAAAACGGGATTTTAAATACATATTTTAGGAGGGATTTAAGCTATTTTGAAAAGAAATGGGGAGAATACATGCTAAATATGACAAAATAGTTTATTATAGAAGATAACATCATGTTATGATAAGGATAAATTAGAATAAAGTTTTTTAATGTTCGACACAAAAAGTTCATGTTTTCTTCACAAAATGTTCGGGAAATGTGATTTAATATATTGGAGTATGGGCGTAGATTAGTAGTAGAATGGGTTAACAATATTTCTACTGTAATAATATTGCTATATAGAAGCGAAATATTTCACATGAAATATGTGCTTAGAAAGATGATAGGTTTAAGAGGGGGTTAAAGTGATGAACCATGCAACAAGTGAGCTGCATGATGAGTCAGCTGTTTCAATTGTACCGGAAACAACTCGGTTACAAGATTTATCAGCGCTCGTTAAAATGGGGATTGTAAACTCAAATACACTTACTGTATTTACAGGATTTTGGTTGGCTTTACATTTTAATGGATTGAGTGTTATGGACAATCTAGATAAGCTATTTTTCACAATCGTTGGTTCTGCATTAATTATGGCTGGGGTATGTTGTTTAAATAACTACATTGACCGAGATATCGATCCATTAATGGAAAGAACAAAAAACCGTCCAACGGTAACAGGTAAATATAAACCTGGCTTTGCACTTGCATTTGGACTTGTAATTTTACTTCTTGGCTTTGCATTTTTATTACTTACTACACCGATGGCAGTGTTAATCTCATTTATTGGTGCCTTCACATATGTTGTTTTATATACGTTATGGACGAAGAGAAAATATACGTTGAATACTGTTGTAGGTAGTATATCAGGAGCAGTTCCACCTTTAATTGGATGGGCGGCAATTGATCCGTCTTTAAATCATCCAATTGCTTGGATGTTATTTTTAATTATGTTTATTTGGCAAATCCCACATTTCCTCGCATTAGCGATGAAGCGTGTTGATGAATATCGAAATGCAGGAATCCCAATGCTTCCTGTTGTACAGGGATTTGATATTACGAAACGTCAGATTATGATTTGGACAGTATGTTTATTACCACTACCATTTTATATGAGTGGGCTTGGAATAACATTCATGGTAATTGCAACATTGCTTAACATCGGATGGATCGCATTAGGGTTTTATGGCTTCCGTAAGCAAGATGACATCAAATGGTCCGTAAAAATGTTTGTTTATTCCCTGAATTACTTAACAATCTTATTTGTGTCAATGATTGTAGTTACATTCTTCTAAGACAACGACATGATTGGATTTCTTTACGTTGAGATTTACTTTACTTAACTATAAAGTACAATCTAATTCACAAAGAAAGTGGGGGTTGTTTGTATGAAGAAACAGTGGCGACTGCTTTCGTTCGTTTCACTGCTGGCTTTACTGTTAGGGGGATGCGGTAAAGCTTTTCAGTCTACTTTAATTCCGCAAGGGGAAGTAGCAAAAATGCAATATGATTTGCTCTTACTAGCGAGTGCAATCATGGTAGGAGTAGTACTTGTAGTTACTATTATTTTCTTATATGTAATTGTGCGTTTCCGACAAAAAAAGGGTGAGGAAGATTATATTCCAGAGCAAGTTGAAGGAAATCACAAACTAGAAATTATATGGACAGTTATTCCGATTATTCTTTTGTTAATCTTGGCTGTTCCGACTGTTACATATACATTCAAGCTTGCTGATGTAAGTGCGATGGAGAAAAAGAATATTGATAAAGATACTATCGTTGTTGATGTAACAGCGAATCTTTATTGGTGGGAATTTTCTTATAAATCAGAAAAAATAGTAACTTCTCAAGATTTAGTTATCCCCACAGGTAAGAAAGTGTATTTGAATTTGAAGGGTGCCGATATTAAACATTCGTTTTGGGTTCCATCTTTAGCTGGGAAAATGGATACAAATACAGATAATGTAAACAAAATGTGGTTAAAGGCAGATAAATCGGGCACTTATAATGGTTTTTGTACAGAATTTTGTGGCCCATCACATTCTTTAATGCAGTTCAAAGTGAAAGCTCTGGATGAAAGCGAGTACAAAAAGTGGCTTGCTGACATGAAGAAGATTGATGGAAAAAAAGAAGTAGCTTCTACAAAGGCGCAAGAGGGTCAAGAAATATTTAATAAAAGCTGTATTGGTTGTCATGCAGTGGGATCAAATGATAGTAGACCACCTTCTGCTCGTATCGCACCGAACTTAGCAAACTTTGCAGATCGCGATATGGTTGCTGGTATTGCCGAAAATAATGAAGAGAACTTAACAAAATGGCTTAAAGATCCTGAAAATATGAAACCAGGTAATAAAATGACTGGTAAATATGGTAACTTAACGGATGATCAAATTAATGCATTAAATGCATATTTACAAACGTTAAAGATTGAAAAGTAAAGAGGGATCATTTGCGAAGGGGAGGTTGAAAACGTGAGTTCTGTAGCAAAAAAACAGGGGATGGGTGCTGTCATATGGGATTATTTAACGACAGTAGACCATAAAAAGATTGCCATTCTCTATTTAATTGCAGGTGGATTGTTTTTTGTAATAGGTGGAATAGAAGCACTATTTATTCGCCTGCAGTTAGCGATTCCTAACAATGCTTTTCTGATTGGGGATGCTTATAATCAAGTATTAACGATGCACGGTACAACAATGATTTTCCTCGCAGCTATGCCACTCGTGTTTGCATTTATGAACGCCGCTGTACCACTTCAAATTGGAGCACGTGATGTGGCGTTCCCGTTTTTGAATTCGCTCGGATTTTGGTTATTTTTCTTTGGTGGATTATTTTTAAATTTAAGTTGGTTTTTAGGAGGAGCGCCTGATGCAGGGTGGACATCCTATGCATCTTTAGCTTTAGCCTCTAAAGGACATGGTGTTGATTTTTATGTACTCGGCTTGCAAATATCAGGTATTGGTACATTAATTGGAGGTATTAACTTCCTTGTTACAATTATTAATATGCGCGCGCCAGGGATGACTTACATGCGCATGCCGATGTTTACATGGACAACATTTGTAACATCTTCACTTATTTTATTTGCATTTCCACCATTAACTGTAGGATTAGGACTTTTAATGTTAGATCGTTTATTTGGCACAAGTTTCTTTAATCCTGCACTAGGTGGGAACACGATTATATGGGAGCATTTATTCTGGATCTTCGGTCATCCGGAAGTATACATTCTTATACTCCCAGCTTTCGGAATATTCTCAGAAATCTTCGCCACATTTTCGAAAAAACGATTATTCGGTTATTCCTCGATGGTGTTCGCGACAGTATTAATAGGATTTTTAGGATTTATGGTATGGGCGCATCATATGTTCACTGTTGGTCTTGGGCCTGTTGCAAATGCTATCTTCTCAGTTGCAACAATGGCGATTGCAGTTCCGACGGGTATTAAAATATTTAACTGGCTCTTTACCATGTGGGGTGGAAGTATTAGGTTTACAACACCAATGATGTGGGCGGTAGCTTTTATTCCATCCTTCGTTATGGGTGGAGTTACAGGCGTTATGCTTGCTTCTGCACCAGCTGATTATCAGTTTCATGATAATTATTTCGTAGTAGCACACTTTCATTATGTAATTGTTGGCGGTGTTGTATTTGGTTTACTTGCAGGTGCGCATTATTATTGGCCACTTATGTTTAATAAAGTATTAAATGAAACGTTAGGAAAGATAACATTTTGGTTATTCTTTATCGGTTTCCATTTAACGTTCTTTATTCAGCATTTCCTGGGTCTAATCGGTATGCCGCGTCGTTACTACACATATCTAGAGGGGCAAGGATTGGAAATGGGGAATATGATTAGTTCTATTGGAGCAGTGTTTATGGCTCTTGGAACGATTGTTCTTTTATTCAATGTAATAAAAACGACGGTATCAAAAGAGAAGGCTGGTCGTGATCCGTGGGATGCGCGTACGTTAGAGTGGACAATGCCAGCACCTACACCGGAATATAATTTCAAACAGTTACCATTTGTTCGCGGATTAGATCCGTTTTGGATTGAAAAACGTGAGGGTAATAAAGAGATGACAGCAGCGGAACCAGTCGGTGATATTCATATGCCAAATTCTTCGTTTTCACCGTTTATTATTTCTCTAGGTCTATTTATAGCAGCTTTCGGTGCGATGTATATGCAGGGTGGCAAAGATAAATTTTGGTTATTAGTAGCAATTATCGGTTTAATCATTACATTTGGTACAATGTTCCTTCGTTCAGTAATTGATGATCATGGATATCATATTCATAAGGAAGATTTAGATGATAAGGGGGGCAAGGCGTAATGCATGTAGATGAGAAATTAACGAATGAAACATTTCCAGCAGAGCCTGAAAAAGCAACCCTTGAGGGAAAAAATAAGTTTGTTGGTTTTTGGTTATTTCTTGGAGGCGAAACAGTGTTGTTCGCTTCCTTATTTGGCACATATTTAGCATTAAAGAACTCTACAAATGGTGGACCAACATCTCAAGAGATGTTTCAAATGCCGCTCGTTTTCATTATGACGATGCTTTTGTTAACGAGTAGTTTAACGAGTGTATACGCAATGTATCATATGAAAAATTTCAACTTTAAGAAAATGCAACTTTGGTTACTTGTAACAGTGTTGCTTGGCTTAGGATTTTTGGGGTTTGAAATATATGAGTTTTATCATTATACGCATGAATTTAAGCATACTATGAGAAGTAGTGCATTTGGTTCTGCATTTTATGCTCTTGTTGGTACACACGGGCTCCACGTGTTGTTTGGGTTATGTTGGATTTTAACATTAATCTTTAGAAACGCGAAGAGAGGCTTAAATTTATACAACGCACCAAAGTTTTATGTTGCATCAATTTATTGGCACTTTATTGACGTAGTTTGGGTGTTTATTTTCACTGTAGTATATTTGATGGGAATGGTGGGATAAACAATGGCGGTTAAGCAAACGAATAATCCTAAGGTGGATCTTGTTTATCGGAAGAGAAAAAGTGCAGAGGAAATGAAGCACCAAGTTATTACATTTTCACTAATGATTTTTTTAACATTAGTTGCATTTGCAGCGGTGGCATATCCGAAAACATTTAGTCCGATTTTTTCGGTTCCATTTATATTATTGTTAGCAGTCGTTCAAGTTATATTTCAGCTGTATTATTTCATGCATATGAGTCATAAAGGGCATGAAGCGGCGAGTTTCTTCTTGTACTCTGGATTGTTAATTGGTTTATTAACAATATTAGCCTTTATGACAATTGTGTGGATTTAAACAGTGATAGTAGGGGGCTCTGATTTATCATAGCCCTCTTTTTATATGAAATATAAGAATTTTGAAAAGGTAGGTGTGGAAATGGAAAACTTATGGGTATTTGGTTTTCAAGCTTTATGGAGTCCGATTTTTTTATTATTTATGACCTCGATTCTTATTAGTTATTTTTTAATTATTGGACCATATAGAACGCGATTTGAAAATGCGACGAAGGTAAGTAAGAAGCAAATTTTTTATTTTACGACCGGGATTGTTCTTTTGTATTTTGTAAAGGGAGGACCTATTGATTTAATTGGTCATATTATATTTAGTGCACATATGTTTGAGATGGCGATAATGTATATTGCAGTTCCTCCGCTATTAATGCTCGGTATACCCGTATGGTTATATCAACATATTACTTCTTTTAAGTTCGTTCAAATTGTGCTAAAGGTTTTTGCAAAGCCGCTTATTGCGTTGTTGGTATTTAACGGTCTGTTTTCCTTTTATCATTTGCCAGTTGTTTTTGATACAGTAAAACAAAGTCAAATAGCGCATCCTATTTGCCTTGCTATATTGTTTTTTGCAGCAATGATGATGTGGTGGCCCATGTTAAATCCGCTACCAGAATATCAAACTTTAAGTGATATTAAGAAGCTTGGTTATATGTTTGCTAATGGTATTTTATTAACGCCAGCTTGTGCGTTAATAATTTTTGCGACTGCACCATTATTTGCAACATATACAGATCCGGCCGCTTGGATGAAGGCAATGGAGCTCTGTGTACCGGCGGGGACTTTATCAGATTTAAATATAACTGGACCAGAATTTTTACATTGGATGCCGGTAGTACAAGACCAGCAAACAGGTGGTATCATTATGAAAATTGTCCAGGAAATAGTGTACGGTACGATTATCGGTTATGTGTTCTTTAGGTGGGCACGTAGAGAGCGTGAAAAGGATAAGGAGCAGTTGCAACAATTGCCGCCGTATTTACAGACTAAGTAAAAAAAGTGTATGGGAGTCCATACACTTTTTTCTTCTTTGGTTTTAGTCAATTGTAAAAGATTGAATTTTCAGACTTTTTACGTTAAGTTAGTGTAGGCATGTACTAAAGTGGATATAAAACTTACTACTAGCTTTAATACGTAATAATTCCATATGTAGTGCAAGTTTTTTAGAGAATTACAAATTTATCCCGCATTAACGGGCAGTAAGACTCCCACCTCAAAATTTGGCGACTGCGAGGGAGTTAGGCGGGAAATCAACTGCCCGTAAAAGCCTGATTGGTGTAGGCTAATAATCAGTGGGGGATGGACAAAACCCCCACTGATTAAAGTTTCACTTTATATTGTTATCTTTAATAAACATGAACTATTTTAAGGGGGAATTTAAATGGGTAGTAGTGGAAGCATGGTAAAGCCGATTAGTGGTTTTTTAACAGCGTTAATTCAATATCCAGTACCGGTAGTAGAGTCGCGTGCAGACATTGATAAACAAATTAAACAGATCATAAAAACAATTCATTCAACGAAATCAGGTTATCCTGGATTAGAATTGATAGTATTTCCCGAATATAGTACACAGGGGCTCAATACAAAAAAATGGACTACAGAAGAGTTTTTATGTACAGTTCCTGGACCAGAAACAGACTTATTTGCTGAGGCATGTAAAGAATCTGAAGTATATGGTGTTTTTTCTATAATGGAAAGAAATCCTGATGGTGGAGAACCGTATAATACAGCAATTATTATTGATCCACAGGGTGAAATGATTTTGAAGTATCGTAAGTTAAATCCTTGGGTGCCAGTCGAGCCTTGGAAAGCTGGAGATTTAGGCTTACCTGTTTGTGATGGACCTGGAGGAAGTAAATTAGCTGTTTGTATTTGTCATGATGGCATGTTCCCTGAAGTAGCCCGTGAAGCGGCCTATAAAGGTGCGAATGTCTTGATTCGTATTTCCGGATATAGCACACAAGTTAGTGAACAATGGATGTTAACTAATCGTTCAAATGCATGGCAAAATTTAATGTATACATTGTCAGTGAACTTAGCGGGTTATGATGGTGTATTTTATTACTTTGGTGAAGGACAAGTATGTAATTTTGATGGGACTACTTTAGTGCAGGGACACCGAAACCCTTGGGAGATTGTTACTGCCGAAGTATATCCAGAGCTAGCAGATCAGGCTAGATTAGGATGGGGTCTCGAAAATAATATATATAATTTAGGTTCAAGGGGATATGTAGCGACTCCTGGTGGGGTGAAAGAAAACCCGTATACGTTTGTAAAAGATTTAGCTGAAGGTAAATATAAGGTTCCTTGGGAAGATGAGATTAAAGTAAAAGATGGATCCATTTATGGGTATCCAGTCAAAAAGACGATTCATTCTTAGGTAAGACAAATAGAACAAGCGCATCGATATGATGCGCTTGTTCTATTTACTCAATAATTTGAAATTCTTTCAACTCTTTTTCAATATTTTGTAGGAGTTGTTCGCTTTTTTGAAGTACATTCGTTGGGAAAATCTCATCATCTCCATATTCAACGCCATGAGGATAATAATGTTTTCCTAATAAGGGTGGCAATAGTTTTACTTGAGCGTGTCTGCCACCGATGTCACCTTCAACAGCAAATCCTTGTACACGTAAATAATAAATATCCTTTAATATTTCAAATTTATAATCATATGTAACGCGTTCGTAATCCCATTGTCCAGCAAGTACAAAATGATTGTTTTCCATAATCTCAGTTAAAAGAGTTAAATCAACGACTGCATCATTAAAGTTTGTATTTGTAAATTGCATAGAATACCTCCTTCTTTTAATGTTAGTACATTATTTTTATAATAGTATGAATAATAAGAAAGTGCAATTCATATTGCGAGAAAAGGGATAATCCAGACTTTTTTCGTGAAAATATGATATAGTGAAAAGAGTACGGTACACACAAAAAAGGAAAGAAAAGGATTTGTGTATATCTCGATTTTATGCTTTGTTCAGGAGGTATATCGTTTGAAGAAATTATTGCGTATCGTAATGATTACATTTTTAATTTTAGCTGTTGATTTATACGGGAAGTTACTCGTATCACAATATATATTAACCCCATCTCACTCTAAGCAAGAAAATAAAATTGTGAAAAAGAAGAAGAAAGTAAATGAAGAATCCACAGACACTGTTTTAAATATGATTGGTGGGGACTCTGAGAATTTATTAGCGAAGTGGGGCGAACCGTCTCGAATAGAGCCGTCTGCTTATGGATATGAATGGTGGGTGTATAATCAAGATTTAGCTCAGTATGTTCAATTTGGAGTTGCTGAACGTAAAGTTGTAACGGCGTATGTTGCTGGTGAGCAAGTTAAGGTTGCTCCCTATTATATAAATGAAAAGTATGAAGAGGTATATAAAAAGAATCCACTTTCACATGAGATTTCATTAAAAAGAGGAAAGAATAGTTATCAATTTGAGTTATCTGATACGGAAGTAATGGAACAACCGCTAGTACCTGTAGAAGATGGATGGGCACAATTATATTTTGATCACTTTACACATGAGCTTGTTGGTCTTCGGTATATGGATGATGAAACGTTATTACGACAAAAACCATATCAACTTGTTTATTCGGGTGAATTAATAGCGGAACAGCCGCTGACACCAGAAAAAATGAAGCAAGTAGAAAATGGGAATATGCAACAAATTCTCGATTTAACAAATATTATTCGAAGTCGTCATCAATTACCGTTGTTAACATGGGACCAACAAACTGCAGATGTTGCATTTGGCCATAGTAAAGATATGAAGGATAATAATTATTTTTCGCACGATTCACCTACTTTTGGTACGTTAGGAGATCGTTTGCAACGTGGGCAAGTGGCTTTTCAACTTGCTGGTGAGAATATAGCGGCGCAACATAGTGATGGAATTGCGGCGGTACAAGGTTGGCTAAATAGTGAGGGTCACAGAAAGAATTTATTAAATGAACAATTTACTGGATTAGGTGTTGGGGTATATGATAAATTTTATACTCAAAACTTTATTCGAAAATAAAAAGGTGCATGAATCGTCTAAAAATAGGCGAACCATGTGCCTTTTTTTTCTTACAATATAGTAGATATACATGAAGAGGTGAGGATTATGCCAACAACAAAAGGGCCGTTACATCCATCGGTTCAACAGTTTAAAGAGTTTGTAAACCATCACCCTAAAATGGTTCATGAGGTTAGAAGTGGTCAAAAAACTTGGCAGCAATTTTATGAAGAATGGTACTTACTTGGTGAAGAAGATCAAATATGGACAGCGTATAGAACTGATGGAGCACCTGCTTTTTCTTCGGTAAAAGAAAATAAAGAAGTAAAAGAAAATCGAACAGAAGAGGAAAAAACTGCTGATGTGATGGGGCAAATGCTTTCTTTCTTTAAAAAGCTAGACGTAGAACAAATGCAACATCATTTAGCAAATGTAACGAGTGCGATTGGTAGCGTGCAACAAGTTATCCAACAATTTCAAGGGAACCGTGCGCAGCAAGAACAAAGTACTTCTGAAAATAATCCTTTTTTCTTTCAAAAGGATTAGGGGGAAAGAGGATGAGAGCAGAGCTTATGGAGTTTATAAAAGCTGATGAGGATTTAGCTCGCTATATTCGGGAACAGCCATACTGGTACCGGAAATTGACGCGTAACCCAGAAGAAAAAGAAGCTTTTGAGTTAGCTGCCATGCAGCATTTCAAAAAAACGATACCAGATAAAGTGGAAAAATTTCAAAATCAATTGGCGGTTGCTTCAATTATGATTGATATGTTCCAGTATATGAAGCAGCAAAATACGACGTAATTGGAAGGGAAAACTATGTCCGTTGTGCAAAACTTTTGTTACAATAGAATCGGATTATTTAAAAAAGGAGTTGCAGCATGACGGAAATTTGTTTAGTACGACATGGACAAACTGATTGGAACTTTCAAGAGATTATTCAAGGGCGCGAAGATATTCCACTCAACGAAGTTGGGAAGAAGCAAGCGAGTCAAAGTGCAGCTGCCTTGCAAGCGGAATCGTGGGATATAATTATAAGTAGCCCGTTAATTAGAGCGCAAGAAACAGCTAAGGAAATTGCTGGGGCTATTGGATTACCATCTATTTTATTAGATGAGCGATTTATGGAACGTAATTTTGGGGAAGCTTCTGGGAAACCAGTTGCGGCCGTTAGAGAGTTAATTACAGAAGGTAATGTAGAAGGAATGGAGCAGGATGAAGAAATTGTAGAGCGCTGTTTTACGGCTTTACAAGAGGTTGCAGCAGCACATGGAGATAAACGTATTATCATTGTTGCGCATTCACATGCAATAAAAGCTATTTTACACGCAATTGCACCAGATGAAATTACATTTAAAACGCCGTTAAAAAACGCATGTATTAGCTACGTGAAAGAGAATAGCGGAAAATGGGATGTTCTTAAATATAATATTGCGGAGCATATTAGTGTATAAGAGTGCAAGGGGATTGTATGAAAAGTAGTTAGAATCATATCTTACTTTTAGGTGAGACACTTCAATTAGTAGTTCTGTTCCAAATGTGTTATGATGAATATTCGGAGGTGTCTCTCATGATTGTAGCGACGCTGGAAAGCGTATTGATTTTAGATAAGGCAGAGCAGCTTGCAAAAGCGATCATCTGTTCAGATATAGCAGAAGATTATCGTAAGTATTATAAGGATTTACAAGAAGATATAGAAGTCCAGACGCTAATTCAGCAATTTACAGCGATGAAAGAGCGATACGAAGAAGTGCAGCGTTTTGGTAAATATCATCCTGATTATACTTTCGTTTCGACGAAAATGAGGGAATTAAAGCGTTCTGTAGATATGCATGATAAGGTTGCAGCTTTTAAAAGAGCAGAAACTGCTTTACAAAAGTTATTAGATGAAGTTAGTGTAGCGATTGGTTCTGAGGTATCTCCTTCCGTTAAAGTTCCAACAGGAAATCCGTTTTTTGATGCGGGTGGCTGTGGCGGTGGTTGTGGTACCGGAGGCGGTTGTGGTTGTAAAAAAACGGGGTAATTTACCCTGTTTTTTAGAATATAGAAGAAAACGTATACAGAGTTTGTCCTTTAATGTCATAAATTTTTGATTGGTTTTCATAAAATATAAGAATATAAGTTTTTAAAAGGAGAAGATGGAGAAGATTATGTTCGGGCAACGACAAAGTATGATTGTTTATTTACATTCATTGAAACATGCCAAGATTTTAAGGAAATATGGTAACATTCATTACATATCAAAACGTTTGAAATATGCCGTTGTATATTGTGATATGGAACAAATTGAGCATATGATGCAAAAATTGAATAAACTTCCTTTTGTAAAAAAAGTAGAACAGTCGTATCGCCCGTTTTTAAAAACGGAATTCGAAAATTCGCGTCCTGATCGGGCAAAAGAATACGATTATAGCTAAGTAAAAAAATCCCCTGCTAAATTTAGCAGGGGATTTTTTTACTTGAAATAACGTGTTATTTCATTGGAGGAATGAAATTGTTCATTCGTAAAATACCAATTAGATGATTAAAAAATAGTTCTTTTTCAGGGAAAGTTGTTGATGGTTTTACAGTAAAGGGAGTAACTTTTTTCCCTATTTGTTCCGCCATTTCTTCGAATAAAACGACACGTTTACTTTTTTTATTTTCAAGTATAGGAATGCCTTCACGACATATGTATAATGGTTGGAAATCACCAGTAGTTGTCGGTTTTAGTATTACAACAAGTGAACACACTTTTTTTTCGTTTTTTACAGTTTCGAATTGTAACATATGTGTTACACGTTCTTGGTTTGTTTTGGCAATTTCAAGTAATTCATATAAGTCAGAGTAGCCTTCTCCGAGTTCTATAAAGCGTTGAATCATATTTTTTCCTCCTCTTTCTTTTACTGTACCACCTCACTTTTTAAATGAAAAGTAGACAAATAAAAAAACCCTGCAAAGCAGGGCCCTTCTAATACTAGTATGTACTAGTAAGAAGGCAAAGGGAGAGGAGAAACCGGAGGAAGAACTTATGGGGAAACGTAAGTCTTCTCCGCGGTTGGCAACAACATCGAAGATGATGTTGTTATATTTATTTATGTCCAATCTAAATGAAGATATACATAATGAAATTAAAATTTATGTTAGGCTTTTTATTTTTCTTTTTTTTATTTTATGATAGGATAAAAAAGGTAAAGTGGAACTGATGTACATAAAGGGTTTTTGTTCGCAAATAGTGAGATGAATATGCAAGAAATAGCGAACGGTTATTTTAACTAAAGTTCTCTATAGGTTAAGTAACGAATTAGTGAAGAATTGTATGGTTTGGTAGCGGTTACCGACTTGAGATGTATTTACAGTAATCGCTCGATAGATTGAAATAAAGGTAGTGACAACAGATGAGAGTAGTTTCAGGAAAATGTAAAGGGCACCCACTTAAAGCGGTACCTGGTAATACAACACGTCCAACGACAGATAAAGTGAAAGAATCTATTTTTAATATGATAGGTCCTTATTATGATGGTGGTATCGCTCTTGATTTATTTGGTGGTAGTGGTGGTCTTGGAATTGAGGCCATAAGTAGAGGGATTGATAAAGCGATTTTTGTTGACCGAGATAGTAAAGCGATAAAAGTCATTCATCAAAATTTAGAAAGCTGTAGAATACAAGAACAAGCTGAAGTGTATCGAAATGATGCGGAACGTGCGGTAAAGGCGCTTATAAAGCGTGAAATATCATTCGATCTTATACTAATAGACCCTCCATATAAAGGTCAAAAAATTTTGTCTTTAATTAGTGTGATGGATCAACATGGATTGTTAAATAAAGATGGCATCATTATGGCAGAGCATGGAGATGACGTGGTTTTACCTGATTCTATAGGAGAACTTGTAAAAGTACGGGCAGAAAACTACGGGATTACAGCAATTTCGATTTATAAGTATGAAGGTGAGGGGACAGAATGACAAGTATAGCTATTTCTTCAGGGAGTTTTGATCCAATTACCCTTGGACATTTGGATATTATTAAAAGGGGAGCAAAAGTATTTGATGAAGTATATGTAGTTGTTTTAAACAATTCATCAAAAAAACCATTCTTTTCGGTAGAAGAACGCCTAGAGTTAATTCGAGAGGCGACAAAGGATATTCCGAATGTAAAAATTGATTCACATAGTGGATTGTTGGTGGAATATGCAAAAATGCGTAATGCAAATGCAATATTACGTGGTTTGCGAGCGGTGTCTGATTTTGAATATGAGATGCAAATTACTTCAATGAATCGAAAATTAGACGAAAATATCGAAACCTTCTTTATTATGACAAACAATCAATATTCATTTTTAAGTTCAAGTATTGTGAAAGAAGTTGCGAGATATGGGGGAAGTGTAGTAGACCTTGTTCCTCCGATTGTAGAGCGTGCTTTAAAAGAAAAGTTTCAAACCCCGTTAAAGTGAACGGGGTTTTTCTTTATGAATGCGTAAAAACAATAAGATAACATATAAATATAAACAAAATAAGGTGAAGATTGGTCCGTAGTGTATAAATGATGTCCAAATATCAGTTAGTGTGTAAGAATGATTCAATAAAAATACGGGAAGATCTTCTTGCGTAGGCGAGAAAGAATGAACTTTTTCATAAAATGGTCCCCAAAATATAAAAGTGAAAATAGGAGCGAGAATACTTTGGATAATTCGAGCTAAAAAATATGGTTTAAAGCGGATATCTGTCTCCGCTAATATGCTTGCTACTTGTGCCTGAATAGAAAGGCCGCTAAATGCTAAAATGAAGCTTGTTACCATCGCTTGTTGAAGAAGTGTTGATTCATTAATTTGACTAATCATTTGGCTTCCAAGCGTCATTTCAAAAATACCGGATAATATCGGAATACTAAATTGGGATGTAAGTTGGAAGAATGATAAAATATGTTGCATAATAAAAGAAAGCGCTTCTGTAATTTGGAAAACAGTAATCATTTTATTTAAAACAGAGAATAAAATAATAAACCCACCAATCATGAGCAATGTTTGAATAGAAGAAACGATAGCGTCACCGAGTAGTTTTCCAATCGGTCTTTTTTCTTGCATACGTGTTTGGTGGAGGATGGAAAAAGGGTTTTGAAAGGCACGCTTTTGATTCGTATGTTTGTCTTTTATGTAAGTATCGTTATTACCATAAAAGCGCATAAGTAATCCGACGAAAAGGTTACTTATATAATGTGCTGCTGCTAATACGAGCCCTAATTTCGGATTATTGAAAAAACCAATAGAAACCGCTCCGAAAATAAAAAGTGGATTAGAAGAATTTGTGAAAGATACGAGTCGTTCCGCTTCAATTTGTGTTAGTTGATTGCTCTTGCGTAGTCTAGCGCTTAATTTGGCGCCAGCGGGGAATCCTGAAGCCATTCCCATTGCCCAAACAAACCCACCTACCCCTGGAACACGAAACAGTGGACGCATTAGTGGTTCTAATATAACACCGATAAATTTTACGATACCAATACTGATTAGAAGTTCCGCAATAATGAAAAACGGTAGTAGTGAAGGGAATACAACTTCCCACCATATATTTAACCCGCGAATTGAAGCTTGCAAAGCAGCTTGGGGGTGAAGTACAAGAGAAAAGGTTAAAAATAACATTGATATGGTAAGAAAAGCAGTTTTCCATTTTTCGTACATGTAAGAAAATCCCCCTTTGTCCCAAAAACGTTCATTTCAGTATACGTGGATATGTGGTGAATTTAGACCATAAGTATGAAAAAGGAATGAAAAAAATTAAAGGGTGAGAAAAATGAAGGAACCAAAAATCGGTTTAGCGCTTGGATCCGGAGGTGCAAAAGGTTTTGCTCACATAGGGGTAATAAAAGTGTTAAGGGAAGCTGGTATCCCTATTCATATGGTAGCAGGTAGTAGTATAGGAGCGTTAATTGGTACATTTTATGCAGCGAGTTGTAACGTTGAAAGACTGTATAAATTGGCAGCTGTTTTTAAAAGGAAATATTATTTGGATTTTACAGTTCCTAAAATGGGATTTATTGCTGGAAAACGTATCAAAGATATGATTAAAATGTTTACATATAATAAAAATTTAGAAGAGTTAGATATCCCGACTGCTGTTGTGGCTACTGACATTTTGAAGGGGGAAAAAGTTGTTTTTACAAGCGGTCCGATTGCGGAGGCGGTTCGAGCTAGTATATCTGTGCCAGGGGTGTTTGTTCCAGAGAAAATAGATGGCCGCTTATTAGTGGATGGAGGGGTAATTGACCGTATTCCCGTATCGGTTGTAAAAGATTTAGGGGCTGATATTGTTATTGCTGTTGATGTATCTCCAATCAAGGTGAATGGAGAGGTTACATCGATTTATGATGTGATTATGCAAAGTATTGAAATTATGCAACATGAACTTGTGATGAATCGGCAAATAGCATCAGATTTAATGATGCGGCCAGCCGTAGAACAATTTAGTTCGCGTGCTTTTACACACATTGAAGACATCATTCGGGTCGGAGAAGTGGAAGCAGAAAAACACATTTCAAGCATTTATTTACTAATTGAGCAGTGGAAGGAGAAACATAATGTTTAAGCGTTTTCGGTTTATATATGCAATTTTAATAGGGGTTATATTGGCGATGCTACTTGTTTATGTGCGTTTGCCGTATTATGTGACAAAACCAGGTATGGCGGCGAAATTAGCGCCATACGTTCAAGTAGATGGTGGAACGAAAGAGTCGGGTGATTTCATGCTTGTCACTGTCTCAATGGGGCCTGCCAATGTGGTGAACTTAATTGCTGCGCAATTTAATAAATATACACACGTTTCGAAGGCGGAAGAAATATTGCAAAAAGGCGAGAGTGATGAAGAATATCAATTTCGCCAAAATTATGCAATGAAAGATTCGCAAAATGCAGCGATCTATAACGCATATAAACGTGCAAATCGCTCTGTTTCTTTTGAAAATAAAGGTGTACTAGTGGCTGGTGTAGCAAAGGGTATGCCGTCAGAAGGAAAGCTTAAGCTTGGAGATGTTATTATAGCTGTCGATGGAAAAACATTCGACAAGACGGAACAATTTATTGAGTATATGACAGGGAAAAAAGAAGGGGATGCAGTAAATATTGAATACAAGCGGGGCGGAAAACAGTTTAAAGAAAATTTAAATGTAAAGACGATCCCTAATGGGAATGGGCGCGTCGGTATAGGGGTCTCTATCGTTACGGAAAGAGAGTTAGTAGTAGATCCGAAAGTGAAAATTGATTCCCATGAAATAGGGGGGCCATCAGCGGGGTTAATGTTTACACTAGAAATTTATAATCAGCTCGTTGAAGAAGATTTAACAAACGGACATGAAATAGCTGGAACAGGTACAATCAATGATAAAGGAGAAATTGGTCCAATTGGTGGTATTCAGCAAAAAGTAGTAGCTGCTAGTGATGCGGGAGCTGAAGTGTTTTTTGCGCCAAATGAAAAAGGTGTAGAGAAATCGAATTATAAAGATGCTCTTGAAGCTGCGAAAGATATTAAAACAAAGATGAAAATTGTACCGGTGGACACACTGGATGATGCATTAACGTATTTGGGAAAAATGGGCAAAACAAAGTAAACCTCTCTGAAGAAGAGAGGTTTTTCTTATAGGAATTTTTTCGTTATTTCATCATAACGAATTGGATGATGCGTTGCGTCTTGTTTTAGCAGTTGTGTCCGCAAAGGTTCTTGCATTATGGAGAAATATACAGCATTTGATTTTCGTTCTATGTCTAAAGTTGGATGTTCGAATGTTTTTGTATGAGTAAGGATTGGAAGTTCTATTTTTTTCTTATTTCTAGAAAGATAAGTTTGTCCCTTTTGTGACATTCCGAGAAGACGGATATACGGCGCATGTTGCTCTATATTTGCTTTGTGTATTTCTTCCTTCGTTGTATTTGTTAAAATATGTGTACAAGCTCTTTGCAATCTAGTCCATGTATAACGTTTTGTTTTTAATGCTTCCATGAATGAATAGAAAGATGAACTGTTTTGTATTTTTGATAAAATACGATGCTCTAAACCTTCTTCCATTTCATATATATGTTGTAAGTCCTCTGAAGACATCGTCATAAGTTTGTATTTAAAAAATGAAAAGTATTTTTCCCAGTTATGTAACGTCCCGTAGTTTTGCTTGTAGTTTTCTAAAAGAGAAGCAGTCATTTTTGGGATAAAAGGCTCAATAGTTGTAGAGGAATTGTTTTCATTAAATAGCTGTTTGCGAATACTTGTTGCACTTGCAATATGTTGATCGTGAAATGTTTCATCATGATAATGAGAGGCGAATCTTTTTATAGTTTGTGCTTGCATGGAACTATTTTGTAAGAGAATTGCTTTAATGTACTGTAAGCCTAAAATGTTATTTGGTTGTGACATATCTACGTTTTTTTCGGGTGGTAAGATGTGTAAAAAGGCTTCAGATGTAGCTTTTGCATAACTATTACCTGCATTCATAAATTGCTTCACAAGACGATTAAAAGTCTCTTCTTCATTTTTTTGTATAGCGATGGTAGTGTAGAAATTTTCAGTTTGTCCATCTTCACTGCCGAAACAAATGTCAGAAACACCAAGGGCGTTTAAAATCGAAATTGCGCCATTTGCGAAAGTTTCGGCCTTTTGTGTTGCGAATGCATAAGGAAGCTCCACAACAAGGTCTACGCCGTTTGTTAAGGCCATTTTAGTACGATACCATTTGGAGATGAGTGCGGGCTCACCACGCTGCAAAAAAGGACCACTCATAACGGCGATAATAATATCAGACTGTGTTAACTTTTTTGTTTGTTGCACATGATAAGCATGACCGTTATGAAAAGGGTTATATTCAACAACAATACCACTGGATTTTATGGTAATCTCTCCTTTCGATGTAGCATCTTTTTGGAAAACGTGATAATCTATATATTATTTCCTATGATGACTTCATTATAGTGTAAAGAAAAAACATTGACAAATATAAAATGGCTAGCTATAATTTTGTTTGTTGCCTTGAGGTGATATGATATGAAATGGTCCATCCATCAATTGAATAAATTGAGAAATAAAGGATTGACATTAAATGAAATGGTAGATGTAAGTGAGCTAAAAGAGGTCGAGAAAGATATTCGTGAAATTAATCCTGTTCATGTGACAGGAAGAGTTGATTTTGGCTCCGGTAAGTTTACGTTTCATCTACATATAACTGGAAGCATGGTTTTACCATGTTCTCGCTCTTTAGTAGATGTGACATTACCATTTGACATTAAAACAACTGAGGTGTTCCAAACTTCAGAAGAAGAATTTGAAACAGAAGCTGAAATTCATTGTTTAGAAGGAGAAGTACTTGACTTACTGCCCGTAATCAAGGAAAATATACTTTTGGAGATTCCAATGCAAATTTTCAGTGATGATGTTTCTGGTGGAGCACCGATGCAAGGTCAAGACTGGCAAGTGATTTCGGAAGAAAACAAAGAAAAGACTGTTGATCCAAGATTAGCAGGACTTGCAAAGTTTTTTGACAAATAATCGGAAGACTGGTTTAGGCCTTCATATGAAAATAACTATTTCTTTTAAGGAGGTGGGAAGAATGGCTGTACCTTTTAGAAGAACTTCTAAAACAGTAAAAAGAAAGCGTCGTACGCATTTCAAATTATCAGTACCTGGTATGGTAGAGTGCCCAAGCTGTGGTGAAGCGAAATTAGCTCACCGTGTATGTAAAGCATGCGGTACTTACAAAGGTAAAGAAGTAATCAGCAAGTAATTGCGAAAAATAAACGTAGAAGATATCTTCTACGTTTATTTTTTTTGTCTTATTCTTTATTTGTTGTATTCTATCTTTTCTAGTAACTGCATATGCTTAATAAAAAATGCATAGGGAGGACTAGAGAGATGGCGACAACAAGACAAGATGCTTGGACTGATGATGAAGATTTGCTTCTGGCAGAAGTAGTACTCCGGCATATTCGTGAAGGTGGAACGCAACTTTCCGCTTTTAAAGAAGTGGGGAGGCATTTGTCTCGTACACCTGCAGCCTGTGGATTTAGGTGGAATTCTTACGTTAGAAAGCAATATAAAGAACGTATTGAAGAAGCGAAGCAACTTCGAAAGGTAGAAAATTATGAAGTGAAAGAGACAAAGGTATTAGAGCCAAAATCTATTACGTTGAATGATGTTATTGAATTCTTGCGAAATTATAAAGATGAAAGCTCTTTAATGGTGTTGCAACAACAAATTGAATCGTTACAAACAGAGAAAGAACGTCTTATGGAGCGATTATCAGTATATGAGGAAGAATATAGAACATTACTTGATTATATCGATCAAAAAAGAAGTGTAATGGTAGCAGAAAGAAATGGCGCTCGCTCGAATGGAGAATTAGAAAAATTAAAGAAATAAAAACAGCTGCGTAACAGCTGTTTTTTTTATTTCTTATGCAGATTCTTCGTTTGTAATCGTATTCAAATTTGTTTCTGGTTGCCAAATATAAAAATCACCATCAGTTACTGATACTGGCTGGAAACTTAATTTATCCCAAAAACCAGCTGACTGGATACGTGCTATCGTTTTAACTGGGAATTGTAGTTGTTGCGCATAATTAACAAGCATTTGTCCGAATCCTTGTTTTTGAAAAGTCGGCAACACTTCAAGTTTATAAAGTTCTAGGTAAGTACCCGTAATTTCAAATGGTTCTCCACCGTTCCTTTTCATATATAGACTCATACGTGCGATTAGCGATCCTCCATAATAAATACCGTAAAATGGAGACTCACTATCATTTTCAATAATGTTTGCTTGTAATTCTTCCAACATGGATAGTTCTTGAGCTCCGCACCCTTTAAATTTTTTAAATTCATCTAATGTTTTATAATTGATGAGCAAGCGTTCAACTTTTGGGAATCCCATTACATCACATCCTTTTCTTATCTTGTTGAATGCAGAAAAGTTAAAATAGTTATAATAATATTATAACTCATTTTTTAATTTTTATGAAGAAGATAGAATATTTCTTTCATTATTTTTTTGGGGATTTGCTAAACTAAGAATAGAACTATGTATATAGGTAGTATATACATAGTGAAAGAAGAGGTTGCATTTGTTAAAAGATAATTGAATCCTCAACTATGTAATTGTAATTTAATAAAGATGTAAAGGGGGAAGGGCAAGGGAACTTATATCACTTGTTAATATGAGTTCTTTGTGTGAAGATGAAAATTGGAATTGTTGGACCGGGAGCTATTGGTCTCCTATATACATTTTATTTACAAAAAAGCAATCAAGATGTTACGTTGTTTACAAGGAACGCTAAGCAAGCAGAGGAATTAAACTTAACGGGTGTAACTTGTATTAGGAATGGAGAACGTGAAACAGTATTTCCATCTATTTTACCGATAGAAAGTATGCTGGATAAACAGTTAGATTATACATTTATTGCTGTAAAGCAATATCATATAACTGACATATTACCTTTTGTTCAGGGAGAATCGTCATTAATCTTTTTGCAAAATGGAATGTCACATCTTCACGTTATGCAAAAAATAGGAAATGAACGTATAGCAGTCGGGATTGTGGAGCATGGTGCAAAAAAAGAGGAAGGGCATACAGTTCATCATACTGGAATAGGTGTTACAAAGTTTGGTGTAGTGCGTGGTCAATCTAGTTGTTTTAAAAAGGTGTTTAATTGTTTTCCTTTTGATTATTTTCCGATTCAGATAGAAGATGATTGGAAGGGGATTATGCGCAATAAATTAGTAGTAAATGTATGCATTAATCCATTGACGGCATTATTGCGGGTTGAGAACGGAGAGTTAATTTCAAATCCGTTTTTTTATCAAATGATGGAGCAAGTGTTTCAGGAAGTTGCATTTCTTGTTAAAGAAGAAGATAAGGAAATGGTATGGCAAATGGTATGCCAAGTATGTGAAAAAACAGCTCATAATACTTCATCTATGTTAGCGGACGTAAGAGCGAATAGACAAACGGAAGTTAATGCGATTATTGGATATGTACTAGAAGAAGCTAAGGAACAACAACGATCTGTTCCGACACTTCGATTTTTGTATGGTGCAATAAAAGGAATAGAATAATAAGTGTTTTTCTTTGCTTTTACGTGAAACATTGACTACAATGTGGGTTGGTGAGAGAACAGGATACGAAAGGAAGAATTATATGGAGATAAAAGAAATCTCTGTTCCACTACAAGGTGTTGTAGCGGACTATATGAACGGTAAAAAAGAGATACAGTCATGTTTTGATTATCTGTTAACAGAGGATGCGTTTAAACAGCGTTTACATGATTTGCGTGAGAGAGAGTTTTTCCGTCAAGATTTAGTAACGCATTTATTAGAATATAATACACAATTGCAAGCGGGAGAATTTACAATTCAAAATATAAAAGCGCTTGAAGATGAAAATACATATGTTGTTATAGCTGGACAACAAGCTGGGTTATTAACTGGTCCGCTTTATACAGTGCATAAAATCATTTCAATTTTACAGCTTGCAAAAGAAAAAGAAGAGAGCTTAGGGATTCGAGTTGTTCCTGTCTTTTGGATTGCTGGTGAAGACCATGACATGGATGAAATTAATCATACGTTTGTAACGAAAAATAAAAAAATAAAAAAGACCATTTTTCATGATTGTTATCCGAAAAAGGCGAGTGCTTCTGAGTCTGAGCTTGCTATTGAAGACTGTAGAAAATGGGTCGAAGAGATCTTTAAAACATATCCGGAAACGAATTTTACAAAGGATGTATTACAGTTTGTTGATGATGCTTTAGGTAAATCGCATACATATGTAGATTTCTTTGCGCGCCTTATTACGAAAATGTTCGCAAATTCTGGTTTAATTCTTGTAGATTCACATCATCCTGCATTAAGAAAATTAGAAGTTCCGTTTTTACAACAAATTATAAGTAAATATAAAGAAATTCAAGTAGCACTTCATAATCAACAGGAAGTAATTAAGGAATTAGGATTTAAACCGATTATTGAAACGAAGACAAATGCAGTGCATATATTTATGGAAATTGATAATGAGCGAGTATTGCTTGAAGAGAATCAAGGGAAGTTTATTGGAAAAGATGGAGTGCATTCATTTTCGTATGAAGAATTGATGGAAGAGATGGAAAGAAGTCCAGAACGTTTTAGTAATAATGTTGTAACGCGCCCTCTTATGCAAGAATATATGTTTCCTACATTAGCGTTTATTGGCGGTCCAGGGGAGTTAGCTTATTGGAGTGAATTGCAACAAGTGTTTCATACGGCCGGTTTCCAAATGCCACCTGTCGTTCCGCGTCTGACGATTACTTATATGGAGCGAGATATAGCGACAGATTTATATGATTTAGATTTGCAAGAAATTGATCCGTTTCTAAATAATATAGATAATCTGCGTGACAATTGGCTTTCTAATCAAATAGAGGAACCGATAGACGAGCGATTTATAGAAGCGAAAAAAGAAATAATGGATATTCATACATCATTACAACAATTCGTGAAAAAAATAGATCCAGGGTTAAATGAGTTTGCTGGGAAAAATGAACTGAAAATTAATGAGCAAATTGAACTGTTAGAAAGAATGTTGAAAAGAAATGTTGAGAAGAAACATGAGATTCAACTGAATAAATTCCGCCGTTTACAATTTGCGCTTCGTCCATTAGGAGCACCGCAAGAACGTGTGTGGAATGTCTGTTATTATTTAAATCAGTTCGGTCTTGATTTTATTGACCGGGTAATGGAACAATCTTTTTCGTGGGACGGAAAACATCATGTAATAAAACTATAGAATCTTGCTCTTTTGAGCAGGATTTTATTTTTATTCTGTTGAATTAACTGTGAAGTGAAATATTTCTGAATTATCCATCTTATGTTAATGTAATGAATCGCTATGTATCAGGTATATATATATGACAAAATAGCACAAAATGTAAACGGATTATTATCTTTTTCGACAGGTTTTTGTTTAAATTCCCGCAAAAAATGATAAAATTTAGTATATAATAAAATAAAATAGCGATTTGTATAGCATGCTACATTGTTGGAAGTTAAATGAGTCGTTCTTTAGTAGCATTTCATCCTCTAGTAGTAAATTCTGTTTGTAGAGTGAGAAATGTATTTAACATAATTAATTGGAAAAAGAGTAGGTGCAGCAATGTTCAAACACGTAACAGTACTTTTGAAAGAAACAGTAGATGGCTTAGATATAAAGCCGAGTGGTACATATGTAGATTGTACACTGGGTGGAGGAGGACATAGTTCTTATTTATTATCTCAGCTAACAGATGGTGGGAAATTAATAGCATTTGATCAAGATGAAATAGCGATTCAAAATGCGAAGGAAAAATTTTCTTCTTATGGTGAACAATTTGTAACAGTGAAGAGCAACTTCCGTTATTTATCTGAAAAACTACATGAATTAGGTATTACAGAAGTAGACGGGATTTTATTCGATTTAGGTGTTTCATCCCCACAATTAGATACACCAGAGCGTGGCTTTAGTTATCATCATGATGCACCGTTAGATATGCGGATGGATCAAGATGCCCCATTAACAGCATATGATGTTGTGAACAGCTGGTCATATGAACAACTCGTAAGAATTTTCTTCCAATACGGAGAAGAAAAATTTTCAAAGCAAATAACAAGGAAAATTGAAGCTTATCGCGAGAATAAGGCTATTGAAACGACAGGAGAATTAGTGGAATTAATTAAAGAAGGTATTCCAGCTCCGGCACGTAGAACAGGTGGACATCCTGCGAAGCGAGTATTCCAAGCGATTCGTATTGCTGTAAATGATGAATTAAAAGTATTTGAAGAAGCGTTGGAATCTGCAATTGATATGGTCAAGCCTGGTGGAAGAGTTAGTGTTATAACATTCCATTCTTTAGAAGATCGTATTTGTAAAACGACGTTTAAGCGAAATAGCACAACGCCGCAATTACCACAGGGACTACCGATTATTCCGGATGAATTTAAGCCGAAATTAAAGCTTATTACAAGGAAACCGATTTTACCTTCTGACATTGAATTAGAAGAAAATAATCGAGCGCGTTCTGCGAAGTTGAGAATCGCTGAAAAAAGATAAAAAGGAGAGAGAGGTATGACTAATTTAGCTGTAAAGTATAAACAACAGGCGCAAGAAGAGGTACAAATTCAAGCGCCGCCACAGCAGATGGTTAAGCCAAAAGTTAAAACGAAAATTACAAGAATTGAAAAGCTATTGTACGTAACGTTTATTGGATTTTTATTATATGCCTGTGTAGCTTTTATTGGGAATAAAGCGGGTCTATATCAAGTTAATGTAGAAGCAGCAACGATAGAAGAACAAATTGTGAAAAAACAAAAGGAAAATCAAGAATTGCAGGCTGAAGTAGAGAAGTTAAGTCGTTATGAACGTATCGCTGAAGTTGCAAAAAAACACGGGCTAGAAATTAATGCGAATAATGTGAAAGGCCTAAAATAAGGCAAATAGGTGTGAAGAAAAGATGAAGAGAAATATGACCAAATTTCATACCAATAAGGGAGCAGGTTATTTTATGATATTTTTCCTCCTGCTCTTTTTGCTGTTATTAGCCCGATTTTTTTACATACAAGTAACAGGAACAGTGGACAATCATGATTTGAAAAAACTTGCTGAGCAGAAACATAGTAAAAAGGGAGTTCTCGAAGCGAATCGAGGAACAATTTATGATCAAAATGGTCATGTCCTAGCGCAAGATGCAAATTCTTATAGACTTGTAGCCGAGTTAAAAGGAGCTAACGCCGTTAAGGATAAAGAGGATACTGCAAAGAAAATCGCAGGAGTACTCGGAAAAGATGAAGATAAAATTTTAGCTACTTTAAATAAAGAAGGCAAAAGTCAAGTGGAATTTGGAACATTGGGTAAGGACTTGACGAAAGAAAAGAAAGAACAAATAGAAGCATTGAAATTGCCGGGAATATCTTTTATTACCGAAAATGCGAGAGTTTATCCAAACGGTGATTTCGCATCTTACGTCATAGGTCATGCGAAACCTGATGAAAATGGAATCTCAGTCGGTCAATTTGGCTTAGAGAAGAGTTTGGATAAATATTTAGGTGCTTCTAATGGAGAGGTAGCATATACAGGTGACCGTAAAGGAGTATCTCTTGACGGTGGAAAAGTGAATGTAAAGGCACCTAAAAATGGAGATAACGTGTATTTAACACTTGATCAACGTATTCAAAGTTATTTAGAAGACGCAATGAAAGAAGCGAGCAAACATTATGAACCAGAAAATTTAATTGGAATTGTTGCGGATCCGAAGACAGGGAAAATATTAGCGATGTCTAGTAAACCAAGTTATGACCCTAATGATCGTCAAATTAACTATTTCTTCAATGACGCAATTGCAAATGCATTTGAACCGGGATCAACAATGAAGATTTTTACATTAGCAGCGGCGATAAATGAAGGTGTATACAATGGACAAGACTTTTATCAGTCTGGTACATATCAAGTTGGTAATCGCAAAATAAAAGATCATAACGGCGGCGCTGGATGGGGCTCTATAACATTTGATGAAGGGGTAGAGCGCTCTTCAAACGTAGCATTTGCAATTTTAGGTGATCAAAAACTTGGTCCAGAACGTTTCCGAAAATATATTCATAATTTTGGATTAGATGAAAAAACAAACATTGATTTACCTGGTGAAGGATCAAATACAATTTTATTTGATCAACAAATACAACAAGTAACAACAGCATTTGGACAAGGTTCTACAGTTACACCAATTCAACTTGTACAAGCTGCAACAGCGATTGCAAATGATGGGAAAATGATGAAACCTTATACAATTGATAAAATTGTGGATCCAATAACAGGTAAAGTACAGCTAGAGCATAAACCAGAAGAAGTAGGGAAACCTGTTTCCAAAGAGACAGCAGCGCAAGTAAGGCAATTACTAGAACGTGTTGTTACATCACCGAAAGGAACAGGGACTGCATATAAAATTGATGGGTACTCAGTCGGGGGTAAAACAGGTACAGCACAAATTCCTGACGGGAAAGGTGGCTATATGACAGGAAGAGAGAATTATATATTCTCATTCTTAGGTATGGCACCGATGGACGATCCACAACTTGTTGTGTATGTGGCCGTTAAACAACCAAAATTAAAAGATGATGAAAACGGGGCTAAACCTTTAGCTGATATCTTTAAATATGTAACGAAAAATAGTTTAGAGTATTTAAAGATTAAGCCAAATGAAGTAAAAGACCCGAAAAAATATGTGAAAGAACAACAAACTGTCGTTCCAGATGTAACCGAAAAAACGATGGAAGAAGCGAAAAAAACAATTGATAAAGCAAAACTGCGTCCAATCGTATTAGGTGAAGGGAAAGTACAGCAGCAAGTGCCAAAAGCAACTGAACAAACATTAAAGGGTGATCGCGTCTTCTTAGTAGGAGATAAGCCTACAATGCCAAATATACAGGGATGGGCACTGCGTGATGTTATGAATTTAGCAAAAACATTAAAGCTTAACTTAAAACCTTCTGGTACAGGATATGTAACGGAACAAAGTGTAGCGGAAGGGACATTGTTGCAACCTGGTACAGAATTAGGTGTAACACTCGTACCACCACTTGAACCGCAGCAAGAAGCGGAAAAGCCATAATGGTAATAGGGAAGAAGTTCTAATTAAATAAGTACAAGCATATATTGGAACAAGCTAGGCGTAAGGGAGGCTTGTTCCAATATGCGTGTATCAAATGTAACAGTTAGGAAACGACTTATTTTTATACTTATATCGGGTATACTCATTTTCACCATCATCGATATTCGTCTTGGATATGTGCAATTTTTTCTTGGAAATATGTTAACGGATCGTGCGAAGGATTCATGGAGTCGTAATATTACTTTTGAACCAGAGCGAGGGAAGATTTTAGATCGAAATGGTGTGGAGCTTGCTACGAATAAAAGTGCACCGACCGTCTTTGTTGTGCCGAGGCAAATTGAAAAACCAGCAGAGACTGCAGAGAAGTTAGCTGCAGTATTAGGTGTGGAAAAAGATGATATTTATAAGCGGATTACAAAAAAAGAGTCGATTGTAAGGCTTGATAAAGGCGGAAGGAAAATATCGCATGACAAAGCGAAAGAAGTACGCGGATTAAGTTTAAAGGGTGTGTACATCGCAGAGGATTCTATCAGGTACTATCCATTCGGTAATTTTTTATCACACGTATTAGGATTTGCGGGCAGTGATAATCAAGGGCTTATGGGACTAGAGAAATATTATGATAAAGAGCTAAATGGTGATAAAGGTCATGTGCGATTTTTTGCAGATGCAAAAGGACAGAGAATGCCTAACGTTGGAGATGATTTCAAAAAACCAGAAGCCGGCTTGAATTTAGGATTAACAATTGATTCACGCATTACGAGGATTATGGAAAGAGAAATGAATATTGCGGAATCAACGTATAATCCTGATGGTATGATAGCAATTGCAATGAATCCGAAAAATGGTGAAATTTTAGGTATGTCAAGTCGGCCAAGTTTTGATCCAGCAGATTTCCAAAGTGTTTCTCCCGACGTATATAACAGAAACTTACCTGTATGGAGTACGTATGAGCCGGGGTCAACATTTAAGATTATTACATTAGCTGCAGCCTTGAATGAAAATTTGGTAGACTTAGAGAAAGATACGTTTTATGATGATGGAGCAGCTGAAGTTGGTGGAGCTAGATTGCGCTGTTGGAAAGCTGGAGGCCATGGTAGCCAAACGTTTTTAGAGGTAGTTCAAAACTCTTGTAACCCAGGATTTATTGAACTCGGTGATCGTCTTGGTAAAGATCGATTGTTTAAATACATTCGCAATTTCGGGTTTGGCCAGAAGACCGGAATTGACTTACAAGGTGAAGGTAGCGGGATTTTATTTAATTTAGATAAAGTTGGTCCAGTCGAGCAAGCGACGACTTCATTTGGGCAAGGTGTTTCTGTTACACCGATTCAACAAGTAGCAGCTGTAGCGGCCGCTGTAAATGGTGGAACTTTGTATCAGCCATATATAGCAAAGGAATTTATTGATCCGGAGAATAATCAAGTTGTTAGCAAAAAGACACCTGTTGCGAAAAGGGAAGTTATTTCCAAGGAAACTTCAGAGAAAGTTCGTTACGCATTAGAGAATGTTGTAGCGAAAGGTTCTGGTAAAGGGGCTTATATTGATGGATATCGTGTAGGTGGAAAAACTGGAACTGCTCAAAAGGTGAAAGATGGAAAATATTTAGATAATAACTATATTGTATCATTTATCGGTTTTGCTCCAGCTGACGATCCGCAAATTGTTGTTTATGTAGCAGTGGATAACCCGAAAGGAGTCACTCAATTTGGTGGAGTTGTAGCAGCACCTATTGTTGGGAATATTCTTCGTGACGCACTTCCTGTAATGGGAGTGGAACCGAGAAAAGAGCAAGTTGAGAAAGAATATAAATGGGGCGATACACCAACTGTGGAAGTTCCGAATTTAATTGGTATGAAAAAGAAAGATTTACAAACGCAACTTGTAGACTTGAAGCTTGATATAAGTGGTGATGGTGGGAAAGTAATTAAACAATCACCAGAAGCAGGAGCTAAAGTAAAAGAGGGTTCAAAAGTTAGAATTTACTTCGGGAATTAAAGGTAACTGATTGTGTTTTATGGTACAATTGGTGGAAGTGAGTTTTTTTATAGAAAAATTGCTTTATTTGAGACGATAAGTGTCTCATTAATAAATAAATCTATTGATTAGACTATAGTAGCACTTACCTCCTATTTTTATATAACTAGGAGGTAACGTGTTACTTGCTAAAATAAGAGATAAATAAACAATGTAGAGAGGGTTTAGTGAAATGAAGTTGCATACACTTTTATCATGTTTGCATGATTTTCCAGTTGTTCCAAAAGAAAATCCAGAAATAACATCTATTGAAGCGGATTCACGTAAAGTGAAAGAGGGAAGCTTATTTATATGCATGAAAGGATATACGGTTGATAGCCATGAATTTGCTAAGCAAGCAGCCGCACAAGGAGCGGCTGCTATTGTTGCGGAAAGACCAATTGATGTTGACGTTCCAGTTGTACTTGTGAAAAATACTTTTCGTTCGCTAGCGGTTTTAGCTGATTATTTTTATGGCCAACCAACACACAAGTTACATTTAATCGGTATTACAGGTACAAATGGAAAGACAACAACATCGCATATTATGGATGAAATTATGCGCGCACATGGTCATAAAACAGGGCTAATTGGAACGATTAATATGAAAATCGGTGATGAAACATTTGAGGTGAAAAATACAACACCAGATGCACTAACACTTCAACAGACGTTTTCAAGAATGGTTGAACAAGGTGTAGATAGCACAGTAATGGAAGTTTCGTCTCATGCTTTAGATCTTGGCCGTGTACACGGGTGCGATTACGATGTTGCAGTATTTACGAATTTAACACAAGATCATTTAGACTATCATAAAACGATGGAAGAATATAAACATGCGAAAGGATTGCTTTTTGCACAGCTTGGCAATAGTTATCATCATAATCGTGAAAAATACGCTATATTAAACAGTGATGATCCAGTAGCAGAAGAGTATATGAGAAGTACAGCAGCTACTGTTGTAACATATGGTATAGATGTTGCAAGCGACATTATGGCACGAGATATCGTAATGACGAGTGGTGGTACAACATTTACACTTGTAACACCGTATGAAACTGTAAATGTTACGATGAAATTAATTGGTAAGTTTAATGTATACAACGTGTTGGCTGCTACAGCAGCAGGTCTTGTTTCAGGAGTGAGCTTACAAACAATTATTGATGTAATTAAAGAGCTTGCTGGTGTTCCTGGACGTTTTGAAGTTGTTGATGGTGGACAAAATTACACAGTTATTGTTGACTATGCACATACACCTGATAGCTTAGAGAACGTACTAAAAACAGCAAAACAGTTTGCAAAAGGTGATGTATATTGTATCGTTGGTTGCGGTGGTGATAGAGATAGAACGAAAAGACCAATAATGGCAAGTGTTGCAACCAAATATGCAACTCACGCAATTTATACATCAGATAATCCAAGAAGTGAAGATCCGAAGGCTATTTTAGATGATATGGTAAATGATGCAAATGGGAATAATTATGAAGTAATTGTTGATAGAAAAGAAGCGATACGTTCCGCTATCTCGAAAGTGAAAGCAGAAGATATTATTATTATTGCTGGTAAAGGGCATGAAACATATCAAATTATTGGTAAAGAAGTTCATCATTTTGACGATCGTGAAGTCGCTAAAGAAGCAATCACGGAGCGTTTAAACAACGAAGTGTAACAGCATGAGAGGAGGACTACATGTGCTTGAACAAGGTTTATTAGTAACGGCTGGGGTAGCATTCTTAATTTCTGTTGCCCTTTCGCCATTATTTATTCCATTTTTAAGAAAGTTAAAGTTCGGACAGAGTATTCGTGACGAAGGACCGAAGTCACATCAAAAGAAATCAGGGACACCAACGATGGGTGGTATTGTCATATATGTATCTATGATGGTGACTACGCTTATTATGGCGATTAAATTTAACAATTTAGGTGCAGAAGTATCATTGTTATTATTAGTTACATTTGGGTACGGATTAATCGGATTTTTAGATGACTACATAAAAGTAGTAAAGAAAAGAAATCTTGGTTTAACATCAAAACAAAAATTGATTGGTCAGCTTGTAATTGCTATTGCGTTCTTTTTAATTGGAAAAGGGCAAGCATTTCACACTTATATCATGATTCCGGGAACTGATGTTAAATTTGAATTAGGCTGGGCATATTTTGTTCTTGTATTATTTATGCTTATTGGTGGATCAAATGCGGTTAATTTAACAGATGGTTTAGATGGTTTATTATCAGGAACAGCTGCTATTGCATTCGGAGCATTTAGTATTATTGCTGTAGCTCAAGAACAATTTGGGGTAGCGATTTTCTGTATGGCAGTTGTAGGAGCTGTACTTGGCTTTTTAGTATTCAATGCGAATCCAGCGAAAGTATTTATGGGGGATACAGGTTCTCTAGCTTTAGGTGGTGCTATCGCAGCTGTAGCGATTTTGTTAAAACAAGAATTGTTACTCGTTATTATTGGCGGTGTATTCGTAGCGGAAACTTTATCTGTTATTATCCAAGTTATTTCGTTCAAAACAACAGGAAAGCGTGTCTTTAAAATGAGTCCATTACATCATCATTATGAATTATGTGGTTGGTCAGAGTGGCGCGTTGTTGTAACGTTTTGGTCTGTAGGATTTTTATTAGCTGTGCTAGGAATTTATATCGGGGTGTGGATGTAATTGAAAACTGTAACTGAATATCAAAATAAAAATGTTCTTGTATTAGGTATTGCTAAAAGTGGCTATGCAGCAGCTACTTTATTAAAAAAATTAGGGGCAAACGTCATTGTAAATGATGGGAAACCATTAATGGGTAATGTGCTTGCTGCTGAGTTACAAGCGGAAGGAATGGATGTTATATGTGGTGGGCATCCGTTAGAATTGCTGGAGAGAAACATTTCACTTGTCGTAAAAAATCCAGGAATTCCATATTCTAATCCACTCTTAGTAGCGGCGAAGGAAAAGCAAATTCCAATTGTAACTGAGGTTGAATTAGCATATCGCATTTCAGCAGCACCGTTTGTTGGGATTACGGGATCTAACGGCAAAACAACAACGACAATGTTAACGTTTGAAATGTTAAAAGAAGGACAAAAGCACCCAGTTATTGCGGGGAATATAGGTACTGTAGCTTGTGAAGTTGCACAATTGGCGAAAGAAAATGAAGTTGTCGTTACGGAACTTTCATCGTTTCAATTGATGGGAGTGGAATCGTTCCAACCAAAAATTGCAGCCTTTTTAAATTTATTTGAAGCGCATTTAGATTATCACGGGACGAAGAAAGAGTATGGTTTGGCGAAAGCGAATATTTTCAAAAACCAAACTGAAACAGATTATAGTGTAATTAACGCAGATGATGCAGATGTAATGGCATTATCGGCATATAGTAAAGGACAGAAAGTATTATTTTCGACGACGAAAGAAATTGAAGATGGTGCGTGTATAAAAGATAACGCTCTTTATTTTAAAGGCGAAAAAGTAGTTAAAGTAAGCGATATTGTTTTACCTGGTAAGCACAATTTAGAAAATATTTTAGCAGCAATGAGTATTGCTAAATTACTAGGTGTTTCTAATGAAGCAATTACTGCTGTGTTAAAAAGTTTTACAGGTGTAAAACATCGCTTAGAATATGTAACAACGATTAATAATCGTAAATTTTATAATGATTCAAAAGCGACGAATATGCTAGCGACAGAAAAAGCATTATCTGCATTTACACAACCGATTGTATTATTGGCTGGTGGACTTGATCGTGGTAATGAATTTGATGATTTAATTCCATACTTTAAACATGTCAAAGCGATTGTAACATTTGGACAAACTGCACCAAAATTAGTAAGAGCGGCAGAAAAAGCAGGATTAGATGTAATTGAAAGTGTCGATACTTTAGATGATGCAGTAGTGAAGGCTTATGCTCATTCTACCGATGGTGATGTTATTCTTCTTTCACCAGCATGTGCAAGCTGGGATCAATTTAAAACATTTGAAGAAAGAGGAGACATTTTTATACAAGCTGTGCATAAACTTATATAAAGTAAATCAAAACATCAGTAGGCTAACACCTACTGATGTTTTGTTACATAGGGCAAAGGTTCTGCCCAAAGAGGTGGTGTTCATGGGTAATGAAGAAAACGCCTGATTTTATTCTCATCATCGTTACACTTGCGTTGTTAACAATCGGAATGATTATGGTTTATAGTGCGAGTGCGGTTTGGGCCTCTTATAAAATGGGGGATTCATTCTTTTTTGCAAAAAGACAATTGTTATTTGCAAGTCTTGGGGTAGTAGCTATGTTTTCTCTCATGAAAATTGATTACTGGGTGTGGCGTACGTATTCAAAAGTAATTTTACTAGTTTGTTTCGTTCTTCTTATTCTCGTTCTTATTCCTGGAGTAGGTCTCGTTCGTGGGGGAGCGCGAAGTTGGATTGGAATCGGAGCATTTTCTATCCAACCGTCAGAGTTTATGAAATTCGCGATGATTATTTTCTTAGCAAAATTTTTAGCGGAACGACAAAAATTAATTACATCGTTTAAACGAGGTTTGCTACCGGCTCTTAGTTTTGTATTTCTTGCTTTTGGGATGATTATGTTACAACCAGATCTTGGTACGGGAACGGTAATGGTTGGGACATGTATTATTATGATATTCATTTCGGGAGCAAGGGTTTTTCACTTTGCAATGTTTGGTTTGCTTGGTGCAGCGGGATTTGTAGGGTTAATTGCATCAGCACCATATCGAATGAAACGCATCACATCATATTTAGATCCGTGGTCGGATCCGCTCGGAAGTGGATTTCAAATTATCCAATCATTACTCGCAATTGGACCTGGTGGTTTATTTGGGCTTGGACTTGGACAAAGTAGACAAAAATTTCTTTATTTACCTGAACCACAAACAGACTTTATATTTGCAATCTTATCCGAGGAATTAGGTTTTATTGGTGGTTCATTTGTGTTATTATTATTTAGTCTATTATTATGGCGCGGGATTCGTATAGCATTAGGAGCGCCAGATTTATATGGTACGTTTTTAGCAGTAGGTATTGTGGCGATGATTGCGATTCAAGTAATGATTAATGTTGGTGTTGTAACAGGACTGATGCCTGTTACGGGTATTACTTTGCCGTTTTTAAGTTATGGTGGATCAAGTTTGACCTTAATGTTAATGGCAGTAGGTGTATTATTGAATATAAGTCGCCATTCTCGCTATTAAACCCTGTTTAAAAGACAGGGTTTTTCGTGTGTGTGTGAAAATACAATATGTATATAGAAATAAATACGATTGAATAAGAACAGGGAAGTGGAGGAATCAGTAGTGCGAGTATTAGTAAGTGGTGGGGGTACTGGAGGACATATTTATCCAGCTCTTGCTTTAATTAGAGAAATAAAAAAACTAAATCCGGAAGCAAGATTTTTATACATTGGTACAGAGAGTGGATTAGAGAGTACCATCGTACCGAAAGCGGGTATTCCGTTCCAATCTATTGTTATAAGTGGATTTAAACGAAAAATATCTCTTGATAATGTGAAAACAGTGATGCGTTTCCTAAAAGGTGTTCAAGATAGTAAACGATATATTCGTCGTTTTAACCCTGATATTGTGATTGGTACGGGTGGATACGTATGTGGGCCAGTTGTATATGCTGCGGCTAAATTAGGTATTCCGACTATTGTACATGAACAAAATAGTGTACCTGGTGTAACGAATAAATTTTTAAGTCGTTATGTCGATAAAGTTGCAGTTTGCTTTGAAGCAGCTGCAGAACATTTCCCGCAGTCAAAAGTGGTTATGACAGGTAATCCACGTGCATCAGAAGTGATGGACCAAAATGGAATGAAAGGAAAACGTTCGGTAGGACTATCCCTTTCTAAAAAATCCGTGCTTATTTTTGGTGGGAGTCGCGGGGCTAGACCGATTAACGATGCTTTTGTAGAAGCGATTGAACAATTTGGGAATAAAAGTTACGAAGTATTATATGTAACAGGCGAAGTACATTATGATAAAGTTATGGAAGCCGTGAAACAAAAAGGGAATCCGAATAATGTTATTATTAAACCTTTTATTCATAATATGCCAGAGGTACTGACTGGTGTAGATCTTGTTGTTTCAAGAGCAGGGGCTACAACGCTTGCAGAATTAACAGCGTTAGGAAAACCAAGTGTATTAATTCCAAGTCCGTATGTAACAAATAACCATCAAGAAAAAAATGCACGATCAGTTGTTGATAAAGGAGCAGCTAAAATGCTACTTGAAAAAGATTTAACATCTGAAACGCTTATTCGTGACATTGATGAGATTTTATTGGATACACAAACATTACAAAATATGAAACTGGCTACTAAGCAACTTGGTATTCCAGATGCAGCAAATAAGCTATATGAAGTAATGAACAAGCTTATTAAAAAATAACATTAGGTGAACGCCCTGCATATTACTGTCATAAGGAGACTTAATATGGGGGAGATTGTCTATGGAACAATTAGTAAAAGAGCTTTTAGAAGCAAATGTTGGCCATGTGTTAGTTGATGAACCGTTAGCGCGTTACACGACTATGAAAATAGGTGGACCAGCTGATATTTTAATTGTGCCAAAGCATGTTGCTGGTATTGAGAAGACGCTAGAGTTAGTAAAGAAGTACAAGACAGGGTGGACTGCAATTGGTCGTGGTTCAAATCTTCTCGTATCTGATCAAGGTATAGAAGGTGTGGTTATTCGTTTAGGAGAAGGATTAGACCACTTAGAAGTCGAAAAACATAGAGTAAGAGTTGGTGCTGGATATCCCCTTATTAAATTGTCAACTTTACTTAGTCGCCAGGGATTAGCTGGCTTGGAATTTGCAAGTGGTATTCCAGGAAGTGTTGGCGGTGCAGTGTATATGAATGCAGGCGCTCATCAGTCCGACATATCGAGTGTATTAACGAAAGCTCGTATTTTGTTTGAAGATGGAACAATTAATTGGTTGACGAATACCGAAATGGGGTTTTCTTATCGCACATCTGTATTGCAAATGAAACGCCCTGGTATTGTTTTAGAAGCTGAATTCCAATTGGAGGTAGGCGAATGCGAGGAAATTGTAAGAAGCATGCAAAAGAATAAAGAGTATCGCCGTGAAACGCAGCCTTGGAATCACCCTTGTGCAGGAAGTATATTTCGAAATCCAGTCCCATATTTTGCAGGAGATTTAATAGAAAAAGCAGGGCTTCGTGGCTATAAAATAGGTGGAGCTCAAATTTCTGAAATGCATGGGAATTTTATTGTTAATACTGGTGTGGCTTCAGCGCAAGATGTATTAGACTTGATCGCATTGATAAAGCGTACAATTAAGGATAAATTTGGTGTCGATATGCATACAGAAGTAGAAATAATTGGAAGATAACGGTTGTTCGTTCCGCTCATTATCATTTATGTTATAATAAGAAGATAAGAACGGCATGAGGAACATGCCGTTCTTTATGTTACATAGGGGGATCGTACATGAAAAATAGTAAAGTGATTAAACTACAAGATCGTGTACCAAAATTAAAGAATCAAAAGAAAAAGAATAAGAAACCTGTTAATCATAGGTTAATTTTATACATATCGATTTTATTTTTATTAGTACTCTTTTTAATTTATTTTCGGTCTCCGCTTAGTAATATAAAAAAGATAAGTTTGTTTGGAAATCATTATATGACAGATGAACAAGTTATGAAGGAATCAGGTGTGACATATGATACGAGTTATTTCCGAGTAACAGCACATAAAGCAGAAGAAAACTTAACGAAACGAAAAGAAATTAAAGCGGTAAATGTAAAAAAACGTTTCCCAAACAAAATTGATGTTCATATCGAAGAATATTTAACAATTGGCTATATAAACAAAGATGGAAAATTACAACCGTTATTAGAAAATGGGAAAACACTCGATGTACTTCCGAACGGAAAACTTCCAGTTGCAGCGCCAATTTTTGAACCGTTTAAAGAGGAAAAAATGAAGGAATTAATTGCAGAACTAGAAAAATTAACGCCGACTATTTTAAGGTCTATTTCTGAAATTCGTTATACACCAACGAACGCAAATGAAGATCATCTTACTTTATATATGAATGAAGGATATGAAGTGAGCACCACTATTCAAAATTTCGCAAAGCGAATGGAAGCTTATCCACTTATCTTAAAAACAATTGAACCTGGTAAGAAGGTTTTAATTGACTTAGAAGTGGGTGCATATACGAAGGAACTAGGCACTGAAGAAAAGAAAGAATAGAATGATAGTTTTTACTGCGTTATTACGTATAGAATGAAACAAACGTTCTTTTATATGGATGCTAATTTGCAAGAATGCTTAATTTGATGAAAAAAATGTAAATTTTCTTAGATTCATACTAGGATTGGTACAAGTTTCACTTTTCTACAAGTACATCTTAGTGTAGACTTATACTTGGCGGTAATCTTTACACTTGAAATATAATTATTTCAAGATAGAGCAGTTATTCACAGGTTACTGAGATATTCTTAAATGAATGTTAAATAAAAATAAGAAAAATATAGGGTTAAAAAAGGGAAACGTATAAAGACGTTGAATATTTTTCTTATAAATAGTAAAGTTGCGATTGTTGTTCCATATATTGAGTTGTATGGTATAAATAAAGAAGGAGGTGCCAAAGAATGAACAGCAATGAAATATATGTTAGTCTTGACATCGGTACATCCAATGTTAAAGTCATCATTGGTGAAATGGTTAATGACGGCTTAAACATTATTGGTGTTGGAAACGTAAAATCAAATGGTTTGAAGAAGGGATCGATAGTTGATATAGATGAAACTGTTCGATCAATTAAAAAAGCAATTGAACAGGCTGAGCGCATGGTGGGTATCCACATTGAGCAAGTTGTAGTAGGTGTCAATGCAAACCAGGTACAGTTGCTCCCGTGTCACGGAGTAGTCGCTGTTTCAAATGAAGATCGTGAAATCGGGAATGAAGATGTCTTACGCGTTCTAGATGCAGCACAAGTTGTGTCAATTGCTCCTGAACGTGAATTTATTGATGTGGTACCTCGACAGTTCATTGTAGACGGTCTTGACGAGATTAACGATCCACGCGGGATGATCGGTGTAAGATTAGAAATGGAAGGTACACTTATTACAGGCTCGAGAACTTTACTACATAACCTACTTCGTTGTGTAGAAAAAGCAGGTCTTGAAATTGTTGATATTTGTCTGCAACCTTTAGCGGCAGCGACAGTTGCGTTATCTTCGGATGAAAGAAATAGAGGAGTAGCCCTTGTTGATATGGGTGGAGGATCTACAACCTTATCTATTTTTAAAGATGGAGAGTTGCAAGCAACGAGCGTATTGCCATTAGGTGGAGATCATATAACGAAGGATATAGCGATTGGGCTGAAAACTTCAACAGAAAATGCAGATCAAATTAAGCTGAAATATGGACATGCTTTTTATGATACAGCATCTGAAGAAGAGATGTTTACGGTTCCTATTATGGGAAGTGATCAAACAGAACAATATTCTCAGTTGGAATTATCGGATATAATAGAGGCTCGTGTAGAGGAAATTTTAATGTTTGTTCAAGATGAAGTGCGTAAGTTAGGAGTAAAGCAAGCAGCTTCTGGATATGTACTAACTGGTGGGATAGCTTCTATGCCAGGTGTTCTTGATCTTGCATACGATATTTTACATGAAAATGTTCGTATAGCAACTCCTGATTATATTGGTGTTCGTGAGCCCCAATATACAAGTGGAGTTGGATTAATTAAACATTCTTATCAAAAAGCTAAATTACGTGGGAAAAATGTGCAGGAAAAGCAAGAACATTTTGAACCAGTACCAGCACCAATGCCGGTACAACAGCAACCTGCGAAACAAAAAACTCGTAATCAAAACAATACTAATCAAAATGATGACCGCATGATGTCAAAAGTAAAACGTGTATTCCGTTATTTATGGGATTAAAATTAGACACGAAAAATGAGGTTCTAGGGGGATTTCGACATGTTAGAGTTTGATACTACTCAAGATCAATTAGCGAATATAAAAGTTATCGGTGTCGGCGGTGGCGGAAACAATGCTGTAAACCGTATGATTGAACACGGTGTACAAGGTGTAGACTTTATCGCTGTGAATACTGATGCACAAGCATTAAATCTATCAAAAGCTGAAACGAAAATGCAAATTGGTGGAAAATTAACGCGTGGACTTGGTGCAGGCGCAAACCCTGAAGTAGGGAAAAAGGCTGCAGAAGAAAGTAAAGAACAGATTCAGGAAGCGCTTCGTGGTGCGGATATGGTCTTCGTAACTGCTGGTATGGGCGGCGGAACTGGAACTGGTGCAGCTCCAGTTGTTGCTCAAGTTGCAAAAGAACTAGGTGCGTTAACAGTTGGTGTTGTAACACGTCCATTTACATTTGAAGGACGTAAACGTGCAACTCAAGCTGCATCTGGTATTGCATCATTTAAAGAAAATGTAGATACACTTATTGTAATTCCAAATGATCGCTTATTAGAGATTGTTGATAAAAATACGCCAATGTTAGAAGCGTTCCGTGAAGCAGATAACGTATTACGTCAAGGTGTTCAAGGTATTTCAGATTTAATTGCTACACCAGGTCTAATCAACTTAGACTTTGCAGACGTAAAAACAATTATGTCTAATAGAGGTTCTGCTTTAATGGGTATCGGTTCTGGTAATGGTGAAAATCGTGCGGCTGAAGCTGCGAAAAAAGCGATTTCTAGTCCATTACTAGAAACATCTATTGATGGGGCTCAAGGTGTTATTATGAACATTACGGGCGGCGCAAACTTAAGTTTATATGAAGTACAAGAAGCAGCAGACATTGTAGCTTCAGCTTCGGATCCAGAAGTAAATATGATTTTCGGTTCTGTTATTAATGAAGGATTAAAAGATGATATCGTTGTCACTGTAATTGCAACTGGTTTTGATGATAGTGCTTCGATGCAGCCACCAAAACCAATTATCCGTCCGACTGCGAATCACACGCAACAGCAACAACAACCAGTAGCTCAACCTTCAAAACAACGTGAAGTTAAGCGTGAAATGAAACGTGAAGAGCCGGTTGTGCATGATCGTCATACAGATTCAGATGACATCGATATTCCAGCATTCTTACGTAACCGTCGTAGACGATAAAAGAAAAGGAGCTTTCATGCTCCTTTTTTTGTTGTCTAAATGGAAAAGATCTGCTAAGCAGATCTTTTTTTATTATTTTGCATATGGAGAGTCCAGTCCTATTTTTAAGCTATAAGCTGTGATAAATAAAGTGAAACTTTAATTAGTCGGGGGTGTTCATCCAAAAATGATTGTTAGCCCGACTCCCACTTAACTTCTGTACTTTTTTATAGCTGAATTTTGAGGCAGGGGTCTTACTACCCACAAATAGCAAGATAAACTTTGTATATATATAATTCAATTATTATGTATACAAGTAAGAAATTCATATTATTCTATGAAAAATACACTTTTATTTTTTACCGACAGATTATGTCTAGAAATCACAAAATAACAAAAAAACCCCTCCACCAATTGACACACTTTCCTATTGGATATGCATTATACTAGTCTCAACTTAAAAAAAGAGGTGAATTGTTTGGTTGTTTACGCCGACATTGTTTGGTTGTTAAACGCCTGCATTGATTTTCTTTTACTTTTATTAACAGCCACCGTGTTAAAAAAGAGAATCAAAAGATGGAGGCTTGTGTTAGGGGCATTTATAGGTTCAACTATTGTTATTTTCGCCTTTACGCCTTTTGCTTCTATGATGACACATCCAATTATGAAACTGTTGTACTCGTTACTTATTGTGTATACAGCATTTGGGTTTTCAACATTTAGAAATTATGCACAAACTGTTTTTACTTTCTATTTTGTAACCTTTATGGTTGGTGGAGGATTAATTGGAACACATTACTTTTTGCAAACGAACGAAATGGTAAATGGATTAGTTCAATCTAAATCAGTTTCTTACGGTGATCCAATTAGTTGGTTGTTTGTTATTTTTGGTTTTCCAGTAATTTATTATTTTTCTAAAAAGCGTATAGAAAGCGTAGAGGTCACAAAGATACACTATGATCAAATCGTGAAAGTGAAAATTCAATTAGCTGGGGAGGAACTAGAACTAGCAGGTCTAATTGATAGTGGGAACCAACTTTATGACCCGTTAACGAAAACACCCGTTATGATTATGCATATTTCATCATTAGAATATTGTTTGCCAGCTTGGTTAACAGAACAAATTTATTCCAAAACAGAAATTCCTCAAATACCAGAAAATGATTCTGGATGGGCGACGAAACTACGTTTAATTCCTTTCCGAGCAGTAGGAGTAGAGAATCAATTTTTATGGGCAATTAAGCCAGATTGTGTGCAAGTTTATCATGAAGGTAGTTCGGTTGTTGTAAACAAAGTACTGATTGGATTAAATACACAACAATTATCTACCAATGGAGAGTATCAATGCATTGTACATCCGAAAATGTTGATTTCGCAAAAGATGGTAATTGCTTAATTATGAGAGGCGGGATAATATGGTGAAATTTAAATTTTATTTGGTATACCTTTGGTATAAAGTATTGTTGAAATTAGGAATTAAGACCGATGAAATTTATTATATTGGCGGAAGTGAAGCGTTGCCACCGCCGTTAACGAAAGAAGAAGAGGCAGTTCTTTTGAATAAATTACCAAATGGAGATCAAGCTGCGAGGTCGATGCTTATTGAACGTAACCTACGGCTTGTTGTATATATAGCAAGAAAATTTGAAAATACAGGGATCAATATTGAGGATTTGATTAGTATAGGAACAATTGGTCTTATTAAGGCAGTGAATACATTTAATCCAGAAAAGAAAATTAAATTAGCAACATATGCATCTCGTTGTATAGAAAATGAAATTTTAATGCATTTGCGTCGAAATAATAAAAATCGTTCGGAAGTTTCTTTTGATGAACCGCTTAACATTGATTGGGACGGAAATGAACTGTTATTATCAGATGTTTTAGGTACAGATGATGACATTATTACAAAAGATTTAGAAGCTACTGTAGATCGTCATCTTTTAATGAAAGCATTGCATCAATTAAACGATCGTGAAAAACAAATTATGGAGCTTCGGTTTGGACTCGCTGGTGGCGAAGAGAAGACACAAAAAGATGTGGCTGATATGCTTGGAATTTCACAGTCTTATATTTCTCGTTTGGAAAAAAGAATTATAAAAAGATTACGAAAAGAATTTAATAAAATGGTGTGAAGAATAAGACCAGTCGGTATCTAGACTGGTCTTATTCTCTTTTTGTGCATTAGGAAATATGATGTTTGTGAAAAACGATGGAAAAACCGTATGCATAAAATCCCCTTCAAAGGAAATACTTTACACTGTACAGCAACTCCCGATAGGAGGGAACACTTTGACGAGAAACAAAGTAGAAATTTGCGGTGTTGATACAGCTAAACTTCCAGTACTAAAAAATGAAGAGATGCGTAAATTATTTCGTGAAATGCAAAGTGGAGAGATAAGCGCCAGAGAGAAATTAGTGAATGGAAACTTACGTCTTGTACTGAGCGTCATCCAAAGATTTAATAACAGAGGAGAATATGTTGATGATTTATTTCAAGTTGGTTGCATTGGACTTATGAAATCCATTGATAACTTTGATTTAGGCCAAAATGTAAAATTTTCAACGTATGCTGTGCCGATGATTATTGGGGAAATACGCAGATATTTGCGTGATAACAATCCAATTCGCGTATCTCGCTCATTACGAGATATTGCGTATAAAGCGTTGCAAGTAAGAGAAAAATTGATTGCTGAAAATTCAAAAGAACCAACAGCAATGGATATTGCCAAAGTTCTTGAAGTGACACATGAAGAAATTGTTTTTGCGTTAGATGCTATTCAAGACCCAGTTTCATTATTTGAACCGATTTATAATGATGGAGGAGATCCTATCTTTGTTATGGATCAATTAAAGGATGAAAAACAAAAGGACGAGCAGTGGGTTGAAGAACTAGCGTTGAAAGAAGGGATGAAGCGTTTAAATGATCGTGAGAAAATGATTATTCGAAAACGGTTCTTCCAAGGAAAGACACAGATGGAAGTTGCCGAAGAAATTGGGATTTCTCAAGCACAAGTATCACGTTTGGAGAAGTCTGCTATTAAGCAAATGAATAAGACGATTCAAGGATAAGGTCCTCACCAGTTATGGTGAGGCCTTTTTTATATATAATATTTTGCGCTCATAGTAGAGTGGGTAGGTTCATATAATGAAAATAAAATGGATGTTCTATTAGTAGCGGTTATATACTGTTTATTCGCTTCGAAATTCGGCTGAAGTAAGAAGTTAGATGGAAGCAGAGCTATCCGTGAAAGGCCGAATAGCATGGACTAATAATCAGTAGGAATGGGAAAAATCCCACTGATTAAGGTTTCACTTTATTTGAGAGCGTACTTACGATTCATGATATAAGGGAGCGGATGAATATGATACGAATTTCGGAGTTTCAAATGAAGGATGTTGTAAATATTTCAGATGGAAAAAGGCTTGGAAATATTGGAGATATTGATTTTGATATAGACACAGGGAAGATTAGGGCAGTTATTATTTCCAAGCAGACACGTATGCTAGGACTCTTTGGAAAGGAAGTAGAATTTGTGATTCCTTGGGAGCAAATTATGAAAATTGGGGAAGATGTCATACTTGTCAGAGTAGATAATATTAATTCTGTAACAGAATCAATACAAACACCGACAATTTCATAAAGAATATTACAAATTCCTCTTTTTTTTCAGTTGTCATTATGAAAAAATAAAAGTATGGTAAAATAGACAGGAAGTACCATGCTTTTTTCTGTTATTTTAATTAAAAGGAGCCGCTTTTATGAGAGAACCATTTAAATATGTGGACGGTATACTGTATTTACAAGCGTGGAAAGAACTTGGAAACATTACTGTTGGATTTACGACAAAAGATGGTGGCGTAAGTACAGGCTCCTTTCATGCGATGAATTTAGGATTACATGTGAATGATATCGTGGAGAATGTTCATGAAAACAGACGCATTTTAGCGAATAAGTTACAAAAACCATTAGAAAAATGGATTTGCTCTGAACAAGTTCATGACCATCATGTTGAGAAAGTAGGACTGCAAGAAAAAGGGAAAGGCGTTTATTCATATGAAGACGGTATTCCAAAAACGGATGGCATTTATACGACTAACAAAGATGTTCTCTTAACATCTTGTTACGCTGATTGTGTTCCGCTCTATTTTTATGCACCATCACATGATATGATAGGACTTGCGCATGCTGGGTGGAAAGGGACTGTAACAGAGATTGCGAAAGAAATGATTCAAAAGTGGAATGCAGAAGGTGTTTCAAGTGATGAAATTCATGTCGCAATTGGTCCTGCAATCGGATCATGTTGTTATGTTGTTGATGATCGTGTATTAACAGCAGCACAGCAAGTAGTAAACGGATCTGTTCCCTATAAAGTAATTTCTGATGGTCAGTATGCAATTAATTTAAAAGAAGTTAATCGTATATTATGTGTACAAGCAGGCATAAAAGAAGAACATATTGTAATGTCATCTCTTTGTACAAGCTGTGAAGAACAATTATTTTTCTCTCATCGTCGTGATCAAGGTAAGACGGGGAGAATGTTGAGTTTCATAGGTTTTAAGGAGGAGTGAAGCAAGTGACAGTGCAAGGGAATTTAGCAGATGTAAACGAAGTAATTAAAGAATCTTGTGCACGAGCTGGACGTTCGACGAAAGATATTAAGCTCGTTGCAGTTACAAAAACTGTAGGAATTGAAAAAACAAGCGAAGTAATTGAAGCAGGAATTATTGATTTAGGTGAAAATAGAAATGAAGGTTTCTTACAAAAATACGAGCATTTCGGTTCAAAAGTGAATTGGCATTTTATTGGCTCATTGCAAACGAGAAAAGTAAAAGAAATCATTAATGAGATTGATTATTTACATTCATTAGATCGTCTCTCGCTTGCAAAAGAAATTCAAAAACGTGCTGATAAGAAAGTTAAATGCTTTATTCAAGTGAAAACATCATCTGAAGAATCAAAGCAAGGATTGGCGATAGAAGAAACAATTTCTTTTATTCAAAGTTTGCAAGAATTGGATAAGATTGAAGTGGTAGGATTAATGACAATGGCTCCGTTTACAGGAGAAGAGGAAGAGATTCGTCGCTGCTTTAAGGAATTGCGCATGCTACAAACAGAGGTGCAGGAGCTAGAATTATTACATGCACCATGTGAAGAATTATCAATGGGAATGTCAAATGATTACACGATTGCAATTGAGGAAGGCGCTACATATATTCGTTTGGGAACGGTTTTAGTAGGAAAAGCGTAAGAGGAAGGAGAAAGTTATTATGAGTTGGTCAAAAGTAAAATACTTCTTTTTTGACACACCGGAAGAAAAAGAAGCAGCTCAATATAGTTATGAAAAGGAGCAAACAGACATGAAAAAGCAACAAGATCCCCCAGAACAACAAGATGTTCCGTTTGCGAAAGTGCAACCGAAGCAAAATGTAGTGAGTATTGAAACAGCGAAGCAAGCTTCAAAAGTTGTTTTACTAGAACCACGCACATATTCGGAAGCGCAAGGCATTTCGGATCACTTAAAAGGTAGACGAGCTGTTGTAATTAATTTGCAAAGAATGTCTACAGATCAAGCTGTACGTATCGTTGACTTTTTAAGTGGTACTGTATACGCTATAGGCGGGGATATTCAAAAAATAGGCCCGAAAACATTTATGTGTACACCTGAAAATGTTGATATCGTTGGTGCGATTTCAGAGTTATTCGGTGAAGAAGAAGAGACAAATATAAAGAGGTGGTAATACGCCATGGGAACAGTTTTAACAGTTTTACTTTATGCTATCGAGATTTACTCGTGGGCACTTATTATTTACATTCTCCTATCATGGTTTCCTGGTGCAAAGGAATCAACTTTTGGAGAGTTTCTTGCACGTATTTGTGAACCGTATTTAGAGCCGTTTAGAAGGTTTATTCCACCATTTGGTATGATTGATATTTCTCCACTTGTTGCTATTATTGCCTTGAAACTTGCTAGAGGTGGTTTAGTGAGTTTATTCAACTATTTTTTATAGTGTGAGGTTAAATACATGAGCATCTACGAGCATTTTAGACCCGATGAAGAGGTCTTTGTGGATAAAGTATTAGAGTGGAAACAGGCTGCTGAGTACCATCAAGTCAAGTTAACAGATTTTCTTGATCCAAGACAGCAACAAATTGTTTCTATGGTAATAGGGCAAGGAGATGTAGCTGTACGGTTTGATGGTGCGATGCCTGAAGCCGAACGGAAAAGAGCACTAATTTATCCAGATTATCTAGAATTAAATGAAGAGGAATTTCAAGTAGAAGTATTAGAAATTGACTATCCTTCCAAGTTTTTCACGCTAGAACATAGGCAAATATTAGGTGCATTCATGTCACTTGGTTTAACAAGGGAAAAATGTGGTGATATTTTGCTTCAAGAAAATCGTGCCCAAATTGCAGTTGCGAAAGAAGTTGTATCCTATATTGAAATGAACTTACAATCAATAGGGAAAATGAAAGTCACACTCTCTCCTATACAAGTAGAGAAAATTTTGCGTGTAGGTGAAAAGTGGGGAGAAAAATCTGGAACAGTTTCGTCACTTCGTCTAGATGTTTTATTAGCTGAAATGCTGCATATATCTAGGCAGAAAGTACAGCCTCTTATAAAAGGTGGCCTAGTAAAAGTCAATTGGAAAACAGTAGAGCAAACTTCGTATGAATGTTTTCCGGGGGATGTTTTCTCGGTTAGAGGGTATGGACGAAGTAAATTATTTTCTGTAGAAGGTAAAACGAAGCGCGACAAATGGAGAGTTTTGTATGGTATACTAAAATGATTGGTTTTTTAGAAGGAAATTCTCTTATTTTGTCGAAGAAAAGATATAATTGAAAGAGGAAATTTAGATAACTACTTGGAGGTGGCGTTGTGCCGTTAACACCATTAGATATTCATAACAAAGAATTTGGTCGCGGATTTCGTGGCTACGATGAAGATCAAGTAAATGAGTTTCTTGATCAAATCATCAAAGATTATGAATTAGTCATTCGTGAGAAAAAAGCTTTAGAAGAAAAGGTTGCACAATTAGAAGGAAAGTTAGATCATTTTTCTAATATTGAAGATACGCTGAACAAATCTATCATTGTCGCACAAGAAGCTGCTGAAGAAGTGAAGCGTAATGCACAAAAAGAAGCAAAATTAATTGTACGTGAAGCAGAAAAAAATGCAGATCGTATCATTAATGAAGCGTTAGTGAAATCAAGAAAAGTTGCTTTTGATATTGAAGAGTTGAAGAAACAAGCGAAAGTATTCCGAACTCGTTTCCGTATGTTATTAGAAACACAACTTGAAATGTTAAACAACGATGATTGGGATAAACTAATTGAATTAGAAGACGAAGTGGACGAGCTGTTGAAAAAAGAAGAAACAGTGTAAGCTTGACGTTTTTCTCATTATTACATATAATTTTAAACAACATATTTATTAAGAAAAACGAAGATAGGGATAAGTACCTTTTTCATACCTTATATAGCGAACTGAGGATGGTGTAAGCTCAGGATAAGGAGATAATGGGAATATCACCCTGGAGTTCCGCGCTGAACAAATGGAGTAAGCGTAGGCGTATATTCGCGTTAAGAATATAAAGAGGATTTTATACATACGTATAGGATCTACTAGGGTGGTACCGCGGGAGACTTTCTCGTCCCTTTTTGGGGATGAGAGGTCTCTTTTTTATTCCCTTTTTTAAGGTCTGTCGTTTATATATTTAAGGAGGAATTGAGCATGGAGTACAAAAATACATTACTAATGCCAAAAACAGAGTTCCCAATGCGTGGGAATTTACCGAAACGCGAGCCTGCAATGCAAGAAAAATGGGCTGAAATGAATATTTATGAAAAAGTGCAAGAACATACGAAAGGTCGTCCTTTATTTGTACTACATGATGGACCTCCATATGCGAATGGTGACATTCATATGGGACATGCATTAAATAAAGTATTAAAGGACTTTATTGTTCGCTATAAATCAATGACTGGATACTGTGCACCATATGTACCAGGTTGGGATACACACGGTTTACCGATTGAACAAGCTTTAACGAATAAAGGTGTAAAACGTAAAGAAATGACAGTTGCTGAGTTCCGTAAGTTATGCGCAGAGTATGCATATGAGCAAGTAGAACGTCAACGTGAACAATTTAAGCGTTTAGGTGTACGTGCAGATTGGGATAATCCATATATTACTTTAGAGCCAGCTTATGAAGCACAACAAATTAAAGTGTTTGGTGACATGGCGAAAGAAGGTTATATCTATAAAGGACAGAAACCAGTTTACTGGTCTCCAACGAGTGAATCAGCTTTAGCAGAAGCTGAAATTGAATACCAAGATAAAAAATCAGCATCTATTTACGTAGCATTCCCTGTAAAAGACGGAAAGAACGTATTAGAAGGTGATGAGAAGTTCATTATTTGGACAACAACACCTTGGACGTTACCTGCTAACCTAGGTATTTCTGTTCATCCAGAACTTGAATATGCTATTGTGAAAGTAAATGATGAGAAATATATTATTGCTTCTGAACTATTTGAGACAGTTGCAAAAACGTTAGAATGGGAAAATACTGAAGTTGTGAAAACAGTAAAAGGTAGCGAACTTGAGTATACAGTTGCAAAACACCCATTCTACGATCGTGACTCATTAGTTATGCTAGGGGAGCACGTTACAACAGATGCTGGTACAGGTTGTGTTCATACAGCACCTGGACACGGGGAAGACGATTTCCTTGTTGGTAAGAAATATGGTTTAGAAGTTCTTTGCCCAGTTGATGATAAAGGTGTATTAACAAGTGAAGCACCTGGATTTGAAGGCTTATTCTATGATAAAGCTAATAAACCAATTACGGAAAAATTAGAAGAGGTGGGCGCGTTACTAAAATTAACATTTATTACGCATTCATATCCACATGATTGGAGAACGAAAAAACCAATCATTTTCCGTGCAACAGCACAGTGGTTTGCATCTATTGAAGCATTCCGTAAAGAATTATTACAAGCTGTTGAAGAAACGAAATGGGTGCCAGCATGGGGTGAGACTCGTCTTCATAATATGGTTCGTGACCGTGGTGATTGGTGTATTTCTCGTCAACGTGCATGGGGTGTACCAATTCCTGTATTCTATGCAGAGAATGGTGATCCAATTATTACAGATGAAACAATTAGCAATGTAGCAGATTTATTCCGTGAACACGGTTCTAACGTATGGTTCGAGCGTGAAGCGAAAGATCTATTACCAGAAGGATTTACACATCCAGGTAGCCCAAATGGTGAATTCCGTAAAGAAACAGACATTATGGATGTATGGTTTGATTCAGGTTCTTCGCACCAAGCGGTATTAGAAGAGCGTGATGATTTACAACGTCCAGCAGATTTATATTTAGAAGGATCTGACCAATATCGTGGTTGGTTTAACTCTTCATTATCAACAGCAGTTGCTGTAACAGGTAAAGCACCGTATAAAGGTGTTCTAAGCCACGGTTTCGTACTAGATGGTGACGGACGTAAAATGAGTAAGTCGATTGGAAACATCGTCGTACCGAAGAAAATTATGGATCAATTAGGCGGCGATATTTTACGCTTATGGGTTTCTTCTGTTGACTATCAATCTGATGTACGTATTTCAGATGATATTTTAAAACAAGTAGCAGAAGTATATCGTAAAATCCGTAATACATTCCGTTTCTTATTAGGAAACTTAGATGACTTTAATCCAAGTGAAAATACAGTGGTGGCAGCTGAGCTTCGTGAAGTGGACCGTTACATGTTAGTAAAATTAAATGACTTAATTACAAAAGTGAAAGAAGCATATGAAGCATATGACTTTGCAGCAGTATATCACGCAATCCATAACTTCTGTACAATTGATTTAAGTTCATTCTATTTAGACTTTGCGAAAGACATTTTATACATTGAAGGTGCAAATCACCAAGATCGCCGCGCAATTCAAACAGTATTATATGATGTTCTTGTTGCATTAACAAAACTTGTAACACCAATCTTATCTCATACAGCTGATGAAGTATGGCCTTATGTTCCTGGTGCAGAAGAAGAAAGCGTACAGTTAACTAATATGCCAGAAGTTGTAGAAGTAGCTGGTGCTGAAGCGTTAAAAACAAAATGGGATGCATTTATGACGTTACGTGATGACGTATTAAAAGCTTTAGAAGTCGCTCGTAATGAAAAAGTAATTGGTAAGTCATTAAATGCAAGTATTACACTATACCCGACTGCAGAAATGAAAGCTATGTTAGAGTCTATTAGTGAAGACTTAAAGCAACTATTTATCGTTTCTGAGTATAAACTTGGTGGTATGATGGAAGAAGCACCAAAAGAAGCGCCTAAGTATGAGCATACAGCGGTTGTTGTAGCTCAGGCAACGGGTGACACATGTGAACGTTGTTGGGTTGTTTCAGAAACAATTGGTAAAGATGCGGAACATGAAACATTATGTGAGCGTTGTGCAACGGTTGTTAAAGAAAACTATGTAAAATAATAAAAAAACTGACTGCTCATAATAGCAGTCAGTTTTTTGTTGATGATATATCGAAATAACTTTCACTCTCTTTCCTATGAAGGAAAAATGTGTGTGAGGTAAGCGTGGAAATTTCGGACACACTAATTGTACATTGCAGCTGGGAGGAATGTACACGTGAATGAAATTTATATGGAAATAAAAGAAGAATTGCAATTGATGAGAAAAGAGTTGCAAGATAGACTGGCTAAAGAAGTAATGCACACATACTATATGGAATTTGGGCAAGAACTTGGATATGAAATAAAGGAAGAGACAAAGAAAAAATTGCTATTACATGATATAAAAGAGGATTTAAAAGATGTAGAACGTGCATTGTTTAAAATGGAAATAGATATGTACGGTATTTGTGAAGAAACTGGAAGAGCGATTCCTACAAAACAAATGAAAACAATGCCGACTGCTCGTACTATTCATGAATTTTTCTATGAAAAGGTAAATGTATGAATACGCACAACGATATTATGTTACCTTTTTTTAATTTATTTTATTCTTCCGTAAAGGTTCATTGTGAAAAGATAGCAGCTATGCTAAAATTTTGAGGTACACTGTCTTTGTGGGGGAAATGAAAATGATATATTATGTAATAGCGTTATTTGTCATTGCCATCGATCAAATATCGAAGTGGCTAATTGTAAAGAACATGGAATTGGGTACGAGCATTCCGATTATCGATAATGTATTATACATAACATCACATCGAAATAGAGGAGCTGCCTGGGGTATTTTAGAAAATAAAATGTGGTTTTTCTACATTATTACAGTCATTTTCGTAGTATTTATCGTATTTTATATGAAAAAATATGCGAAAACGGACAAGCTTCTAGGTATTTCATTAGGTCTAATTTTAGGCGGAGCAATTGGCAATTTTATTGATCGTGTATTTAGACAAGAAGTAGTGGATTTCATTCACGTGTATATTTTCTCGTACAACTATCCAGTATTCAATATAGCTGACTCAGCATTATGTATTGGAGTTGTATTAATTATTATTCAAACAGTATTAGAAGGAAAGAAAACGAAGGAGTAATTGAATGAGTGAAGTAGTACAAGTAACAGTTGCAGAAGAACAAAAAAGCGAGCGAATTGATAAATTCGTTGCAGAAATAAACAGTGAATGGTCACGTTCACAAGTGCAGCAATGGATTAAAGATGCTGTTGTGACAGTAAATGGGAAATCGGTTAAAGTGAATTACAAAGTAAAAGAAAATGATGAAATTACAGTAACAATTCCCGAGCCAGAAGAGTTAGATATTCAACCGGAAGATATGAATTTAGAAGTTTATTATGAAGATGCCGATGTACTAGTTGTAAATAAGCCGCGTGGCATGGTAGTACATCCAGCACCAGGGCATACGAAGGGTACGCTTGTAAACGGACTTATGCATCATTGTACAGACCTATCAGGTATTAACGGTGTAATGCGTCCTGGTATAGTACACCGTATTGATAAGGATACATCTGGATTATTAATGGTTGCTAAAAATGATATGGCGCACGAATCACTTGTCAATCAACTTGTAGCAAAAACAGTAACAAGACGCTATAAAGCGATTGTACATGGTGTAATTCCACATGATAAAGGAACAATTGATGCTCCAATTGGTCGTGATAAAAAAGAACGTCAAAGTATGACTGTTGATGAAAATGGTAAGAATGCAGTTACACATTTCCAAGTGTTAGAGCGATTTAAGGATTTCACACTTGTAGAATGTCGCTTAGAAACGGGACGTACACACCAAATTCGTGTTCATATGAAATATATTGGTTATCCACTTGCAGGGGATCCAAAGTATGGTCCGAAGAAAACATTAGATATGAATGGACAAGCACTTCATGCAGGGATTTTAGGTTTCGATCACCCTCGTACTGGTGAATATATTGAGTTTGAGGCACCGATTCCAGAAGTGTTTGAAGAGGCGCTAAATATTTTACGGAAATAGTATTGACAAATCATAAGAAAACTGAGATACTGACAACAGTTAAATAATGATCCTTTAACACAGCCCCGTGAGGTTGAGAAGGTAACGGTTTGAAATACTTAGGGTATGCTGTACCCTTTTTTCAAAAGTCCTCTCGCACACGCTGAGAGGACTTTTTTTATACCATTACTCTCACGCAAGAAAAAAAGCTTGGAGGTGTAGAGCATGCAAGAGAAAGCTGTCGTTTTAGATGACCAAATGATTCGCCGCGCTTTAACACGAATTAGTCATGAAATCGTGGAACGAAATAAAGGTGTCGATAATTGTGTTCTTGTCGGAATAAAAACACGTGGAATTTTTATTGCACAACGTTTGGCAGAACGAATTGGTCAAATTGAAGGAAAAGAGATGGAAGTAGGAGAGTTAGATATTACGTTATATCGTGATGATTTAACACTACAATCGAAACATAAAGAACCACTTGTAAAAGGTTCTGATATTCCTGTAGATATTACGAAGAAAAAAGTTATCCTTGTGGATGATGTGTTATATACAGGAAGAACAGTTCGAGCAGCAATGGATGCTCTTATGGATTTAGGTAGACCATCACAAATCCAATTGGCTGTTCTTGTTGATAGAGGTCATCGTGAATTACCAATTCGCGCTGATTATGTAGGAAAGAACATTCCAACATCTAGTGAAGAGCGTATCGAAGTTGATTTGCAAGAGACAGATCAACAAGATCGAGTAAGCATATACGATAAGTAAAGCCCTTTTAAATGTAGTCCTGTGAGGCTGCCAAAGGGTCTTGGCTTTCATATGTCAAATTTGGCATACGAAAGTGTAGGACTCTTTGTGCACAGGCACAAAGAGTTTTTTTATTGCAAAAATTAAAACTGAAGGAGGATGCAACAATGGAGCAAAAGCCAGTGTTAGACATTCATGAAGTACCGAAACCGGGAAAATGGTTATTATTAAGTATACAACATTTGTTCGCGATGTTTGGATCAACAGTGCTTGTTCCGTTTTTAACAGGACTGAATCCATCAGTAGCTTTAATATCAAGTGGATTAGGAACGCTAGCGTTTCTTCTAATAACGAAAGGTCAAGTACCAGCATATTTAGGATCATCATTCGCCTTTATTGCACCAATTATTACAGCAAAAACAGCAGGTGGACCTGGAGCAGCAATGCTTGGTGGAATGCTTGCGGGACTTGTGTACATCTTAATCTCACTCGGAATTAAGAAATCTGGGTCAGAGTGGATAATGAAATTACTTCCGCCAATCGTAGTTGGACCAGTCGTAATGGTAATCGGTTTAGCTTTAGCACATACAGCGGTGAACATGGCGATGAACGGTGCGGATGGTAAGTATAGCATTACACACTTTTCAGTAGCATTAGTAACATTAGCAATTACAATCATTTGCTCCATATTCGGAAGAGGGTTTTTCAGTATCATACCAGTTTTACTTGGAATCATCGGCGGGTATATATTCGCTTACTTCCAAGGGCTAGTAGATTTAAAGCCAGTAGCTGAGGCAAAATGGTTTGTCATACCAGACTTCACAGTACCGTTTGTAACATATACTCCCGAGTTTTCATGGAAAATTGTACTCTTAATGGTACCAGTTGCACTTGTAACAATTTCAGAACATATCGGACATCAAATTGTACTTGGAAATGTTATTAAAAGAGATTTAATTGAAAAACCAGGTTTACATCGTTCAATCTTCGGTGATGGGGTAGCAACATTGATCGCATCACTAATAGGTGGACCACCGAATACAACGTACGGTGAAAACATCGGTGTGCTAGCAATTACGAGAGCATACAGTGTATACTTATTCATCGGTTCAGCAGTGTTCGCAATCATGTTTGGATTTATCGGGAAGATTTCAGCACTGATTCATTCGATCCCAACACCGGTTATGGGTGGTGTATCAATCTTACTATTCGGTGTAATCGCATCAAGCGGTTTACGCATGATGGTAGACGATAAAACAGACTTAAGCGACAAACGAAACTTAATGATTGCATCAGTTATACTAGTAATCGGTATTGGCGGGGCGGTACTACACGTAGGTGAATCGTTCCAAGTAGAAGGAATGGCACTAGCGGCAATTGTAGGTGTACTATTAAATCTACTACTACCAGAAACAAAACAAGTAAACAAAACAAAACAATCTAAGCAGATTGCTTCATAAAAATAACCTTTTAATTCAGTCCTGTGAGACAGAAAAGGGTGGCTACTTTAACGCACCCTAGTCTCAAAAGATTAGGGTATTTTTATACAGTTATTGTTATATAAATTCATGAGTGTTATCATAAAAAACAGAAAGATGAGGGATGACGATGAGCCATTTGTTAACGATGAGTGAATTATCGGAACAAGAAATTTCAGAAATCCTAAAAGACGCAGAAGATTTTGCGAATGGAAAAGAGAGAAAAACGACAGAGCAAACATTTGTTGCGAACTTGTTCTTTGAGAATAGTACGAGGACGAGATTTAGCTTCGAAGTTGCTGAGAAGAGATTAGGACTTGAAGTATTAGACTTTTCCGCAGATTCATCTAGCGTACAAAAAGGAGAAACTTTATACGATACGATAAGAACACTAGAATCAATCGGAACAAAAGCGGTAGTCATCCGCCATGAGCAAGATCGTTACTTCGATGAATTAAAAAATCAGGTGAATATCCCAATCTTGAACGCTGGAGATGGATGTGGAAATCATCCAACGCAATGTCTGCTGGATCTTCTAACAATTAAACAAGAGTTTGGAAGATTTGAAGGTTTGAAGATTGCAATAGTTGGGGATGTTCGTCATAGCCGAGTAGCACGTTCCAATGCAGAAGCATTAACAAAACTGGGCGCGACAATTTACTTTGCAAGCCCAGAAGATTGGAAAGATGAAGAGAACACATTTGGAACGTACAAGAGTTTAGATGAACTTGTTCCAGAAGTGGATGTGATGATGTTACTTCGTGTACAACATGAGCGTCATGACCATTATGAAACAGACATTATGAAAGAGTACCACGAGCAACATGGGTTAACAGTTGAAAGAGAAAAACGTATGAAAGAAGGAAGCATTATTATGCATCCAGCCCCTGTAAACCGTGATGTTGAAATTGCGAGTGAACTTGTCGAGTGTGAACGCTCACGCATATTTAAGCAAATGGAAAACGGGGTCTACGTAAGAATGGCTGTACTAAAACGCGCATTACCAAATGTATTAGGAGGAATGAAACATGAATTATTTGTTTAAAAACGGTCGTTATATAAATGAAGAAGGAAAAATTGTAGCAACAGATCTTCTCGTACAAAACGGTAAAATTGCGAAGGTAGCAGAAAATATTACGGCAGATAATGCTGAAGTAATCGATGTAAATGGAAAGTTAATCGCACCTGGATTAGTAGATGTACACGTTCATCTTCGTGAACCGGGTGGTGAACATAAAGAAACAATTGAAACGGGAACACTTGCAGCAGCAAAAGGTGGATTTACTACAATTTGCGCAATGCCAAACACACGCCCAGTACCAGATTGTAAAGAACATATGGAAGACCTGCAAAAGCGTATTAAAGAAAAAGCACATGTAAATGTATTACCATATGGAGCAATTACAGTACGTCAAGCAGGTTCTGAAATGACTGATTTTGAAACGTTAAAAGAACTTGGGGCATTCGCTTTCACTGATGATGGAGTAGGCGTACAAGATGCAAGCATGATGCTAGCTGCTATGAAACGTGCAGCGAAATTAAATATGGCGGTTGTTGCACACTGTGAAGAAAATACGCTTATTAATAAAGGTTGTGTACATGAAGGGAAGTTTTCTGAGAAGCACGGATTAAACGGTATCCCATCGGTATGCGAATCTGTACATATTGCCCGGGACATCTTACTTGCGGAAGCAGCAGATTGTCACTATCACGTATGTCACGTAAGTACAAAAGGATCTGTACGCGTAATTCGTGATGCAAAACGCGCTGGAATTAAAGTAACAGCGGAAGTAACACCGCATCACTTAGTACTATGTGAAGACGATATCCCATCAGCTGATCCTAACTTTAAAATGAATCCACCGCTTCGAGGAAAAGAAGATCATGAAGCATTAATTGAAGGATTATTAGATGGAACAATCGACATGATTGCAACAGATCATGCACCACATACAGCAGAAGAAAAAGCACAAGGTATTGAAAGAGCGCCATTCGGAATTACTGGTTTTGAAACAGCATTTCCACTCTTATATACAAACCTTGTGAAAAAAGGAATTATAACATTAGAACAGTTAATTCAATTCTTAACAGAAAAACCAGCTGATACATTCGGTTTAGAAGCAGGTCGCCTGAAAGAAGGTAGAACAGCTGATATTACAATTATCGATTTAGAACAAGAAGAAGAAATTGATCCAACAACATTCTTATCAAAAGGAAAAAACACACCATTCGCAGGTTGGAAATGCCAAGGTTGGCCGGTTATGACAATCGTTGGTGGTAAGATCGCATGGCAAAAGGAGAGTGCATTAGTATGAAAAGACAACTTATCTTAGAAGATGGAACAGTATTAATTGGAAAAGGTTTCGGAGGAGAAATCGAAAAGTCAGGTGAGGTTGTATTTACAACTGGGATGACTGGATATCAAGAAACTTTATCTGATCCATCATACTGCGGTCAAATCGTAACATTTACGTATCCATTAATCGGAAACTACGGCATTAACCGTGATGATTTTGAATCAATTCACCCATCTGTAAATGGTTTAATCGTAAACGAAATTTGTGATCATCCATCAAACTTCCGTAATGAAATTTCGTTAAATGATTACTTGAAAGAAAGAAATATCCCAGGATTAGCAGGAATTGATACGAGAAAATTAACAAGAAAAATTCGTCAATATGGAACTTTACGCGGACGTCTTTGTAACATGGATGTGGGTGTAGAGGACATCGTTAGCCAATTGAAAGCAACTGTCTTTACAGATCATGTGAAACGCGTATCAACAAAAGATCCATACCCAAGTCCAGGCCGTGGTCATCGCGTTGTACTTGTAGACTTCGGAATGAAACATGGTATTTTACGAGAATTAAATAAGCGTGACTGTGATGTAATTGTTGTACCTTATAATACAACAGCAGAAGAAATTTTACGCCTTAGCCCAGATGGAATTATGTTAAGTAATGGACCTGGGGATCCAAAAGATGTACCGGAAGCGATTGAAATGCTGCAAGGAATCATTGGTAAAGTTCCTTTATTCGGGATTTGCCTAGGACATCAATTGTTCGCACTAGCATCTGGTGCGAATACAAGTAAGTTAAAATTCGGTCACCGTGGTTTAAATCATCCAGTAAAAAATCTTGCAACTGGAAAAGTAGCAATCACTTCTCAAAACCATGGTTATGCAGTAGAAGAAGAATCAGTTAAAAATACAGAGCTTGAAATTACACATGTTGCTTTAAATGATGGAACAGTAGAAGGTCTTCGTCATACGAAGTTCCCAGCATTTACAGTGCAATACCATCCAGAAGCTTCTGCAGGACCAGAAGATGCAAATGATTTATTCGAAGATTTCTTAGCAATGATTGAAAACTTCAAGAAAGAAGGGGAAGAGTTATGCCAAAACGCCTAGACATTAACACAATTTTAGTAATCGGATCAGGACCAATTGTAATTGGGCAAGCAGCAGAGTTTGATTACTCTGGTACACAAGCTTGTCAATCTCTTAGAGAAGAAGGTTACAAAGTAATCCTTGTTAACTCTAACCCAGCAACAATTATGACAGATACTGCAACAGCAGATAAAGTATATATAGAACCATTAACACTAGAATTCGTAAGCCGTATCATTCGTAAAGAACGTCCAGATGCAATCCTACCAACATTAGGTGGTCAAACAGGCCTGAATATGGCTGTTGAACTTGCGAAATCAGGCATACTTGAAGAGTGCGGAGTTGAAATTTTAGGAACAAAATTATCAGCAATCGAGCAAGCGGAAGATCGTGATTTATTCCGTACATTAATGCAGGAATTAAATGAACCAATTCCATCTAGCACGATTATTCATACGCTGGAAGAAGCACATGAATTTGTAAAAGAAATTGGTTATCCAGTTATTGTTCGCCCAGCATTTACAATGGGGGGCACAGGTGGCGGAATCTGTAGTAATGAAGAAGAACTAATTGAAATCGTATCAGGTGGATTAAAACATAGTCCAGTAACACAATGTCTATTAGAAAAGAGTATTGCTGGTTGTAAGGAAATTGAATATGAAGTAATGCGTGATTCGAATGATAACGCGATTGTAGTATGTAACATGGAAAATATCGATCCAGTTGGGGTTCACACAGGTGATTCTATCGTTGTAGCACCGAGCCAAACATTAAGTGACCGTGAGTATCAAATGTTACGAAACACTTCATTAAGAATTATTCGTGCATTAGGAATTGAAGGTGGATGTAACGTTCAGCTTGCACTTGATCCACATAGCTTCCAATACTATGTAATCGAAGTAAACCCGCGTGTGAGTCGTTCGTCTGCACTAGCATCTAAAGCAACTGGATATCCAATTGCGAAGTTAGCGGCGAAAATTGCAGTCGGTTTAACATTAGATGAAATTGTAAACCCAGTAACACAAAAAACATACGCTTGCTTCGAGCCAGCATTAGACTATGTTGTTTCAAAAATTCCACGTTGGCCATTTGATAAGTTTGAATCAGCAAACAGAACACTTGGTACACAAATGAAGGCAACTGGTGAAGTTATGTCAATCGGACGTAACTTAGAACAATCATTATTAAAAGCGATCCGTTCTTTAGAGCTTGGCGTTTATCACCTAGAGTTAGACCACTTAAAAGAGCTTGATAAAGAAACGATGAAAAAGCGTATTATAAAAGCTGATGATGAACGACTGTTTGTTGTAGCAGAAGCGATGCGTCAAGGTGTAACGAAAGAAGAAATCAACGAATGGTGTGAAATGGACTTCTTCTTCTTACAAAAAGTTGAAAATATCGTAAACATGGAACGCGAAGTAAAAGCGAATGTAGGAAATATGGAAGTGTTACAATCTGCGAAAGAAATGGGCTTCAGTGACCATTACATCGCCAATGCTTGGAACAAAACAGAGCGTGAAATTTACGATATGCGTAAAGAAAGCAATATGACGCCTGTTTATAAGATGGTAGATACTTGTGCGGCAGAGTTTGAATCTGCAACACCATACTACTACAGCACATATGGTGACGAGAATGAATCGATTGTAACAGATCGTAAGAGTGTAGTTGTACTAGGCTCTGGTCCAATCCGTATTGGTCAAGGTGTTGAGTTTGATTATGCAACAGTTCACTCTGTATGGGCAATAAAAGAAGCTGGATATGAGGCAATCATTGTTAATAATAACCCAGAAACAGTTTCAACAGACTTCAGTATTTCTGACAAATTATACTTTGAACCATTAACAATCGAAGATGTAATGCACATTATCGATTTAGAAAAGCCAGAAGGTGTTATCGTCCAATTCGGTGGACAAACGGCAATTAACTTAGCAGCTAAATTAGAAGCACACGGTGTGAAAATCTTAGGAACATCACTTGAAGATTTAGACCGTGCAGAAGATCGTGATAAGTTTGAAGCAGCTTTAACAAAGCTTGGTATCCCGCAACCAGTTGGTAAAACAGCAACGACTGTAGAGCAAGCAGTAGCAATCGCTGACAAAATTGGTTACCCAGTATTAGTAAGACCATCTTACGTACTAGGTGGACGTGCGATGGAAATCGTATATCGTCAAGAAGAATTACTGCACTACATGAAAAATGCGGTTAAAGTTCACGCAGATCACCCAGTATTAATCGACCGTTATATGGTTGGTAAAGAAATTGAAGTAGATGCAATTTCAGACGGTGAGAATGTATTCATTCCAGGTATTATGGAACATATTGAACGCGCTGGAGTTCACTCTGGGGATTCAATTGGAGTATATCCACCACAGAGTTTATCTGAAAAACTAAAAGAGCAAATTATTGAACATACAATTTCACTTGGAAAAGGTTTAAACATTGTTGGATTACTAAACATTCAGTTTGTAGTATTCAAAGATGAAGTGTATGTAATTGAAGTAAATCCACGTGCGAGCCGTACAGTACCATTCTTAAGTAAAATTACAGGCGTACCGATGGCAAATATCGCTACGAAAGTTATTTTGGGTCAAAACCTTGTAGAACAAGGATATGGAACTGGCTATCACCCAGAAGAGAAGGAAGTGTATGTAAAAGCACCGGTATTCTCATTTGCGAAACTACGCTCAGTTGATACAACATTAGGACCTGAAATGAAATCAACAGGGGAAGTAATGGGTAAAGATTTAACGCTTGAAAAAGCATTATATAAAGGACTTGTTGCTTCAGGAATTAACATTCCAACGCACGGATCAGTAATCATCACTGTAGCGGATAAAGATAAAGAAGAGGCAATGGAAATTGCAAAACGTTTCCACGAAATCGGCTACAACTTATTAGCAACAGCTGGAACAGCACAATCGTTAGCAGAGCAAAATATCCCAGTGCAAGTTGTAAACAAAATTGATTCTGAAGAATACAACTTACTTGATATTATCCGTCAAGGAAAAGCACAGTTTGTAATCAATACATTAACAAAAGGAAAACAACCAGCGCGTGATGGTTTCCGCATTCGCCGTGAATCAGTAGAAAATGGTGTGGCTTGCTTAACATCACTTGATACAACGAGAGCAATCTTACGAGTATTAGAATCTATGACATTCTCAGCTCATTCAATGAAAGAAATTACGCAAACGAAGCGTCACGAGGTGGTACATGCATGATGCAAAAGCAAAATATGATCGTCGTTAACCAAAAAGAAATCGCAAAAAACATTTACGAATTAGTGCTTCAAGGAACGTTAGTACAGCAAATGAACGAACCAGGGCAGTTTGTACACATTAAGGTAGCAGAGGGCATTGCGCCCCTTCTGCGCCGCCCAATTAGTATTTGTAATGTCGATCAAGACAAGAACGAATTTACAATGCTATATCGTGCGGAAGGACAAGGAACAAAAACATTAGCGAAAAGAAAACAAGGTGAACTTGTAGATGTGTTAGGACCACTTGGTCATGGATTTCCTGTAGAAGAAGCGGAATCTGGACAAACGGCTCTATTAGTTGGCGGGGGAATTGGTGTACCACCACTATATGAATTGTCACAGCGTCTTGTAGCAAAAGGAGTACGCGTTATTCACATCTTAGGTTTCCAAACGAAAGGTGTTGTCTTCTATGAAGAGAAATTCGCAGAACTTGGTGATACGTATGTTGCAACAGTTGATGGTACACATGGTACAAAAGGGTTTGTAACAGATGTAATTGATAGCTATGGAATTGACTTTGACATTCTATACTCATGTGGACCTTTAGCGATGCTTCGTGCATTAGAAGGACGCTATAAAGAGAGAAAAGCCTACATTTCATTAGAAGAACGCATGGGCTGTGGCATTGGAGCATGTTTCGCATGTGTATGCCATTTGCAAGCAGATCCGAGTGGACATTCTTACAAGAAGGTGTGTAGCGACGGACCAGTATTTCCAATCGGGGAGGTTGTACTATGAACAGATTGCAAGTTGAATTACCAGGGTTATCATTAAAAAATCCAATCATCCCAGCATCTGGTTGCTTCGGATTTGGTCGTGAGTATGCACAGTTCTATGATTTAAGTGTACTTGGATCAATTATGATTAAAGCGACGACAGAACAACCTCGTTATGGAAACCCAACGCCTCGTGTTGCTGAAACACCAGGCGGAATGCTAAATGCAATCGGGCTTCAAAATCCTGGATTGGAAAAGGTAATGAATTCTGAATTACCTTTTCTCGAGCAATTTGATCTTCCGATAATTGCAAACGTTGCTGGTTCACAAGCTGAGGATTACGTAGCGGTTGCGAAGGCAATTTCAAAAGCACCGAATGTTCATGCGCTAGAATTAAATATTTCTTGTCCAAACGTAAAAACGGGTGGTATCGCTTTTGGTACAAATCCTGAAATTGCTGCTGATTTAACGAAGCGAGTAAAAGAGGTTTCTGAAGTACCGGTATATGTGAAATTGTCACCGAACGTGGCAAACATTGTGGAGATTGCAAAAGCAATTGAAAATGCAGGTGCGGACGGTTTAACGATGATTAATACATTGCTTGGTATGCGTCTAGATTTAAAAACTGCAAAACCAATTTTAGCAAACCGTACGGGCGGACTATCAGGGCCTGCGATTAAGCCAGTAGCAATTCGCATGGTACATGAAGTAAGTCAAGCGGTTAACATTCCGATTATCGGAATGGGTGGTATTGAAACAGCGGAAGATGTAATTGAATTCTTCTATGCTGGTGCAAGCGCAGTTGCAGTAGGAACAGCGAACTTTATCGATCCGTTCGTATGTCCAACAATTATTGAAGAGTTACCTGCATTACTAGATGAATTAGGATTTGATCACATTTCGGAATGTCAAGGAAGGAGCTGGAAGCAAACATGTCACAGTCGTTAATCGTTGCACTAGATTTTCCAGGGAAACAAGATGTAGAACAATTCTTACACCACTTTGAAGGGGAAGAGTTATTTGTCAAAGTCGGTATGGAGTTGTTTTACAAAGAAGGTCCTGCAATTATTACGTACTTAAAAGAAAAAGGACATAAAATCTTCTTAGATTTAAAACTTCATGATATTCCGAATACAGTAAAAAGCGCTATGCGCAGCCTAGCTAGTCTAGATGTTGATATGGTAAATGTTCATGCTGCTGGGGGAAGCAGCATGATGAAAGCTGCGATCGAGGGATTAGAGGAAGGTAAGCAAGAAGGAAAAGAGAGACCGATTTGTATTGCAGTTACACAACTAACAAGCACTTCGGAAGCTATGATGAAAAAAGAGATCGGCATTGAGAAAACGTTAGAAGAAGCGGTTGCTCATTATGCAAAATTAACGAAAGAAAGTGGACTTGATGGAGTTGTTTGCTCAACACTTGAAGTACCAAAATTACGTGAAGTATGCGGAAATGAATTTGTAACAGTAACACCGGGGATTCGTCTTGCAAGCGATGATGTAAATGACCAAGTGCGCGTTGCAACACCGAAACGTGCGAGGGAACTTGGCTCAAGCTATATCGTAGTTGGACGTAGTATTACAAAAGCAGAAAATCCGCTTGAAGCGTATAAAACAGTAAAACAACAGTGGGAAGGTGTAACAGTATGAAAAAAGAAATCGCATCGCATTTATTAGAAATTGGAGCAGTATTTTTACAACCGAATGATCCATTTACTTGGTCTTCTGGTATGAAATCACCAATTTATTGTGATAATCGTTTAACTTTATCTTATCCAAAAGTACGCCAAGCGATTGCAGCTGGATTAGAAGAGTTAATTAAAGAGCACTTCCCAACTGTAGAAGTTATTGCAGGAACAGCAACTGCTGGTATTGCGCACGCTGCATGGGTAAGCGATCGTATGGATTTACCAATGTGCTACGTACGTAGTAAAGCAAAAGGTCACGGTAAAGGGAAACAAATCGAAGGAAAAGCTGAAAAAGGTCAAAAAGTAGTAGTAGTAGAAGACTTAATTTCAACTGGCGGTAGTGCAATTACATGTGTAGAAGCACTTCGCGAAGCTGGCTGTGAAGTATTAGGAATCGTATCAATCTTCACATACGAGCTTGAGTCAGGAAAAGAGAAACTAGAAGCAGCAAACGTAGCATCATATTCTTTAAGTGATTACAGTGCATTAACTGAAGTTGCAGCAGAAAAAGGTATGATCGGACAAGCTGAAACGAAAAAGTTACAAGAATGGCGTAAAAATCCAGCTGACGAAGCTTGGGTTACAGCGTAATATGAAAAAAGACGACTGCGGGGGAACGCGGTCGTCTTTTTATATCATTGTTAAAAATTCACGTAAAGAACGTATTGTGGGCACATCGTATTTTAGCAGTGATTCGTTCCGGTTTAACCAAATCCCATGCATTCCAGCTATTGTACTACTAATTGCATCTGTTTCTAATCGATCGCCAATATAATAGCAATCTTTCATTTCAAGATTCGATTGTAATCCGGCTCTGTAGAAAATTTCTGGATCTGGTTTCGATATACCAATTTCACTAGAAGTAAATATGTATTTGAAATATTGTAGAATGTTTAGAGCAGTTAATTTTTCGATTTGTTGTTCATAGTCGCCATTACTAATGATGCCCAATGAATATCCTCTTTGCTGTAAGGATTGTAATGTATAGAGTACATCTTCAAACAGGGTCCAGTTGTTCTTATATAGTTCTATATATTGATTGAATCTGTGCTGAGATTCCCCGGGGGATAAGTTTACTCCATATGTTTTAAATAAATGATACATTCGCATCCCTTGTTGTTCTTGAAAAGATAATTCTTTGGATAAAAATTTGTTGAAATATTGTTCGGATAATTCATGCCATAGTTTCGTGGCCTCTAATTCGTTTCCTGAAAAAATATCATTATACTTTTGGAAGAAATGTGAGATACCATTTTTCTCAGCAGTGTCGTAATCAAGTAAAGTTCCATCAACATCAAAGAAAATCATATTATAATCTCCTTGCTAATAACTATTTAGCGTTTTCCGCAACTTCATATCCTCTTACAAACAATAGAGTCATATAAGAAACAATAAATGAGAAGATGCTGTACATACCAACCCAAAAGAAAAATTTTGGAGTAAAGGCGATAACACCTATTATTAAAAAACTAGCAAACGTTACAATCGGCATTACGTAATACGTTTTCGTTCTACGCGTTCCAATAACAGAAACGATAAAGATAAGTAATGGACAAATTAATAAGACGAAAATCAATTCATTCATAGTTATGTCCCCTTTTCTGGTAGAAGTAATATGTTCCGTGTAAACGTTTTGAAATAATTACTCTCTTAATATAATTTCGCTACGTGATAAATAAACCCTTTTGAAGGTTAGTATGTTTCAATATTTAACCTAAAAAAGCGTAAGCAAGTATTATCTTGCTTACGTTATAGTATAAACATAGCAACGATCGTGGTGACAATTAAGCCAATCACAACTGGTAAAAAGTTTCGGCGTGCAAGTTCAAATGGATCCACTTTACAAATGGCAGCGGCAGGAATAAGGGCCCAAGGAATTAAAGTTCCACCCCCGGTCCATATGGCAGCGATTTGCCCGAGAGCTGTTAATGTAGCGGTTCCATGCCCAAGTGCTGTTCCAAAAAGATTGGCAATCGAACCAGCAAGTGATATACCTGAAAAGCCAGATCCATCTAAGCCTGTTATGACACCAACGATAGTTAATGTTCCCGCAGATACATATTGGTTTAAAGGAACGGTTTGAGATAAGGCGATTCCTAAGTCGTTAATGATTCCATGTGAACCTTTCGGTAAATAGTCTCCGATAATTTTTACAAAGCCACTATCTCCTAAATAAAAGAGTGCAGCGATTGGAATAACTGGGCCGAAAATTTTAAATCCAAATTGGAGCCCTTCTATAAAATAATCGGTCGTTTTATTCAGGCCATTTCCTTTGTAGGCGATGAGAGAAATGATGATAATCATAATAACAGTCGTCCCGCCGATAAGTGCTGTTGCATCGCTTCCTTGTAGTTTAAATTGAATCATGCAAAGAATATCTATGGCATATACGATAGGAATGCAAATAGCGAGCCATTTTTTTGTCCGAGGAGATAATGAAGTGAGCGTTTTAGAAGACTCAGTTGATGGGATAGATTCTTGCAACGATAAGCCTGTATGAAATTCTTTTCGTAAGAAGAAAAATGCGACAGAAGTTGTAACAACACCCATAACGATAACAAGCGGAACACTTGCAGAAACAACGCTGGAAACAGGGAGACCGGCAGCGTCCGCTGTTAATTTTGGTGCGCCTTGAATAACGAAGTCACCAGATAAAGCAATCCCATGTCCGAATAAGTTCATAGCAATTGCAACTCCGATTGGCGGAAGGCCGACGCGTACAGCGACGGGTAATAAAATAGCCCCCATTAACGCGACAGCTGGGGAAGGCCAAAAGAAGAAAGAAATTGTCATCATTAAAAGGCCGATAATCCAGTAGGCATGTGTAGGTGTACGAATCATCTTTGTAAATGGTGAAATCATCGTATCATTTATCCCGGTATGAACGAGTAGGTTACTCATCGATACGATAATGGAGATGATTAATATAGTTGGTAATAGTTCAGTTATGGCGTAAATGAAACTTTGAAAGATACTACTAATGGCAAGAGGGATAGAACTTGTTGCGGTTAATGCTAATAAAAAGATAAAAACGATACAAATGATCGTCGTATCTTTTCTAAAAATAAAGAAGGTAATAATAGTGAGTAAACAAAGAACATAGAGAGCGTGCAAAAGCGTTAATTCAACTCCCATAACATTCACATCCTTAGGCGTTCGTGTAGTTCATTGTATGAAAGCAGTGAAAGTATGTGAGTATAGGAAAAAGAAAAAAGTAAAATTTCATGTACTGTAATGGTAAGATTTAAAAATGGATGTTACAATACAATTAATCCTAAAAATGGAATTTAAGGAGGGGCTATGCACAAAAAAATTGGTTTTTGGGGATTTATTATATCTTGTAGTCTATTAATCATTTTAAATCTATTTACAAAGAATGAATGGATAAGTATTATACCTGTTCTCGGGTTTGTCTTTTTACTTTTATATCGCTGGGATGACATGAAACAATATAGTAAGAAAAGTATTGGAATTATGATAGGTATCATTGTTGTTTGTTCATTTGTCGTAGGGTTTATTTTAATAGAGGGGCAAAAGCAAATGGAGAAAATGTCTATTTTTCAAGAATGGATGTCGTCTGCGAAAGGTCTTTATCTTGTAATTGTAGTCGTCATTTTTCTAGGAGTCATGATAAGAATAGGGAGTTACATACTAAAGAGCGAATAGAACGAGGGTAGTACGAATGAGAGAAAAAATAGGGTATTATGGTGTGCTCGGTTGTTTAATATTATCAGTTATTTCAGGACAATTTCTTAAAAGTGAATGGATAGGCGTTATATTATGTATAGGAGTATTGATTTTTGCTCCCATGTATCGCTGGGATGAATGGAAAGCGTATAGCCGAAAAAAGAAAATTGTTTTCAGCATCGAGTTTGTCATTATAATTAGCACGATTCCGTTTTTGTTATTGAAAGGAAATGAAATAATAGATGGAATTGTAATGTTTCAAGGGTGGTTATTTATTGCGAAATTGCTATATTTAATATGCATTTTAATATCGGTAGCCGTAGTCGCTAAAAAAGTAAACGAAAAATTATTCGTTAATGAATAAAAGAAAATGCCACCGAATAAGGTGGCATTTTCTTACTTTACTGAATGTGCTTTTTGCATCTTTTTAATTAAACGAATTTGTCCGCGATGATTGATTTCATCTTCAAATACGTGAAACCATTTAAAGTAGTTATTTGCTGGTTTGTCATGCCAAAAGTCTGTCGTTTTAAATAGCCATTCATCAGGTAACGACTGAAAAGTTTCAATCGTTTTGGAGCGTACTTCTTGTAACGTATTTATGTAAAATTCTATTGAGTTTCCTTTTATTTTCTCACGTCCAAGATTTCCTAACTCAACAGCAGGTAACCAGCGTTCTAATTCAGCATCTGTTGGTTCACGATCTTCAAAGGTATGAATTTGGTAGTAAAATTCAATAGCAGCCATATGGTACAAAAGCATACCAATTGAGTTTGCTTCATCATCATACAAATAATCAAGTTCTTCAATTGTTAAGCCTTCGGCAGCCTGCATTGTTGTATAGCGAGCGTAATTCATCATGGAAACAAGTTTTGAAAATTCAAGCTGTAAACCATCTATCTTATCGATTACAAAGTTCAATTAAAATTCCCCCTCTTTAAACAATTACTCCAGAGAAGGAATTCTATGTGTAAAGAAAAAACTCCTGTTTAAAAGTTCATGATTTTTAACAGGGAATGACAATTAGTTCCCGATTTGCCTTTGTAATAACCTCATAGCCATCTTTTGTGATGACAATATCATCTTCAATTCTACAACCGCCCCAGTTTGGTATATAAATACCTGGTTCAACTGTAACAACCATACCTTCTTCTAAAGTAGCCTTACTTTCTTGGGATAAGCGGAGAGGTTCATGAATTTCTAACCCAAGCCCATGACCAGTAGAGTGACCGAAATATTGACCGTATCCATGTTCTGTAATGTAATCTCTCGTTATATCATCGATACTTTTCGCAGTTTCTCCAGGTTTAATGGCTTCAGTTCCACGCTTCAATGCTTCTAATACAACATTATATATTTTTTTGAATTCTTCTGATGGTTCGCCGATTGCTACAGTACGTGTTAAATCGGAACAATATCCGTTATAAAGTGCACCGAAATCTAATGTAACGATATCGCCGTGCTCGATTATTTTATTCGATGCAACGCCATGAGGAAGGGAAGAACGAACGCCAGAAGCTACAATAATTTGAAACGATGAGGATGTAGCCCCTTTTTTTCGCATGAAAAATTCTAATTCATCTCGGACATCAGTCTCACTTATTCCTGGTTTTAGAAACTGAAGGATGTGGTGAAATGCTTCATCTGCAATAGTAGCCGCAATTTTCATTGTTTCTATTTCAGGCATGTCTTTAATAATACGAATATCTTCGATGATTTCGCACACCTGAACCATTTCCGCATGTATGTATTTTTGTAAGTTTTTATATTGTTGTAATGTCATGTTATTTTCTTCAATTCCAAGTTTTTGAATGTTTAATTTCGATACTTGATTTGCGATTTCTTTTTCTAGATTTCCTTTATGCATAATAATTTCAGCTTCTTTTATTTGTGATTTCGCTTGATCTACATAGCGAAAATCCGTTATAAAAACAGCGTTATCCGCAGAGATTAAGACGACGCCAGCACTACCTGTAAAGCCTGTTGCATATTGGCGATTTTCTTTTTTTGTAATAAGTAATCCGTCAATTTCATAGTTTTTTAGTTGATTTTGGATTTTATTAATTCTTAAAGTCATGTTAATTCCCCCTTTTCACAGTATTGAATAAAGCAAATAGCGTGCCAAAAAATATCTTTAGAGAAAAGATAGTGGGAATTACGTATGTTTTAGAGAAGATAAGAAATTTAGCCCATTATTTGTGGGCGGTGGGCTGCTCGTGAAATACAGATTACTTCAATTAGCAGTGGGAGAATGAAAAAAACATCAACTCAAGATTCAATTTCTTTACACACTGTAAAAAAATTTATACAAATACGAAATAGAACTGTCAAATTTTTTGACAACGATGAAATATATCGAAGCTGCAGATGAAAAATATAAGATGACAAAAGAAAGATGTTATGAATTAGTGAATGGGTATATGAACTAAGCTGAATACATAGAAAAATGCGTTGCTTGCTAGCAACGCATTTTTAAGTATTTACGCTTTTAATTTCATTACTGTATCAGCATCTGGTGTTACATATAATGTTTGTTGATTGTCATATGTAACAAATCCAAGTTTTGCACCGCTCGGTTTTTTGACATGGCGTACCTTTGTGAAATCTACCGGAACAGAGCTAGAATCTTTTGCTTTACTGTAATAAGCAGCGATTTTAGCGGCCTCGTGTAAAGTCTCTTCCGTAGGTTCAAGAGAACGAATGACAACGTGGGACCCAGGTATGTCTTTCGTATGTAACCAAATTTCATCACGACGTGAGAATTTCGTTGTTAAATAATCATTTTGCTTATTGTTTTTACCGACGAAAATTTCTGTACCATCACTAGCTAAATATTTGTCCAACACTGGTTTTGTCGGTTTTTTCTTTGCGTTTTTCGTCTTACGATTGCGCACATAACCTTCTTCTGCCAATTCCTCACGAATTTCTTCAATATCTTTTGAAGAAGCAGCCTCCATTTGTTGAAGTAAGCTATCGAAATAAAGAATTTCTTCGTTTGTTTTTACAATTTGTTCTTCTACAATAGCAACTGAATTTTTCGCTTTTTGGTACTTTTGGAAATAGCGTTGTGCATTTTCAGATGGTGTTTTTAAAGGATTTAATGTGATTTTTACAGTCCCACCATTTTCGTCGTAATAGTTAACGACTTCAATCTCTTTATCACCTTTTTTCAAAGCGTACATATTGGCTGTAAGTAGCTCTCCAAATAGTTGATATTTATCTGCTTTTCCGGCATCTTGTAATGTTTTTTCTAGTTTAATTAGCTTCTTTTCGTTTTTTGTTTTTTCATTTTGCATAAAGCGTTCTAAATCGTGAGCTTGTTGTTTTACACGATCGCGCTCTGCTTTCCCAAAGAAGAAACGATCTAATAATTCACTAACAGATGAAAATGTTTTTTCGTTTCCTTGTAAGTGAGAAAGAGGGAATAGGTAAAAGAACTCTTTTCCATTTGCTGTTATCATTGCTGGCACGTACTGATGTGTTAGCAATGGTTTTTGCAAGCTGAAGAAAGCTTCAGATAATGCTTTTTCATTTGCCATACCTGCTTTTTTTACAACTTCTTTTGCAAATAATGGGGAAATTCCCATGAATGCTCCGACAAGTTGTTTGTCCATGTTGCCAGATAAAAAGTCTAGCGGTTTAATAAAATCATCTTCTGTTTCGATAAGAAGCGGATTAACTTTATGTTGTGCCGGTGGGGCAACATATTCAGCTCCAGCATATACAGTACGATGTCGGTTTACCGCTAAAGAAACGTGTTTTAAGCTATCTAAAATAACATTTGTTTTCGTATCTACTAAGATAATATTACTGTGTCGTCCCATTATTTCGATTACTAATGTTTTTACTGATTCGTCACCGATTTCATTGCGACTGCGGACTGTAATTTGAATAATACGTTCTAAGTCAATTTGTTCAATTTTTTCAATAAATCCACCTTCTAAATGTTTGCGAAGAAGCATACAAAACATCGGCGGTAGCGCTGGTGAATCGTAGTTTTGATTTGTTAAGTGCATACGCGCATATGTAGGGTGAGATGAAAGAATCAGCTTTTGGTTTTTTCCGTTTGCTCGAATATGTAATAAAACTTCATATTTTGAGGGTTGATATATTTTTGAAATTCTTCCTGTTTGAAGAGAATTTGCAATTTCATGTGTAATTGCTCTTGTAAATAATCCATCGAATGCCATGAATGAACACTCCTTTCTAACTAAAAGTTAATTATAGCATTTTTTTGGACGAGGCTGAATAAGCTTTCATTAGAGTATGTCTGGAATCAGGAGGTCGATGGCAGGATGAACTGGTATGAAATGCGAGCACATGAAGTGGAGGAAAGAACGAATACGAATGTGGAGGTAGGTCTTACAGAACAAGAAGCAGAGGGCCGATTAAAGAAATTTGGTACAAATGAATTGCAAGAAGCAAAGCGGCCTTCTGCGCTTATGGTGTTTTTAGCGCAATTTAAAGACTTTATGGTACTTGTTTTATTTGGTGCTACAATTATTTCAGCTTTTTTAGGAGAGTATATTGATTCGATTGCAATTGTTGCAATTGTTATTATCAATGGTGTCCTCGGTTTCTTTCAAGAGAGGAAAGCTGAAAAATCGTTGGAAGCTTTAAAAGAATTGGCAGCCCCTCAAGTTACTGTACTAAGAAATGGGAAGTGGATAAAAGCGCCGTCAAAAGCGCTTGTACTAGGTGATATTATTAAGTTTTCTAGTGGTGACCGTATTGGCGCGGATGTTCGCCTTGTGGAATCTTCAAGTTTATATATTGAAGAATCGGCTCTTACAGGAGAGTCATTGCCTGTACAAAAGAAGGTAGAGGCGTTACAAGGCCAAGATGTTTCAATTGGTGATCAAAAAAACATGGCATTTATGGGAACGATGATAACGAGAGGTGCTGGAACAGGGGTAGTCGTAGCGACTGGAATGAATACAGCTATGGGGCAAATTGCAAATATGTTGCAAAATGCTGAGCAAATGGAAACGCCATTACAAAGAAGATTAGAACAGCTTGGGAAAATTTTAATTATTGTTGCTCTTATTTTGACGGCTCTTGTTGTATTAGCTGGTGTATATCAAGGGAATGAAGTGTATCACATGTTTTTGGCTGGGGTTTCGCTTGCTGTTGCGGCTATTCCAGAAGGATTGCCAGCTATCGTTACGGTTGCGCTATCACTTGGCGTACAGCGTATGATTAAAAAGAGGGCAATTGTGCGAAAGTTGCCAGCGGTAGAAACGTTAGGCTGTGCTTCTGTTATTTGCTCAGATAAAACAGGAACAATGACACAAAATAAAATGATGGTAACACATATGTGGTCAGGCGGAGAATTGTGGAAAGTAACAGGTCAAGGCTATGAGCCGGCAGGTTCGTTTATGAAAGGTGAAGAAGTAATTGACCCTACTAAGACGAAATCACTGTATCAACTACTTACATTTGGCTGTTTATGTAATAATGCGAATGTTATTCAAAAGAAAAAGACGTATGTGTTAGATGGAGATCCAACAGAGGGAGCTCTCGTTGCTGCTGCAATGAAGGCGGGAATATCACGTGAAGTTCTTAAAGGAAAGTTTGAAGTCATTCGTGAATTTCCTTTTGATTCAACTAGAAAAATGATGAGCGTTATTGTTCGTGATCGTGAAGGTAAAAAATTTGTTATTACAAAAGGAGCACCAGATGTTCTTTTGCAAATGAGTCAAACAATTTTATGGGGAAATAAGCAGCAGCCTTTAAGTGAAATGTATCGAAAAGAAGTGCAGGCAGCGATTCATAGTTTAGGAAGTCAAGCTTTACGAACGATTGCGGTGGCATTTAAACCGTTAAAAGCTACAGATTCAATTGAACATGAAAGAGAAGTCGAGCAGGATTTTATGCTTGTTGGAATACAAGGAATGATAGATCCGCCAAGACTAGAAGTGGCGCAAGCGGTGAAAGAGTGTAAGGAAGCTGGTATTAGAACGGTAATGATTACGGGAGATCATAAAGTGACAGCAATGGCAATTGCGGAACAGTTAGGGGTTTTACCGGCGGGTGGACGCGTTGTTGAAGGTGTAGAACTTGCGAATATGGATGTAGAGGCATTAGAAGATATTGTAGAAGATACGTATGTATTCGCTCGTGTATCTCCTGAGCATAAATTGAAAATCGTTAAGGCACTGCAAAATAAGGGGCATATAGTAGCTATGACAGGTGATGGAGTGAACGATGCTCCAGCTATTAAAACAGCTGATATAGGGATTGCAATGGGAATTACAGGGACAGATGTTGCAAAAGAAGCTTCTTCACTTGTGTTGTTAGATGATAACTTTGCTACGATTAAGTCGGCGATTAAAGAAGGTAGAAACATATATGAAAATATTCGGAAGTTTATTCGGTATTTGTTAGCATCTAATGTTGGTGAAATTTTAGTTATGTTATTTGCGATGTTACTTGCACTGCCATTGCCGATGGTTCCAATTCAAATTTTATGGGTGAACTTAGTTACTGACGGTTTACCAGCGATGGCATTAGGTTTGGATAAGGCTGAAGGAGATGTGATGAAGAGAACACCACGCCATCCGAAAGAAGGGGTGTTCGCTAGAGGGCTTGCGTGGAAAATTATAAGTCGTGGTTTTCTAATCGGAGCAGTTACATTAGTAGCGTTTATTATTGCATTTAACCAGCATCCGAATGAATTGAAGTATGCACAAACGGTAGCCTTCGCAACATTAGTACTGGCTCAGCTTATTCATGTATTTGATTGTCGTAGTGAACATTCTATATTTCACCGCAACCCGTTTGGAAATATATATTTAGTAGGGGCGGTTATTATTTCTTTACTGTTAATGCTTGTAGTTATATATTATCCACCATTACAGCCGATTTTTAGCACAATGCCGATACAAGCACGAGATTGGTTGTTAATTGGGGGATTATCATCTATTCCGACCTTCTTATTAGTAGGATCTTTATTAACAAGAAAAAAGGAGAAAAAGAAAAAGCCACTGTTATATAAGAAGGGATTAAACTTGAAATAGTCAATGATATGAAAATATGATATAATTTACAGAAGGTAGTAGAGCCTTGTCTCTATTACCTTTTTCATTGAGTTATTTCATGGCTTGGATGTGATAAAGATGATTTGTAGTATGACAGGATTTGGAAGGTCGAAAGTAGAAAACGATACTTTTCAAATAACAGTAGAAATGAAGTCGGTGAACCATCGTTTTTTAGAAATGAGTATTCGGCTTCCGAAGCAAATGATGGTGTTTGAAGACAAGATTCGTAAAATAATTGCAAAACAAGTTCGCCGTGGACGTATTGAAGTGTCTATTAGTATAACAGGTGAAGGGCTTGTTGAAAGAAAATTAACTGTGAATTGGGAACTTCTCAAGCAGTACCAATCCATTATGGAAGATATAAAAGGGAAATTTCAATTACAAGATTCTATTACACTCGGGCAGCTAATGGGAATGCCAGAAGTAACGGCAGTTGAAGAAATAGAAAATGTAAATGAACAATTTGAAACTGGTTTATATGAGGCTGTTCGCCAAGCTGCTCATATGTTGAAAACGATGAGAGATGGCGAAGGAGAACGATTACATAAAGATATAGCATATCGTTTGCAAGAGATTCATAATTGTGTAAATGCAATTATTCCACATGCACCAATTGTTACACAAAAATATCGTGAACGATTAGAAAATCGTTTAAAAGAATTACATAACCAAGATTTAGATGAACAACGATTGTTGACAGAAATAGCAATCTTTGCAGAGCGTTCAGATATTCACGAAGAATTAGTTCGCTTACAAAGTCATTTAGATCAATTTCGTGAAGCACTGCAAATTACAGAGCCTGTTGGAAGGAAAATGGACTTCATCGTGCAAGAGATGCATAGGGAAGTTAATACGATAGGTTCTAAGGCAAATGACTTAACAATTTCAAAATATGTTGTAGAAATGAAAAATAACCTTGAAAAAATTCGTGAACAAGTACAAAATATTGAGTAGCTTTCAAAAAATATATAAAGTTATACGTGGTGGAGAAATCGGATAGACTTACTAGGAGGCGCAAACTATGGCCATGCGGTTTTTAAATATTGGATACGGAAATATTGTATCTGCTCATCGAATTATTGCTATTGTAAGTCCGGAGTCAGCTCCTATTAAACGAACAGTACAGGAAGCACGTGAACATAATGCTTTGCTTGATGCTACGTATGGGAGAAAAACAAGGGCGGTTATTGTTATGGATGATGGGCATGTAGTATTAAGTCCAATTCAGCCAGAGACGATTGCACATCGTTTGAATAATAAAGAAGATTTAAGTGAGGAAGGGTAGGTTTTACATATTTATGAGAAGTAGAAGAGGATTGCTCATCGTTCTTTCGGGACCTTCTGGTGTCGGGAAAGGAACGGTTCGAAAAGAGCTGTTTAGCCATGAAGACACACGTTTTCAGTACTCTATTTCAGTTACGACACGTAAACCGCGTGAAGGTGAAGTAGATGGTGTGGATTATTTCTTTAAAGAGAGAGAAGAATTTGAAGAAATGATTCGTAATGAAAAGTTACTTGAATGGGCTGAGTTCGTTGGTAATTATTACGGAACACCGATTGATTATGTTGAAAAAACGTTACAAGAAGGAAAAGATGTGTTTTTAGAAATTGAAGTGCAAGGAGCAATTCAAGTTAAGAAAGCCTTCCCTGAAGGTGTATTTATTTTCTTAGCACCTCCAAGTTTATCTGAACTAAAGAACCGAATTGTCGGCCGTGGTACAGAAACTGAAGATGTTATTGAAAATCGTTTAACTGTAGCAAAAGAAGAAATCGAAATGATGGACGCTTATGACTATGTTGTAGAAAACGATCAAGTTGAATTAGCTTGCGACCGAATTAAAGCAATTGTGGTTGGTGAACATTGCCGCCGCGAAAGAGTGGCAAAATACTATAAAGAAATGACGGAGGGTCTATAATTATGTTAAATCCATCAATTGACTCATTATTAACAAAAATCGATTCTAAATATACACTTGTAACAGTAGCTGCAAAGCGTGCACGTGAAATGCAAATTGCTGACAATTGTGTTATTGAGCAACCTGTTTCTCATAAATGTGTAGGTAAATCATTAGAAGAAATCGATGCAGAAGTATTAAAATATGTACCAAGCGATGACAAAATAATTGATTAAGACATTCTTTTCGACAAATTAAAACATAGACTTTATAATTTTCTATGTAACGGTAACAACCTATTTACAAGTAGGTTGTTATTTTTTTACGAAAGGGATGAAAAGGAATCGAAAAAGACGGAACGAAATACTGGTACTGACGAGCTGAAAATTCTATTTCAGTAGAATAAGTTTGAAAAAGAAAGAGGACGAGTCATATGCTAAAAGGGAAAAAGATACTTCTATGTGTAACAGGAGGCATTGCAGTTTTTAAAGCCGCTGCGTTAACAAGTAAATTGACACAAGCTGGCGCTCTTGTAAAAGTAATGATGAGTGAGTCGGCAGTGAAGTTTGTTACGCCTCTTACATTTCAAGCACTTTCTCGCCATGATGTATATACGGATACGTTTGATGAGAGAGACTCGGCTGTTATCGCTCATATTGATTTAGCGGATTGGGCAGATGTTGTACTTGTTGCACCGGCTACAGCTAATTGCATTGGAAAGTTAGCTGGCGGTATTGCTGATGATATGATTACAACTACTTTGTTAGCTACTACAGCTCCAGTGTGGATTGCACCGGCTATGAATGTGCATATGTATGAAAATAAAATTGTTCAAAAAAACATGATGACGTTAAAAACATTAGGATATACATTTATTGAGCCTGGGGAAGGTTTTTTAGCATGTGGTTATGTAGCAAAAGGAAGACTGGAAGAACCTGAAGCGATTATTGGACGGTTAGAAGAGGCTTTCTCAGAACAAAAACCATTGCAAGGAAAGCGAATATTAATAACAGCTGGACCGACACGTGAAAAGATTGATCCGGTTCGCTTTATGACGAATTTTTCTTCTGGAAAGATGGGGTATGCGATCGCAGAAGTTGCAGCAGGCTTAGGTGCTGATGTCATACTTGTGTCAGGACCGACAGCGTTAGAGTCACCATTACATGTAACAACAATACAAGTAGAATCTGCACAAGATATGTTAGAGGCGGTCCTTCAACATTATCAGAATGTGGATGTTGTCATCAAAACAGCAGCAGTTGCAGATTACCGCCCAAAATATGTTCATGATGATAAAATGAAAAAGAAAAATGGCGATGCTGTAATTGAATTAGAAAGAACAGTGGATATTTTAAAAACGTTAGGTGAGAAGAAGGACCGACAGTTACTTATCGGTTTTGCAGCTGAAACGACAAACATAGAGGAATACGCAACGAGAAAATTACGTGAGAAAAATGCAAATATGATTGTTGCGAATGACGTGAAAGCTCAAGGAGCTGGGTTTGGTACAGATACAAATATTGTGACAATGTATAGAAAAGATGGAGAAATTATTGAGCTGCCACTTTTAACGAAGAAAGAAGTGGCTCGTGAAATATTAAAGCAAATAGAAATGATGTTAGAAGATGATCGTGTATGAAATTTGCAAGTGTAGTTGTTGATGTACCTGCACGTCAAACAGATCGACCGTTTGATTATATTATCCCTAAAAAATGGGAAGATATCGTGCAAACAGGAATGCGTGTAGTAGTCCCATTCGGTCCGAGGAAATTGCAAGGTTTTATTATTGGCATAAAGGATTCGGTTGACCTAGAAAGCAAAAAGTTAAAATCGTTGTATGAAATATTAGATGTCACTCCGGTTTTAAATGATGAATTATTAAAGCTTGGGTATTGGCTTACAAGTGAAACGTTATGTTATATGATTTCAGCTTTTCAGGTAATGCTTCCGACGGCGATAAAAGCAACATATAAAAAGCGTCTGCAACTTCGTAACCAAGAAGAAGTAGCGCCAGAAATTCTTTCTTTATTTCAAGGGAAGGAAACGATAGATTGGGAAGCTATCGAAGCGCAGCCGCACCTATATCGCACTATTCAACAAGAAATTAAAAATGGTACGACTGAAGTGGTTTATCAAGTAAAGGATAAAGTGCAGAAGAAGAAACAAAGAGTAGTTCAACCGGAGTTGCCGGCAGATAAATTGGAATTAGCAGCATTCGAACTGAAAAGTAAAAAACAACAAGACGTACTCTATTATTTTGTAGAAAACTACAAAAGTGTACCGTTAAAAAATTTAACAGAAGAATTACAAATAACAGATGCTCCAATAAAATCACTTATTAAAAAGGGTCTAATCTCAGAAAAGTATGTAGAAGTATACCGGAATCCGTATGACGATGATGATTTTGAACAAACGAAACCATTTCCGCTTACTGAGGAACAAAAACAAGTAATTACACCGATTTTGTCATCAATTACAAATGAAACTTACAATCCATTTTTACTATATGGTGTTACAGGAAGTGGTAAGACTGAAGTGTATTTACAATCTATAGCAGCGGTGCTCGAGAAAGGAAAAGAAGCAATTGTGCTTGTTCCTGAAATTGCGCTAACGCCCCAGATGGTAGATCGCTTTAAAGGTAGGTTCGGTTCGCAAGTTGCAGTTCTTCACAGTGCACTTTCTGTTGGAGAAAAGTATGATGAATGGCGCAAAATTTTAAGAAAAGAAGTGAAAGTGGTAGTTGGTGCGCGTTCAGCTATTTTTGCTCCCTTTGAAAATTTAGGAATCATTATTATTGATGAGGAACATGAATCGAGTTATAAGCAAGAAGATAACCCGAAGTATCATGCGAGAGATGTAGCAGTGTGGAGAGGGAAATACCATAAGTGTCCAATCGTTCTCGGAAGTGCAACGCCGACACTTGAATCGTTTGCTAGAGCGAAAAAAGGTGTCTATGGGTTGCTTACAATGGAAAAACGTATGAACAAACAAGCTTTGCCGACTGTAGAAATTGTTGATATGCGTGAAGAGCTACGTGATGGAAATCGCTCAATGTTTTCAAAGGTACTGCATGAAAAAATAGCAGATCGATTAGAAAAGAATGAACAAATGGTTCTCTTTTTAAATAGAAGGGGTCATTCTACGTTTGTGATGTGCCGTGATTGTGGGTATGTCGTACAATGTCCGCATTGTGATATTTCGTTGACATATCACAAAATGAACCATCGTTTAAAATGTCATTATTGTAGTCATGAGGAAAATATGCCAACGGAGTGTCCTGCTTGTAATAGTACGTATATTCGTTTCTTTGGTACAGGGACGCAAAAGGTTGAAGAAGAAATCACAAAACTATTTCCACAGGCGCGGGTCATTCGAATGGATGTGGATACAACAAGCCGTAAAGGAATGCATGAAAAATTATTAAAGGCGTTTGGTGAAGAGAAAGCAGATATATTACTTGGAACACAAATGATTGCAAAAGGGCTTGATTTTCCGAAGGTGACGCTTGTTGGGGTTTTAACGGCGGATACGATGCTTCATCTACCTGATTTTCGGGCGAGTGAAAAGACATATCAGCTATTGACACAAGTGAGTGGACGTGCAGGAAGACATGAATTGCCAGGGGAAGTTGTAATTCAAACGTATACGCCGGAACATTACAGTGTAGAATTAGCAAAGAATCAACAATATGATGTATTTTATGAGCAAGAAATGCAAATGAGGCAAATGAGACAATATCCGCCATATTACTACGTTGTACTTGTAACTGTATCTCATCCGGAATTATTAAAGGCAGTCCAAGTGACGGAAAAAATTGTCGGTCATTTACGAACGCATTGTTCAAGGCAAACAATGGTGTTAGGGCCGGTTGCTTCAGCAATTCCAAGGATAAAAGATAGATATCGTTACCAATGCATGATAAAATACAAACGGGAACCAAACTTAAAGAACGTGCTCAAAATGGTAAATGAACATTATCAAGCAGAAATGCAAAAAGAGCTACAAATCTCAATTGATTTTAATCCAACAATGTTAATGTAGCGGAGGGAAATATGGCAGTTTTAGAAATTGTAAAGCATCCAAATGAAGTGTTAGAAACACCATGCGAAAGAGTAATTAACTTTGATAAAAAGTTAGTGAAATTGTTAAAAGATATGCATGAAACAATGTTAATTGCAGACGGCGTTGGTCTAGCTGCGCCACAAGTAGGTGTAAGCTTACAAGTTGCTGTTGTTGATATCGGTGATGATACGGGTAAAATTGAATTAATTAATCCTGTTATTTTAGAAAAACGTGGTGAACAAGTAGGTCCCGAAGGTTGCTTAAGCTTTCCGGGACTTTATGGTGAAGTGGAGCGTGCAGATTACATTAAAGTACGTGCGCAAAATCGTCGCGGTAAAATATTTTTATTAGAAGCGGATGACTTCTTAGCGCGTGCAATTCAGCATGAAATCGATCATTTACACGGTGTTTTATTTACATCTAAAGTGAAAAGATATTATGAAGCAGGCGAATTAGAATAGGTTTAAAAGGAGCGGTTTTTGAATGATGAAAGTAGTATTTATGGGGACACCGGACTTTTCTGTGCCGGTGCTTCGTCGTCTTATCGAGGACGGATATGACGTAGTTGGTGTTGTAACGCAACCTGATCGTCCAGTCGGTAGAAAAAAGGTTTTAACACCTACTCCTGTTAAAGTAGAAGCGGAGAAACATGGTATTCCAGTATTGCAGCCGTTAAAAATTCGTGAAAAGGACGAATATGAAAAAGTATTAGCACTAGAGCCCGACTTAATTGTAACAGCGGCATTTGGACAAATCGTACCGAATGAAATTTTAGAAGCGCCAAAGTATGGATGTATTAATGTCCACGCGTCATTACTTCCAGAACTTCGCGGTGGTGCACCAATTCATTATGCGATCATGGAAGGTAAAGAGAAAACAGGTATTACAATTATGTATATGGTAGAAAAATTAGATGCTGGCGATATATTAACGCAAGTAGAAGTAGAAATTGAAGAGCGTGAAACAACAGGTTCATTATTTGATAAGTTAAGCGAAGCAGGAGCACACCTTTTATCTAAAACGGTTCCTTTACTAATTCAGGGTAAACTAGAACCAATTAAACAAAGTGAAGCTGAAGTGACGTTTGCATATAATATTAAACGTGAGCAAGAGATAATTGATTGGACAAAAACAGGTGAAGAAGTATACAATCACATTCGCGGATTGAATCCATGGCCAGTTGCTTATACGACTTTGGTAGGACAAGTTATTAAAGTATGGTGGGGAGAGAAGATCTCTATTACAGAGAAAGCTGAACCAGGTACAATAGTAGCTCTTGAAGAAGATGGATTTGTTGTTGCAACAGGGAATGAGACAGGTGTTAAAATCACTGAATTACAACCGTCTGGTAAAAAGCGTATGAGTTGTTCACAATTTTTACGTGGAACAAAACCTGAAATTGGTACGAAGTTAGGAGAAAATGCATGAGACAAAATGTTCGTGAGTTAGCTCTGGATGGCTTAATTCAAGTAGAAAAAAGTGGTGCATATAGCAACTTACTTTTAAATAATCTGATTGAAAAAAATACAATTGACAGAAAAGATATTGGTTTATTAACTGAAATGGTATATGGAACAATTCAACGTCGTGACACACTAGATTATTATCTTCAACCATTTTTAAGAAAAAAGGTTGAAGCGTGGGTAAGAGTGTTGCTTCGCCTATCTTTATATCAAATGCTATATTTAGACCGAGTTCCAGAAAGAGCGGCTATTCATGAAGCAGTTGAGATTGCAAAGCGTCGTGGACATAAAGGGATTTCAGGTATGGTGAACGGAGTATTGCGTTCAATTCAGCGAGAAGGTGTACCTTCGTTAGAAGAAATCGAAAATCCAGTAGAACGTCTTGCAATTGCAACGAGTCATCCAATGTGGCTTGTACAAGAATGGGCATCCGAATATGGTTTAGAGACAGCAGAGAAAATGTGTGAAGTAAATATGTTGCCACCTGTACCAACAGCACGTGTAAATGTTGATAAAGTAACGGTAGAAGAAGCGGTTGCGTTATTAGCTGATGAGGGTATAGAAGCAAAACGTGGCGAATTGTCAGAGGATGCAATTCAAATTGAAAGAGGAAATGTCGCACATACAGAAGCGTTCAAAAAAGGTTTCCTTTCTATTCAAGATGAAAGCTCAATGCTTGTAGCACGTGCTTTAGAACCGAATAAAGGAGATACAGTTCTAGATAGTTGTGCTGCTCCTGGCGGAAAAACAACTCATATTGCAGAGCGTTTGGACGGAACTGGTAAGGTAATGTCGCTTGATTTACACGCACATAAAGTACGTTTAATTGAACAACAGGCGAAGAGACTTGGTTTAGAAAATGTAGAAACGATGGCTTTAGATGCTAGAAAAGTTCAAGAGCATTTTGCAAATGAATCTTTTGACAAAATATTAGTAGATGCACCATGTTCTGGATTTGGTGTTATTAGACGTAAACCTGATATTAAGTTAGGTAAAGATAAGGGCGATAGTGAAAGATTATCAACGATTCAACTAGCGATACTAGAAAAAATAGCACCATTGTTAAAACAAGGTGGTCGCCTTGTTTATAGTACGTGCACAATTGAAAAAATAGAAAATGAACAAGTAATAAAGCAATTTTTACAAGAGCATCCTGAATTTGAATGGGATACTACGATAAAAGATCGCATGCCAGAAAAGTTAAATCCGTATATTGATGAAGGTCAAGTACGAATTTTACCGCATTATTTTGCAACAGATGGCTTTTATATTGCTTGTTTAAGAAAGAAGGTGTAGCATCATGGAAACGACTGTAAAAAAACAAAAGAAAAATCTAGAAACAAAGAAACCATCAATTTATTCTTTACAACTTCATGAAATGCAAGATTGGTTAAAGGAACAAGGAGAACCTAAGTTCCGTGCAGGACAAATTTTTGATTGGCTATATAAAAAACGTGTAAAAAATTATGAGGATATGTCAAACCTTGCTAAAGGATTGCGCGATAAATTGTCGAATTCCTTTGATATTACTACTTTAAACACTTTAGTAAAACAAACGTCTTCGGATGGAACGATTAAATTCCTATTCCAGTTATACGATGGGTACTCTATTGAAACTGTACTAATGCGACATGAATATGGAAATTCCATTTGTGTAACAACACAGGTAGGTTGCCGCATTGGCTGTACGTTCTGTGCTTCTACACTTGGTGGGTTAAAACGAAACTTAGAGGCTGGAGAAATTGTAGCGCAAGTAGTAGAAGTTCAGCGTGCGCTTGATGAAACAGAAGAACGTGTAAGTTCTCTTGTTGTTATGGGAATTGGAGAACCATTTGATAATTATGATAACTTAATGTCATTCTTACGCATTGTAAATCATGAAAAAGGAATTCATATTGGTGCAAGACATATGACAGTTTCAACAAGTGGAATTGTTCCAAAAATTTATAAGTTCGCTGAAGAAGATATGCAAATTAATTTTGCGATTTCATTGCATTCTGCAAATACAGAGTTACGTTCAAAATTAATGCCGATTAACCGTGCTTATAAGCTACCAGATTTAATGGAAGCTGTTAAATACTATGTAAATAGAACAGGGCGTCGTATTACGTTTGAATATGGCTTATTTGGAGGGGAAAATGACCAAGTTGAGCAAGCTGAAGAACTTGCTGCGCTCTTAAAAGGTGTAAAATGTCATGTAAACTTAATTCCGGTAAACTACGTGCCAGAACGTGATTATGTACGTACGCCACGAGAGCAAATTTTCTTATTTGAAAAGACGCTAAAAGATCGTGGAGTGAATGTAACAATTCGCCGTGAACAAGGTCATGATATTGATGCAGCCTGCGGTCAGTTGCGTGCAAAGGAGCGCAAAGAAGAGACGAGGTGACGAGATGAAAGCCGTGTTTCTATCGGATAAAGGGAAAGTTCGTCAACATAATGAAGATAGTGCAGGAGTTTTTCACAATTTAGATGGAAATATTTTAGCGGTAGTAGCAGATGGAATGGGAGGTCATCGAGCTGGCGATGTAGCTAGCTCGATGGCTATTCAATTATTCCATGATTATTGGAAGCAAACGCATAATATGAATGAGCCTAAAAAGGTAGAAAAGTGGTTACATACTAACGTTGGAATTATTAATGAGCGCATATATGCTTACTCTAAGCAGCATGTAGAATGTAATGGTATGGGAACAACGGTTATCGTGGCGATTTGTACACCTAATTTTGTAACAATAGGTCATATAGGAGATAGTCGTTGTTATATGGTATCAGAGGGAGAAATATCGCTTGTAACGGAAGATCACTCACTTGTAAATGAACTTGTTAGGCACGGTGAAATTTCAAAAGAAGATGCAGAATATCACCCGAAAAAGAATGTTCTGTTAAGAGCGTTAGGAACAGAAGAAAAAGTCGGACTAGATGTTAAAACATTGGTGCTCGAAGAAGACGATCAATTGCTTCTTTGCTCTGATGGATTGTCTAACAAAGTTTCTATTGATGATATGCAACAAATTTTACAATTGAATGAACAGCTCGAGGTGAAGGGAGAGCATCTCATTCAATTAGCAAATGATCGTGGTGGAGAAGATAATATCACCCTCGCTATTATTGATTATGCGGATTCGACAAACGAAAGTAGGTGAAGTGCAACGTGCTGATTGGAAAACGCTTAAATGACCGTTATAAGCTGCTGAAAATGATTGGCGGTGGAGGAATGGCCAATGTATATTTAGCTCATGATGATATACTTGGCCGAGATGTAGCGGTAAAAATATTAAGACTCGACTATTCAAATAATGAAGAGTTTATTAAACGTTTCCATCGAGAAGCGCAATCTGTTACAACGTTGTCGCATCCAAATATTGTGAATATGTATGATGTTGGGGAAGAGGATGGTATATATTATCTTGTAATGGAATATGTACCTGGACGAACATTGAAGCAATACATAATTGATCGAGGGATGTTACCGATAGGAGAAGCTCTTGATATAATGGAGCAGTTAACATCCGCCATGGCACACGCCCATCATTTTGAGATTGTGCATCGCGATATTAAACCGCACAACATTTTGATCCGAGATGATGGAGTGATAAAAGTCACAGACTTTGGAATTGCGACAGCTACAAGTGCAGCAACGATTACACATACAAATTCGGTGCTCGGTTCGGTGCATTATTTATCACCAGAACAAGCGCGCGGCGGTATAGCGAATAAACAATCAGATATTTATTCACTTGGGATTGTTATGTTTGAATTGTTAACAGGAAGACAACCGTTTTCTGGTGAATCTGCTGTTGCAATTGCGTTAAAACATTTACAAAATGAAATGCCATCTCCAAAAAGATGGAATGAAAATATTCCACAAAGTGTTGAAAATATTATATTAAAGGCAACTGCGAAAGATCCGTTCCATCGATATCAATCTGCTAACGCGATGAAACGAGATATTGAAACAGCACTATACCCAGAACGAATCAATGAACAACCATTTTACATACCAGAAGATATGGAAGCAACGAAAGCGATTCCAATTATTCAACAAGAACAACTATTTCAAAATGTAAGTGATGAAACGATTGTATTAAAAGGAAGTAAAGTGGATGAACAAGTAAGAAAAGAAGAGACCGAATCAGGTAAGAAGAAAAAACGAAGTAACAAATGGCTGAAGGTTTTAATTACAACATTTTTACTTTTAGCGATAGGGATAACATTAGCGCTTACTGTTATTCCAGGCTTCTTTATTCCGAAAGATGTGAAGGTTCCTGACGTGGCTGGTATGAAATATACAACAGCTGTAAATACATTAGTTGAAAAGGGGTTTGAAGTTACTGAACCTAATATTGTATATACAGATGACGTTGAAGCCGGAAAAGTGATAAAAACAGATCCTATAGCTGGAAGAGTAGTGAAAGAAAACTCTAAAATCACTATCTATCAATCAGGTGGAAAAAAGAAAAGTAAGATGAGTGATTTCACAGGAAAAGATTTCGAGAGTATAAGGGCTGAGTTAGAAGAAAAATATAAACAAGTTACAGTAAATTATATTGAAAATGATAAGCCAAAAGGTGAAATTGTAGAACAAATACCAACTCCTGACCAAATGGTTATAGAGGCAGAACAGGAACTGAAAATTTGGGTAAGTAAAGGGCCTTATCAGATTAGGCCAGGTGATTTTTCAGGATGGACTGAAAATAGCGTGAAAGGTTATTTAAATGAAAGAAAGCTTGTTTCTGATATAAAAAGAGAATATTCAGATGCAATTGATAAAGGCCTTGTTATTTCACAATTTCCAAAGCCTGGGACACCTTTAAAAGAAGGAGATAAAGTAACGATTGTTATCTCTGATGGCCCGAAGCCTAAAGTGACGAAAACGGTAAAAGTGGATAATATTTCTATCCCATATGAGCCTTCTGCAACAGGTGAGAAAAAACCGCAAACAATAGAAATTTATAAAGAAGATATGCAGCAAAAAATGGATAGACCAGTTGAAACTAGAACGATTTCAGAGTCAGCGACAATTTCTTTAGAATTTGTAATCCAAGAAGGTGCAAAGGGACACTATAAAATTGTTCGAGATGGAGTAACAATTATCGACAAAGAAGTACCATATCCAGCTCAATAATAGTGAATTTCATCGTCCTTATATAGAAGATGGGATGTATTACTCTTGCCTGTTATGCTGTCTACATCGTGGACTGTATAACAGGCAAAAATATATGATTCAAAAAGCTGTAAAAGTGATACTGTTGTAAATAATATTTCAAATTTGATGGTAGATTAAATATATGAGCCTGGGTATATATTTGGTGGGCTTTGAAATAATTGTTTAAAGAACACTAGTCTATTCATATTTAATTGCAGTTTCATTTTATACAAAATAAAGGAGAATTATATGCCAGAAGGAAAAATTGTAAAAGCTCTAAGTGGGTTTTATTATGTGCAGAATGAGGAAGGGATTACACAATGTCGCGGGCGTGGTGTATTTAGAAAGAATAAAATTACGCCACTTGTAGGAGACCAAGTCGTTTTTCAAGCAGATAATCCGAGTGAAGGATATGTGTTAGAAGTATTTGATCGAAAAAATGAACTTGTTAGACCTCCTATTGCTAATGTTGATCAAGCGATTCTCGTTTTCTCTGCGGTAGAACCAGATTTTAATCCAGGACTGTTAGATCGATTTTTAGTGTTGATTGAATATCATAACATTAAGCCGATTATTTGTATTAGTAAGATGGATTTAGTAGATGAAAAAATGAGAGGAACTGTTGAATCTTATGCGAATGATTATCGTGAAATGGGTTATGATGTGTTGTTTACTTCTATAAATACTGCGGAAAGTATTGATATTCTGAAACCATTCTTAGAAGGTTGTATTTCCGTCGTTGCAGGCCAATCTGGTGTTGGGAAATCTTCAATGCTAAACGTATTACGCCCAGATTTAGAATTGAAAACTAATGATATTTCCTCACATTTAGGGCGTGGAAAGCACACGACAAGACACGTGGAATTAATTACAGTTGGAAGCGGACTTGTTGCGGATACACCTGGTTTTAGTTCGCTTGATTTCATAGATATAGAGGTAGAAGACCTTACATATTGTTTTCCAGAGTTGAAAGAAGCGAGCCAATACTGTAAATTTAGAGGGTGTACACACCTTGTTGAGCCGAAATGTGCAGTGAAAGCTGCGGTTGAAGAAGGAAAGATTACCGAATATCGTTATAAGAATTACAAACAATTCGTAGAAGAAATTAGAGAGAGAAAGCCGAGGTATTAGTCATGATCAAAATTGCACCATCGATTTTATCAGCAGATTTTTCAAGATTAGGGGAAGAGATTAAAGATGTAGAAAAAGGCGGAGCTGACTACATTCACGTCGATGTAATGGATGGACATTTCGTACCAAATATTACGATTGGACCATTAATTGTAGAAGCAATTCGACCGATTACATCATTACCATTAGATGTACATTTAATGATTGAAAATCCTGATAACTATATCCCAACTTTTGCAAAAGCGGGAGCTGATATTATTACTGTTCATGTAGAAGCTTGTCCACATCTACATCGTACAATTCAGTTAATTAAATCTCATGACATTAAAGCGGGAGTTGTATTAAATCCACATACTCCAGTTTCAACGATTGAGCATGTATTAGAAGATATAGACATGGTATTACTTATGACAGTAAATCCTGGATTTGGCGGACAGAAGTTTATCCATTCTGTATTACCGAAAATCAAACAAGTTGCAGAAATGGTTAAAGAGCGAAATCTACAAGTGGAAATTGAAGTTGATGGTGGTGTCAACGCTGAAACGGCAAGACTTTGTATTGAAGCAGGAGCGAATGTTCTTGTAGCGGGATCAGCAGTATACAATCAAAAAGACCGCGGTGAAGCAATTCGTGTAATTCGCGGATAAAGAATGAACGAACCTTTATCATAGTGAAGCTTCTAGTTCAGTAAGACTTCACTATTTATACATGTTAGAGTGGCAAATAAGGAGAAAGGCAATCTACCGAATGGCAGATTGCCTTTTTACAATAGAAGGGGAAGGAAAAATGATTATTCATATTTTAGCGGGAGGACCTGCAGAATACTGCGCAGATTTTTCTCGGTATGAAAATGAAGAAGTAGTTTGGGCGGCCGTTGATAGAGGAGTGTACCGTTTGTTGAAAAGAGGAATCACTCCGGCTGTTGCGTTTGGGGATTATGATTCAGTTACTGATGAGGAATTAGCATGGATGAGACAGCAAACAAATGAATTACATATTGTCCCGCGAGAAAAAGATCAAACAGATTTAGAAATTGCAATTAGCTGGGCTTTAGAACAGAAACCAAAATTAATTCGTATTTTTGGTGCTACTGGTGGAAGGCTTGATCACGGTTTAGCGAATATACAGATGCTTTTAAAGGGATTAGAAGCACAGGTAGAAATGTGTATTGTGGATAATAAAAATGAGATAATGGTGAAAAAGATAGGTGTGTATATAATTGAAGGAAATGAACATTTTCCATATGTATCATTTGTACCAGTTACTGAAAGGGTAGAAGGCATTACACTTCAAGGCTTTAAGTACCCTCTTACTAATAAAACAATAGAGTGGGGATCGACACTTTGTATTAGTAATGAACTCATTGAGGAAAAAGGTACTTTTTCATTTACCTCTGGCATATTAATGATGATAAGAAGCACTGATTGAAGAAACAATTTTGCTCCTTGCATCATATAGTGAACAAGTGGAGTAATGGGGATTAGGAGGGAAACCATGAGATTTTATACAATTAAGTTACCTAAATTTCTTGGTGGAATTGTTCGTGCGATGTTAAATACCTTCAAAAAAGACTAAAAAAAGCACCTATTACCGGTGCTTTTTCCATTGGTATAATAAAAAAAGAGCCTAGCGGCTCTTTTTTTTATTATTAAACACGTTCGATTTTGCCAGATTTTAATGCTCTAGCAGAAACGTAAACACGTTGAACTTTTCCGTCGATGCGTACGCGAACTTTTTGAAGGTTAGCGCCCCATTTACGTTTTGTAGCGTTCATTGCGTGAGAACGAGAGTTACCAGAACGAGCTTTTCTTCCAGTGATAGCACAAACACGAGCCATTTATATTTCCCTCCCTTAACTACCGTAACATACGTAATTTTTCAATGTTAGTCTTTTATGCGATGCTAAAAACACTACTATAATTTAACACAACTAAAAAGAGAATGCAACACCGTAGGAAAAAGAAATCAAGAAAAAATACTTGACACTATATGTCAATGAAGAAAAGGTGAAATCAAGAAAAATTGCTTGACATATTATAGTGGTACATGTTGTATAATAACAATGGACTATTTTGCTCATCATAAAAAAATGTAATTAAAAACATAAAATATGAGAGTGAAAAAGAAAGAACGATGGAATTTTCTTTAAAAAGATTATATGATAGTAACTAAAGTAGTCTAGCTCACTTTCACCATTTATGAAGGGGGAAACGAGATGTCAATTGAAATTAAAACAAAGTACGGTCAAATTGATATTAGTACAGAAGTAATTGCAACAATTGCTGGAGGTGCCGCAGTAGATTGCTACGGTATCGTAGGTATGGCATCAAAAAATCAATTAAAAGATGGATTAACAGACATTTTACGAAAAGAAAACTTCACTAGAGGCGTTATTGTTCGTAAAGATGAAGATGAAGTACATATTGATATGTATATTATTGTGAGCTATGGTACGAAAATTTCAGAAGTAGCACATAACGTGCAGACTAAAGTGAAATATACATTAGATCAAACTGTAGGACTAGCAGTAGATTCTGTAAACATCTACGTACAAGGAGTTAAAGTAATAAACTTGTAATGTGCATTAAGGAGGAAAATCTGTGTCAATTCAAAAAATTGATGGAAAACGTTTATCACAAATGATCATTCAAGGAGCCAATAATTTAACAAATAATGTTCAGCTTGTTGATGCATTAAACGTATTTCCAGTTCCAGATGGCGATACCGGTACAAACATGAACTTATCAATGACTTCAGGAGCACGTGAAGTGAAAGCAAATCCTTCACAACATGCTGGTAAAGTCGGCGTAAGTTTAGCCAAAGGATTATTAATGGGAGCTCGTGGTAACTCTGGGGTTATTTTATCTCAGTTATTCCGTGGTTTCTCTAAATCCATTGAACAAAAAGAAGAATTAACGACAGTTGATTTCGCTGCAGCTTTAGAAGCTGGAGTAGAGGCAGCTTACAAAGCGGTTATGAAACCGATTGAAGGAACGATTTTAACGGTTGCAAGAGAAACGGGTAAATATGCAGTGACAGTTGCGAAAAAACAGCGCGACTTTGTTTTGTTTATGGAAGACGTTGTAAAAGAAGCAAACGCATCGTTAAATCGTACGCCAGATTTATTACCTGTATTAAAACAAGTTGGCGTTGTAGATAGCGGTGGTAAAGGTCTTGTTGTTGTATATGAAGGATTTTTAGCTGACTTAAAAGGAGAAACGATTTCTTCTAATGTGCCTGCCCAACCATCTATGAATGACATGGTACGCGCAGAACATCACCGTAGTGTACAAAGCCAATTGAGTACAGAAGATATTAAGTATGGATATTGTACGGAATTCATGGTGAAATTAGAGCCTGAAAAAATGAAGGAACATAATTTCTCTGAACAAAAATTCCGTGAAGATATTAGTGTGTACGGAGATTCACTACTTGTTGTATCGGATGATGAGGTTGTAAAGGTTCATATTCATGCGGAACATCCTGGAGATCCAATGAACTATGGACAACGTTACGGTAGTCTAATTAAGATCAAAGTAGAAAATATGCGTGAACAGCATACTGCTTTATTAGATGAACCTACCATGGTACCTGAACAAACGAATCAGCCAAAAGAGAAACAACCGTATGGTATTGTAACTGTAGCTATGGGATCTGGTATTAAAACTTTATTTGAGAGCATTGGCGCAACGAAAGTTATCGAAGGTGGCCAAACGATGAATCCGAGTACGGAGGATATTGTGAAGGCGATTGAAGAAGCAAATGCGGAAAAAATCATCATTCTACCAAATAACGGAAATATCGTAATGGCAGCAGAACAAGCAGCGTCAGTTGTAGAACAAGAAGTTATTGTTGTTCGTTCAAAAACAGTTCCTCAAGGTATGGCTGCAATGTTAGCATTTAATCCAGTTGGAACGCTAGAAGAGAATGAAGAAAACATGAAAGAAGCTTTATCTCATGTGAAAACAGGTCAAATTACGTATGCTGTTCGTGATACGGAAATTGACGGTGTGGAAATTCAGAAAGATGATTTCATGTGTATTGCAGATGGGAAAATCGTATCAACAAACGCTGAAAAAGTAGGAGCTGCGAAGCAATTACTAGAAGCACTAATTGATGAGGATTCTGAAATTGTAACGATTCTACAAGGTGAAGATGCAACTGATGAAGAAGTGGCTGAATTAGTTGCGTTTGTTGAAGAGAACTTTGAAGATGCAGAAGTAGAAGTACATGCAGGGAACCAACCGGTGTATTCTTTCATCTTCTCTGTCGAATAAGAAAAGATTTGTTTTGAAAATAGATGGATTACTTACTTGCTAATGGATAAGAAGTAGTGATATGGAACTTATTACTAGTTTTTATTCAAAAGGCTAGCATATTGATGATAGAAAAGAGCCTTGCTGCTAATAGTGAGGCTCTTTTCTTACGTGTTGTATATCTTTGTTTTATCCCGCATTAACTGCCCGTAAACGCCCGATTGGTGAAGGCTAATAATCAGTGGGGGATGAACAAAACCCCCACTGATTATAGTTTCACTTTATATAGAGGGATTAGAGTAGTTTCTCTTAGAATGCCTATGATAGAATATATAAGGTGAAAGAGAGCGAGTACAGATGTCAATGATGTTAATGGATAATCAATAGAATGAATCGAAGAAAATAATGTGACGGAGCGTGAGAATCTTGAATGAAGTTGTACAAGTTCCTGTTACGGATGTAAAGGGAATCGGAGGAGAAACATCTGAGTTATTACATGAGATGGGAATTTATACAGTTTCTCATCTGTTAGAACATTTTCCGTACCGTTATGAAGACTATGCGATGAAAGATCTTGCTGACGTAAAGCATGATGAGCGTGTGACAGTTGAGGGGAAAGTCCATAGTGCTCCTCTACTTCAATATTATGGAAAGAAAAAGTCGCGTCTTACAGTTCGTGTTCTCGTCGGTCGTTATTTAATTACGGCGGTATGTTTTAATAGACCTTACTATAAGCAAAAGTTAACGTTAGATGAAACAGTAACGATTACTGGTAAATGGGATCAGCATCGCCAAACGATCGCTGTATCAGAACTTCATTTTGGACCGGTTGTGCGTCAACAAGAAGTAGAACCAGTATATTCCGTGAAAGGGAAACTGACAGTAAAACAGATGCGCCGTTTTATTGCCCAGGCTTTAAAGGCGTATGGAGATTCTATAATTGAAGTGTTACCTGACGGTTTGTTAAGTAGGTATAAATTATTACCACGTTATGAAGCGCTTCGAACGTTACATTTTCCGATGGGACAGGAAGACTTAAAGCAAGCGCGTCGCCGTTTTGTATATGAGGAATTTTTCTTGTTTCAGTTGAAAATGCAAACATTACGGAAAATGGAAAGGGAAAACTCGAAAGGGACGAAAAAAGAAATTTCATTAGTAGAATTGCAAGAGTTTACTGATGCACTTCCGTTTCCATTAACTGGCGCACAGCGCCGGGTTGTAGATGAAATAATGAAAGATATGGTATCTCCGTACCGAATGAATCGATTATTGCAAGGGGATGTAGGTTCTGGGAAAACAGTTGTTGCTGCGATTGCTCTTTATGCGGCGAAATTGGCTCATTATCAAGGTGCTTTAATGGTTCCTACAGAAATTTTAGCCGAACAACATTATCAGTCGCTCGCGGAGACGTTTTCACATTTCGGTATGAAGGTTGAATTGCTAACAAGTTCTGTTAAAGGTGCGAGACGTCGAGAAATTTTGTCGAGATTAGAACAGGGAGAAGTAGACATCCTTGTTGGGACGCACGCTTTAATTCAAGACGAAGTTATATTTCATAGGTTAGGTCTCGTTATTACCGATGAACAGCATCGATTTGGTGTGGCGCAGCGCCGGGTTTTACGTGAGAAAGGTGAAAGTCCAGATGTGTTGTTTATGACGGCGACCCCAATCCCGCGTACGTTAGCTATCACTGCATTTGGAGAGATGGACGTTTCTATTATCGATGAAATGCCAGCTGGTAGAAAGGTAATCGAAACGTACTGGGCAAAACATGATATGTTAGATCGTGTTCTCGGTTTTGTGGAGAAAGAGATAAAAAAAGGAAGACAGGCATATGTTATTTGCCCTCTTATTGAAGAGTCTGAGAAGCTTGATGTACAAAATGCTATCGACTTACATAGTATGCTGACTCATCATTATCAAGGGAAATGCCAAGTTGGATTAATGCATGGGAGACTATCATCTCAAGAAAAAGAAGAAATAATGGGACAGTTTAGTGAAAATAAAGTGCAAATTCTTGTGTCGACAACAGTTGTTGAAGTAGGTGTGAATGTACCAAATGCGACTGTTATGGTTATTTATGACGCGGAACGTTTCGGTTTATCACAGCTCCATCAGCTGAGGGGGCGTGTTGGGCGTGGTAGTGAACAATCATATTGTTTATTAATTGCGGACCCGAAATCAGAAACGGGAAAAGAAAGAATGCGCATTATGACTGAAACAAATGATGGATTTGTATTGTCAGAAAAAGATTTAGAGTTACGAGGTCCTGGGGATTTCTTTGGAAGTAAGCAAAGTGGTCTACCAGAATTTAAGGTTGCTGATATGGTGCATGATTATCGGGCGTTAGAAACAGCAAGACAAGATGCGGCGATACTAGTTGATTCAGAAGCGTTTTGGCATAATGATCAATATGCTTCGCTGCGTACTTATCTTGATGGGACAGGTGTGTTCCAGGGAGAGAAGCTCGATTAAAAGTAGTCTGCAAAAGTTTTTGTTGCATTCTACTTTTAATGATTATATACTACTTTTAGTACCTAGTCATAAAAATGGATGGTGCGGTATGAAAAAAAGAAGAAGTAAAAAAGAAAGACAAGAATTATTACAACAAACAATAGAAACGAATCCTTTTATAACGGATGAAGATTTAGCGGAAAAATTTCAAGTGAGCATACAAACTGTTCGTCTTGATCGTATGGAATTATCTATTCCTGAATTAAGAGAACGAATTAAGCATGTGGCTACAAAACAACATGAAGAAGATGTGAAATCTTTACCGTTAGAAGAGGTTGTCGGAGAAATTATCGATATAGAATTAGATAGACATGCGATTTCTATCTTTGAAGTAAAGGTAGAACATGTATTTAAAAGAAATCAAATTGCTCGTGGGCATCATTTGTTTGCGCAAGCAAACTCACTAGCTGTTGCGGTTATTGATGAAGAATTAGCTTTAACTGCAAAGTCCACCATTCGATATATTCGTCCTGTAAAATTAGGAGAGCGTGTTGTTGCAAAAGCACGTGTTGAAGATGTAGAGAATGATAAAGGACGGACGGTTGTCAAAGTGCGTAGCTTTGTTGGAGAAGAACTTGTTTTTACAGGCACTTTTGAAATGTATCGATCTAGTAATTATAGTGAGGAAGGTAACAACTTATGAAAATCGCAATAGATGCAATGGGCGGCGATCATGCACCAAAGGCTGTAGTATTAGGAGCAATGAAAGCTATTAAGGAATACTCAGATTTACATATTACGTTAGTAGGGAAGGAAGAGGGAATTCGTCAATATTTAACGAGTGAAGAGCGAATTACTATACTTCATACGGACGAAAAAATTGAATCGACAGACGAACCAGTAAGAGCGGTTCGTCGAAAAAAACAAGCTTCAATGGTACTAGCGGCGCAGCAAGTAAAAGACGGTGTAGCGGATGCTTGTATATCAGCAGGTAGTACAGGAGCTTTGATGGCAGCTGGATTGTTTGTTGTTGGTCGTATGGAAGGAATTGAACGACCAGCTTTATCACCTACAATGCCAACTGTTGATGGAGAAGGTTTTGTTATGTTAGATGTTGGAGCCAACGTTGATGCAAAACCAATTCATTTATATCAATATGCAGTAATGGGCTCTGTTTACGCAGAGAAGGTAAGAGGAATTAAAAATCCACGCGTTGGACTTTTAAACGTTGGAACAGAGGATGGTAAAGGAAACGAGCTTTCAAAACAGGTCTTTGCTATGCTCAAGGATGCACCAATTAATTTCGTTGGAAACGTTGAATCAAGAGATTTATTGCAAGGTGTAGCAGACGTTGTTGTATGTGATGGTTTTACAGGGAATGTAGCGCTAAAATCATTAGAAGGAACAGCGCTTGCGTTATTTTCTATGTTAAAAGAGCAATTAATGAGTTCGTTTACGAGCAAATTAGCAGCAGCGGTATTAAAACCAAAACTTATGGTATTGAAAGATAAAATGGATTATTCGGAGTATGGAGGAGCGGCATTGTTTGGATTGAAAGCTCCTGTCATTAAGGCTCACGGTTCTTCTAATGACCAATCGATATTTAGTGCGATTCGTCAAACGAGAGAAATGGTAGCGAAAGAAGTAATTCCTACAATTTCAAGTGTAATGGAGAAGGAGCCGCTTCAATAAGAGGAGGATTTGAAATGGGAAAACTAGCATTTCTTTTTCCGGGCCAAGGTTCACAGGCGGTTGGAATGGGTAGACAGTTAGCGGAGAATAATAAAGAGGTTGCGAAAGTGTTTGCAAAAGCGGATGAGGTTTTGCATGATTCTCTTTCAGAAGTGATTTTTGAAGGACCACAGGAAAAGTTAACATTAACGACAAATGCGCAGCCGGCACTATTAACAACGAGCTTTGCAATTTTAACAGCTTTGAAGGAGTATGATATTACACCTGATTTTGTCGCAGGACATAGTTTAGGTGAATATAGCGCTCTTGTAGCTGCTGGTGCATTAACATTCGAAGACGCTGTGTATGCTGTAAGGAAACGCGGGGAATATATGGAAGAAGCTGTTCCAGGCGGGGAAGGTGCAATGGCAGCTATTTTAGGTGCGGATCCGGATATGCTGAAACGAGTTACAGAAGAAGTAACAAGTGAAGGATACGCAGTACAAATTGCTAATATGAATAGTACGAAGCAAATTGTTATTTCTGGAACAAAGCAAGGAGTAGAACTTGCTTCTCAAAGAGCGAAAGAAAATGGCGCTAAAAGAGCAATTCCGCTCAAAGTAAGTGGACCGTTTCATTCCTCGCTTATGAAACCAGCTGCTGAGAAATTCCAAAGTGTTTTAAATGAAATTACAATTCAAGACACGAATATTCCTGTTATTGCAAATGTTACGGCAGATGTTATTACACGTGGTACAGATATTCAAGAAAAGCTAATTGAACAGCTCTATTCGCCTGTATTATGGTACCCATCTATTGAGTATATGGTGAAACAAGGGGTAGATACCTTTATTGAAATCGGACCTGGAAAAGTACTTGCTGGTCTTATGAAGTCGATTGATTCTTCAGTGAAAGCATATGCGATATATGATGAAGAGACATTAAAAGATACCATTTCGAATTTGAGAGGAGAAAGCGGATGTTAAAAGGGAAAGTAGCATTAGTAACTGGTGCTTCACGTGGGATTGGTCGTGCGATTGCCATTGATTTAGCGAAACAAGGGGCAAATGTTGTAGTAAATTATGCTGGTAATGAGCAAAAGGCGAATGAAGTAGTTGATGAAATAAAGAAATTAGGTTCAGGTGCCATTGCAGTAAGAGCAGATGTTGCAAATGCTGATGATGTTACTGCAATGGTGAAACAAACTGTAGATACGTTTGGACAAGTTGATATTCTTGTAAATAACGCTGGTGTAACAAAAGATAATTTATTAATGCGTATGAAAGAAGAAGAATGGGATACAGTTATTAATACAAACTTAAAAGGTGTTTTCTTATGTACGAAAGCAGTATCGCGCTATATGATGCGTCAACGTCATGGACGTATTATTAATATTGCTTCTGTTGTTGGTGTAACAGGAAACCCAGGACAAGCAAATTATGTTGCTGCTAAAGCTGGTGTAATTGGATTAACAAAAACATCAGCAAAAGAATTAGCGAGCCGAAATATTACTGTAAATGCAATTGCTCCAGGGTTTATTGCGACTGATATGACGGATGTATTAGATGAAAATATAAAAGCAGAAATGTTAAAGTTAATTCCTGCAGCTCAGTTTGGAGAAGCACAAGATATCGCAAATACTGTAACGTTTTTTGCTTCTGATCAAAGTAAATATGTTACAGGTCAAACATTAAATGTTGATGGCGGTATGGTAATGTAATAAAAGAATCGATTTCACCTAGTTTTTTTGGACAATATTTTATATAATATTTGAGGGGAGGTGAATAAAATGGCAGATGTTTTAGAGCGTGTAACAAAAATTGTCGTTGATCGTTTAGGAGTAGAAGAAACTGAAGTAGTACCAGCTGCAAGTTTCAAAGAAGATTTAGGCGCAGACTCCCTAGATGTAGTAGAACTTGTAATGCAATTAGAAGATGAATTCGAAATGGAAATTTCTGATGAAGATGCTGAAAAGATTGCTACTGTTGGCGATGCTGTGACTTACATAGAGAGTCATCTATAATGCTTAAGTGAAGTCCCGTTTTTTAACGGGGCTTCTCGGCTTATATCTGGAGGGACCTATGCCGTACCGAAAACATAGAGAAAAAAAATACGAAGCAAAATATCGTGAAGCTTTTAAAGTATTTCAAGAAAAGATAGGTATTACGTTTACAGATGAAAAATTATTGATTCAAGCATTTACGCATTCATCGTATGTGAATGAGCATCGAAAAAAACCGCATGAGGACAATGAGCGTCTTGAATTTCTTGGCGATGCTGTATTGGAACTCACTGTATCACAGTATCTGTTTCAAAAATATCCGACAATGAGCGAAGGAGAGTTAACAAAACTACGTGCAGCTATTGTATGTGAGCCATCTCTTGTTCGTTTTGCAAACGAAATGTCATTTGGTAGCCTTGTTTTATTAGGAAAAGGTGAGGAAATGACGGGTGGACGTGAACGACCAGCTTTATTAGCGGATGTCTTTGAAGCGTTTATTGGTGCCCTTTATCTTGATCAAGGGCTAGAAACAGTTTGGGGATACTTAAAAGAAGTTGTATATCCAAAAATTAATGAAGGTGCTTTTTCTCATGTGATGGATTATAAGAGTCAATTGCAAGAATTGATTCAGCGTGATGGTAGTGGCAATATTGAGTATCAAATTTTGCAAGAAAAAGGACCAGCCCACAACCGAGAATTTGTGTCCCGTGTAACTTTAAATAATGAGGCATTAGGTCTTGGAAGTGGTAAGTCAAAAAAAGAGGCAGAGCAACAAGCTGCTGCAGAAGCATTGAAAAAATTAAAAGAACAATCATGAGGAATCCCCCTTTGAATGAGGGGGATTCCTTATGCATAGAATGAAACTTTCCTTTTATTTATAAATAAAAGGAGTGGGAAATCCGTATAGTAGCTTGTTTTCGTACAGACAACGTTTACAACAACGGAGAATAGGAGGAAGGCCTTTCGTGTTTTTAAAAAGATTAGAAATAGCAGGATTTAAATCTTTTGCTGAGCGTGTATCTGTCGATTTTGTTCCAGGTGTAACTTCTGTAGTAGGACCTAACGGGAGCGGGAAAAGTAATATTACTGATGCAATTCGCTGGGTACTTGGTGAACAATCTGCAAAGTCATTACGCGGTGCAAAGATGGAGGATATTATTTTTGCCGGCAGTGATACGAGAAGAGCGGTTAATGTTGCTGAAGTTACATTAACTTTAAATAATGAAGACCAACGCTTACCGATTGAGTATAACGAGGTGTGTGTAACGCGTCGTGTATCTCGTTCGGGTGATAGTGATTTTTATATTAATAAACAATCTTGTAGATTGAAAGATATTATTGATTTATTTATGGACTCTGGTATGGGAAGAGAAGCTTTTTCAATTATTAGCCAGGGGAAAGTCGAAGAGATTTTGAGTAGTAAATCAGAAGAACGTCGTGGGGTATTTGAAGAAGCTGCGGGTGTGCTGAAATACAAACTTCGTAAAAAGAAAGCTGAAGGGAAATTGGCGGAAACACAAGAAAACTTAAATCGTGTACAAGATATTATTCACGAATTAAGTAGTCAAGTAGAACCACTAGAAAGACAAGCTTCTATTGCGAAAGATTATCTTGAGAAAAAAGAAGAATTAGAGAAGGTAGAAGCTGCGCTTATTGTACATGAAATTGAAGAATTACATGCAAAGTGGGAAGCGCTTCGAAATCAATTTGGGCATAATAAAGATGAAGAAGCTAAAATGTCGGCGAACTTACAAAAAAGTGAAGAAGAGCTTGAGGAATTACGCGGGCAATTACAAGCCGTTGATGAATCTGTAAATTCCTTACAAGAAGTTCTCCTTCTGTCTAGTAAAGAACTAGAAAAACTAGAAGGGCAACGCGAGCTGTTAAAGGAAAGAAAGCAAAATGCAACGACACATTGTGCGCAGCTTGAAAAGCTAATTGTTGAGTTAACAGAGAAAGCTACAAGTTATGATGGCGAAATTGAAACAAGTACAGAAGCTTTAATGCAATTTGTGAATCAAGTAAATGAATTGGAGAAGAAATTGCATGATAACGAGCAATTACTTGCGACTTTTGCTGAGAATTTAGAGGAACAAATTGAGAATCTAAAAGGTGACTATATTGAACTTTTAAATCAACAAGCAAGTCTTCGTAATGAATTATCTATGATTGAAGAACAATCAAAACAGCAAAACTCTAAAAACGAACGACTTGATGAAGAAAATGAAAAGTATGTACAGATGCGTGTGGAAATTACAGCGAAAAAGGCGAAACTTCTAGAAAGTTATGAGCAAGCGAGAGAGAAAATAGCTGGCATTATTTCTAACATACAGAAGACAGAAACGGCACTTGGGAAATGTAAGTCACAGTATAGTGAAAATGAAACGAAACTGTATCAAGCGTATCAATTTGTGCAACAGGCGCGCTCTCGGAAAGAAATGTTAGAAGAGATGCAAGAGGACTACTCTGGCTTCTATCAAGGGGTACGTGAAGTATTAAAGGCTAGAGAAAATAGACTACAAGGTATTGAGGGCGCTGTTGCAGAACTTCTGACTGTGCCGAAAGAATATGAAATCGCAATGGAAATCGCCCTTGGGGCAGCGATGCAACATATCGTAGTACAAACAGAAGAACATGCTCGTAATGCAATTGCATTTTTAAAGCAAAATAAACATGGCCGTGCAACGTTTTTACCTCAAGCTGTTATTAAAAGCCGATCGCTATCATTTGATCAATTACGCATTGTGAATCAACATCCATCGTTTGTCGGTGTAGCGGCAGAACTTGTGCAGTACAATAATAAATATGAGAATGTAGTTTCCAGTTTATTAGGTACTGTTGTTGTTGCGAAAGATTTACGCGGAGCAAATGAGTTAGCGAAACAACTGCAATACCGCTATCGTATTGTAACACTCGAAGGTGACGTAGTGAATCCGGGTGGTTCTATGACGGGTGGAGCTGTAAAACAAGCGAAATCCTCTTTATTGGGACGTCAACGTGAACTTGAAGAGTGGACTAAAAAACTAACTGACATGGAAGAAAAAACAACGAAGCTAGAAAATTTTGTTAAAGCAGTAAAGCAAGAGATTCAAGAAAAAGAAGTACAAATACGAGAGCTACGCCAAGGTGTAGAGACCGAACGTGTAGATGAACAGAAGCTAAGAGAAGAAATTAATCGTTTAGAATTAGATGAACATCGTATTAATGATCGTTTATCGATTTACGATTTAGAGATTGAAGGATTTTTACAAGATCAAGTAAAAATGCAAGGGCGTAAAGAAGAGTTAGAAAAGATTTTAGCTACTCTTCAAACGGAGATTGGGGAATTAGATAGCAAAATCGTCGTTTTAACGAAACAAAAAAGTGAACAACATTCTTCAAAAGAAAAAGTTCAGAAGGAAATGACGGAGCTAAAAGTGCAAGTTGCTGAACAACAACAACGTTTGTCTAATCAAAAAGAAAAAGTCGAACGATTGACGAAGGAAAAAGAAGAGACTGATGCGACGCTTGTAAAAACGAAAGAAGATTTAGCGTTCTTAAAGCAAGAGATGACATCTAATTCAAGTGGCGAAGAACAAATTACGAATATGATTGAGAAGAAAGCGTATGATCGTAATCAAACTTCGGAGTTAATTCGTTCTCGTCGTGAACAACGCGTATCATTGCAAGAAAGAGTCGAGCATTTAGAGCGCGGTACGAAAGAAACAATAGGCAAACATAAATATATTCTTGAGATGCTGAAAGATCAAGAAGTGAAAATTAACCGACTTGATGTAGAGCTGGAAAATAGATTGCAACATTTACGTGAAACATATACTATTTCATTTGAAGCAGCAAAACTTAAGTATACAATGATGATGCCTGCAGAAGATGCGCGTAAAAAGGTGAAACTAATTAAACTATCCATCGAAGAGTTAGGCGCAGTAAATTTAGGGGCAATTGATGAGTATGAACGTGTAGCAGAGCGCCATACATTCTTATTAGAGCAAAGAGATGATCTGGAAGAAGCGAAATCGACATTGCATCAACTTATTACGGAAATGGATGAAGAGATGAAAAAACGCTTTTCTACTACGTTCGAAGGGATTCGAACAGAGTTTCAATCTGTATTCTCTGAACTATTCGGGGGCGGTAGAGCGGATTTAGTAATGACAAATCCGGAAGATTTACTAAATACTGGTATTGATATTGTAGCGCAACCACCAGGAAAGAAACTACAAAACTTAGGTTTACTTTCAGGGGGAGAGCGTGCTTTAACGGCAATTGCGCTCTTATTTGGTATTTTAAAAGTACGCCCAGTTCCATTCTGTGTGCTAGATGAAGTAGAAGCAGCTCTTGATGAGGCAAACGTTGCTCGTTTTGCGCAGTATTTAAAGAAATTTAGTGATGAAACACAGTTTATTGTAATTACACACCGAAAAGGTACAATGGAAGAGTCTGATGTATTGTACGGTGTCACAATGCAAGAATCAGGGGTGTCGAAGCTTGTTTCTGTTCGTTTAGATGATGGCGAAGAACTTGTTGCAAGTAGATAGGAAGGATGGGAAGTATGAGTTTTTTTAAAAAATTAAAAGAAAAAATTTCAAAACAAACGGATACGGTAACAGAGAAGTTTAAACAAGGATTAGAAAAAACGAGAAATTCATTTGCTGATAAAGTAAATGATTTAGTGTACCGTTACCGTAAAATAGACGAAGATTTCTTTGAGGAATTAGAAGAAATTTTAATTAGTGCGGATGTCGGAGTTTCGACAGTGATGGAATTAATTGATCAGTTGAAAGAAGAAGTGCAACGTCGTAACATTCAAGATCCGAAAGAAGTACAGGCTGTTATTTCTGAAAAGTTAGTGGGAATTTACAAAGGTGACAGCGACTTTAGTAATGAAGTTAATATACAAGAGGATCAATTAACAGTAGTTTTATTTGTTGGTGTTAATGGTGTGGGGAAAACGACGACGATTGGTAAGCTTGCACATAAATTTAAATCAGAAGGTAAGTCTGTCCTATTGGCGGCAGGAGATACATTTCGTGCTGGAGCGATTGAACAATTAGAAGTATGGGGCGATCGTGTTGGTGTAGAAGTAATTAAACAAGAATCAGGATCTGATCCAGCGGCGGTTATGTATGATGCTGTACAAGCGGCAAAGGCCCGTAAAGTGGATGTATTACTATGTGATACAGCAGGACGCTTACAAAATAAAGTAAACTTAATGAAAGAGTTAGAGAAAGTGAAGCGCGTAATTGAGCGCGAAGTACCAGGGGCTCCTCATGAAATATTACTAGTTATTGATGCAACAACAGGACAAAATGGTTTAAGCCAAGCGAAAACATTCCGTGAAGCAACGAATGTTACTGGTATTGTTTTAACGAAGTTAGATGGAACTGCTAAAGGTGGTATCGTCTTAGCGATTCGTAACGAAATGGATGTTCCGGTGAAATTTGTTGGGCTAGGAGAGCAAATGGATGATCTGCAGCAGTTTGATCCAGAACAATATGTTTATGGTTTGTTTGCGAACTTAGTAGAAACAGAAGAAGTGTAAGTGAAAGAAGCGGTATTTCCGCTTCTTTTTCTATAAAAATATGTGATGTTAAGAAAAAAACTTGACACTCTTTTGTACTCCATGTAAACTAAATCATGTAAAGGGAAATCACTTAACAAAGGATGATCCAACATGCTCGAGAAAACAACGAGAATGAACTATTTATTTGATTTTTATCAATCGTTGTTAACGCAAAAACAAAGAAGTTATATGTCGCTTTATTATCTAGATGATTTATCTCTTGGTGAAATTGCGGAAGAATTTGATGTAAGTCGCCAAGCCGTGTATGATAACATTAAACGGACTGAAGCGATGCTTGAAGAATATGAAGATAAATTAGTATTACTTCAAAAGTTTCAAGAGCGACAGCGACTTGTTGCAAAGCTAAAACAGCTAATCAGCGAAGAAGAGCATGTGAATGAAGAAATGAAACAAGTTGTTGAAGCTATCGAAAAATTAGATTAGGAGGGCGGCAATATGGCATTTGAAGGATTAGCCGACCGACTTCAACAGACAATGCAAAAAATCCGCGGCAAAGGAAAAGTTTCTGAAGCCGATGTGAAAGAAATGATGAGAGAAGTTCGTCTAGCTCTTTTAGAAGCGGATGTTAACTTTAAAGTAGTAAAAGATTTTATAAAGCGTGTGTCTGAGCGTGCTGTCGGACAAGATGTAATGAAAAGTTTGACACCTGGACAACAAGTAATTAAAATCGTACAGGAAGAACTTACAGAACTTATGGGCGGAGAGCAAAGCAAAATTGCTGTTGCTAATAAGCCACCTACTGTTATAATGATGGTTGGTCTGCAAGGTGCGGGTAAAACAACGACGACAGGTAAGCTTGCGAATTTGCTTCGTAAAAAGCATAATCGTAAACCGATGCTTGTTGCAGCGGATATTTACCGTCCAGCAGCGATTAAACAGCTTGAAACATTAGGGAAGCAATTGGACATGCCTGTTTTCTCCTTGGGAGATCAAGTAAGTCCGGTTGAAATTGCGAAACAAGCGATTGCGAAAGCAAAAGAAGATCATCACGATTATGTTTTAATCGATACAGCGGGTCGCCTGCATATTGATGAAGAACTAATGGATGAATTAGCGAAAGTCAAAGAAGTTGCGAAACCGGATGAAATTTTCCTTGTTGTCGATGCGATGACAGGACAAGACGCGGTAAATGTAGCACAAAGTTTCCATGAACAGCTAGGATTAACAGGTGTTGTATTAACGAAATTAGATGGTGATACGCGCGGTGGTGCGGCATTATCTATTAAGGCTGTAACAAATACACCAATTAAATTTGCTGGTATGGGTGAAAAACTAGATGCAATTGAAGCGTTCCATCCAGAACGTATGGCATCCCGTATTTTAGGGATGGGCGACGTCTTAACATTAATTGAAAAAGCGCAAGCTACAGTTGATGAAGAGAAAGCAAAAGAACTTGAGCAAAAAATGCGTACGCTTTCGTTTACGCTTGACGATTTCCTAGAACAACTTGGACAAGTGCGTCAACTTGGACCGCTTGACGAATTGTTAGGAATGCTTCCTGGTGCAAATAAAATTAAAGGGCTGAAAAATGCACAAGTTGATGAAAAACAAATTGGGCATATTGAGGCAATTATTCGTTCTATGACTAAAGTAGAACGAGAACAACCGGAAATAATCAATGCTAGTCGTAAAAAGCGCATTGCCAAAGGTAGCGGTACAACAGTACAAGAAATCAATCGTCTAATCAAGCAATTTGATGATATGAAAAAAATGATGAAGACGATGACGGGAATGCAAAAAGGTAAGAAAAAAGGACTAGGTGGATTGAAGTTTCCATTCATGTAAGGAAAAAAGATGGCTCTGTTAAGAAAAAACACTTTACAAAGCAATAGTCTTTTTGCTAATATAATTATCTGTGTGAAATAAATTCGGAGGTGCTTTATAAATGGCAGTTAAAATTCGTTTAAAACGTATGGGAGCTAAAAAAACTCCTTTCTATCGTGTAGTTGTTGCAGATTCTCGTTCTCCTCGTGACGGACGTTTCATTGAGGAAATCGGTACTTACAATCCGGTTGCTCAACCAGCGGAAGTTAAGATCAACGAAGAAGCAGCATTAAAATGGTTAGGAAATGGTGCTAAACCATCTGATACAGTTCGTAACCTTTTCTCTAACCAAGGTATCATGGAGAAATTCCACTTATCTAAACAAGGTAAGTAATTGAGGCAATGACAATGAAAATGTTAGTCGAGACAATTGTTAAACCTCTTGTGGATCATCCTGGAGATGTAAAAGTTACACAGGAACTTTGCAACGGAGAAATAAAGTATCGATTAACTGTACATCCTGAGGATGTTGGAAAAGTCATTGGAAAGCAAGGGAAAGTTGCGAAAGCGATTCGAATGCTCTTGTATTCAGTGGGACATCATAATGATGAGAACGTCACACTGGAAATTCAATAAACGTAAAAGGGCGAGGAGTTATTTCCTCTCCCTTTTTTAACATTTAAAGAGAAATTGCATGTTCCATATATAAAATGGAAATGCTTAATTTATATAGAAACCAGGGGTGACATACTATTTATGACAAAATGGTTTAACGTAGGGAAAATTGTAAATACTCATGGCGTAAAAGGAGAAATTCGTGTTATTTCTCGTACTGATTTTCCAGAAGAGCGATATAAAGTAGGGAACACGTTATACATATGGGATGAGAAAGGTACAGACTATCTTACAGTGAAGGTAACTTCTCATCGTCAACATAAGACATTTGATTTATTAACACTTGAAGGATACAACAATGTAGATGAAGTAGAGAAGTTTAAAGGTTCTTTAATAAAAGTACCAGAAGAGCAGTTAGGCGAACTAGCTGAAGGCGAATACTACTACCATGAAATTATTGGTTGCAACGTTGTAACGGAAGAGGGAGAAGAATTAGGGACAATTAAAGAAATCCTATCTCCTGGTGCGAATGATGTTTGGGTGATTAAACGTCCAAAGGGTCAAGAACTTTTAATTCCTTATATTGATGATGTTGTACTTCAAGTTAACATTGAAAATAAACTAGTAACCATTCATGTAATGGAAGGGTTACTATAATGAAAATTGATATTTTAACATTGTTTCCAGATATGTTTACGGGTGTGTTTGGATCTTCAATTTTAAAGAAAGCACAAGAAAAAGAAGCGGTAGAGCTTCGTGTTGTCAATTTCCGTGAGTATACAACTAGTAAGCATAATAGTGTAGATGATTATCCGTATGGTGGGGGCGCTGGTATGGTATTAACCCCGCAGCCTATCTTTGACGCAGTAGAAGAGTTAACGAAGGAAACAGACCGTAAGCCGAGAATCGTCTTAATGTGTCCACAAGGAGAGCGTTTCACGCAGAAGAAGGCAGAAGAGCTTGCTGGAGAAGAGCATGTTATTTTTGTATGTGGCCATTATGAAGGATACGATGAACGAATTCGTGAGTATCTTGTAACAGATGAGATTTCTATTGGAGATTACGTATTAACGGGTGGAGAATTGGCTTCTATGGTAGTCACTGACAGTGTTGTACGACTTTTGCCAGGAGTGCTTGGGAATCAAACATCACAAGTGGAAGACTCTTTTAGCACAGGTTTGTTAGAGCACCCACATTATACACGTCCTGCTGATTTTCGTGGTATGAAGGTACCGGATGTACTAATGTCAGGAAATCATAAAAACATTGATGAATGGCGCCATAAAGAGTCACTACGTCGTACGTACACACGTAGACCGGATTTACTAGAAGAACGAGAATTATCTAAGCAAGAAGAGAAATGGCTGGAACAAGTTAAAGAAGACCGATAAGGGCTTGATATATTTTCTATTGCAACAGTCCTAGCAATATGCTATTATAACATTTGTGCTACTGAAATCAGTAGCCATATTAACGATGTTCCGCTGTAATTTAATAAGACTTTATAAGAGCATCTGTTTAAAGGAGAGAATTTAATATGCAACAATTAATCACAGAAATCACAAAAGGCCAACTAAAAACTGACCTTCCTTCATTCCGTCCTGGAGACACTTTACGTGTACACGTAAAAGTAGTTGAGGGAACTCGTGAAAGAATTCAGCTTTTCGAAGGTGTTGTAATTAAACGTCGTGGTGGCGGAATCAGTGAAACATTCACAGTTCGTAAGATTTCTTACGGTGTAGGTGTTGAGCGTACATTCCCAGTTCACACGCCAAGAATCGCGAACATCGAAGTACTTCGCCGTGGTAAAGTACGTCGTGCTAAGTTATACTACTTACGTAACCTTCGCGGTAAAAAAGCACGTATTAAAGAAATTCGATAAGACATGTATGGGAGCTTGTAAATACACAAGCTCCCTTTTTCCAATCTATATGAAATTTTGGTATAATACGAGCAGCTTACATAACTGTGGAGGGGAAAGCATGAAGAAAGAGAAGAGCTCACTTTGGGAATGGATCAAAGCGATTTTGATTGCTGTTGTATTAGCGGGCGTAATTAGACAGTTTTTCTTTGCCCCAATTCTCGTAGATGGTGTATCGATGTCGCCGACTTTACATGATCGTGATCGAATGATTGTTAATAAAATTGGCTATCACATAGGTGATCCGAAACGCTTTGATATTATTGTATTCCGAGCGACGGAAGAAAAAGATTATATTAAGCGTATTATTGGCCTGCCAGGCGACGAAATCGAATACCGTAATGATAAACTATATGTTAACGGGAAACCTTATGAGGAGCCGTATTTAGATAAGCAGAAAAAACAACTTGCTGACGGACCGCTTACATATGATTTTACTCTTGAAGAAATGACAGGAAAGAAAACTGTTCCAGAAGGTCAATTATTTGTTTTAGGCGATAATCGTCGTTTTAGTAAAGATAGCCGTTCGATTGGTACAATTTCAATGGACCAAGTGATTGGTAAAGCAAATATGCTATATTGGCCGTTAAAAGATGCACGTATTGTGAAATAAAAGAAAAAGAAGGTGGCAACATGGTAATCCAATGGTTCCCGGGACATATGGCAAAGGCTAGACGCCAAGTAACAGAAAAATTAAAGTTAATTGATGTTGTAATTGAGCTTGTAGATGCTCGATTACCTTTATCTTCTCGTAATCCAATGATTGATGAAATTATTACGCATAAACCAAGGCTTGTTGTTTTAAATAAAGCGGATATGGCGGATGATCGTCTTACAAAGCAGTGGATTGCATATTTTGATGAAAGAGGTCAAAAGGCAATTTCAATTAATGCGCAAGCTGGACAAGGTATGAAAGAAATTGCAGCAGCTTGTAAAGTTCTTGTCAAAGAAAAATTCGATAAAATGGTTGCTAAAGGCATTAGACCAAGAGCAATTCGTGCTTTAATTGTAGGTATTCCAAACGTTGGTAAATCTACACTGATTAATAAATTAGCGAAGAAGAATATAGCAAAAACAGGAGATCGTCCTGGTGTGACAACGGCCCAGCAGTGGATTAAAGTTGGGAAAGAAATGGAATTATTAGATACACCAGGTATTTTGTGGCCTAAATTTGAAGATCAATTAGTGGGTCTTCGTTTAGCGACGACGGGTGCAATTAAAGATTCTATATTAAATCTACAGGATGTAGCTATTTATGCGTTACGTTTTATGGAAAAACATTATCCAGAACGTTTAAAAGAGCGATATAATTTAAATGACATTCCAGAAGAAATTGTGGAGTTATTTGATGCAATTGGAAAAAACAGAGGTTGCTTAATGGGCGGCGGAATGATTGATTATGATAAAACATCTGAGCTTATACTTCGTGAGCTTCGTGGTGGAAGATTTGGAAAAATGACGTTTGAAACACCAGAAGAGTTTGCAGAGCAGGTAGAAGATGTGGAAAAAGTAGAAGAAGTATAAGACGTGCGTTTGTACGTCTTTTCTTTTTGGTTACGTTTAAAAGGAGTGTAAATGGATGCAAAAAATGACTATTCAAGAAGCGGAATGTTTTCTGCAAGAAATTATGAGTGAAGAAGACGAGCGTTTTCAAATGTTAGTGAAAGATGAGCGAAAAGGTGTTCAAAAACTAATTTTGAAGTGGTATAAACAAAAAGAGTTAGCGCAAAAAGAAAGAGAAAAATTTCTAGAAATGTCAAAGTACGAAAATGAGTTACGTGAAAAAGGCCTCACATACATTGCTGGTATTGATGAAGTGGGCCGTGGGCCGTTAGCAGGACCGGTTGTGACGGCGGCTGTCGTCCTTCCGGAAGATTTTTATATTCCAGGATTAAATGACTCGAAAAAATTAAGTGAAGCGAAACGTGAGCGTTTTTATGATGAAATTAAAGAGCATGCAATTGCGATTGGAGTTGGAATTATATCACCACAAGTTATTGATGAAATAAATATTTATCAAGCGACGAAGCAAGCGATGTTAGATGCAGTTGCTAATTTATCATGTACACCAGAATATTTATTAATCGATGCGATGAAGCTTCCTACATCAATTCCGCAAACATCAATCATTAAAGGTGATACGAAAAGTGTCTCTATTTCAGCTGCATCTATTATTGCGAAAGTGACGAGAGATCGCATGATGAAAGAGTTAGGAGGAAAGTATCCTGCATATGGATTTGAACAACATATGGGATATGGGACGAAACAGCATTTAGAAGCGATTGAAGTACATGGAGTATTAGAGGAACATCGAAAATCATTCGCGCCAATTAAAGATATGATTCAAAAATAAGCTGTATATTCACAGCTTATTTTTTATTTTGGTATATAAACATTATTATTTTCGAAAAAGAATAAAGCGATTTCAGTTTTCTGACACTTTATTGTAGACAGCGTGCCAATCATCTTATACAATGGCAATGTAATGTTTTTTAAACATTAAAAAACTTTTTGAGTAAAACAGGAAAACAGGGGAGGATGGGACTATGAATATCCATGAGTACCAAGGTAAGGCAGTCCTTAGAAGCTATGGGGTTAGCGTTCCAAACGGGAAGGTTGCATTTACAGTAGAAGAAGCTGTAGAAGCAGCGAAAGAATTAGGAACGGAAGTATGTGTAGTTAAAGCGCAAATTCACGCTGGTGGACGCGGCAAAGCTGGCGGTGTAAAAGTTGCGAAAAATTTAGAAGAAGTTCGTACATATGCAGAAAGCATTTTAGGAACTACACTTGTGACGCATCAAACAGGTCCTGAAGGTAAGGAAGTAAAACGCTTACTTATCGAAGAAGGTTGCGATATTAAAAAAGAATATTATGTAGGTCTTGTATTAGATCGTGCAACTTCTCAAGTTGTTTTAATGGCATCTGAAGAAGGTGGAACAGAAATTGAAGAAGTAGCAGAAAAAACGCCTGAAAAAATCTTTAAAGAATATATTGATCCAGCAGTAGGTTTACAAGGTTTCCAAGCGCGTAGAATCGCGTTTAACATCAATATTCCAAAAGAACTTGTAGGACAAGCTGTGAAGTTTATGATGGGCTTATACAGTGCGTTTATCGAAAAAGATTGCTCTATCGCTGAGATTAATCCACTTGTTACAACAGGTGACGGTAAAGTTATGGCGTTAGATGCAAAATTAAACTTTGATTCAAATGCGTTATATCGCAATAAAGACATTTTAGAACTTCGTGATCTTGAAGAAGAAGATTCAAAAGAAATTGAAGCTTCTAAATATGACTTAAACTACATTCCTTTAGATGGAAATATCGGTTGTATGGTTAATGGTGCAGGTTTAGCAATGGCTACAATGGATATCATTAAACATTACCATGGTGACCCGGCTAACTTCTTAGATGTTGGTGGCGGCGCAACAGCTGAAAAAGTTACAGAAGCATTCAAAATTATCCTTTCTGACAAAAATGTAAAAGGTATCTTCGTTAACATTTTTGGTGGCATTATGAAGTGTGATGTTATCGCAGAAGGTGTTATTGAAGCGACGAAGCAGGTAGGTCTTGAGTTGCCTTTAGTTGTACGTCTTGAAGGTACAAACGTAGAGTTAGGAAAGAAAATTTTAAATGAGTCTGGTTTAAATATTGTTGCAGCAGAATCTATGGCAGACGGTGCACAAAAAATTGTTTCACTAGTGGGCTAATAGAAAGCGGGGGAGAAAAATGAGCGTATTAGTTAATAAAGATACAAAAGTTATTGTTCAAGGTATTACAGGTTCTCAAGGGTTATTCCATACAAAGCAAATGATTGAATACGGTACGAAAATTGTAGGTGGTGTAACACCAGGTAAAGGTGGCACTGATATTGAAGGTGTACCAGTATTTGATACAGTAGAAGATGCTGTGAAAGCAACAGGCGCAAACGCTTCAGTTGTATACGTTCCACCCGCTTTTGCGGCTGATGCAATTATGGAAGCAGTTGATGCAAAGATTGATTTAGTAGTATGTATTACTGAAGGAATCCCTGTATTAGATATGGTAAAAGTAAAGAGATATATGGCGGGTAAACATACACGTTTACTTGGACCAAACTGCCCTGGTGTCATTACACCTGACGAATGTAAAATTGGTATTATGCCAGGATATATTCACAAAAAAGGTCATGTTGGTATCGTGTCTCGCTCTGGTACATTAACGTATGAAGCTGTACATCAGTTAACACAAGAAGGTATTGGCCAATCTACTGCTGTAGGTATCGGCGGGGACCCTGTTAACGGTACAGACTTTATTGATGCGTTAAAAGCATTTAATGAAGATGAAGAAACACATGCTGTAATTATGATTGGTGAAATCGGCGGTACGGCAGAAGAAGAAGCAGCTGAATGGGTAAAAGCTAATATGACAAAACCAGTTGTAGGTTTCATTGGTGGTCAAACTGCGCCTGAAGGCAAACGTATGGGTCATGCTGGGGCGATCATTTCTGGCGGCAAAGGAACTGCTGCTGAAAAGATTAAAACAATGGAAGCTTGTGGTATTAAAGTAGCGGAAACACCAGCTGTTATGGGTGAAACATTAATCTCTGTTTTAAAAGAAAAGGGATTATTTGAGACTTGTAAAAACTATTAATCTTTTTGAAAGACACCTTCTTATTAGAGGGTGTCTTTTTACACTTTTTCTGTTTACATAATAAAAATTATGGGTAAGGAGAATTGAGATGAAAAGAGAACGTTTATTGCACCTTCATTACATGTTGGCGGATCAGTGGAAGGCGATGGAGAGACTACTATATGTTGATCCAGAACTGAAGGGAATATACACTTTTAGTCCAAAACAATTTGAAAATTATGCTGGAATATCCCCGAAAAAATCTTCAGAACTAGTAAATTTCCTTCAAACTTCAAATCTAAAGCAATATGTATCCTATTTAGAAAAAAATCGAATATTTTATATAACTATATGGGATGAGGATTATCCGCAACTATTGCAGGAAATACAAGATCCCCCTTTTGTTTTATACGGAAAGGGAGAGAGAGATTTTCTTAACAAGGTAAATAAATTAGCGATTGTTGGAACGAGAGAACCGTCTTTATATGGAGAGGAGAGTATGAAGTTTATTTTACACCCTTTACTTGAAAAAGAATGGCTTATTGTTAGTGGGTTTGCAAGAGGGATAGATACAATCGCTCATGAAGTTACAGTAGGGCAGCATTGCCCGACTATTGCAATATTAGGACACGGATTATCTTATATGTACCCAAAGGAAAATAGAGGTTTATATGACACGTGGAAAGATTATATATTGTTATTGACAGAGTATCCGCCGCATTATGCGCCGAAAAAATGGTATTTCCCAAAAAGAAATCGAATTATTAGCGGTATAAGTAAAGGTGTTTTAGTTGTAGAAGCAAAAACGAGAAGTGGATCCCTTATTACTGCAGACCTTGCGTTAGAACAAAATAGAGAGGTGTTTGCGCTTCCTGGACCTATATTTATTGAGAGTGCAGCGGGAACGAATCATTTAATTCAACAAGGCGCAAAGCTAGTAAGAAATGCGGAGGATATCCTTGAAGAAATTTTAAATTAACCATATATTTTTATGTTTTTATTAAACAATTATTGACAAATGGTAGATTGTCGCTGTATGGTATATTCATTCTTGATTGACAAAAACAAGAGAAATCAATAAGATTGATGAAGACTTGAATCCACCTCTTAAGGAGGCACTAGCATGTCAGATTACCTCGTAATCGTGGAGTCGCCTTCTAAGGCGAAGACCATTGAAAAATATTTAGGGAAAAAATACAAAGTCGTCGCGTCCATGGGACATGTCCGCGATTTACCTAAAAGCCAAATGGGGATAGAAGTAAAGAATAACTTCACCCCGAAGTATATTACCATTCGTGGTAAGGGTCCCGTTTTAAAAGATTTAAAATCAGCGGCAAAAAAAGCAAAGAAAGTCTATCTCGCGGCCGATCCGGATCGTGAAGGAGAAGCAATTGCTTGGCATTTAGCAAATACGTTAAATGTGGACGTTGCATCAGATTGCCGAGTTGTATTTAATGAGATTACAAAAGATGCAATAAAAGAATCATTTAAATATCCTCGTGCAATTAATATGGATTTAGTAGATGCACAACAGGCAAGGCGTATACTCGATCGTCTTGTTGGCTACAATATTAGTCCTTTATTATGGAAGAAAGTAAAAAAAGGATTAAGTGCAGGACGCGTACAATCTGTAGCAGTTCGTTTAATCATCGAACGTGAAAGAGAAATTCAAAGTTTTGAACCTGAAGAATTCTGGACAATTAAAACAGAATTTGTGAAAGGGAAAGACACATTTGAAGCAAGCTTTTACGGTGTAGATGGTGAAAAAGTTCAATTAACGAACGAAGCACAAGTAAACGAAATAATCGAAAAGATGAAAGACAATGCGTTTTCGGTTGAAAATGTAACGCGAAAAGAGCGAAAGCGTAACCCTGCATTACCGTTTACAACATCTTCCTTGCAACAAGAGGCAGCGCGTAAGTTAAATATGCGAGCAAAGAAAACAATGATGCTTGCACAGCAGCTGTACGAAGGGATAGATCTTGGAAAACAAGGGACTGTAGGTCTTATTACGTATATGAGAACTGATTCAACACGTATCTCAGAAACAGCTCAAACAGAGGCTCGTGATTACATTACTGAGGCGTTTGGTGCGGAATACATAGGAACAGAGAAGAAGAAAGAAACGAAAAAGTCGAAAGCACAAGATGCGCATGAGGCGATTCGTCCTACTTCGGTAATGAGAAAGCCAGAGGAACTAAAAAGTTTCTTAAGTCGTGATCAACTCCGTTTGTATAAATTGATTTGGGAGCGATTTGTTGCAAGTCAAATGGCATCTGCTATAATGGATACTGTTACAGCGAGACTCATTAATAACAATGTTCAGTTCCGTGCAAGTGGATCAGTTGTAAAGTTCCCAGGATTTATGAAAGTGTACGTAGAGTCGAAAGATGATGGTGCGGAAGAAAAGGATAAGATGTTGCCACCGTTAGAAGTAGGTGAAACTGTATTTTCAAAAGATATAGAACCGAAGCAACATTATACACAGCCTCCGCCGCGTTATACAGAGGCTCGTCTAGTAAGGACACTTGAAGAGCTTGGAATTGGGAGACCGTCTACTTATGTACCGACACTTGAAACAATCCAAAAACGAGGATACGTTGCTTTAGATAATAAACGCTTCGTTCCGACTGAGCTTGGTGGAATAGTAATCGAACTTATTTTAGAGTTTTTCCCAGAAATTATTAACATTGAATTTACTGCCAACATGGAGCAAAGCCTTGATGAAGTAGAAGAAGGAAATGCAAATTGGGTGAAAATTGTTGATGATTTCTACGTAGAATTTGAACCGCGCTTAGAAAAAGCGGAAAAAGAAATGCGTGAAGTGGAAATTAAAGATGAACCAGCTGGGGAAGACTGTGAATTATGTAGTCACCCGATGGTCTTTAAAATGGGTAAATATGGGAAGTTTATGGCTTGTTCAAATTTCCCGGAATGTCGTAATACAAAACCGATTGTAAAAGAAATCGGTGTTACTTGTCCGAAGTGTGATAAAGGGCAAATTATTGAACGCCGTAGTAATAAAAAGAAACGTCTTTTCTACGGATGCGGTACGTATCCAGAATGTGACTTTGTATCTTGGGATAAGCCGATTGGTCGTAAATGTCCGAAGTGTGAAGGTATGCTCGTAGAGAAAAAGTTGAAAAAAGGCGTGCAAGTACAATGTATTTCGTGTGATTATGAAGAAGAACAACAAATGTGAGCGTAACTGCTCACATTTTTTTCGGGAAGAAAAGGAAAGGTGATATATATGACAACACAAGTAGTAAACGTCATTGGCGCAGGTCTTGCAGGAAGCGAAGCAGCTTACCAAATTGCAAAGCGTGGTGTCCAAGTAAAATTATATGAAATGAGACCAGTAAGGCAAACACCAGCTCATCATACAGATAAATTTGCTGAATTAGTATGTAGTAACTCACTTCGCGCAAACACATTAACAAATGCTGTTGGTGTTATTAAAGAAGAAATGCGCCTAATGGATTCTGTCATTATTCGTGCAGCTGATGAGTGCTCTGTACCAGCAGGAGGTGCTTTAGCTGTAGACCGTCATGAATTCGCGGCGAAAGTGACTGAATATGTGAAAAATCATCCGAACGTAACTGTAATGAATGAGGAAATCACTGAAATTCCAGAGGGGCCAACTGTTATTGCGACAGGTCCACTTACGTCTCCAGATCTTTCTGCACAATTAAAAAAACTAACAGGTGAAGATTATTTTTATTTCTATGATGCTGCAGCGCCAATCGTTGAGAAAGACAGCATTGACATGAATAAAGTATATTTAAAATCTCGTTATGATAAAGGTGAAGCGGCATATTTAAACTGTCCAATGACAGAAGAAGAGTTTGATCGCTTTTATGAGGCTTTAATTGCTGCTGAGACAGTGCCTTTAAAAGAATTTGAAAAAGAAATTTTCTTTGAAGGTTGTATGCCAGTAGAAGTTATGGCAAGTAGAGGGAGACAGACGTTAGTATTTGGACCGATGAAGCCTGTTGGGTTAGAAGATCCGAAAACAGGGAAAACACCGTATGCGGTTGTTCAGTTACGTCAAGATGATGCAGCAGGAACATTATACAATATTGTAGGCTTCCAAACACATTTAAAGTGGGGGCCACAAAAAGAAGTGTTACAGCTAATTCCGGGACTAGAAAACGCAGAGATTGTACGTTATGGTGTAATGCATCGTAATACGTTTATTAATTCGCCTAATTTGCTTCGTCCAACATATCAATATAAACAACGTGATGATTTATTCTTCGCTGGTCAAATGACTGGAGTAGAGGGTTATGTTGAATCAGCAGCATCAGGGTTATTAGCGGGTATTAACGCTGCTCGACTTGTACAAGGTGAAGAGCCAGTTGTATTACCACCTGTAACTGCAATGGGAAGTATGGCAAATTATATTACTGCGACAAATGCAAAAAACTTCCAGCCGATGAATGCAAACTTCGGATTATTTACACCGTTAGAGAAGAAAATTAAAAAGAAACAAGAGCGAAATGAAGCATATGCTACACGCGCTTTGGAAACAATTCAAAATTTTGTAAATATTTAATTAAATTTCTTGCAAAGGCTACTAAGTTGTGATACGATTTAGTAGCCTTTATTGAGGTGAGTTATATGGATGTGAATGTGAAGAAATTGTTACAATTATTCGTTGGATATTTACAAATTGAAAGAAATTATTCAAAATATACAATTGCAAGTTATCAAAATGATTTAGAACATTTTGTGCAATTTATGGAGCGAGAAGGCATATCCTCTTTTTTAGATGTTACATACGCGGATGTTCGTTTATACTTGACGACGTTGCACGATGAAAAGTTAGCCCGTAAATCTGTCGCAAGGAAAGTATCAAGCTTACGAAGTTTATATCGTTTTTTGATGCGTGAAGGTTATCAAAAAGATAATCCGTTTGCACTTGCGTCACTCCCCAAGAAAGAATTGTCAATCCCAAAGTTTTTATATGCTGAAGAGTTAGAGGAATTGTTTGAAGTTTCTGATACAGGGGCGCCATTAGGTCAAAGGAATCAAGCTTTATTAGAGTTGATGTATGCAACTGGGATTCGTGTAAGCGAATGCGTTAATTTGCAACTTACCGACATTGACTTTGCAGTGGGAACAATTTTAGTGATGGGAAAAGGGAAAAAACAAAGATATATTCCGTTCGGAAGCTATGCGCAAGATGCTTTAATTACTTATATAGAGAACGGGAGAAAACAGTTAGCTCAAAAGACTGAAGAACAATCTCATATGGTATTTTTAAATGCGAAAGGTAAGCCGTTAACAGATCAGGGTGTACGTTATGTGTTGAACGAACTCATTAAGAAAGCTTCACTTACAATGCGGATAAGTCCCCATATGTTAAGGCATACATTTGCTACACATATGTTGGATGAAGGAGCGGATTTACGTACTGTGCAGGAGCTATTAGGTCATGAGAATTTGTCGACGACACAAATTTATACGCATGTCTCTAAAGAAAGATTGCGTTCTGTGTACATGAAGCATCACCCGCGGGCATAAATTGCTTTTAAAGCTATAAAAACATATAAAGGAGTTTTTTCTATGGGAAATTTCCACGCTACAACGATATTTGCAGTTCATCATAATGGAGAATGTGCAATGGCTGGAGATGGTCAGGTAACGATGGGGAATGCTGTTGTAATGAAACATACAGCTCGCAAAGTTCGCAAACTTTTCCAGGGGAAAGTTTTAGCTGGTTTTGCAGGCTCAGTTGCTGATGCATTTACTCTTTTTGAAATGTTTGAAGGAAAATTAGAAGAGTATAATGGCAACTTGCAGCGCGCTGCAGTTGAGATGGCGAAACAATGGCGTGGTGATAAAATGCTACGTCAGCTAGAAGCAATGCTCATTGTCATGGATAAAACAACGATGCTCCTTGTTTCAGGTACAGGAGAAGTAATTGAGCCAGATGATGGTATTTTAGCAATTGGTTCAGGTGGACATTATGCGCTTGCTGCTGGTCGTGCTTTAAAGCAACATGCAAGTGAACAATTAACAGCGAAACAAATTGCGAAGGCCAGTTTAGAAATTGCAGGCGATATTTGTGTTTATACGAACCACAACATAATTGTTGAAGAATTGTAGAATCGTAAGGGAGGCATTTTATATGCATTTACATTTTACTCCGCGTCAAATTGTGGAAAAATTAGATCAATACATCATCGGTCAAAAAGATGCAAAGAAAGCGGTTGCTGTAGCTCTACGAAATCGATACCGTCGCAGTAAATTAGTTGAAAATTTACGTGATGAAATTGCACCTAAAAACATTTTAATGATTGGACCGACAGGTGTTGGTAAAACAGAGGTAGCACGGCGGATGGCGAAACTCGTTGGAGCACCTTTTATTAAGGTTGAAGCGACGAAATTTACAGAAGTTGGATATGTGGGTCGAGATGTAGAGTCGATGGTCCGCGACCTTGTTGAAACGTCCGTTCGTATCGTGAAAGAGGAAATGGTAGTTAAAGTTCAAGATAAAGCAGAAGAGCAAGCGAATCAACGTCTTGTTGAAATTTTAGTGCCTAGTCCGGAGAAACAATCTGGATTTAAAAATCCATTAGAAATGCTTTTTGGTGGTACTCAAAATTCAAACCAAACATCTGATGCACAGGAAGATGATGAAATCGAAAAGAAACGTCAAGATGTGGAAAGAAAGCTTGAGGCAGGCCTTCTTGAAGATGAAGTGGTATCGATCGAAGTGACGGAACAACAGTCTTCTATGTTTGATATGTTGCAAGGAACTGGCATGGAGCAAATGGGAATGAATTTCCAAGATGCACTAGGAAGTATCATGCCGAAAAAAACGAAAAAACGTAAACTTTCTGTAAAAGAAGCAAGAAAACTCTTGACAAATGAAGAGGCACAGCGCTTAATTGATATGGATGAAGTTACACAAGAGGCTGTTTATCGTGCTGAACAGCTCGGGATTATTTTTATCGATGAAATTGACAAAATTGCTGGTAAGCAGTCGAATAGCGTAGATGTATCGCGTGAAGGTGTGCAACGTGACATTTTACCGATTGTAGAAGGATCGAATGTTGCAACGAAATACGGATCAGTAAAAACGGATTATATTTTATTTGTTGCAGCTGGAGCGTTCCATATGTCTAAACCGTCGGATTTAATTCCGGAATTGCAAGGGAGATTTCCGATTCGAGTAGAATTAACAAAATTATCGGCGGATGATTTTGTTAAAATATTAATCGAGCCTGACAATGCGCTAATTAAACAGTACATGGCGTTATTAGCGACTGAAGGTATAGAAATTGAATTTTCAGACGAAGCTATTCGTAAGATTGCTGAGATTGCTTATCAAGTTAATCAGGATACAGATAATATTGGAGCGAGAAGACTTCATACTATTATGGAGAAGCTCCTTGAAGATTTATCGTTTGAGGCATCTGAAATTACGTTAGAGAAAATAACGATAACACCTCAATATGTTGAGGAAAAATTAGCGACAATAGCTAAAAATAAAGATGTGAGCCAGTTTATTTTGTAATAGTGTCATCAGGTGACTCGCCCTAGTTTCCAAGTGATGAAAAAATATGTAAGTAACATGTAGGAGGAAATTTTGAAATGGAATTATTAGCAAAAACGAGAAAATTAAATGCGTTATTACAGAGCGCAGCAGGAAAGCCTGTAAACTTTAGAGAGATGTCTGATACAATGTGTGAAGTAATTGAAGCGAACGTGTTCGTTGTAAGTCGTCGCGGTAAATTATTAGGATATGCGATTCACCAACAAATCGAGAACGAACGTATGAAGCACATGCTTGCAGAGCGTCAATTCCCAGAAGAGTATACGCAAAGCTTATTCAATGTTACAGAAACATCTTCAAATTTAGGTGTGGATAGTGACTACACAGCATTCCCAGTAGAAAATAGAGAATTATTCGGTCAAGGTTTAACTACAATCGTACCAATCGTTGGTGGCGGTGAGCGTCTAGGTACACTAGTCTTAGCTCGTCTTGGTCAAGAGTTCTTAGACGATGATTTAATTCTTGCTGAATACAGCTCAACTGTTGTAGGTATGGAAATCTTACGTGAAAAAGCAGAAGAAATCGAAGAGGAAGCACGTAGTAAAGCTGTTGTTCAAATGGCGATTAGCTCATTATCTTACAGTGAGTTAGAAGCAATCGAGCATATCTTCGAAGAATTAAATGGAACAGAAGGTTTACTTGTTGCAAGTAAAATTGCTGATCGCGTAGGAATTACTCGTTCTGTAATCGTAAATGCACTACGTAAATTAGAAAGTGCTGGTGTTATTGAGTCTCGCTCTTTAGGTATGAAAGGAACATACATTAAAGTGCTAAACGACAAGTTTCTACAGGAACTTGCTAAATTAAAAACAAACTAATTTATAAAAAAACTCTCCTCGCTTGAGGAGAGTTTTTTGTTTTTTTAAGAGAATGATTTTGCTTACGTAAGGCGTCATGCCAACATTCATTAGAAAACTATTAATTAACCTTCAATTCCTTGCTTAAAGGAATTGAAGGTTGGTAATACTAGAATTTGAGCGTAAAAAAAAGAAAGTTTTACATTGTTCTCATTTTCGACTTGATTGTAATATTTCAGTATGATATAGTAAGCAGTGGTGTCAGTACAAAGTACACACGTTTACTGATTTAAGTGTTGGTGCTACGTTCGTAGTTTCGCTTAGAGATGAAGTAAACGGAGGATATCAAAAAACCATTTAGGAGGAACTAAATTATGTCAGTAATTTCTATGAAGCAATTGCTTGAAGCTGGTGTTCATTTCGGACATCAAACTCGTCGTTGGAACCCAAAAATGAAGCGTTACATTTTCACAGAGCGTAACGGTATCTACATCATCGACTTACAAAAAACTGTGAAAAAAGTTGAGGAAGCTTACAGAACGATGCGTGACATCGCTGCTGAAGGCGGAGACATCTTATTCGTAGGTACTAAAAAACAAGCACAAGAAGCTATTAAAGAAGAAGCAACTCGTGCTGGTATGTACTTCGTTAACCAACGTTGGTTAGGTGGAACTTTAACAAACTTCCAAACAATCCAAAAGCGTATCAAGCGTCTTAAAGATATCGAAAGAATGCAAGAAGATGGTACTTTCGAAGTACTTCCTAAGAAAGAAGTTGTTCAACTTAAAAAAGAGTTAGAGCGTCTTGAGAAATTCTTAGGCGGTATTAAAGATATGAAAGGTCTTCCAAGTGCATTATTCGTAGTAGACCCTCGTAAAGAGCGTATTGCAGTTGCTGAAGCACGCAAATTACACATTCCAATCATCGGTATCGTTGATACAAACTGTGATCCAGACGAAATCGATCACGTTATCCCAGCAAACGATGATGCAATTCGTGCTGTAAAACTTCTTACATCTAAAATGGCAGACGCGATCCTTGAAGCAAAACAAGGTGAAGAAACTGTTACTGCGTAACAAATTTGGAAAGGTGATAAGGGGTTCGGCCTTTTATCACCTTTTTTAAGGTATAAACACCTTTTTAAAAGGTATAAATACATATTTTAGGAGGATGAAAAACATGGCAATCACTGCACAAATGGTAAAAGAACTTCGTGAAAAAACTGGCGCAGGTATGATGGACTGCAAAAAAGCTTTAACAGAAACTAACGGCGACATGGAGAAAGCAATTGACTTCTTACGTGAAAAAGGTATTGCGAAAGCTGCTAAAAAAGCAGACCGCATCGCTGCTGAAGGTTTAACTTTCATCGAAACAAACGGTAACGAAGGTTTAATCTTAGAATTAAACTCTGAAACTGATTTCGTTGCGAAAAACGAAGGTTTCCAAGCATTAATTAAAGAACTAGCTGCTCACTTATTAGCTAACAAACCTGCTAACGTTGAAGAAGCTATGGCTCAAACAATTGAAGGCGGCAAAACAGTAGAAGAGCACATCAATGAAGCAATCGCTAAAATTGGTGAAAAACTTACACTTCGTCGTTTCGAAATCGTATCAAAAACTGATGCAGATGCATTCGGCGCTTACCTACACATGGGTGGACGTATTGGTGTATTAACAGTTCTTGAAGGTTCTACTGATGAAGCAGCTGCTAAAGATGTAGCAATGCACATTGCAGCAGTTAACCCTAAATACATCGACCGCGATGCTGTAACAGCTGAAGAAGTTGAGCATGAGCGTCAAGTATTAACACAACAAGCTTTAAACGAAGGCAAGCCTGAAAAAATCGTTGCGAAAATGGTAGAAGGTCGTCTGGGCAAATTCTTCGAAGAGATCTGCTTACTTGACCAAACATTCGTTAAGAACCCTGACATGAAAGTTCGTCAATTCGTTGAGTCTAAAGGCGGAACATTAAAAGGATTCGTTCGCTACGCTGTTGGTGAAGGTATCGAAAAACGCGAAGACAACTTTGCTGAAGAAGTAATGAACCAAGTAAAAGGTAACAACTAATACAGATTAGGGAACACATTGTGTTCCCTTTTTTAAAATAAAGATGTAAGCAATTGGAGGTTCATTATGAGTAAACCGAAATATAATCGTGTCGTTTTAAAGCTGAGCGGAGAAGCTTTAGCTGGCGAGCAAGGATTTGGAATTAACCCAGCTGTTATTAAATCAGTTGCGGAACAAGTGAAAGAAATTGCAGAACTTGATGTAGAGGTTGCTGTTGTTGTTGGTGGCGGTAACATTTGGCGTGGAAAAATTGGAAGCGAGATGGGCATGGATCGTGCAGGAGCAGATTACATGGGCATGTTGGCAACAGTTATGAATTCATTAGCTCTTCAAGATAGCTTAGAGAATATTGGAATTCAAACTCGCGTACAAACTTCAATTGAGATGCGTCAAGTGGCAGAGCCTTACATTCGTCGTAAAGCAATTCGTCACTTAGAGAAAAAACGTGTTGTTATCTTTGCTGCAGGTACTGGTAACCCATACTTCTCTACAGATACAACAGCAGCATTACGTGCAGCTGAAATCGAAGCGGACGTTATTTTAATGGCGAAAAATAATGTAGATGGCGTATATAGTGCAGATCCATCTATTGACCCAACAGCTACGAAATACGAAACACTTACTTACTTAGATGTATTAAAAGCAGGTTTAGGTGTAATGGATTCTACAGCTTCTTCTTTATGTATGGATAATGATATTCCATTAATTGTATTCTCGGTTATGGAAAAAGGTAATATTAAACGTGCCGTTTTAGGCGAAAATATTGGAACAGTTGTAAGGGGGAAATAAATTATGGGACAACAAGTATTGAAGTCTTCAAATGAAAAAATGGAAAAAGCAGTTGCTGCTTATTCTCGTGAATTAGCAACAGTTCGCGCTGGTCGTGCAAGCTCGTCTGTATTGGATAAGGTACAAGTTGATTACTATGGTGCACCAACACCAGTTGTGCAATTAGCGAACATTACAGTTCCAGAAGCACGTTTGCTTGTAATTCAACCTTATGATAAAACTTCTATCGGTGATATTGAAAAAGCAATTTTAAAAGCAGATTTAGGTTTAAACCCTTCTAATGATGGAACTGTAATTCGTATTGCATTCCCTGCATTAACAGAAGAGCGTCGTCGTGATCTTGTAAAAGTTGTGAAAAAATATGCTGAGGAAGCAAAAGTGGCTGTTCGTAACGTACGTCGTGACAGTAATGATGACCTTAAGAAGCTTGAAAAAGCTGGCGACATTACAGAAGATGATTTAAGAGGATATACTGAAGATATCCAAAAAGAAACAGATAAATATATTGCAAAAGTTGACGAAATCGCAAAAAACAAAGAAAAAGAAATTATGGAAGTGTAATAGCGATAATTTCGCAAATATGACCCTCTTCTTAAGGGGGTCTTTTTACACTTTTAGGCATACGTCTGCTTGTTGGAGGGTATGAATGATGTTTAAAAAGTTTCCTTTTTTTAAAAGTAAAAAGGTCACATCGTTTGATCATCTCATTGAAAAAGTAAAAAAAGGATATATCCCAGAACACATTGCTATTATTATGGATGGTAATGGAAGATGGGCAAAGAGAAGAGCGATGCCTCGCATTGCTGGCCATCATGAAGGTATGCAAGTTGTGAAAAAAATCACAAAATTTGCAAGTAAGCTTGATGTGAAAGTATTAACTCTTTATGCTTTTTCGACTGAGAACTGGAAAAGACCGAAAAAAGAAGTTGATTATTTGATGAAGCTTCCAGAAGAATTTTTAGGTGCATTTTTACCAGAGTTGATTGAAGAAAACGTACAAGTCCGAGTAATAGGGCAAAAAGATCGTCTTCCTACGCATACGCGCAGAGCGATGGAAAAAGCCATGGAAGATACGAAAGAGAATACGGGATTAATTCTTAATTTCGCGTTAAACTATGGAAGTCGAGATGAAATCGTTTCTGCTGTGCAACATATGATGAAAGATAGTGAGGAAGGAAAAATTCGTTCGGAAGAAATAAGTGAAGAAATGATTTCTTCTTACTTAATGACGAGTTCTTTACCTGATCCAGAGTTGTTAATCCGTACAAGCGGAGAGCTACGTATTAGTAATTTCATGTTATGGCAAATTGCTTATTCGGAATTTTGGTTTACAGATGTGTATTGGCCAGATTTTACCGAGGAACATTTGCTAAATGCGATTACGGACTTTCAACATAGAGGGCGCAGATTCGGAGGCGTGTAGAAAGAGAGGGTTTGGTAGTGAAACAGAGAATTATTACTGGAGTGATTGCTGCCGCGCTATTCATTCCCATCGTAATTTACGGTGGCGTGCCTTTTACAGTTTTAGTGTATGCACTTGCTTCTATAGGTTTATATGAATTAATTCGTATGAACAAGCTTACGCTTATTTCGGTACCAACAGTTTTAGCTGCAGTATTATTGTGGATTATTTTAATTCCGAGTAGTGCATCAGAACTGTTTACATGGATTGGGTTAGGTAAATTAGAAATCACATTTGTGATTGTTTTATTACTTTTATCATATACAGTCCTTTCTAAGAATACATTTACTTTTGACAATGCTTCATTTTTACTTATGGCAACGACATATGTTGCAATGGGATTCTTATATTTAAATGAAACGAGAATATTAGGAATCAAATATGTGTTCTGTGCACTATTTGTCATATGGGCAACGGATTCAGGTGCATATTTCATAGGAAAAGCATTTGGAAAAAGAAAATTGTGGCCAGAAATTAGTCCGAATAAAACGATTGAAGGTTCATTAGGCGGTATTGTTTGTGGAATTGTTGTTGCACTTGTTTACAATATGTTCTTCCCAGTTGAAGCAAATGTAGGAGTTTTAATCGTTCTGACGATTATCATTTCTATTTTTGGACAAATTGGTGATTTAGTACAATCTGCATTTAAACGCCATTATGGTGTAAAGGATTCAGGTACAATTTTACCTGGACATGGTGGTATTTTAGATCGAACAGATAGTTGGTTATTTGTGTTACCAATTCTATACTTCTTATTACAATACAATTAATAAATGAACGAGGGGTTGGAGTCATGAAAAACATTAGTTTATTAGGTGCAAGCGGATCGATCGGTACACAAACATTAGATGTGTTACGCTCGCACCCAGACCAATTCCGTCTCGTTGCTTTTTCTGTAGGGAAAAATGTTGATTATGCAATAAAGGTAATTCAAGAATTTTCTCCGCAACTTGTCTCTGTGCAAAGAGAGGAAGATGTTTTAAAATTACAAGCTGTTTCTGGTAATACAAAAGTCGTATATGGTAGCGAAGGCTTATTAGAAGTAGCGCTCTGCCCAGATACAGAAATTGTAGTGAATGCTGTTGTAGGTAGCGTAGGGTTGTTACCGACACTCCGCGCAATTGAGGCGAAAAAAACAATTGGAATTGCAAACAAAGAAACGTTAGTAACTGCAGGGCATCTTGTAATGGAAGCAGCACGAAAACATAATGTATCGTTACTTCCAGTAGACAGTGAACATTCAGCTATTTTTCAATGCTTGAATGGTGAAAATGAAAAAAGAATCTCTCGATTAATTATAACTGCTTCAGGCGGAAGTTTTCGTGATAAAACGAGAGATGAATTGCATCATGTGACCGTAGAAGATGCGCTTCGTCATCCAAACTGGTCAATGGGTTCGAAAATTACAATTGATTCTGCTACAATGATGAATAAGGGGCTAGAAGTAATTGAAGCACACTGGCTTTTTGGTATCCCTTATGAGCAAATCGATGTTGTTCTACATAAAGAAAGTATTATTCATTCTATGGTTGAATTTGAAGATCGTAGTGTAATGGCACAGCTTGGCTCACCTGATATGCGAGTACCGATTCAATACGCGCTTACATACCCTGATAGATTACCTCTTTCAGACACAAAACAGTTAAATTTATGGGAAATGGGAACATTGCATTTTGAGAAAATGGATCAAGAACGTTTCCGTTGTCTACGTTTTGCGTATGAAGCTGGAAAGACAGGTGGAAGTATGCCAGCTGTAATGAACGCGGCAAATGAAGTAGCTGTTGAAGCTTTTTTACAAAAGAGAATTAGTTTCTTAACAGTGGAAGACCTCATTGAAAAAGCAATGCACCATCACACTGTCATTGCACGTCCGAGCTTAGAGGAAATTCAGGAAATTGATGCAGCCACAAGACGGTTTGTGATGGAACAAATTTAGCAAAGGTGGTTATGGAATTGAATACAGCGATTGCCTTTATATTAATTTTCGGTGCACTCGTATTTTTCCATGAGCTAGGGCATCTATATTTCGCAAAAAGAGCAGGTATTTTGTGCCGCGAGTTTGCGATTGGTTTTGGTCCGAAAATATTCTCATTTGAAAAGAATGAAACGGTGTATACGATTCGATTACTGCCCCTTGGTGGCTACGTAAGAATGGCTGGCGAGGATGCGGACACAGTTGAGTTAAAGCCTGGAAAAAAGGTTGGACTTGTATTAAATGAAAAAGACGAAGTTGTGAAATTAGTTTTTGACGGGCATGAAAAATATCCAAATGTTCGTGTCATTGAAGTTGAACAAGCTGATTTAGAGCATAATCTTACAATTTCGGGTTATGAAGAGTACGAGGAAGAGCTGCAAACATTCCGAGTGAATGAAAAAGCTCGTATCATTTCTGCGGGAGAAGAAATTCAAATCGCTCCGTACAATAGACAATTTGGCTCTAAAAAATTGGGCCAACGTGCTCTAACAATCTTTGCAGGTCCTGCAATGAACTTTATTCTAGCATTTGTTATTTTTGTAATTCTTGGATTTGTACAAGGAGTTCCTGTTGACAAACCGATGGTCGGAAAAGTAATGGAGAATAGTGCTGCAGAACAAGCTGGATTAAAAGAAAACGATACAATTCAAGCAATCAATGGGAAAAACACTAGTACATGGAAAGATGTTGTAACGATTGTACGTGAAAACCCAAATAAAGAAATTACGTTACATGTAAAGCGTGATAGTGAGCAATTTAATGTGAAAGTAACACCGACGCTTGATAAAGAAGGGAAAGACGAAGTTGGTAGAATTGGTGTTTATTCTCCTGTAGAGAAAACAGTGATGGGTTCTATTAAATCAGGATTTGAACAAACATACGAATGGACGAAACTAATTTTTGATTCTCTTATGAAATTAGTAACGGGTCAATTTTCTATTAATGAGTTGTCAGGTCCAGTAGGAATTTATAATCTAACAGATCAAGTTGTAGATTATGGATTTACGCGTGTACTAAGTTTAGCGGCAGTTTTAAGTATTAACCTTGGTTTATTTAATTTATTACCAGTCCCAGCTTTAGACGGTGGACGTTTGTTCTTCTTCTTAATTGAAGCATTACGAGGAAAACCAATTGATCGTCAAAAAGAAGGAATGGTTCACTTTATTGGGTTTGCATTATTAATGTTGCTTATGTTAGTTGTAACATGGAATGACATCCGTAAGTTTTTCTTGTAAAATAAGAAGAAGTTTATAATGAAATAGAGCTCGTAGAATAAAATCCCTCACCTAACTCGAGGTGAGGGATTTTATTGCATGTAAGAGTAAAATGAAGAGGTGCGAATAAATGAAACAAAGTATGGTATTCAGTCCTACATTACGTGAAGTTCCAGCAGATGCTGAAATTAAGAGTCATCAATTATTACTTCGCGCAGGGTTTATGCGTCAAAATGCTTCTGGTATTTATAGTTTTCTACCATTTGGTTTAAAAGTGTTACACAAAGTAGAACGTATTGTTCGTGAAGAAATGGAGCGCGCAGGGGCAGTAGAACTATTAATGCCAGCTATGCAAGCTTCTGAATTATGGCAAGAATCAGGCCGTTGGTATTCTTACGGATCAGAATTAATGCGTATGAAAGATCGTAATGCTCGCGAGTTTGCGCTAGGGGCAACTCATGAGGAAGTAATTACAGACCTTGTACGTGATGAAATTAAATCATACAAAAAACTACCATTAACATTATATCAAATTCAAACAAAATTCCGTGATGAGCAAAGACCACGTTTCGGTTTATTACGCGGAAGAGAATTTTTAATGAAAGATGCGTATTCTTTCCATGCAACACAAGAAAGTTTGGATGAAGTATATAGCGGTTTATACAAAGCGTATTCTAATATCTTTGCTCGTTGTGGTTTGAATTTCCGTGCAGTTATCGCTGATTCTGGAGCAATGGGCGGAAAAGATACACACGAATTTATGGTGTTATCTGATGTAGGTGAAGATACAATTGCGTATTCTGATACATCTGATTATGCGGCAAATATTGAAATGGCTCCTGTTGTTGCTACGTATACGAAGAGTGATGAAGACGTAAAAGCACTTGAAAAAGTAGTAACTCCAGATCAAAAAGCTATTGAAGAAGTATCTGCATTCTTAAATATTGCAGCGGAAAAATGCATTAAATCTATGGTGTTTAAAGTAGATGAGAAATTAGTAGTAGTACTTGTTCGTGGCGATCATGAAGTCAATGATGTAAAAGTGAAGAATGTATACGGAGCTTCAGTCGTTGAGCTTGCTTCCCATGAAGAAATAAAAGAGTTATTAAACTGTGAAGTTGGTTCTTTAGGACCGATTGGTGTTACAGGGGATATCGAAATTATCGCTGATCATGCTGTAGCATCAATTGTCAACGGATGTTCAGGAGCGAACGAAGAAGGATTCCATTATATAAATGTAAATCCAGAACGTGACTTTAAAGTAAGTCAATATACAGATTTACGCTTCATCCAAGAAGGAGACCAATCTCCAGATGGAAATGGAACAATTCTTTTCGCACGTGGAATTGAAGTTGGTCATGTATTCAAATTAGGAACTCGTTATAGTGAAGCAATGAACGCAACGTTCCTAGATGAAAATGGAAAAACAAAACCACTTATTATGGGTTGTTACGGTATCGGTGTATCTCGTACAGTGGCAGCAATTGCAGAGCAGTTTAATGATGAGAATGGTTTAGTTTGGCCAAAAGCTGTAGCACCGTTCCATGTGCATGTAATTCCAGTAAATATGAAATCTGATGCGCAACGTGAAATGGGTGAAAATATCTACAACTCATTACAAGAGCAAGGATACGAAGTATTACTAGATGATCGTGCAGAACGTGCAGGTGTTAAATTTGCAGATGCAGATTTATTCGGCCTTCCAGTTCGTGTTACAGTTGGTAAAAAAGCAGATGAAGGTATTGTAGAAGTGAAAGTACGTGCTACAGGCGAGTCTGAAGAAGTGAAAGTAGAAGAACTTCAAACATATATTGCTAATATTTTAAAATAAGAAGAGGTACCTCGTAATGAGGTACCTTCTCTTTCTTTGTAAACGTATTTTGTAAAAGAAGAAGGAAGAAATCTTTCTTTGTAGTACGTTTCAATTTATAATAGCAAATGGAAGGAGAGTGCTTATGTCATTAACAAATGAACAACAAGAGCGATTTCAAATTTTGCTCCAACAGTTGCAAATACCAGAAGACCTTATAAATCAATATTTACATGGCGGTGGTATTGAAAAGCTAGTTATTGATAAAGCGAATAAAAGTTGGCATTTTGACTTACAAGTGCCACGTATTTTGCCGACAGAATTATATGAGTTGCTAGAAACAAAGCTTAAGCAATCATTTTCTCATATTGCAAGAACAACATTTGCATTAGAAACAGAGAATAAACAATTTACAGAAGAAGAAGTGAAGGCATATTGGCCGCTTTGTACAGAACGAATTACATTTTCACCTATGTTCGCGTACTTAAAGAAGCAACTTCCGCAGGTCAATGGCGTGAAGTTGCTAGTAAATGTGAATAATGAGCTGGAATCTACTGCTTTAAAGAAAAACGTTGCGAAACCAGTAGGTGATCAATACGAAGCTTTTGGATTCCCACGTTTTCAGTTAGACACACATATAAAGCAAAATGCAGAAGAAATGCAAAAGTTTCGTGAGCAAACACAGGAAGAAGATCGTCAACGAGTTATACAGGCTATGGAAGAGATGGCTAAAAAGCAAGCTGAAGAAAGTGATGTTGTTCATGAAGGACCAGTTGTGCTTGGTTATCTTATTAAGCCAGGTGAAGAGATTACGCCGCTGCGTGAAATTCAAGATGAAGAAAGAAGAAAAACCGTTCAAGGGTATGTTTTCCATGTAGAGACGAAAGAACTTCGTAGTGGACGTACGTTATTAACTTTAAAGATAACTGACTATACGAATTCTATTATGATTAAGATGTTCTCACGTGATAAAGAAGATATCCCGATGTTACAATCCTTGAAAAAAGGAACTTGGGTAAAAGCGCGTGGTTCAGTTCAAAATGATACATTCGTGCGTGATTTAGTTATGATCGCAAATGATATAAATGAAATAACGGGACCTTCTCGTAAAGATAAAGCAAAAGAAGGGGAAAAAAGAGTAGAACTTCATCTTCATACTCCAATGAGTCAAATGGATGCTGTTACTTCTGTTTCTAAGCTCGTTGCCCAAGCAGGAAAATGGGGGCATGAGGCTATTGCAGTTACAGACCATGCTGTTGCACAGTCATTCCCAGAAGCATATTCTGCTGGTAAAAAGGCTGGAGTTAAAGTTCTATATGGTGTAGAAGCAAATTTAGTTAATGATGGTGTGCCAATAGCGTATAACGAAGCACATCGTCTACTTGCAGAAGAAACATATGTTGTCTTTGACGTTGAGACAACAGGGTTATCTGCTGTATATGATACAGTCATTGAGTTAGCTGCTGTAAAGATAAAAGGTGGCGAAATTATTGATCGCTTTGAATCTTTCGCAAATCCTCATCAACCATTATCGGCGACGATTATTGAATTAACAGGTATTACAGATGATATGTTAACCGATGCACCAGAAGTGGACGAAGTGTTTAAAAAGTTTGAGGAATGGATGGGTGACCATACACTTGTTGCTCATAACGCAAGCTTCGATATGGGCTTTATTAACGTAGGTTTTAAAAAGGCTGGGATAGAAAAAACGAAAAATCCAGTTATTGATACGTTAGAACTTGCACGGTTCTTATTCCCAGAAATGAAAAATCATCGATTAAATACGATGTGTAAAAAGCTTGATATTGAATTAACGCAACATCACCGTGCGATTTATGATACAGAAGCAACGGGATATTTACTTGTGAAGATGTTAAAAGATGTGATTGAAAAGGGATTTGAATATCACGATCAACTAAACGATAGTATGGGACAAGGGGATGCATATAAACGTGGGCGACCAAGTCATATGACATTACTTGCCACATCAGATGTTGGATTGAAAAATTTATATAAACTTGTTTCATATTCTCACTTGAATTACTTTTATCGTGTACCACGTGTACCACGATCACTATTAAAAAAATATCGCGAAGGCATTTTAGTAGGAACAGCTTGTGACAAAGGTGAAGTGTTTGAAGCTATGATGCAAAAAGCACCTGAAGAAGTAGAAGAAATTGCACAGTTTTACGATTACATTGAGGTTATGCCTCCAGAAGTGTTACGTCATTTAGTAGAACGTGAACTCGTTCGAGATGAAGGACAGTTAAAAACAATAATTTCTAACTTAGTAAAACTAGGTGAGACATTAGATAAGCCAGTTGTTGCTACAGGGAATGTGCATTATTTAGATCCAGAGGACGCGATATATCGGAAAATTTTAGTCAGTTCGCAGGGCGGAGCTAATCCGTTAAATCGCCATTCATTACCGCCTGTACATTTCCGTACAACAAATGAAATGCTAGATTGTTTTTCATTCTTAGGTGAAGACAAAGCAAAAGAAATTGTTGTGACAAATACACACAAGATCGCATCATTAATTGGTGATGTTCATCCAGTAAAAGATGATTTATACACACCGAAAATTGAAGGTGCTGATGATGAAACACGTGATATGAGCTATATAATGGCAAGAAGTATCTATGGAGATGAACTACCGGAAATTGTAGAAGCTCGTTTGGAAAAAGAATTGAAAAGTATTATTGGACATGGATTCGCCGTTATTTATTTAATTTCACATAAGCTTGTGAAAAAATCGTTAGTAGACGGTTATCTAGTAGGTTCGCGTGGATCGGTAGGTTCATCATTTGTTGCAACGATGATGGAAATTACAGAAGTAAACCCATTACCACCGCACTATGTATGTCCAAAGTGTAAACAATCAGAGTTCTTTAATGACGGTTCTGTAGGTTCTGGTTTTGATTTACCAGATAAAGAATGCCCAACATGTAATGTTCCATATGTGAAAGATGGACATGACATTCCTTTCGAAACGTTCCTTGGATTTAAAGGGGATAAGGTACCCGATATCGATTTGAATTTCTCCGGAGAATACCAACCACGCGCCCATAACTATACGAAAGTACTGTTCGGTGAAGATTATGTATACCGCGCAGGAACAATTGGTACGGTTGCGGAAAAAACCGCTTATGGGTATGTGAAAGGTTATGCTAATGATCATAACTTAACAATTCGAAATGCAGAGATTGATCGCTTAGTTGCGGGATGTACAGGTGTAAAGCGTACAACCGGACAGCATCCAGGTGGTATTATCGTTGTACCAGATTACATGGATATTTTTGACTTTTCACCAATTCAGTTTCCTGCTGATTCAATAGGTGCTGAGTGGAGAACAACGCACTTTGACTTCCACTCAATTCATGATAATTTATTGAAACTTGATATATTAGGACACGATGATCCGACTGTTATTCGTATGCTTCAAGATTTAAGTGGTATTGACCCGAAAACAATCCCAACGGATGATCCAGAAGTAATGAAGATTTTCTCTGGTCCAGAATCTTTAGGGGTAACGGAAGAACAAATTAACTGTAAAACAGGTACACTTGGTATACCAGAGTTTGGTACGAAATTCGTAAGACAAATGTTAGAAGAAACGAAACCAACGACGTTTTCAGAGCTTGTCCAAATTTCTGGACTGTCCCATGGTACAGATGTATGGTTAGGTAATGCGAATGAATTAATTTATAACGGTACGTGTACACTGAGTGAAGTTATCGGTTGTCGTGATGACATCATGGTATATTTAATTTATCAAGGCTTGGATCCATCATTAGCCTTCAAAATCATGGAGTCGGTGCGTAAAGGTAAAGGTGTACCAGAAGAATGGGAAGAGGAAATGAGAAATAACAATGTACCAGGTTGGTATATTGATTCATGTAAGAAGATTAAGTACATGTTCCCTAAAGCCCATGCGGCTGCTTACGTACTTATGGCTGTACGTATCGCATACTTTAAAGTACATTTCGCACTTTTATTCTATGCGGCATATTTTACAGTTCGTGCAGATGACTTTGATGTAGAGGCGATGGCGAAAGGTTCAGCATCCATACGTGTAAAAATTGATGAAATTGCACAAAAAGGATTGGATGCAGCACCGAAAGAGAAGAGTTTATTAACGGTACTAGAAATGACACTTGAAATGTGTGAGCGTGGTTATTCATTCCAAAAGGTTGATTTATACCGCTCGCATGCAACCGAATTTATAATTGATGGGGATACTTTAATTCCTCCATTTAATGCAGTGCCTGGTCTTGGTACAAACGCAGCTTTCAGTATTGTTGAAGCTCGTAAAAATGGTGATTTCTTATCAAAAGAAGACTTACAGCAGCGCAGTAAGGTTTCTAAAACGATTATTGAGTATTTAGATGGTCAAGGTTGTCTAGGAGATTTACCGGATCAAAACCAATTGTCACTGTTCTAATAGGTAGGAAAAGTCTTTGCAAATCAATATTTGCTATGGTATACTATAAACCGAGATAACCATGTCATGTATATTTTGTGAAAAAGAGAGTGGGGAAACCCACTCTTTCGTGTTACTATCTACATTTTGTTTATGTAGATAGTAAAGATATTTCTGTCGTATATACATATTTTGTTACAAGTTTTACTTCTTAAATTTGGTAATACTAAGACAGATATTCCCTGCTTAACGGCAGGGGCTTTTGTTAGCTAACGAGAAAGAATAAGATAGACCGTCTTTATGAACGGGATCTTTTCTTGTAAATGGTACATGGCGGCAGGAAGGAGGCTGTTTATGGATAAGAAAGTCACAGAAGTTGTAGAAGCATTTGCGCAGCCAATCGTTGAAGAGTTAAATCTTGAACTTGTAGATGTAGAGTATGTGCAAGAAGGACAAGACTGGTTCTTACGCGTATTCATCGATTCTGAAAAGGGAGTCGACATTGAAGAATGCGGTGCGGTAAGTGAACGTTTAAGCGAAGCTTTAGATAAAGAGGATCCAATTCCTCATCTTTACTTTTTGGATGTATCATCTCCTGGAGCGGAACGCCCATTAAAGAAAGAGAAAGACTTCCAGCAAGCGGTAGGAAAACAAGTGGCAATTAAAACATATGAGCCGATTGATGGTGAGAAGATGTTTGAAGGAAAGCTACTTTCCTACGACGGTACTACAATTACACTACTATTAACAATTAAAACACGTAAAAAAGAAATCCAAATTCCAATGGATAAAGTTGCAAATGCGCGACTTGCTGTTACGTTTTAGTAAGAAGGGGGATCTTCATGAGCACTGAGTTGTTAGATGCTTTGCTCGTATTAGAGTCAGAAAAAGGTATTAGTAAAGATATTATTATTGATGCGATTGAAGCAGCATTAATCTCTGCTTATAAACGCAATTTTAACCAAGCACAAAACGTTCGTGTTAGCTTTAATCCAGAAGTGGGAACAATTCAAGTTTTAGCACGTAAGGACGTTGTGGATAATGTGTTTGATCCACGTCTTGAAATCTCTGTAGAAGAGGCAAGACAAATTAATCCAAACTACCAAGATGGCGACGTACTAGAAATTGAAGTAACGCCAAAAGATTTTGGTCGTATTGCAGCGCAAACTGCAAAACAAGTTGTAACACAACGAGTTCGTGAGGCGGAACGTGGTGTTATTTATTCAGAATTTAGTGATCGTGAAGAAGACATTATGGTTGGTATTGTACAGCGCCAAGATGCTCGTTTCATCTATGTAAGCTTAGGTAAAGTAGAAGCTTTATTACCTGTAAGTGAGCAAATGCCAAATGAGCAATATAAACCACATGATCGTATTCGCGTATTTATTACAAAAGTAGAAAAGACAACAAAAGGACCACAAATTTACGTATCACGTACACATCCTGGTCTTTTAAAACGTTTATTCGAAATGGAAGTTCCAGAAATTTATGATGGAACTGTAGAAATTCGCTCTGTAGCACGTGAAGCAGGCGACCGTTCTAAAATTTCTGTATATGCAGAGAATATCGATGTTGATCCAGTAGGTTCTTGTGTAGGACCGAAAGGACAACGTGTACAACGCGTTGTAGATGAACTAAAAGGTGAAAAGATTGACATCGTTCGCTGGTCGAATGACCCAGTTGAATATGTTGCAAATGCTTTAAGTCCATCACAGGTTGTTAAAGTACTTGTAGATGAAGAAGAGAAAGCAACAACTGTTGTTGTTCCAGACCACCAGCTTTCATTAGCGATTGGTAAACGTGGACAAAATGCGCGTCTTGCAGCTAAATTAACAGGCTGGAAAATTGATATTAAAAGTGAGTCTGATGCGAAACAACTTGGTATTGTGACAGAAGAAGATAGCGTAATCGCATTCGGATTCGATTCAGTTGAAGACGAAATCGAATAGAGGTGATGAGTATGAGCAATCGAAAAGTTCCGTTAAGAAAATGTATTGCGACGCAAGAGATGAAATCAAAACGAGAGCTCGTTCGCATTGTTCGTTCCAAAGAGGGCGAAGTGTCTATTGATTTATCAGGAAAAAAATCAGGACGAGGTGCATATTTATCAAAAGATAAAGAAAGCATTATTCAAGCCCAAAAGAAAAACATTTTGGAACATCATCTAAAAGCGAAAATCGACAGTTCTCTGTACGAAGAGCTTCTTGAGCTTGTTGAGAAGGAGTCGAAATAAGTGTCTGATTGGAAATCGTTTTTAGGACTAGCAAACCGCGCTCGAAAAATTATTTCGGGTGAAGAACTCGTTTTAAAAGAAGTACGAAGTGGCAAAGCAAAGCTAGTATTGCTTTCTGAAGATGCGTCAGCGAACACTACAAAACGTATCATTGATAAAACCACGTACTACAACATACCAATGAGAAAAGTCGAAAATCGACAACAATTAGGGCATGCGATTGGGAGAGACGAGCGAGTCGTTGTAGCTGTGTTAGATGAAGGCTTTGCGAAAAAGCTACGTAGCATGCTCGATACAAATTACCGGGGGTGAAGGTATGAGTAAAATTCGAGTACATGAATATGCAAAAAAAAATAATATCTCAAGTAAAGATCTTATGACAAAACTAAAAGAGATGAATATCGAGGTTTCGAATCATATGACAATGTTAGAAGATGAAGTAGTAAACAAATTAGATAATCAATATAACACTGGAGCAGAAAAACCTTCTGTTGCAGATGAGTTTGAAGTAGAAGAGAAAGTTGTTCGCAGTAAAAAGAACAGCAATAAGAAGAAGAAAAAAGGCAAAGGAAATGAAGACAAACGTCAAGATAACTTTGCTGGAAGACAACAAACACAAATAGTAGAAACACCAGATAAAATCACTTTCTCTGGAAGCCTTACAGTAGGTGACCTTGCTAAAAAGTTAAGCAAAGAGCCATCTGAAATTATTAAAAAGCTCTTCATGCTAGGAATTATGGCAACAATTAACCAAGACTTAGATAAAGATACAATTGAGTTAATTGCTACTGATTACGGTATTGAAGTAGAAGAAGAAGTAGTTGTAAGTGAAACTGAATTTGAAACATTCATCGATGAGCAAGATGATGAAGAAAACTTAAAAGAACGTCCAGCTGTTGTTACAATTATGGGACACGTTGACCATGGTAAAACAACATTGCTTGACTCTATCCGTAATTCAAAAGTAACTGCTGGCGAAGCTGGTGGAATTACTCAGCATATCGGTGCATACCAAGTTGATGTAAATGATAAGAAAATTACGTTCTTAGATACACCAGGTCACGCGGCATTTACAACAATGCGTGCTCGTGGTGCACAAGTAACAGATATTACAATTCTTGTTGTTGCAGCTGATGACGGTGTTATGCCACAAACAGTTGAAGCGATTAGCCATGCGAAAGCAGCTGGAGTACCAATTATTGTTGCTGTGAATAAAATGGATAAACCAGCGGCAAATCCTGATCGTGTAATGCAAGAATTAACAGAATATGAATTAGTTCCAGAAGCTTGGGGCGGAGACACGATTTTCGTACCAATTTCTGCAATTCAAGGCGAGGGAATTGACAACTTACTAGAAATGATTCTTCTTGTGAGTGAAGTAGAAGAATATAAAGCAAATCCAAATCGCTATGCAGCTGGTACTGTAATTGAAGCACAGCTTGATAAAGGTAAAGGAACTATCGCGACATTACTTGTTCAAAACGGTACACTTCGAGTTGGAGATCCAATTGTTGTTGGAACATCATTCGGTCGTGTTCGTGCAATGGTAAGTGATATTGGTCGTCGTGTAAAAGTTGCTGGTCCATCAACTCCTGTTGAAATTACAGGTTTAAATGAAGTGCCACAAGCGGGAGATCGTTTCATGGCATTCGCGGATGAGAAGAAAGCTCGTCAAATCGGTGAATCACGTGCACAAGAAGCGTTAGTTGCACAACGTGGTGAGAAATCTAAATTCAGCCTGGAAGATTTATTCCAACAAATCCAAGAGGGCGATGTAAAAGAAATTAACTTAATTGTGAAAGCAGACGTACAAGGTTCTGTAGAAGCAATGGCAGCATCACTTCGTAAAATTGATGTTGAAGGCGTAAAAGTGAAAATTATCCATACAGGCGTAGGTGCGATTACAGAATCTGATGTTATTTTAGCTTCTGCATCTAATGCAATTATAATTGGATTTAACGTACGCCCTGATGTGAATGCGAAGCGTACAGCTGAATTAGAGAAAGTTGATGTTCGTTTACACCGCATTATCTATAAAGTAATCGAAGAAATTGAATCAGCAATGCAAGGTATGCTGGATCCAGAATTCGAAGAAAAAGTAATCGGTCAAGCGGAAGTTCGTCAAACGTTCAAAGTAACAAAAGTTGGAACAATCGCAGGTTGTTACGTAATAGACGGTAAAATTACACGTGATAGTGGCGTTCGTATTATCCGTGATGGCGTAGTAGTTTTCGAAGGACAGCTTGATACGTTAAAACGTTTCAAAGACGACGTAAAAGAAGTTGCACAAAACTATGAGTGTGGTATTACAATTGAGAGATATAATGATCTTAAAGAAGGGGACATCATTGAAGCATACGTTATGGAAGAAGTGAAGCGATGATTATCGCTTCACTCTCATTCGAGTGTATGATTTACGATGTGCATTCTTTAAAAGAGAAACGAGCAATTTTGCAACGTGTGTTAACTCGTGTGAAACAGCGCTATAATGTTGCTGTTTCTGAAGTTGGGCATCAAGATGTATGGCAACGTACAGAAATTGCAATTGTTTCCGTATCCTCAAATCGTGTTGTCTGTGAAAAAGAAATGAATCGTGTACTTGAGTATATCGATTCATTTCCTGAAATTGAACGTACGATAACACATTTGGAATGGTATTGAATGAGGTGAAGAGTTATGAAATTACGTGCGAACCGTGTGGGCGAGCAAATGAAAAAAGAATTAGGCGACATTATCAGTCGTAAAATTAAAGACCCACGTATTGGATTTGTTACAGTAACAGATGTACAAGTGAGTGGAGATTTACAAATTGCTAAAGTATACATTTCTGTTTTAGGTGACGAAGAACAGAAAGAAAATACATTAAAAGGTTTAGCGAAGGCAAAAGGCTTTATTCGTTCAGAAATTGGCCAACGTATTCGTCTTCGTAAAACACCAGAAATTACCTTTGAGTTCGATGAGTCTATCGGATATGGTCATCGAATTGATACACTTTTACATGAAATTAATAAAGACGGTAAACGTGAAGAATAATGGATAGACATTTGTCTATCCATTTTTTCAATGTAAAATAAGTTTTGCATAATTGCAATTACTACAAAAGAATAATGATGAGGTGAGTATATGGAAGGTGTAGTATTATTACATAAGCCAAAGGGAATGACATCACATGATTGTGTGTTCAAATTAAGAAAGATATTGCGTGAGAAACGAATTGGTCATACAGGGACACTGGATCCAGATGTAACAGGAGTATTACCTATTTGCGTTGGGCGTGCAACAAAAATTGCGCAATTTTTAACAAGTGAAACAAAAACATACGAAGGTGAAGTAACATTAGGATTTTCGACAACAACAGAAGATGCTTCTGGTGAAGTTGTGGAGAAACAAGATGTAAATCGTGTCATTACACGTAAAGAAGTAGAAGAGGTACTAGCGGAACTAACAGGGACAATTGAACAAATGCCACCGATGTTCTCAGCTGTAAAAGTTAACGGGAAAAAACTATACGAATATGCAAGGGCAGGACAAGAAGTTGAACGTCCGGTTCGTACAATTACAATTCATGAATTTGTATTACTTGATGAACGTGAAGTTTTTGGAGGGGAAAACATTTCATTTCGTTTCCGTGTAACGTGTAGTAAAGGAACATATGTAAGAACACTAGCAGTAATGATTGGTGAAAAACTTGGATTTCCATCACATATGTCTCACCTTGTAAGAACAGCATCTGGTGAATTTTTACTAGAAGATTGCATATCATTTGAAGAAATTGAAGAAAACGTGCAAAATGGAACAGTAGAGTCTATTTTCATCTCAATTGATGAGGCGCTAAGTAAGTTTCCAAAAATGGTTGTAGATGAAAAGCAAGCTGAAAAAATAAAGAACGGTATGTTTTTAAAGAATGAATTAGAAACAACAGCACCATTTATTACAGTATTTGATAAAAATGATCGTTGCTTAGCAATTTATGAGCATCACCCAAAACACCCTGGCATGCTAAAGCCAATGAAAGTACTTGTGAATAATCAAGAACTAAAGCTATAATGAATTATTGGAAGGATTATTACAGAAAAAGGTGAATTCAAGCGTGAAACTTATTCATTTAACTCATCCACATGAACAAAATAAAATAGAATTACCACCTACTGTAATGGCATTAGGGTATTTTGATGGCATTCATTTAGGACATCAACGTGTGATTCGAACAGCGAAAAAAATAGCGGATGAAAGAGGATGTAAAAGTGCTGTCATGACGTTCCATCCACACCCATCTGTTGTATTAGGGAAAAAAGAAGCGCATGTGGAGTATATTACACCGATGCGCCTTAAAGAAGAAATCATCGCAAGTTTAGGAATTGATATCTTATATGTAGTGAAATTCGATGAGCCATTTGCTGGATTATTGCCACAACAGTTTGTCGATGAGTATATTATTGGTTTAAATGTAAAGCATGTAGTAGCAGGCTTTGATTATTCATATGGACGTTTAGGAAAAGGGAAGATGGAGACTTTACCATTTCATGCAAGAGGGGAGTTTACACAGACCGTGATCGAAAAAGTTGAATATCAAGAAGAAAAAGTAAGTTCCACTTCATTACGAAAGTTAATTCGAAACGGTGAAATGGAACAGATTCCATCTATTTTAGGGAGAGCTTACACGGTAGAAGGCACAGTTGTACACGGTGATAAGCGTGGACGTCAAATTGGTTTTCCAACTGCAAATGTAGGTTTAAATGATGAATATTTGTTGCCACCTGTAGGTGTATATGCGGTAAGGTTGAAGGTTCATGATGAATGGCATGATGGTGTATGTAATATCGGATATAAACCAACCTTCAAAGAGAATGAGCGTCAATTATCTATTGAAGTGCATCTATTTGAATTTAATAAAGACATATACGATCAAAGTGTTACAGTTGAGTGGCACATGCGTATAAGAGAAGAAAAAAAGTTTAATGGAATTGATGAGTTAGTTGCGCAAATCGCTCAAGATAAAAAGGTTGCCCAAGAATATTTTGCGAGCGTAAAGAATATACTTGCTTTTTCAAATGAAAAGTAGTATTCTATGTTATGTACTTTATGACAACCATTACTTGGCATTGCGACTCACCGATGCTTGCTAGGTAACTGGGGGTTTAATTATTAGGAGGTGAAATAGGATGGCTTTAACACAAGAGCGTAAAAATGAAATCATTGCACAATTTAGAACTCATGAGACTGATACTGGTTCTCCAGAGGTTCAAATTGCTGTCCTAACGGAGCAAATTAACACTCTAAACGAGCACTTACGTACTCACAAGAAGGATCATCATTCACGTCGTGGTCTATTAAAGATGGTTGGTAAACGTCGTAACTTACTTACTTACCTTCGTAATAGCGATATCACACGTTACCGTGAATTAATCACAAAGCTTGGCTTACGTCGATAGTCAAAGAAGCGGGAATATTCCCGCTTTTTTGTTAGGTAAAAATATATCTTCTACTCTTTATAGCTTACTTAATTTTCGGCAATACTAGAGGAAAGAATATTGTGATATACTATCCATTTACATAGAAGAATTGAATATTTTAAATTGAGAGGGGTACTTAAATGAGTCAGGAAAAGCAAGTCTTCTCGATAGATTTAGCTGGTCGTCAGCTAACAATTGAAACAAGTCAGCTTGCAAAACAAGCAAACGGAGCAGTATTAGTAAGATATGGCGACACAGCAGTTCTATCTACAGCAACTGCATCAAAAGAGCCAAAAAATGTAGATTTCTTCCCGCTTACAGTAAACTATGAAGAGCGTTTATATGCAGTCGGAAAAATCCCAGGTGGCTTTATTAAGCGCGAAGGCCGTCCAAGTGAAAAAGCAATTTTAGCAAGTCGTTTAATTGACCGTCCAATCCGTCCACTTTTCGCAGATGGTTTCCGTAATGAAGTACAAGTTGTCAGCATCGTAATGAGTGTTGATCAAGACTGTTCTTCTGAGATGGCAGCTATGTTTGGTTCTTCATTAGCATTATCTATTTCAGATATTCCATTTGAAGGTCCAATCGCAGGTGCGACAGTTGGTCGTATTAATGGCGAGTTCGTTATTAATCCAACAGTAGAACAGCAAGAACAAAGTGATATGCACCTTGTTGTAGCTGGTACGAAAGATGCAATTAACATGGTTGAAGCAGGAGCGGATCAAGTACCTGAAGAAACAATGTTAGAAGCAATTATGTTTGGACACGATGAAATAAAACGTCTAATTGCATTCCAAGAAGAGATTGTACAAGCTGTCGGTAAAGAGAAAACAGCAGTGAAACTTTATGAAGTGGATGCTGATTTGAACCAAGCTGTACGTGAAATGGCTGAGACAGATATGCATTCTGCAATTCAAGTGCACGAAAAACATGCACGTGAAGATGCAATTAGCGTAGTGAAAAAGCGTGTAATTGAGCATTACGAAGCAGCGGAAGCTGATGCTGATACATTAGGACAAGTAAGTGAGATTTTATATAAAATTGTAAAAGAAGAAGTACGTCGTCTTATTACAGTTGAAAAAATCCGCCCAGATGGTCGTAAAGGTGACGAAATTCGTCCTTTAGCATCAGAGGTTGGTATTTTATCTCGTACACATGGTTCTGGTCTATTCACACGTGGGCAAACGCAAGCATTAAGTATTTGTACATTAGGTGCATTAGGCGATGTGCAAATTTTAGATGGTCTAGGTGTAGAAGAGTCAAAACGCTTTATGCACCATTATAATTTCCCTTCATTTAGTGTTGGTGAAACAAGACCAATGCGTGGACCAGGTCGTCGTGAAATTGGTCACGGTGCACTAGGAGAACGTGCTCTTGAGCCTGTAATTCCATCTGAAAAGGATTTCCCATATACAGTGCGTCTTGTATCTGAAGTATTAGAATCAAATGGTTCTACTTCACAAGCGAGTATTTGCGGTAGTACATTAGCGATGATGGATGCGGGTGTACCACTTAAAGCACCAGTTGCTGGTATTGCAATGGGTCTAGTAAAATCTGGTGAGCATTACACAATTTTAACAGATATTCAAGGAATGGAAGACCATTTAGGTGATATGGACTTTAAAGTAGCAGGTACTGCAAAAGGTGTAACTGCACTACAAATGGACATTAAAATTGATGGTTTATCTCGTGAGATTTTAGAAGAAGCATTACAACAAGCGAAAGTTGGTCGTATGCACATTCTAGATCACATGTTATCTGTTATCGCTGAACCTCGCATTGAGTTATCTGCGTATGCTCCGAAGATTATTACAATGACAATTAACCCAGATAAAATTCGTGATGTTATTGGACCAAGTGGTAAACAAATTAATAAAATCATTGAAGAAACTGGCGTTAAAATTGACATCGAGCAAGATGGTACAGTATTCATTTCATCAATTAATCAAGAGATGAATGATAAAGCGAAGAAAATTATCGAAGATATCGTTCGCGAAGTACAAGTAGGCGAAATCTACTTAGGTAAAGTTAAACGTGTTGAAAAATTCGGTGCGTTCGTTGAATTATTTAGCGGTAAAGATGGACTTGTTCACATCTCTGAACTTGCACTTGAGCGTGTAGGTAAGGTAGAAGACGTTGTGAAAATCGGTGATGAGATTTCAGTTAAAGTTATCGAGATCGATAAACAAGGTCGTGTAAACTTATCTAGAAAAGTATTGCTAAAAGAAGAGCAAGAAAAAGAAGCTGCTAAAGAAGAAGCAGTTAAAGAAGAAAACGCACAAGAGCAACAATAAGTGAAAGCCAGTTTAGCTGGCTTTTTTTGTTATGTAAAAAATGTGATTCATTTAGATTTTTATGTGAGTATAGGTATAGTTTTCATCATAACGCTCAAATTAACAAAGATAAGAAGAAAATGGTTTCTTTTTTATAGTTAATGGGAGGGTTTATATGAAAGCTCGTATATTAGCGTACATATTTATATTTTCTTTATATGTGGGTTTTGGCTCTTATTCCGTTTTTGCGCAGGATGACTTGCATGAAGAGATTCAAAAGCATGCAAAACAGTACGAGATTATGCCGCAAAATGCGATGATTGATAAGATTTGGAAGGCGACGCCTGGGTATAATGGAAAACAAGTGGATATAGAAGCGTCCTATAATAATATGAAGAAAATCAAGAAGTTTGATCAAAAACAACTTGAATTTAAGGAAGTATCACCGAGTGTTCACTTAGAAGATTTACCACCAGCTCCCATTTATCGAGGACATCCAAATAAAAAAATGGTGGGATTAACAATTAATGTGGCCTGGGGTAATGAGTATTTGCCACGTATATTAGAGATATTGAAAAAACATGATGTGAAGGCGACTTTCTTTTTAGAAGGACGCTGGGTGAAAGAAAACTTACGATTTGCCAAAATGATTGTCGATGCAAATCAAGAAGTAGGAAATCATTCTTACACACACCCTAATATGAAAACGCTGTCTACAGATGAAATACGAGATCAATTACAAAAAACGAATCGAATGATAGAAGCAGCTACAAATCAGAAAGTGAGATGGTTTGCTCCGCCAAGCGGAAGCTTTCGGGATGAGGTAGTAAAAATAGCGGATGATTTCCAAATGGGGACGATTATGTGGACTGTAGATACAATTGATTGGAAGCGGCCAGAACCGGGTGTGCTATTGCAGAGAGTAATGCGAAAAATACATCCAGGTGCTATTGTGCTAATGCATCCTACTTCATCTACAACACAAGCGCTAGATACTATGATTAAAAATTTAAAGGAACAAGGATATAAAGTGGGGAATATTACAGAATTACTAGATGAAAAACGTGTGGATTAAATACATTTGCATGACATTCATCTCTAAACTTGTTATCATTAAATAATAGCAATTATTTAGAGAAACTGGCATTAGGAGGAAAGTTTTTGATTAAAAAATATACGTGTAAAAATGGTGTAAGAATTGTTATGGAGAATATACCAACTGTACGCTCGGTTGCGATTGGTATATGGATCCACGCAGGTTCAAGAAATGAAAATGAAAAAAATAATGGGGTTTCGCACTTTTTGGAACATATGTTCTTTAAAGGGACAGAAACGCGAAGTGCAAGAGAGATTGCTGAATCATTTGATAGCATTGGTGGACAAGTAAATGCTTTTACTTCAAAAGAATATACATGTTACTATGCGAAAGTGCTAGATGAGCATGCTAAATACGCGTTAGATGTTTTAGCAGATATGTTCTTTAATTCAACATTTGATGAGGAAGAACTGAAAAAAGAGAAGAATGTTGTATGTGAAGAAATAAAAATGTACGAAGATGCGCCAGATGATATTGTGCATGATATGTTAACGAAAGCAACATATGAAACGCATCCGCTTGGATATCCTATTTTAGGAACAGAAGAAACGCTTGAAACATTTACAGGTGATACGTTACGTCAATATATGAAAGATCATTACACACCTGAAAATGTTGTTGTATCAATTGCAGGGAATATTGATGAAGCATTTTTACAAACTGTAGAGCAATATTTCGGTAGTTACGAAGGAACAACAAATCGTGAACAAGTACATAGCCCAATTTTCCATTTCAATAAAGTAGCACGTAAGAAGGAAACAGAACAAGCTCATTTATGTTTAGGATATAAAGGCTTGCAAATGGGACACGAAGATATTTATAACTTAATTGTATTAAATAATGTTTTAGGCGGTAGTATGAGTAGCCGTTTATTCCAAGAAGTACGTGAGCAACGTGGATTGGCGTACTCAGTATTCTCTTATCACTCTTCTTATGAAGATACAGGAATGTTAACACTTTACGGTGGAACAGGTAGTAAACAATTAGATACACTGTATGAAACAATGCAAGAAACGTTAAATACGTTGAAAAATACAGGTATTACAGAAAAAGAGCTTGTTAACAGTAAAGAACAATTAAAAGGAAACTTAATGTTAAGTTTAGAAAGTACGAATAGTCGTATGAGCCGTAATGGTAAAAACGAATTGCTTCTTCGTAAACATCGTTCTCTTGATGAGATTATTGAAAGTGTAAACACTGTAACAAAGCAAAATGTAGACGAGTTAATTCGCAATATGTTTACCGATGAATTCTCTGCGGCACTTATTAGTCCAGATGGAAAACTGCCAAAAGGAATGAAACTTTAATCGATTTTGTAATTCATTCGCTTTCGGAAATAACCGTATCTCTTTTATATGAGATACGGTTATTTTTTTTATATATGCAGAATAGGTACTTATTATAGGGAGGCTTTGATAAAAAAGATAAGGGGGAGATTTCATGCGTTTAAGTGAATTAAGTGGTAAAGAGATTGTGGATTTAGAAAGAGCGGAAAAAATGGGAGTTTTAGGCCACGCAGATTTAGAAATTAATGAGCGAGATGGACGAATACAAGCTCTTATTATACCTGCTGGGAAGTGGGGAGGTTTTAAAAGAGAACAGCAAGAAGTGAGGATCGAATGGAACCAAATTAAGAAAGTGGGACATGATATGATACTTTGTGATTTTACAAACCATTCAAAATCAGAGTGAAAGATGACCATTTTGGTTGTCTTTTTTTTATCTTTATATAAAGAAGATAAATCATGTGTGCTTTTTGTTTTTCAATCACCTCAAACTCGTACATTACATATGATGTGGAGGAAAAAGAAAAAGTAGGCATTTTTCTTATAAATGAAAGAAAAAGAAGGTGAATTAGGGAATGTTGACTGAGATGCATATCGCTGTCATAGGAGGAGATGCACGGCAGCTAGAAGTAATTCGCAAGTTAGTTGAACTAGATGCGAAACTTTCATTAATAGGGTTTGAACAGCTAGATCATGGCTTCACTGGGGCAGCAAAAGAAAGTATACAAGATTTAAATTTCGCTGCTTTAGATGCCATTATTTTGCCAGTTGCAGGGACGAATGCCAAAGGAGAAGTAGATACTATTTTTTCAAATGAAAAAGTTTCTATAACGCAAGAGCAAATTGAAAAGACACCAGAACACTTTACTATATATTCAGGTATTGGAACGCCTTATTTGGAGAATCTTGTATCTACTACGAATCGAAAACTTGTAAAATTATTTGATCGTGATGATGTTGCAATTTATAACTCTATTCCGACTGTAGAAGGTACACTAATGATGGTTATTCAACATACTGATTACACAATCCATGGATCGAATGTAATGGTTTTAGGGTTTGGTAGAACTGGTATGAGTGTAGCAAGAGCCTTTCAATCATTAGGAGCACATGTCAAAGTAGGAGCGAGACGATCGGAACATATTGCTCGTATTACAGAAATGATGTTTTCTCCTTTTCATATGCAAGACATAGAGAAAGAAGTAGGTAATATCGATATTGTAATAAATACCATTCCGCATCTCGTTGTAACGGCAAGCGTAATTTCACGGATGCCGGCTCATACATTAGTTATCGATTTAGCTTCTAAGCCAGGTGGTACTGACTTTCGTTATGCGGAAAAACGTGGCGTGAAGGCGCTATTAGCACCTGGTCTTCCTGGGATTGTTGCACCGAAAACAGCAGGACAAATTTTAGCGAATGTTCTTTCGCAGTTATTAATAGCAGATGCAAACGTAAAGGAGGAAGATGAGAAATGAGTTTGAAGGGGAAACGAATTGGTTTCGGATTTACAGGTTCACATTGTACGTATGAGGAAGTTATGCCACACCTAGAAAAGTTAATTGCAGAAGGTGCGGAAGTACGTCCCGTTGTTTCTTATACTGTCCAATCCACAAATACTAGATTTGGCGAAGGAGAAGAATGGATTAAAAAGATCGAAGAAATAACAGGGTTTAAAGCAATTAATTCAATTGTCGGAGCAGAACCACTCGGACCTAAAATCCCGTTAGATTGCATGGTAATTGCACCGCTAACAGGAAATTCTATGAGTAAATTTGCAAATGCAATGACAGACTCTCCAGTATTAATGGCAGCAAAAGCGACGCTTAGAAATGGAAAGCCTGTTGTGTTAGCTGTTTCGACGAATGATGCTTTAGGGCTTAATGGGGTTAATCTAATGCGCCTAATGGCTACAAAAGACATCTACTTTGTACCATTCGGCCAAGATGCACCAGAGAAAAAACCGAACTCAATGGTAGCTCGTATGGAGTTACTTGAAGATACAGTATTAGAAGCACTGCAAGGAAAACAATTACAACCTGTTGTTGTAGAAAAATTCAGATATATGAATTAAAAAACGAAAAAAAACGGACAATTTTTGATGAAACCATCATTCTTACTGTAGAATATGATAAAATTAACGTTATTAAGATTAGAAGGGGCATTGTAGGCTCCTTCTAATTCTAAGTTATAGAAGGATTGGTATCTAGAAAGGGGCATAGTGATGGAAAAGCAAAAAACTTTTCATGTCGCTGTAGTTGGAGCAACCGGCGCAGTTGGTGAACAAATGTTAAATACTTTAGAGAAACGAGAATTTCCAATTGGGAAGTTAACGTTACTTTCATCTAAACGATCTGCAGGTAAGAAACTTGTATTTAAAGGCGAAGAATTTACAGTTCAAGAGGCAACTCCTGAAAGTTTTGAAGGAGTAGATATTGCACTATTTAGTGCTGGTGGATCTGTATCGAAACAATTAGCGCCTGAAGCAGCAAAGCGCGGTGCAATTGTTGTTGATAATACAAGTGCATTCCGTATGACAGAAAACGTGCCACTTGTTGTACCTGAAGTAAATGAAAATGATTTAAAAGAACATAATGGTATTATTGCAAATCCAAACTGTTCTACAATTCAAATGGTAGTAGCTCTTGAGCCAGTTCGTCAGCAATATGGTTTAAAACGAGTAATCGTTTCCACATACCAAGCTGTATCAGGTGCTGGTGCGGCAGCTATTGAAGAACTTCATGAACAATCACAAGCAATCTTAAATGGTGAAGAAGTAAAGGCGAATGTTTTACCTGTATCAGGTGACGAAAAGCATTTCCAAATTGCTTTTAATGCTATTCCACAGATTGATAAATTCCAAGATAATGGATTTACATTTGAAGAAATGAAAATGATTAATGAAACGAAAAAAATTATGCATATGCCTGAATTAGAAGTAGCTGCGACATGTGTACGTTTACCAGTTGTATCGGGTCATTCTGAGTCTGTGTACATTGAAGTAGATAAAGAAGGCGTAACAGTAGAAGAAATGAAAAACTTACTTGCAAATGCAGAAGGTATTGTACTGCAAGATAATCCAGCAGAGCAGTTATATCCAATGCCAGCTACTGCAGTAGGTAAAAACGAAGTATTCGTTGGAAGAATTCGTAAAGATTTAAATAATGATAAAGGATTCCATCTTTGGGTCGTATCTGATAACTTATTAAAAGGCGCTGCATGGAATTCTGTTCAAATTGCAGAGCGCTTAGTAAAATTACAATTAGTGTAAACGGCTAAGAGAAGGTGCAAAATATGAAAATTATTGTTCAAAAATTTGGTGGTACATCAGTACGTGATGACAATGGGCGTAAGCATGCGCTTCACCATATAAAAAAATCGTTAGCTGCTGGTTATAAAGTAGTTACTGTCGTATCAGCGATGGGCCGTAAAGGTGAACCGTATGCAACTGATACGTTATTAAGTCTTGTAAATCAAGAGGAATCTAATATTTCTAAACGTGAGCAAGATTTATTATTATCGTGCGGAGAATTAATCTCGGCAATCGTTTTCTCTAATATGTTGAATGAGAATGGTATAAAAGCAGCAGCATTAAATGGTGCACAAGCTGGTTTTGTAACGAATGGCGATTTTACGAATGCTAAGATTATTGAAATGAATTGCGATCGTATACATGAAGAGTTACAAAATATAGATGTTATCGTCGTTACTGGATTCCAAGGTCAAACGAAAAATGGAGATACGACAACACTTGGACGCGGAGGTAGTGATACTTCAGCTTCAGCATTAGGTGTTGCGCTTCATGCTGAATATATCGATATCTTCACAGATGTTGAAGGTGTTATGACTGCGGATCCTCGTATCGTAAAAGATGCGCGTCATCTTCAAACTGTAACATATAACGAGATTTGTAACATGGCTTATCAAGGTGCGAAAGTTGTCCATCCGCGTGCGGTTGAAATTGCGATGCATGCAAAAGTACCACTTCGTGTACGTTCTACGTATTCTGATAGTGAAGGTACGCTTATTGCGGCATACGATGGTGCCACAAAAGGGCAGGATGTAGAAGAACGTCCTGTTACAGGGATTGCCCATGTGTCAAACGTAACGCAAATTAAAGTGCTTGCAAAAGAAACTGCATACGATTTACAACAACATGTGTTTAAAGAGATGGCAAACGAAGGCATTAGTGTCGACTTAATAAATATTTCTCCTACTGGTGTAGCTTATACAGTAAATGATAGTGTATCAGCTCGCGCTGTCGAATTGTTGAATCAACTTGGATATGAGCCAATTGTGACAGAGCATTGTGCGAAAGTATCTATTGTTGGAGCTGGAATGGCAGGTATTCCAGGGGTTACTGCAAAAATCGTCACAGCCTTAGCGGAAAAAGGTATTCAAATTCTGCAATCAGCAGATAGTCATACGACAATTTGGGTTCTTGTAAAAGAAGCCGATTTAGTGGAGGCTGTGAATGCATTACATAGTGCATTTGAGCTTTCAAAAGAAAAGCAACTGGAACAATAAGGAGTGAGATCATGATAGATTTTGGGACAATTGCAACTGCGATGGTAACACCGTTTGATAAAAACGACAATATCGATTTTGCAAAGACAACGAAATTGGTAAATTATTTAATTGATAACGGTACAACAGCAATCGTGGTAGGAGGAACGACTGGAGAATCTCCTACATTAACATCAGAAGAAAAAGTAGCGTTATATCGCCATGTCGTATCTGTTGTCGATAAAAGGGTGCCCGTAATCGCTGGAACAGGTAGCAATAATACGCATGCTTCTGTTGATTTAACCAAAAAGGCAACTGAAGTTGGTGTTGATGCAGTTATGCTAGTGGCACCGTATTATAACAAACCGAGTCAAGAAGGGATGTACCAGCACTTTAAAACAATCGCTGAAAGCACTCCGCTTCCGGTAATGCTATATAATGTTCCAGGGCGATCTATTGTACAAATCTCCGTTGATACAGTTGTTCGTTTATCAGAAATAGAAAACATTGTTGCGATTAAAGATGCAGGCGGCGATGTGTTAACAATGACAGAAATCATTGAAAAAACAGCGGACGACTTTGCGGTATACAGCGGTGATGATGGTTTAACATTACCAGCTATGGCAATTGGAGCAAAAGGTATTATTTCTGTAGCATCTCATGTTATCGGGAATGAAATGCAAGAAATGATTGCTGCATTCCAAGCTGGAGAGTTCAAAAAAGCGCAGAAATTACATCAATTACTAGTAAAAGTAACGGATGCACTATTTATGGCGCCAAGCCCAACACCAGTAAAAACAGCATTACAAATGGTTGGATTAGATGTAGGTTCTGTACGTTTGCCACTTCTTCCATTAACGGAAGAAGAAAGAGTAACGTTACAATCTGTAATGCAATCTATTCCTCGTTAATAAAAATGACCTAGTGTGAAACTAGGTCATTTTTATTTTGACTAACTATATGTAAGCGGTGAAAATTAGCTATAGTTAATAGGTTGTAACAAGAAGGGGATGGCAGAGTGTAGGATTAGTTAGGAACTGATTACAGAGATAAGATTTTTTAGTGAATATCGTTTCATGTTTATGTAAAGAATTTACATGCATATTTTTCCATTGAACTCCTATTAGGTAGGAAAAATAGTGAGTATGATATGAAAATCCCTCCCGAAAATTACAGCCTCACTTTAGCGTCTTCTCTTGTCTTTCGCATAATTTAACTTGTGTTCTATTTCTTGTATCAGGTATAATATGGCTAAGTAGCTTAGTACGGGTATGCTTAGCAAAATTAGTAAAAATTACGATTCAATGAAATTTTCATATCATATCGAATAAGATATTTGATTTATATAATGAAAGAGAGGTGAAACCTGGTTTAAAAAATTAACAAGGACATGATATCGCATAACGGTAAGGACATTCGTCTTGGACGGTGAATATATGGTGGTTGCAGAGTTTCCCCTGGTGTCTCTGCAATTTTAGTGAAATCAGTGTTTGCAAGATTTTTAAACCAGGCAACAACATGAAGAGAAAAGAGAATGAGTCTGTTAAAGTATTTGCTCTTGGCGGAGTAGGTGAAATTGGAAAAAACATGTACTGTGTTGAAATTGATTCTGAAATCTTTATTGTAGATGCAGGATTGATGTTCCCGGGAGATGAAATGTTTGGGATTGATATTGTTATTCCTGACATTACATATTTAGTAGAAAATCAAGAGCGAGTAAAAGGGCTATTTATTACCCATGGTCATGAAGATCATATTGGTGGAATTGTTTATGTGCTTCGTAAATTATCTATTCCAGTATATGCGACGAAATTAACGGTAGGACTTATACAAGAAAAGCTTGGCGAAGCAGGAATGTTAGGCCGTGTAGACTTAAAAACAATTGACTCAAATTCAACAGTAGAGTTTAATTCGACAACTGTGTCATTCTTCGGAACGACACATAGTATTCCGGATTCTGTGGGTGTTTGTTTCCATACATCAAAAGGTGCTGTAGTATATACAGGAGACTTTAAATTTGATCAAACTCCAATCGGAAATAGTGGAGCAGATCTTGGGAAAATGGCGCAAATCGGAAATGAAGGCGTACTTTGCTTATTATCCGATAGTACAAACGCTGAACGCCCTGGTTATACAGGTTCGGAAAAAGAAGTTGGTATAGAGATTTCTAAAGTGTTCTATAGTTCAGAAGGACGTATTATTGTTGCTTCATTTGCATCGAATGTACACCGTATTCAACAAGTGTTTGATGCAGCTGCTGAAACTGGAAGGAAAGTAGCGGTAGTAGGACGTAGCATGGTGAAAGTGGTAGATATTGCAAGACGTCTTGGTTATTTAGATGTTCCAGAAGGTATGGTTATTTCATTACAAGAAATAGACAATTTCCCAGAAAAAAAGGTAGCTATTTTAACGACTGGTAGTCAAGGGGAACCGATGGCAGCCCTTTCTAGAATGGCGAAACAAGCTCATAAACAAATTTCAATTCGTAAAGGTGATACTGTTATTATTGCAGCTTCTCCAATTCCAGGAAATGAAATATCTGTATCAAAAATTATTGACTTGTTATTTAGATCTGGAGCTGAGGTTATTTATTACGGTGAAAGAAAAGTTCACGTTTCAGGTCACGGTAGCCAAGAAGAATTAAAACTGATGATAAATTTAATGAAGCCGAAGTATTTTGTACCCGTACACGGTGAGTTCCGTATGCAAAAAGCACATGCATATTTAGCGGAAGATGTAGGTATTGCGAGAGAGAATATCTTTATCGTAGAAAAAGGTGATGTAATTGCTTTTGGTGACGATGAAGCAAAATTAGCTGGTAAAGTGCAAGCTGGCAATGTTTTAATTGATGGATTAGGTGTAGGTGACGTCGGTAATATCGTTCTTCGAGATAGAAAGATGTTATCTCAAGATGGAATTTTAGTTGTTGTTGTAACACTAGGTAAGGATGAAAAGAAAATAATCTCTGGTCCAGAAATTATTTCACGCGGCTTTGTATATGTTCGTGAATCAGAAGCATTAATCGAACGATCCACAGATATTGTACGTATGATTGTTGAACAATCAATTAAAGAGTATACAATTGAATGGTCTATGTTGAAACAAAATATTCGTGAATTATTAGGGCAGTTCTTGTACGAAGAAACGAAGAGAAAGCCAATGATTTTACCGATTATTATGGAAGTATAAAGAAGGTCACCTTTACAGGTGATCTTTTTCTTTTTTAACCCTATCGAATGAAATTCATAACTTAAGAAATAATAGTTATATACGAGTGAAAGGGGATTCGATATGACAGAACGTGATCGTTATACAAATGAAGAAAAAGAAGCTGAGCCGAAAGAAGTTCCAAAAGAGGCTTCTATAGTGGAGAAAATTCAGCAACTTGGACAGACGAATGTACCACAAATGAATGAATCGCGTATTCATTGCTTAACAATTGTTGGGCAGGTGGAAGGTCATATTCAGTTGCCACCACAAAATAAAACAACAAAATATGAACACATCATTCCGCAAATTGTCGCGATTGAACAAAATCCAAAAATTGAAGGTTTACTGTTAATATTAAATACAGTTGGAGGTGACGTTGAAGCTGGGTTAGCGATTTCTGAAATGGTGGCTTCGCTTTCAAAACCAACTGTATCTCTTGTTTTAGGAGGAGGGCATTCAATCGGTGTACCGATTGCGGTCTCAACTGATTATTCATTTATTGCCGAAACAGCGACGATGACAATTCATCCGATTCGTTTAACAGGTCTTGTTATAGGTGTGCCGCAAACATTTGAGTATTTGGATAAAATGCAAGAAAGAGTCATTCGATTTGTGACAAAGCATTCGAAAGTAACGGAAGATCGTTTTAAAGAGCTTATGTTTGCAAAAGGGAATTTGACGCGAGATATTGGGACGAATGTAATAGGTGGAGATGCAGTGAAGTATGGTCTTATAGATGGTGTCGGTGGTATTGGTAGCGCACTTCGAAAATTAAACGAATTAATTGATGAACACATGGACAATCGTACAGAAGGGACAATGCTACAATGATTTTATATACAATTATGCCAGAGCAACTTGTGTATCCGGCCGATTATTCACAATGCGAAAGCCAAAAAGTTGTGAATATAAATGGAGTGGAATTAGTGGTTTCTGAGGAGGATAATCAATGTTACTCTATCGTACGTGTATTAAGTACGAATCCGTCTCACTACCTAGAGTTTGAGCCTGGACAGAAAATTACCTTTTAGCAAAAAGCAGGATTTTGTTTAGGAGCTATGGTATAATATAAAAAACAAGACGGTTGAGCAGCCATGAGTAGGCTGCTTTCTTCTGTTTATTTAACATTTTACAAGAAGTGTAAAAATAGAAGATATAAAGACCTGAAAAATAGAGAGAAAGACATATAAGTAGAGCTTTTTTATAAGAAAGTTGTACTTAATTTTTAGAACACGAGGTGAAGAAATGGCAAAACAAAAGCAAAGAGGGACGAAGGCTAAGGCAAGACGTACGATAAAGCCAACTTTGTATTATGAAATCGTCGGGTTGACTCTTTTTGCACTTTCGATTATTACGATTTTACAGCTAGGTGTTGTAGGGAAATCGTTTGTGTTATTTTTTCGCTTCTTCTTTGGTGAGTGGTACATAATTGGTGTGTTAGGTGTAATAGCTTTATCTGTTGCGTTTGTAATAAAGCGTGGATGGCCAAACCTTTTAAATAAACGGCTAATAGGTGTTTATTTAATTGTACTAGCAATATTAATGTTTAGTCATATTACATTATTTAACCTTCTTACGAAAGATGGAGCTGTGCAAAATACTTCTGTAATTGTTAGTACAAAAGATTACTTCTTCCTTGAAATGAAAAAGGGCCCGGATAGTGTTCATTTAGGTGGTGGTATGTTCGGTGCACTTATGTTCGCAACGTGCTACTTCTTATTTGACGAAGTAGGGGCATATATCATTGGAATTATTTTAGTTATTCTTGGAATACTTTGTATAACAAATAAGCATATTGGAGAAGTACTTGCTCCGGTAGGGAGAATTCTTAGAAGTCAATTTCAAGTAATGCAAGGGGATTATAAAGATTGGAAATCTCAAAGGGTCGCCGAGCAAACTGAAAAGAAAAAAACAACAAGAAGCAAGAGGCGTGAACGTGTTGCTGAACAAGAAGAAGCTATTGAGCCAGTAGAAGAGATAGAAATTGGTCCACCAATTATTTCAAATTTTACTGAGAATTATCCAGTAAGTGAAGAGACGGAAAAGCAAATAGAAGAAAATGATTTAATCAATCCTCCGTTTATTGAAGAGGCAGTTCCACCTACGCCAGAAGAACAACCTCAAAAGAAACGAGGAGAAAAAATCGTTGAATCGCTAGAAGGTGAAACGAAAGCACCTCCTATGCAATTTTCTAATGTGGAAAATAAAGATTATAAGCTTCCTTCGCTTGATATATTAAAGTTTCCCCAAAATAAGCAAGTTACAAATGAAAATGCGGAAATTTATGAAAATGCTCGTAAATTGGAACGTACATTCCAAAGTTTTGGTGTGAAAGCGAAAGTAACAAAAGTACATAGAGGTCCTGCAGTTACGAAGTATGAAGTGTATCCTGATATGGGAGTAAAGGTAAGTAAAATTGTTAGTTTAAGTGATGATTTAGCGCTTGCTTTAGCAGCGAAAGACATTCGTATTGAAGCACCTATTCCCGGGAAATCAGCTGTAGGGATTGAGGTTCCGAATTCAGAAGTTTCTATAGTAACGCTTAGAGAAGTTCTTGATTCAAAGGCGAATAACCACCCAGAAGAGAAGTTATTAATCGGTCTTGGACGTGATATTACAGGAGAGGCTGTATTGGCACGTTTAAATAAAATGCCCCATTTATTAGTAGCTGGTGCGACTGGTAGTGGAAAGAGTGTATGTATTAATGGAATTATTGTAAGTATTTTAATGCGTGCGAAACCGCATGAAGTAAAATTGATGATGATTGATCCGAAAATGGTAGAGTTAAATGTATATAACGGTGTTCCGCACTTATTAACACCAGTCGTAACTGATCCGAAAAAAGCGTCACAGGCTTTGAAGAAAGTTGTGAGTGAAATGGAGCGTCGTTATGAATTATTCGCGCATAGCGGTACGCGTAACATTGAAGGGTATAACGATTATATTAAAGAACATAATAGCCAATCGGAAGCGAAACAACCTGAATTACCATATATTGTAGTAATTGTGGACGAGTTAGCTGATTTAATGATGGTTGCTTCTTCGGATGTAGAAGATGCGATTATGCGTTTAGCGCAAATGGCACGTGCTGCTGGTATTCATTTAATTATTGCGACTCAGCGCCCGTCAGTTGATGTTATCACGGGTGTTATTAAAGCGAATATTCCATCGCGTATTGCATTTGCTGTATCTTCCCAAATAGATTCTCGAACGATTCTTGACGGTGGTGGTGCAGAGAAGTTGCTAGGTCGTGGAGATATGTTGTTCATACCAATTGGTGCATCAAAACCTGTTCGTGTACAAGGGGCGTTTTTATCAGATGATGAAGTTGAGAGAGTCGTAGAATCTGTTATTGCGCAGCAAAAAGCGCAATATCAAGAGGATATGATTCCACAAGATGTTCCTGAAACAAAGCAGGAAGTAGAAGATGAATTATACGATGAAGCGGTTCAGCTTGTAGTAGAAATGCAAACAGCATCTGTTTCTATGTTACAACGTAGATTTAGAGTAGGATATACGCGAGCAGCTCGTTTAATTGATGCCATGGAAATGAATGGTGTAGTAGGCCCTTATGAAGGTAGTAAACCAAGGGGAGTACTCATTAAAGATGTGCAAGAAAAAAGTTCTTAAAAAAAGCCTAATTGTTTTTACAATTAGGCTTTTTTATATGCTGTTTTTGTTATATACTATAGTCAACAGAAAAGAAAGGGCTTACATCATAGGGTGCTCTTTAGAATACGAATGCTTATCGTTTTGGTTATCGAAACGTTCGATATTTAATGTAGAAAAATGTTGAATTCTGTTGACACATATGGGAGCAAGTGGTAAGATTACTTCGAAAAGAATCACTGCCTCATATAATCTTGGAGATAAGGTCCATAAGTTTCTACCTGGCAACCATGAATTGCTAGACTATGGGGGAAAAGTGTGTAACAAAGGATGTAAGGAATCTTTGTGCCGAACTTTTTCTCGATATGAGGAATGTTTATGGTGCAAAGTTTTTTTTATGGAATAAAGTGTGAAAATTTCATCTTGAAAAATTATTAATATTTATTCGATAATTACGCTTATTTTTATTGTTTAGTAATTTATACTATGTTGTAAGTTGAAAAAAGAGAAAAGAAGTCTTACATCAGAGGTCGAATAATTGAAATGCGGGGGAGTCTTATGTCAGTAAAATCCGATAGTCGTCACCTATATTTACGGGTGATTGATCACATCAAAGGAAAAATTAAAGATGGGGCTTACAAAGAAAAACAAAAGTTACCTTCAGAGTTTGATCTAGCGAAAGAACTTGGTGTAAGTAGGGCAACTTTAAGGGAAGCACTACGTATTTTAGAAGAAGAAAATGTTGTTATTCGTAGACATGGTGTAGGGACATTTGTAAATGCGAAGCCGTTATTTTCTTCTGGAATAGAGCAACTTTCTAGTATTACAGATATGATTTCTAGTGTGGGGAAAACACCAGGAACAATCTTTTTATCATCATCTACAACAACTTTAACAGAAGAAGAAAAAGAGAAATTTAATTGTGAAGATGGTTTTAGCGCAGTAATGATTGAACGTGTTCGTACAGCGGATGGGGAACCAGTTGTATATTGCATTGATAAACTGGCAAAAGAGATATTACCAGATTTATCGGGATACAATGAGGAATCGCTGCTTACAGTAATACATAATAATACGCACAAGCGTATCACATACGCAGTTGCTCACATTGAACCGATTGGTTATCACCCGAAAGTTTCACCGATTTTAGAATGTGAACCTGAAACGGCACTGCTAGTTTTAAAACAAATGCACTATGATCAAAATGATGAGCCAATCTTATATTCTATTAATTACTTTAGAGCTGATAAGTTTAGCTTCCACGTATTAAGAAAACGTATGTAGGGAAGTTCCTTTTTAGGGAGGTGACAGCAAGAAGTAAGGGACAGCAGCGTATGAATCATTAGACAAAACATTTCAGGAGGGGTTTCTAGTATGAAGAAAAAAACAGGTCTTTTATTATCGTTAACGTTAGCAGCAAGTACAGTGTTAGGTGCATGTGGTAACTCGGATAAAGCGGATAGTGACAAAAAAGGGGATAAAGAGTTTAAGGTTGGTATGGTTACAGATGTTGGGGGCGTTGATGATAAATCATTTAACCAATCAGCTTGGGAAGGTTTAACAAAATTCGGTAAAGACAACGATTTAAAGAAAAATGAAGGATATCGTTACCTTCAATCAAGTAAAGATGCTGATTACATTCCGAATTTAACGAAATTTGCGAAAGATCATTATAATACAACGTTTGGTATTGGATTTTTAATGCAAGACTCGATTGAAAAGGTTGCAAAACAATATCCGAAAGAGCAATTTGCAATTGTAGATACTGTTGTGAAAGAACCGAATGTAACAAGTATTACATTTAAAGACCATGAAGGTTCATTCCTAGTTGGTGCTGTAGCAGCAATGACAACAAAATCAAATAAAGTTGGTTTTGTTGGTGGTGTGAAGAGTCCATTAATTACAAAATTCGAATCAGGTTTTAAAGCTGGAGCGAAAGCAGTAAATCCAAATATCGAAATTGTATCACAATATGCTGATGCATTTGATAAGCCAGAAAAAGGATCTGTATTAGCTTCAGCAATGTACGGTCAAGGTGTTGACGTAATTTACCATGCTTCAGGTGCAACTGGTAACGGTGTATTCACAGAAGCGAAAAACCGTAAGAAAAAAGGTGAAAATGTTTGGGTAATCGGTGTTGACCGTGACCAAAATCAAGAAGGTATGCCTGAAAACGTAACTTTAACTTCTATGGTGAAACGTGTTGATATTGCAGTTGCAAAAGTAGCACAAGAAGCGAAAGATGGTAAGTTAAAAGGCGGTAAAGTAGAAGAGTTTGGCTTAAAAGATGATGGTGTTGGTATCTCGAAATCAACTGATAATGTGAAAAAAGTAAACCCAGAAATTTTAACAAAAGTAGAAGAGTTTGAGAAAAAAATCACTGCTGGTGAAATTAAAGTACCTGCGACTGATGATGAATATAAAGCATACGAAGCTGCTCTAAAGAAATAATGATAGAGCAATAGCAAAGGTTAGTTCTTAGAACTAACCTTTGTATATATAAAAATACTTTTAATAGAGTGTAATTAGGGAGTGTTCCCTGCTAGAAGGAGGAACAAAATGGAATACGTAATTGAGATGAACAATATTACAAAAGTATTCCCAGGCATTGTAGCGAATGATGATATTACGCTGCAAGTAAAACAGGGAGAGATACACGCTTTACTTGGAGAAAATGGTGCAGGGAAATCAACGTTGATGAATGTACTGTTCGGTTTGTATCAACCAGAACAGGGCGAAATTAAAATTAAAGGAAACCCTGTAAAAATTACAAATCCGAATATAGCAAATGACCTTGGAATTGGGATGGTCCATCAGCATTTTATGCTTGTTCATAATTTTACAGTTACAGAGAATATCATTCTTGGAAATGAGCCGAAGAAAAAAGGGAAAATTGCTGTTGAAGAAGCTGCGAAAGAAATTAAACAATTATCTGAACAGTATGGTTTAGCGGTTGACCCATATGCAAAGATTGAAGATATTTCGGTTGGGATGCAGCAAAGGGTTGAAATATTAAAGACGCTTTATCGTGGTGCGGAGATTTTAATATTCGATGAACCGACTGCAGTGTTAACTCCTCAAGAAATTCATGAGTTGATTCAAATTATGAAAAAGCTTGTGCAAGAAGGAAAATCTATCATTCTTATTACACATAAATTAAAAGAAATTATGGAAGTTTGCGATCGTTGCACAATTATTCGTAAAGGTAAAGGGATTGGTACAGTTGATGTTTCGGAAACTGATGAACATAAACTTGCAGAGTTAATGGTCGGACGTCAAGTGAATTTTAAAACAGAAAAAATAGAGGCCAAACCGAAAGAGGAGGTTCTGTCTGTTGCGAATCTTGTCGTTCATGATGCACGCCAATTACCTGCTGTAAAAGGCCTTGACTTAACTGTTCGTGCAGGAGAAATCGTTGGTATTGCAGGGATTGATGGAAATGGACAAAGTGAATTAATAGAGGCAATTACTGGTTTACGAAAAGTTGAGTCAGGTTCTATTGCAATTAAAGGAAAAGAAATAACGAATTGGCCTGTTCGAAGAATTACAGAGGAAGGAATTGGTCATATTCCAGAAGACCGTCATAAACACGGGCTTGTGCTTGATTTTTCTGTTAGAGATAATATAGTTTTGCAAACGTACTATAAAAATCCATTCTCAAAGAAAGGGATTTTTAATTTTAGTAAAATCACACAAAAAGCAAAAGCGCTTATAGAACAGTTTGATGTACGTACACCTAGTGAACAAACGTTAGCTCGTGCACTATCTGGTGGAAACCAGCAAAAGGCAATTATCGCACGTGAAGTGGATCGTAATCCAGATTTATTAATTGCGGCACAGCCAACACGTGGTTTAGATGTAGGTGCGATTGAATTTATTCATAAAAAATTAATCGAGCAGAGAGATAATGGGAAAGCAGTATTACTTCTATCGCTAGAACTGGATGAAATTTTGAATGTAAGTGATCGAGTTGCTGTTATATATGAAGGGAAAATTGTAGCAATTGTCGATGCGAAAGAAACAAATGAACAACAGCTTGGCTTGTTGATGGCTGGCGGAACGGAGAAAGAGAAGGTGAATACAAATGGCTAAAAAATTTTTAACGGAGCGAACAATTAACATTTTAGTTCCTGTATTATCCGTTATTTTTGGTTTACTTGTTGGTGCCATTGTAATGTTAGTTAGTGGATATGATCCAATTGTTGGGTATGCAGCGCTTTGGGAAGGAATGGTTGGAAATCCGCAAGCAATTGGTGAGACATTACGTACGATGATTCCGCTTGTGTTAGCAGGACTTTCTGTGGCATTTGCATTCCGTACAGGTCTTTTTAACATCGGAGTAGAAGGGCAATTATTAGTTGGTTGGCTTGCTGCTGTTTGGTTTGGATATGCAGTATCATTACCGGCAATTTTACATATTCCGTTGTCAATTTTAGTAGCGGCGATAGCTGGTGGTTTATGGGGATTTATCCCGGGATATTTGAAAGGGAAATTTAAAGTAAATGAAGTAATCGTAACGATCATGATGAATTATATTGCACTTTACGTGACGTATGATTTAATTAAGCGCTTTTTACATGAGGCGAATGAGAAATCGTATGACATAAAATCTAGTGCTTCTTTATCTTCTGAATGGTTATCTTCTTTAACGGATGGTTCTCGTTTGCACTGGGGAATTATCGTAGCGATTTTAATTGCGATTATTATGTGGTTCTTATTGGACAGAACGACATTGGGATACGAATTGAAATCTGTTGGGTTTAATCAACATGCTTCTCAGTATGCGGGGATGAAAGTTTCTCGAAATGTTGTGCTATCTATGACGATTGCGGGTGCATTTGCAGGGATTGGTGGTGCTATGGAAGGGCTTGGTACATTCCAAAACATGACAGCGATGTCTTCGTTTACAGGTATTGGATTTGATGGGATTGCGGTAGCTCTTCTTGGAGGGAATAATCCGTTTGGTATATTATTATCGGCTTTACTGTTCGGTGGTTTGAAAAGTGCAGCCCCGCAAATGAATTTTGAAGCAGATGTACCTTCTGAGTTAATTAATGTTATTATTGCATGTATTATTTTCTTTGTTGCTTGCAGTTATGTTTTACGCTGGGCACTTACACGCATGAGCAAGGAGGGGAAATAAATGAGCTTTATAGATATTTTAGCCATTCTTGTGACTGGTACGTTATATACGGCAGCGCCACTTATTTTTACGGCGTTAGGTGGAGTGTTCAGTGAACGTTCTGGGGTTGTAAATATAGCATTAGAAGGTTTAATGTTATTTGGTGCATTTACTGGTATTGTTACAACGTTATTAATGGGTGATACATGGGGAGCAATGACTCCTTGGATTGCACTATTATTTGCAGCTATTGGTAGCGGGTTATTTGCACTTCTTCACGCAGTAGCATCCATTACATTCCGCGCGGATCAAGTAGTAAGCGGGGTAGCGATTAACTTTTTGGCTCTCGGTTTAACAGTATTTGCGATTAAGAAAATCTTTGGTAAAGGACAGACTGATTTTATTCAATACCGAATTGAAAAAATCGATGTTCCAGGACTTTCGGATATTCCGGTAATCGGGAAAATCTTTTTCTCAAATGTACCGTTAACATCGTATATTGCTATTATTTTAGCTTTTGTTGTCTGGTACATTATTTATAAAACACCATTCGGTCTTCGTCTTCGTGCTGTTGGTGAACATCCAATGGCAGCAGATACGATGGGGATTAATGTATATAAAATGCGTTATATTGCAGTTTGTATATCGGGAATGTTTGCAGGAGTTGGTGGTGCGGTCTTCGCAATGTCGATTTCTGGTAACTTCTCAGGTGCAACAATTACAGGACAAGGTTTCTTAGCACTAGCAGCTATGATTTTCGGTAAATGGAATCCACTAGGCGCCCTTGGAGCAGCTCTGTTCTTCGGATTTGCTCAATCACTTGGGATAACTGGTGGTACAATTCCTGTATTGAAAGAAATTCCAAGTGTATTCTTAACGATATTACCGTATGTATTTACAATATTAGCACTCGTTGGTTTTGTAGGTCGATCTGAAGCTCCAAAAGCATTAGGAACACCTTATGAAAAAGGAAAACGATGAGTATTTAAAAAGTATAAGAAAAGCTCGCACATTAGTGCGGGCTTTTTTACATAGAATATATTTAATACGGAATTTTACTATGTTCCTTACATATTAAAGTTTTTAGAAAGACTCAAATGTAAGCATAATAAGGAAGAAAAGTTGATTTTTTATTTCTAAAAACTGTATATTGAAGAGGAATATTCCTACATACGTAAAGGAGGGCTATTAATGAAACTAATGGAACAGCAACTGCATGAATTAGGTGGCTTGCGAGTACATATTATTCCGACTGATAAATATAAAACAAATACCTTTGTATTTCGTTTTAAAGCACCTTTAAATGAGGAGACGGTGACAGAGCGTGCCTTATTACCATACGTATTGCAAAGTGCGACAGAAAAACTGCCTTCTGTAATTCGTCTTCGTCAATATTTAGAAGAATTATATGGATCTTCTTTAGCGGTAGATGTAAGTAAAAAAGGTGAAGACCATATCATCTCTATTTATGTAGACATTGCAAATGAAACGTATTTACGCGATGCACCACCGTTATTTGAAAAAGCGCTTTCTATGTTATCTGATATTGTTTTAAATCCAGCAACAGAAGGGGACGGTTTTCTATCTTCTATTGTAGAAAGTGAGAAACGAGCACTCTTGCAACGAATTGAAGCTACTTATGATGATAAAATGCGTTATGCAAACGAGCGTTTAATTGAAGAAATGTGCAAAGTAGAACCGTATCGCTTAAGTGCAAATGGAAAAAAAGAGAGTGTTGCTTCTATTACAAATGAAAGTCTGTATCAATATTATCAAAAAGTGTTAGCGGAAGATGAAATGGATCTATATATTATTGGTGATATTTCAGAAAGTGCAGTTGATCTTGTAAGTAAGTATTTTTCTATTTCAGCGCGTCCTGTGAGAGAAAGAAATGTACTCCTTCATAAGCGAAATAATGAAGAAAAAGAAGTTGTTGAAAAACAAGAATTAAAACAAAGTAAATTACACATCGGTTATCGTACGTTTGTCACATATAAAGATGAAGATTATTTCGCGCTGCAATTGTTCAATGGGTTATTTGGAGGCTTTTCTCATTCGAAGCTATTCGTAAATGTGCGTGAAAAAAATAGTTTAGCGTACTATGCAGCATCACGCTTTGAAAGTCATAAAGGCTTGTTGTTTGTTATGTCAGGAATCGAAGCGAAAAATTATGAAAAAGCAGTTGAAATTATTAAAGAACAAATGCTAGCGATGCAAAATGGTGATTTTTCTGAAGAAGAGATGCATCAAACAAAAAGTGTAATTCAAAATCAAATCTTAGAGGCAATTGATACACCACGTGGTTTTGTTGAAATGCTTTATCACGGGGTAATCTCGGAGCGTACGCGTCCAGTTGAAGAATGGCTAACGGGCATAGAAAGCGTGACGAAAGAAGAGATTGTGAAAGTTGCTAATAATATTGAACTAGATACAATTTACTTTTTACATGGAACGGAGGGAGAATAAATGGAGAAAATTGTGTATGAGCAATTAAAAGAGACGTTATATTATGAAAAACTTCCGAATGGATTAGATGTATATATTTTACCGAAGCAAGGATTTAATAAAACATTTGCAACGTTTACGACAAAATATGGTTCTGTGGACAATACATTTGTACCATTAGGTAAAGAAGAAATGATTCGTGTGCCTGATGGGATTGCTCATTTTCTTGAGCATAAATTATTTGAAAAAGAAGATCACGATGCTTTCCAATTGTTTAGTAAACAAGGAGCATCAGCAAATGCTTTCACATCTTTCACACGAACAGCTTACCTTTTTTCATGTACATCAAATGTAGAACGAAATTTAAATACATTGTTAAACTTCGTACAAGAGCCTTACTTCTCTGAAAAAACAGTTGAAAAAGAGAAGGGGATTATCGGGCAAGAAATTCAAATGTATCAAGATAATCCAGATTGGCGCTTATACTTTGGATTAATTGATAGCTTGTTTGTAAAGCATCCAATTAAAATTGATATTGCAGGGACAATCGAGTCTATTAGTAAAATTACGAAAGACCTATTATATGAATGTTACGAAACATTTTATCATCCGAGCAATATGTTATTATTTGTTGTGGGTGCAATTGATCCAGAGAAAACAATGGATTTAGTACGTGAAAATCAAGCGAAAAAAGATTATAAAAACCAGCCAGAAATTGTACGTTCATTTGAAGAAGAACCAGATGAAGTAAACGAAAAGAAGAAAATCATTTCAATGCCTGTACAAACACCGAAATGTTTAGTTGGTATTAAAGCGACAAATTTAAAAGAAAAAGGGAAAGCCCTTTTAAAACAAGAAATTGCGCTTACGTTACTTTTAGATTATTTATTTGGAAAAAGTTCTGTTCATTACGAAGCTTTATATAATGAAGGGCTTATTGATGATTCGTTCTCATATGACTATACGGAAGAGAATAACTTCGGTTTTGCAATGGTTGGCGGTGATACGAAGCAACCTGATGAATTGGAAGAGCGTTTGAAAGGTATTTTATTAAACACAAATTATGATCAATTAGATGCGGCAGCATTAGAACGAGTAAAGAAAAAGAAAATTGGTGGTTTTTTACGGTCGTTGAATTCACCGGAATATATTGCAAATCAATTTACACGATATGCGTTTAATGAATCTAGCTTGTTTGATGCATTGACTGTATTAGAAGGTCTAACTGTTCAAGATTTACAAGAAGTAGCAAAATTATTATTATCAGAAGAAAAAATGAGTGTTTGTCAAGTTTTACCGAAAAAATAAAAGGTTTCATAATAATACCCTCATCTTATCATTGATAAATTATAAGATGAGGGTATTATTTAGTTGTATGAAAAATGAGCTTGTAGAGATAAGAGAGGGAAATTATGAAAAAGTATGCATTAGTAACTGGAGGGAGCGGAGGAATCGGCTCTGCTATTTCAAAACAATTAATTCAGGATGGATATACAGTATATGTTCATTACAATAAAAGCGAAGAGAAGATAAAGGAGTTACAAAAGGAATTTGATGTAGTGATTCCTGTGCAAGCAAATTTAGCTTCTATCGATGGAGCGGAGAAATTGTGGGGACAAATCGAACATCCTATTGATGTTATTGTATACGCAGCTGGAAAGAGTATCTTTGGATTAGTAACAGATGTTACTAATGAAGAATTAGATTATATGGTGGAGCTTCAAGTAAAGAGTTTATATAGACTTCTATCGATGGCGCTTCCACCGATGATCGGGCGGAGAAGTGGTAATGTTGTCATTATTTCATCCATTTGGGGGCAAATAGGAGCTTCTTGTGAGGTGCTGTACTCAATGGTGAAAGGTGCACAAAATTCATATGTGAAGGCTTTAGCGAAAGAAGTTTCTTTAAGTGGATTGCGCGTTAATGCGGTAGCGCCAGGTGCAATCGAAACAGAAATGTTAAATGTATTTTCAGAAGATGATAAAAATGAAATTGCTGAAGATATTCCATTAGGTAGAATAGGACTACCCGAAGAGGTAGCAAAAACAATCTCCTTCCTTGTTTCGCCAGGAGCTTCTTATATTACGGGGCAAATTATTGGAGTCAATGGCGGTTGGCATTGTTAAAAATTTCTTACATAAAAAATAAAAAAATGCACAAATTAAGCATGATTCTATTACTCAATAGTGAGGTGCTTAAACATGTCAGTGTTAGATAATTTTGATCAGTGGAAGAGCTTTTTAGGAGAACGTTTAGAACAAGCGGGGGGAAAAGGGCTTGATGGTGGTGCCGTATCAGATATGGCATTTCGTGTGGGTGATTATTTAGCAAATGAAGTAGAAGCGCGCAACGATCAAGAAAAATTATTGTCTGAGCTTTGGAAAGTTGCTGATGAACAAGAGCAACACACAATCGCAAATTTAATGGTAAAATTTGTACAACACAAGTAAAAGTAGAGAGGAGAAGTTCCTCTCTACTTTTTTTGTATAATAATTAGGAGGAATAGATTATACATTTAGCTTCCCTATTAAGATGAAATCATATAATATAGTACGTAGGTGTAAAGTAAGCGTGGGGGAGTGATCTTGGATGATTGAATGGTATTTTGAATATGAAATACATAAAAACCGACCTGGCTTACTTGGTGACGTTTCTTCGTTAATCGGTATGCTTGGCATCAATATTGTCACAATTAATGGTGTAGATAATGCACGACGTGGACTTTTGCTTATGTGTGATAATCAAGAACAAATCGCTAGACTTGAATCAATTTTAAATACGATGGATAATATAACGGTAACGAAATATCGTCCGCCAAAGCTTAGAGATAAGCTAGCAGTTAGACATGGTAGGTACATACAACGAGATGCAGATGATAAGAAAACATTTCGATTTGTGCGTGATGAACTAGGATTACTTGTAGACTTTATGGCGGAAATAATGAAAAAAGAAGGTCATAAACTAATTGGGATACGAGGAATGCCTCGTGTCGGAAAAACAGAATCTATTGTTGCCGCAAGTGTTTGTGCAAATAAGAGATGGTTATTCGTATCATCTACTCTCATTAAGCAAACTGTTCGTAGCCAATTGATTGAAGATGAGTATAGCGACGATAATATTTTCATACTGGATGGAATTGTGTCGACAAAGCGTGCCAATGAAAGACACTGGCAGCTCGTTCGTGAAATCATGAGATTGCCTGCAACGAAAGTTGTGGAACATCCGGATGTGTTTGTGAGTCAGTCAGAATACACATTGGATGATTTTGATTATATTATCGAATTGCGTAACGATTATGATGAAGAAATTCAATATAATTTAGTAGATGAAATTGAGCAAGGTACGCAAAATAATTTCTCTATGTTCGACTTTTAAGAAATATTGAGGTGTTAGTAGTGACGGAATTAGGACAAAAGCTGACAGAAGCAAGAGAAGCGAAAGGCTTGTCTATTGATCAGCTGCATGAGATTACAAAAATTCAAAAGCGCCATTTAGTAGCGATTGAAGAAGGCAAATATGATGTGTTGCCAGGAGCTTTTTATGCGCGTGCATTCATTAAACAATATGCAGATGCTGTTGGATTAAATGGAGAGGAACTGCTTGTAGAATATCAGAGTACGATACCACAATCTGAAAAACGTGAAGTTCCACAAGTATCAACTGGACAAAAAACACAAGAAACAATGCAAAAGTCTTCATCATGGCCAATTGCAGATCATATGCCAAAAATTTTGATTGCGTTGTTAGTAATCGCATTTGGAGTGGTAGTCTGGTTTGTTATTCAAGCGTTAACTGGAAAAGATGATAGGCAAGTTCCAAATGCTCAAAGTGAGAAAATTGAGGTTCAAAAAGCAAAAGATTCTCCGTTAGATACGAAGAAAGATGAAGCGAAAGCGGAAGAACAAAAAAAAGAAGAACCCAAAAAAGAAGAACCAAAGAAAGAAGAGCCAAAGAAAGAGGAACAACCAGCACAACCAACTGGACAGCAAGAGATAAAAGTAGTTGGAACGACTGGTAAGGTATCTACTTTGGAAATTCATAATAATAAAACATTAGAACTGGAAATATCGGGTAAAGGTGCGAGTTATGTAGATGTTAAAGATGATGCTGGGAACGAAATTCTAAACACTACAGTACAAGGTGGCCAAATAGAAAAACGTGATTTATCAACAGTAAAAGAAGTGCGACTTAATATTGGAAATGCAACGAATGTTGAAGTTAAACTGAATGGTCAAGTGGTTGCTTTCCCATTGGATCCAGAAAAAGAACTTCACCAAAGATTGGTGATAAAAAACCAAGGGATAGGGCAAGCTGCGCAATAACAGTCATCGCTTCGATGACTTTTTTCAATGAACAAATGTTTTTGATATGATGGAGGAATAGCTGTGAATTTACCAAATAAAATTACAATATCTAGAATCTTCTTAATTCCAATTTTTATGGTAATTATGTTAGCGCCCTTTGAGTGGGGCTCATTTATAATTGGTGATGTAGAGTTACCAATTCAACATTTAGTAGGGGCACTTATCTTTATTATTGCTTCGGCTACAGATTGGATTGATGGACATTATGCAAGAAAATATAATCTTGTAACGAATTTAGGGAAATTCCTTGACCCGTTAGCAGATAAATTACTTGTTTCTGCAGCACTTATCACGTTGGTAGAGATGCAATATGTACCTGCTTGGATCGTTATTGTAATTATAAGCCGTGAGTTTGCAGTAACAGGTTTACGCCTTGTACTTGCTGGGACAGGGGAAGTAGTTGCAGCAAATCAGCTAGGGAAAATTAAGACATGGACACAAATTATTGCGATTGCAGCATACTTATTGCATGATGTACCGTTAAATTTACTTCATATTCCAGTTGCAGATATTTTCATATGGATTGCATTATTCTTTACCGTTATTTCAGGATGGGATTATTTCTGGAAAAATAAAGATGCTTTTGTAAACTCAAAATAGAAGTTTATGGGGGAATTGGGATGAATGCTGAAATTATTGCGGTTGGAACGGAATTATTACTTGGACAAATTGCAAATACAAATGCCCAGTTTTTATCTGAAAAGTTAGCTTCAATCGGAATTAACGTGTACTACCATACTGTTGTTGGGGATAATAACAAGCGATTACAGAAGGCAATTGAATTGGCTGAAGAACGAGCTGATATGCTCATTTTTACAGGTGGATTAGGACCGACAAAAGATGATTTAACGAAAGAAACAATTGCGTCTAGTTTAGATAAAGAGCTTGTGTATGATGAAAAGGCATTAACATCGATATGCGATTATTTTAAGCGTACAGGCCGTGAATTTACGGAGAATAATAAAAAGCAGGCGCTCGTTTTAAATGGATCGACTGTATTTGCGAATGATCACGGTATGGCGCCTGGTATGGGGTTAAATAAGAACGGAAAAGTTTATATTTTATTACCAGGACCACCAAAAGAAATGAAGCCGATGTATATAAGTTACGTAGAGCCGTTTTTATGCAAGTTTACAACGGGGGAAAATATTTATTCTCGTGTTCTTCGTTTTTTCGGTATTGGAGAATCTCAATTAGAGGTGAAAGTTCAAGATTTAATTGATGGACAAACGAACCCAACCATTGCACCACTAGCAAATGATGGAGAAGTGACATTACGTTTAACTGCCAAACATCATGATGCTGATGAGGCGGAGAAACTGATTCAGCATGTGGAAGATTTGATTTTAGAAAGAGTAGGGGAATTTTTCTACGGATATGACCAAGATTTCCTTCATTACAAGGCAATAAGGCTATTGAAGGAAAAGGGGTTAACTTTAGCATGTGCAGAAAGTTTAACAGGCGGTCTTTTTGGAAATCAAGTAACAGAAAATGCTGGTGTTTCGTCTGTATTTAAAGGCGGTGTCATTTGCTATCAAAATGATGTGAAGCAACAAATTTTACATGTACCTGAAGAAGTGTTACGTACTGACGGCGCGGTTAGTAAACAGTGTGCTCGTTATCTTGCTGAAAATGTAAAGAAACTGTTAAAAGCAGATATCGGAATTAGTTTCACTGGGGTGGCAGGACCGGATGCTTCAGAGCATAAAGAACCAGGAACAGTATTTGTTGGACTGGCGATTAAAGATGAGCCAGCTGTAGTCTTCTCGCTTAATTTAAGTGGAAGTCGTCAACAAATTAGAGAACGCTCTACAAAATATGGATTTTATCATTTATTTAAAAAGCTAGAAGAGATATAAATTTCTTCTAGTTTTTTTTGTGGAAAAATCTAGTTATATTCGATATGAAATAAAAAAAACGAATAAATGTTCGATTTTTGTTGGCAAATTGAATTGAAAATAGGTATAATAAGATTAGCAATTTAGTTAAGGAGGAATTTTGAATGAGTGATCGTCAAGCGGCATTAGATATGGCGTTAAAACAAATAGAGAAGCAATTCGGTAAAGGTTCAATTATGAAATTAGGAGAACAAGCGGAGCGTAGAATTTCTACAATTTCAAGTGGTTCTTTAGCACTTGATGTGGCACTAGGAGTAGGCGGATACCCACGTGGACGTATTATTGAAATTTATGGACCTGAAAGTTCAGGTAAAACAACAGTTTCATTACACGCAATCGCAGAAGTGCAGCGTCAAGGTGGACAAGCGGCGTTCATCGATGCGGAGCATGCAATGGATCCTGTATATGCACAAAAATTAGGTGTTAACATTGATGAATTACTATTATCACAGCCTGATACAGGGGAGCAAGGACTAGAAATCGCAGAAGCACTTGTACGAAGTGGCGCGGTTGATATTATCGTAATTGACTCTGTAGCAGCTCTTGTACCGAAAGCTGAGATCGAAGGGGACATGGGTGACTCTCACGTTGGTTTACAAGCACGTTTAATGTCACAAGCACTTCGTAAACTTTCAGGTGCAATCAACAAATCAAAAACAATCGCAATCTTTATCAACCAAATTCGTGAAAAAGTTGGGGTTATGTTCGGGAACCCAGAAACAACTCCAGGTGGTCGTGCGTTGAAATTCTATTCAACTGTCCGTCTTGAAGTACGTCGTGCTGAGCAATTAAAGCAAGGTAATGACATCGTTGGTAATAAAACGAAAGTAAAAGTAGTTAAAAATAAAGTAGCACCGCCATTCCGTGTTGCTGAAGTTGATATTATGTACGGAGAAGGTATTTCAAGAGAAGGTGAAATCTTAGATATGGCTTCTGAACTTGATATCGTTCAAAAGAGCGGTGCTTGGTACTCTTATAATGAAGAGCGTTTAGGACAAGGTCGTGAAAATTCGAAGCAATTCTTAAAAGAGAATACGGATTTAAGAGAAGAAATTGCCTTCTTTGTTCGTGAACATCACGGAATTGGTGAAGATTCTGGTGTTGAAGGCACGGAAGATTCAGCTCTTCAAGATTAAAAAATAAAAAGACACGGGACCGTGTCTTTTATTTTTTAATTCATTATGAAAGCGTTGTATATAGCTAGAGATAAAATATTTATTCTATCCAAAAGGCTATGTGTAAAGAGGGATATTCATATGTTTTAAGTGAATGAATTGGGATTTACTAAGGTTTTCCAGGATAATATGCCGTCTGTTTTTTAAATCCATATAAGATTCAGGGCTGAAGGTAAAGAAAGTAAAAGTAGACAACGCTTGACAATGAAAATTGCGATAGATACAATGAGAATGTATATTTTTTCTTATATACGATATACTCTTCTCAAGAAGAGAAGTAATATTCGGAGTAAGACTTAAATCTTGCCGAAATAATAATATGACATTTTAATTGTGAAATGAAGAAAGTCCCTTAAAAAAGCGGGACGACGGTCTTTGCTGTACGTTGTCATTCAATGTACATGCCGACAGTCTTTTTTCATTCATAGCAAGGGGAGGTGAAATCATGAGTAGTACAGTTTGGATACTCATCTCCATTTTGCTTGCAACAGTCGGTGCAGTTGTTGGCTTTTTTGTTCGAAAGTCTATTGCCGAAGCGAAGATTAATGGTGCAGCTAATGAAGCAAAACGTATTCTAGACGAAGCGAATCGTGATGCTGAAGCACTTAAGAAAGAAGCGCTTTTAGAAGCAAAGGATGAAATTCATACACTTCGTACAGAAGCTGAATTAGAAATTCGTGACCGTAGAAGCGAATTACAAAAACAAGAAAATCGTTTAATGCAAAAAGAAGAGAACCTTGATCGTAAAGACGAAACGCTCGATAAGCGCGAGCAACAGTTAGAAAAGAAAGAGGAATCTCTTTTAGCGAAACAACAACAGATTGAAGAGTTGGAAAGCAAAGTGGGAGAGTTAGTTCAAAAGCAACAAACAGAATTAGAGCGCATTTCCAATCTGACCCGCGAACAAGCGAAAGCAATTATTCTTGGTAAAGTGGAAAGTGAAGTTTCTCATGAAATTGCCGTTATGGTAAAAGAAAGTGAAGTTCGCGCGAAAGAAGAAGCGGATAAGAAGGCAAAAGAGATTTTATCTCTTGCAATGCAAAGATGTGCAGCTGATCATGTTGCTGAAACAACCGTTTCGGTTGTAAATCTTCCAAACGACGAAATGAAGGGACGTATTATCGGACGTGAAGGTCGTAATATTCGTACGTTAGAAACGTTAACAGGTATTGACCTTATTATCGATGATACACCAGAAGCGGTAATTCTATCTGGATTTGACCCGATTCGTCGTGAAACAGCTCGTATCGCTCTTGATAAACTAGTACAGGACGGACGTATTCACCCAGCGCGTATTGAAGAGATGGTCGAAAAATCAAGACGTGAAGTGGACGAGTATATTCGTGAAGTCGGAGAGCAAACAACGTTTGAAGTGGGTGTTCATGGCTTACATCCAGATTTAATTAAAATTTTAGGTCGTTTAAAATACCGTACAAGTTACGGACAAAACGTCTTAAAACACTCTATGGAAGTTGCATACTTAACTGGACTTATGGCAGCGGAGCTTGGTGAGGATGAAAAACTAGCAAGACGTGCTGGTCTATTACATGATATCGGAAAAGCAATCGATCATGAAGTAGAAGGTAGCCACGTTGAAATTGGTGTTGAACTCGCAACGAAATATAAAGAGCATCCGGTTGTAATAAACAGTATTGCATCTCACCATGGTGACACAGAACCAACTTCTATCATTGCAGTTCTAGTTGCTGCAGCAGATGCATTATCAGCTGCAAGACCGGGAGCTCGTAGTGAAACGCTTGAGAACTACATTCGTCGTCTTGAAAAGTTAGAAGAAATTTCAGAGTCTTATGAAGGCGTAGAAAAATCTTTCGCAATTCAAGCAGGACGTGAAGTTCGTATTCTGGTAAAACCAGATACAATTGATGATTTAGAAGCTCATCGTTTAGCTCGTGATATTCGAAAACGTATTGAAAATGAACTGGATTATCCAGGACATATTAAAGTAACTGTTATTCGTGAAACACGTGCAGTGGAATACGCAAAATAAAGTGGTGAAACACCACTTTATTTTTTTGTGTTGGAATTGGGTAAAATAAAGAAAATTATTTATGAGCAGTATAAACTTATAATAGACAAATTGTAACTGTTGTAAGGAAATAGCTTTAAGTTATAGTATGGTAATAAAAAATGTAGTACATAGAAAGGGTAAGACATATGAGAATATTATTTGTTGGGGATGTAGTAGGATCTCCTGGTAGAGACATGATTCAACAGTACGTACCGGCATTAAAGAAAAAATATACACCCACAGTAACAATTATTAATGGAGAAAATGCTGCGGGTGGACGTGGAATTACGGAAAAGATATATCGAAACTTTTTAGAGTGTGGGGCACAAGCAGTTACGCTTGGAAACCATGCTTGGGATAACCGTGAAGTATTTGAATTTATCGATGATGCAAAATATCTTGCAAGACCAGCTAACTTCCCAGAAGGAGCGCCGGGAAAAGGGCTTATCTTTGTAAATTGTAATGGAACAGAAGTTGCAGTTATTAACTTACAAGGACGTACTTTCCTTCCTCCGATTGATTGTCCATTCCGTAAAGTGGATGAGTTAATCAGCATTGCAAAAAAACGTACAAACATTATCTTTATTGATTTTCATGCTGAAACAACAAGTGAGAAGCAGGCGTTAGGTTGGTACGTAGACGGTCGTGCTACAGCGGTAGTAGGTACACATACACACGTTCCCACAGCTGATAATCGTATTTTACCAAGCGGAACAGCTTATATTACAGATGTTGGTATGACAGGCCCATATGATGGGATTTTAGGCATGGATCGCGAAGCGGTATTGAAGAAGTTTTTAACGAACTTACCAGTACGTTTTGAAGTGACGAATGGCAGAACGCAATTAAGTGCAGTGTTAATTGATGTGGATCCTAATACAGGGAAAGCGAAGAAAATTGAGCGTATTTTAATTAATGATGACCAACCGTTTTTTGATTGATTTTTAACGAAAAGTTAGAGAATTTATTATATTTTAATTTTTTAGAAAAATTACAGAAATTTAGCAGGAATACGTGCCATTCCTCGTGAATATAAGTTAAAGTGAAATAATTGCTATTACTTTTTATAGAAACGAGGAGGAAACGCGGAATGGAAATATTAAAAGTTAAAGCAACGTCGGTCCCTAATTCTGTAGCTGGTGCACTTGCAGGTGTTATTCGCGAACGCGGAACAGCAGAAATTCAAGCTATTGGTGCAGGTGCATTGAACCAAGCGGTAAAGGCAGTAGCAATTGCAAGAGGATTTGTAGCGCCTAGCGGTTTGGACTTGATTTGTATCCCAGCTTTTACAGATATTATGATTGATGGTGAAGAGCGTACAGCGATAAAATTAATTGTAGAACCTCGTTAAGTTGAAACAACCTGTTTGCATACATGCAAACAGGTTGTTTTTTATCATTTCCCGACAGAAAACTCCTACCTGAAAGAATGGATAGGACATGGTCTAAATAAAGAGGTGGGAGATGAATGGCGGTTAGGAAAAAGTCAAAAGGTCTTCTTTGTGAAGAATCGGTATTATGTTCCTATAGAAAGAAAGTGTTACGGCTCCGAAGCATTCTTATATCTACGAAATTGTTTCATTGTAAAAGTCCTTTCATTTGTATATCTTTTTGAAAGGGAGAGAGGACTTTCGACGAAAAAGAAGAAATGATACGTGATCAGTATTTTTTGCTATATCTCGATGTCGTTCTCATGTATATCATGAAAAAGATTGTAAACAAATACAAATAGAAAGTGAGATAAAAAGCGGTGCTTGTCCATAAAGCCTATCTGTTCCGGATCTATCCTAGTGTAGAACAAAAAAATCAAATTGCGAAAACAATTGGTTGTTCACGTTTTGTATTCAACTACTTTTTGGAAAAGTGGAATGATAGATATAAAGAAACTGGAAAAGCGTTATCCTATGGTACTTGTTCTTTGCAATTACCTATTCTCAAAAAAGAATTTGTATGGCTAAAAGAAGTGGACAGTATAGCTCTTCAATCTTCTCTTCACAACCTCGCTGACTCGTATGCAAGATTCTTCAAAAAACAAAACAAGGCTCCCCGGTTTAAATCGAAAAACAATAAAGTCCAATCCTATACAACGAAACACACAAATGGAAACACCGTGATTATAGATAATAAATTGAAGTTACCGAAACTGGGTCTTGTCAAATTTACCAAAAGTCGTGAGGTAGAAGGACGAGTTTTGAGTGCGACCGTCAGAAGGAATCCGAGTGGGGAGTTCAAAGTGGAGGAATGAAAATGAAAATTTTTGATGCTCATTGCGATGTACTCTTGCAGTTATGGAGTGCAAAAGGAAAAAAAGACTTTCAAAACGATTCACAATTACATATTACATTTGAACAATTAAAGAAAAGAAAAGGAAGTATACAATGCTTTGCTATATATGTACCAGAAACAGTAGCGTATGAAAAGCGTTTTGAAGTTGCGCTGCAAATGATAGATATTTTTCATAATGAAATTCTATCGCTACCAGGAATGAAGTTTATTCAGACAAAAAACGATATTAATATGCTAAAACAGGACGAGATTGGAGCATTATTAACATTAGAAGGATGCGAAGCAATTGGAAAAGAAGCGATGAAATTACGTTTGTTTTATCGCTTAGGTGTACGTTCTTTTGGATTGACATGGAACTATGCCAATCTGTTAGCTGATGGAGCGCTAGAGGCACGTGGAGCAGGTTTAACTACATTTGGTAGACAAGTTGTACAAGAACTTAATACGTTACATTTATGGACCGATGTGTCTCACTTAAATGAAAGAAGCTTTTGGGATGTTATTGAAATTGCTAAAAAACCAATTGCATCTCACTCAAACTGTTATCAACTTTGTGGGCATCCACGAAATTTAACCGATGAACAAATAAAAGCTCTTATAAAGAAAAATAGCATTATTGGTATTACTTTCGTACCACAGTTTTTAACGAATGAAAGACAAGCGAATATCGCAGATATATTAAGGCATGTGGAATATATTTGTTCATTAGGTGGAGAAAAAAATATAGGGTTTGGTTCTGATTTTGATGGGATTTTAGAAACGGTTGTAGGTGTAGAAGCATATAGGGATTATGAAAGTATAATTAATCAACTGTGTAAAAAGTATAGTGAATCAACTGTAGAGCGATTTTTGTATAAAAATTTTGTTGACTGTATAACGTTCTAAAGATTTTGTTTTAAAAATTCAGAAAAATTAAAATAAATTAACTTGAATTTATTGATTTTTTTAAGACCTAATACTAGAATGGTAAACGAAATAGCATTATACTAAAGGTTAAGTGAAATCAGAAGAGGCATAATTTGCGTCCATTGTAGTTTATTTGCATAAAAAATGCTAAACTATTACTGTAAAAAAATACACTACAATGAATGCAGCCAAAAGGGGTGTAGGAGATGATTAGTCAACTTTCATGGAAAGTTGGAGGCCAACAAGGTGAAGGAATTGAAAGTACAGGAGAAATCTTCTGTATTGCATTAAACCGATTAGGATATTACCTATACGGTTACCGCCACTTCTCATCACGTATTAAAGGCGGCCATACAAATAATAAAATTCGTGTAAGTACAACAGAAGTACGTGCGATCTCAGATGATTTAGATATTTTAATTGCTTTTGATCAAGAAACAATTGATTTTAACTTCCACGAACTACGTCCGGGCGGAATTGTAGTTGCGGATGCGAAATTTAATCCGACAATACCTGATAATACAGATGTAAATCTATATGTGATACCGTTTACAGATATCGCTTCAGAATTAGGCACATCTTTAATGAAAAACATGGTTGCTGTTGGGGCATCAAGTGCGGTGTTAGGATTAGACGAAACAGCTTATTTAGAGGTTGTTGAAGAAATCTTTGGTCGTAAAGGAGAGCAAGTCGTTCAAAAGAATATGGAAGCAATTAAACGCGGCTCTCAATACATGAAAGAATTGCTTGGTGAGAAAGTAAACATGATGCAGCTTGAAAAAGCTGATGGTAAGAAACGCATGTTTATGATTGGAAACGACGCAATCGCATTTGGTGCGGTAGCTGGTGGTGCTCGCTTTATGTCTGCATATCCAATCACACCTGCATCTGAAATTATGGAATACTTAATTAAAAAGTTACCGAAAGTTGGCGGAACAGTAATCCAAACTGAGGATGAAATCGCAGCTTGTACAATGGCGATCGGTGCAAACTACGCTGGTGTGCGTACATTAACAGCATCTGCTGGTCCTGGTCTTTCTTTAATGATGGAAGCAATTGGTTTAGCAGGTATTACTGAAACACCGCTAGTTATCATTGATACACAACGTGGTGGTCCAAGTACAGGCTTACCAACAAAACAAGAGCAGTCTGACTTAATGGCTATGATTTACGGAACGCATGGTGAAATTCCGAAAATCGTAATGGCGCCAAGTACAGTTGAAGAAGCTTTCTATGATATTGTAGAAGCATTTAACTTAGCAGAAGAATATCAAGTGCCTGTTATCTTCTTAACAGATCTACAGCTTTCTTTAGGAAAGCAAACAGTAGAACCACTTAAGTTAGATAAAGTGGAAATTCGTCGTGGTAAGCTTGATTTAGAAGTAGAATTACCAGAACGTGAAAATAAAGCATACTTCAAGCGTTATGAAGTAACAGAAGATGGAATTTCACCACGTGTTTTACCTGGTATGAAAAATGGTATTCACCATGTTACAGGTGTAGAACATGATGAAACGGGTAAACCATCTGAATCAGCGTTAAATCGTAAAGATCAAATGGACAAACGTTTCCGTAAAATGGCGAACTTGCAGTTTAATAACCCTATTTACAAAAATGCTAAGCATGATGACGCAGACGTATTGTTAGTTGGCTTTAACTCAACTCGTGGTGCGATCGAAGAGGCAATGCAGCGTTTGGAACAAGAAGGAATGAAAGTAAACCATGCCCATGTACGTTTAATTCATCCGTTCCCAACAGCTGAAATCGATCCACTTGTGAAAAAAGCGAAGCGTGTTGTAGTAGTAGAAAACAATGCAACTGGTCAGCTTGCTAACATTATGAAAATGAATCTTGGCAATGGTGAGAAAATTTCTAGTCTTTTAAAATACGATGGAAATCCATTCTTGCCGAAAGAGATTTACAACGAATGTAAAAAAGGGGTTGTATTAAATGGCAACATTTAAGGACTTTCGTAACAGTGTAAAACCAAACTGGTGCCCAGGTTGCGGAGACTTCTCGGTGCAGGCTGCGATTCAGCGTGCGGCAGCTAACGTTGGTTTAAATCCAGATGAGCTAGCTGTTATTTCTGGTATCGGCTGTTCCGGTCGTATTTCAGGGTATATTAATTCATATGGTTTGCATAGTATTCACGGACGTGCTCTTCCGATTGCACAAGGTGTGAAAATGGCAAATCGTGATTTAACAGTTATTGCATCCGGTGGTGACGGTGATGGTTTTGCGATTGGTATGGGACATACAATCCATTCTATTCGTCGTAACATTGATATTACGTACATCGTAATGGATAACCAAATTTACGGATTAACAAAAGGTCAAACTTCACCACGTAGTGAAGCTGGATTTAAAACGAAAAGTACACCACAAGGTTCAATTGAACCATCACTAAATGTTATGGAAATGGCTTTAACAGCTGGTGCGACATTTGTGGCGCAAAGCTTTTCAAGTGATTTAAAAGAATTAACGCAAATTATTGAAGCTGGTATTAACCATAAAGGCTTTTCATTAATTAATGTATTTAGTCCATGTGTTACTTACAATAAAGTAAATACTTATGATTGGTTTAAAGAGAATTTAACGAAACTAAGTACAGTAGAAGGATATGATCCATCTAACCGCATGATGGCTATGCAAACATTAATGGAAAAGAACGGGTTAGTAACAGGTTTAATTTATCAAAATACAAAGCAGCCTTCTTACCAAGAGCTTGTAAAAGACTATAGTGAAAAGCCTTTAGTGCAAGCTGATTTGAATATGGATCAAAAAATGTTTGATGAGCTTGTTGCTGAATTTATGTAATGATCGGAGAGAAGGTTGCCATTTGGCAACCTTCTTTTTGAGTGAATAAAAATAATTAATAGATTTGTTTACTTAGAAAATTCAGAATGATAAAATGATATATAAATCGTTGTATAAAAATAGCATGTTCATTAACTGTGAAATGTAATATAGGATTAGGCTTCTTCTTCTTTAAAATTGGCTAAACGTTCTATACTATGATAATGTGTATAGGGATAAAGCAATATGCTTTTCAATAGGACAAGATGAAATAATAAAAAGGGAATGTCTATTTGTGTGGGGAAGACTTCATTCTTACGGATGATTAGATCGATTACTCAAGTTTCAAAGGGCAAGTTATCTCTCAAGCTATCTAACATCATTGAGATGGGTCTAAGCGCATTAAAATGGACTACAGAGTGTATAGTTAAGGGTGAAAGGAGATTACCGATGAACGAGCAACAACGATTAGCAAGTCGACAAGCAAATTCCTCTACGAAAAAAGAAGAGAAAGATTATAGTAAATACTTTGAAAGTGTATACCAACCACCTTCCTTGAAATTGGCGAAAAAGCGTGGGAAAGAAGAAATTAAAATTGAACGAGATTTTGGCTTACCTGAAGAGTTCCGTAATTTTGGCGCAGGAAGAAAGTTTTACATTCGTACATATGGCTGTCAAATGAATGAGCATGATACAGAAGTAATGGCTGGGATTTTTACAACACTTGGATATGAGCCAACTTTTTCAACTGAAGAGGCAGATGTGATTTTATTAAATACTTGTGCAATTCGTGAAAACGCTGAAAATAAAGTGTTCGGTGAACTTGGTCATTTAAAATCATTAAAGCGAAGAAATCCGGATCTTTTAATTGGTGTATGTGGTTGTATGTCTCAAGAGGAATCTGTTGTAAATAAAATTATGCAAAAAAATCAGCATGTAGATATGGTGTTTGGTACACATAATATTCATAGATTACCGTATATCTTAAAGGACGCAATGTTCTCAAAAGAGACGGTAGTTGAAGTTTGGTCAAAAGAAGGGGATGTAATTGAAAACCTTCCGAAAGTACGTCGTGGTGATATTAAAGCGTGGGTAAATATTATGTATGGCTGTGATAAGTTCTGTACATATTGTATTGTACCGTATACACGCGGAAAAGAGCGTAGCAGACGTCCAGAAGATATTATTAAAGAAATTCGCCATTTAGCTGCGAACGGTTATAGAGAAATTACGTTACTTGGTCAAAACGTAAACGCATACGGTAAAGACTTTGAAGATATACAATATGGTCTTGGCGATTTAATGGATGAACTTCGTAAAATCGATATCGCACGTATTCGTTTTACAACAAGTCATCCACGTGATTTTGATGATCATTTAATTGATGTTCTTGGAAAAGGTGGTAACCTAGTAGAACATATCCACTTACCAGTTCAATCTGGTAGTACAGATATGCTTAAAATTATGGCGCGTAAATATTCGCGAGAACACTATTTAGAGCTTGTACGAAAAATTAAAGAAACAATTCCAAATGCAGTACTAACGACTGATATTATCGTTGGTTTCCCAAATGAAACGGACGAACAGTTTGAAGAGACGATGTCGTTATATCGTGAAGTAGGATTTGATACGGCATTTACATTTATTTATTCTCCGCGTGAAGGTACACCAGCTGCAAAAATGCAAGATAATGTTCCGATGGAAGTGAAGAAAGAGCGATTACAACGCTTAAATACACTAGTGAATGAATATGCAGTTAATAAAAACAAGCGTTATATAGGACAAATTGTAGAAGTGTTAGTTGATGGAGAAAGTAAGAATAACCCTGAAGTACTTGCGGGATACACACGTACGAATAAACTTGTAAACTTTGTTGCTTCAAAATCTTTAATTGGTCAGCTTGTGAAAGTAAAAGTAACGGAAGCAAAAACTTGGTCTCTTAACGGGGAATTGGTTAAGGAACCGATTGAGGTGAAATAATAGATGAAAGTATATACGAAAGATGAAATTGTTGAGCAAGCGAAAGAATTAGCGAAAATGATCTCTGAAACAGAAGAAGTCGATTTCTTTAAGCGAGCAGAAGCACAAATTAATAAAAATGAAAATGTAAAGCGAGCAATTGATGAAATAAAAGCTTTGCAAAAACAAGCAGTAAACTTGCAACATTATGGGAAATGGGAAGCTTTGAAAAAAGTAGAAGCTGAAATTGATGCACTTCAAGATAAGTTAGATAATATCCCAGTTGTACAGGAGTTTAAATCTTCACAAACGTATGTAAATGACTTACTACAGCTAGTTGCTAGTACCATTTCTAACAATGTAACAGATGAAATATTAGTTTCAACTGGCGGCGATGTATTGAAGGGTGAAACTGGTGCAGCAGTAGAAAGTAAAAAAGGAAATTGTGGTTGTTAAAGAGATGTCTTATTGACATCTCTTTTTTTAGTGGATTATATCGTAAATTCTTCTCAAAAAAAGAATGACACATTCCGCTATTATCACGCATATGATTAAGTGAATAGTGATTGAGGAGGGTTACGAATGTCCGAATTTAGAGAGATTATTACAAAAGCAGTGGTTGGAAAAGGACGTAAGTATACAAAGTCAACGCATACATGTGAATCGAATAATGAGCCAACAAGTATTTTAGGGTGCTGGGTAATTAACCATTCGTACGAAGCGAGAAAGAATGGGAAACATGTGGAAATTGAAGGTTTCTATGATGTAAACACTTGGTATTCATTTGATGGAAACACAAAGACTGAAGTTGTAACAGAACGTGTTAACTACACTGATGAAGTAAGCATTGGGTATCGTGATAAAAACTTTTCTGGTGACGATTTAGAAATTATCGCTCGTGTAATTCAGCCGCCAAATTGTTTAGAAGCTCTTGTATCGCCAAATGGTAATAAAATTGTTGTGACGGTAGAACGTGAATTTGTAACAGAAGTAGTTGGGGAAACGAAAATTTGTGTAAGTGTAAATCCTGAAGGTTGCGTAGAATCAGACGAGGATTTCCAAGTCGATGATGATGAGTTTGAAGAATTAGATCCGAACTTTATCGTCGATGCAGAAGAAGAGTAAGAGCAAGCTAGGGAGAAGTTCTTCCTAGCTTTTTACAATACATAAGTAGTGCTGAGTGAACATGATTCCTTATGAAATGTGCTATAATGGGGAAAGACTCCTGGAATAGGAGATATGGGTGTCCGTGAAGTGTGACATATATGAATATAGATTATTATGTAAGAATTATGGAGGAAAGACATGACGCAATATACGCCTATGATACAGCAATACTTAAAGGTTAAGGCAGACTATCAAGATGCCTTTTTATTTTTCCGATTAGGTGATTTTTATGAAATGTTCTTTGAAGATGCGGTTAAAGCAGCTCATGAACTTGAAATTACATTAACGAGCCGAGATGGTGGTAGTAGTGATCGTATACCGATGTGCGGTGTACCGCATCATGCAGCTAAAAATTATATTGAACAACTTGTTGAAAAAGGATATAAAGTAGCTGTTTGTGAGCAAGTGGAAGATCCAAAAACAGCTAAAGGTGTAGTACGTCGTGAAGTAGTACAACTAATTACGCCAGGAACGATGATGGAAGGGCGTACAATAGACGAGAAAGAGAATAACTTCTTAGCAGCATTAACACATTTCGAAGATGGATCTTATGCGCTAGCTTGCAATGACTTAACGACTGGACAAAATACAGTGACGTTGTTAACAGGTTCAGTAGAAGATATTTTATTAGAAGTGTATGCAACTGGTTCAAAAGAAATTGTTGTAGACTCTACATTTTCAAAAGATGAATTAAATAAATTAACTGAAACATTAAAAATGACGATTTCGTATGAAGATGCAACAACGATTCCGGAAGGGTTAGAACATCTTGTGAAAAATGTTTCACAAGCGAAGTTAATTAAAGCAATTGGACGCTTATTTAACTATGTGATAAGAACACAAAAACGTTCGTTAGATCACTTGCAACCAGTGGAAATTTATTATACGAACCAGTTTATGAAAATTGATGTGCATTCAAAGCGAAATTTAGAACTGACAGAAACACTTCGAACAAAAGAAAAAACAGGATCATTATTATGGCTATTAGATAAAACGAAAACAGCTATGGGTGGTCGTATGTTAAAACAGTGGATGGAACGTCCACTTATTCAGAAAGAAAAAGTTGAAGAGCGTTTAGAAATGGTTGAAACGTTTGTAAATGATTACTTCTTACGTGAAGATTTAAAAGAAAAGTTAAAAGAAGTATATGATTTAGAGCGTTTAGCAGGGAAAGTTGCATTTGGTAATGTAAATGCACGGGACTTATTACAGTTAAGACGTTCTTTACTTCAAGTACCAGCTATTTTAGAAGCGATTAGTCTTTTAGATAATGCTTATGCAGCAAGGTTAATTCAAGGTGCGGATCCATGTGAGAGCTTAACTGAATTACTAGGAAGAAGTATTCAAGAAAACCCACCGCTTTCTATTAAAGATGGAGATATTATTAAAGACGGTTATAATGACAAGCTTGATCAATATCGTTACGTTAGTAAAAACGGGAAAACGTGGATCGCAGAGCTTGAAAAACGAGAACGTGATATTACAGGGGTTAAATCGTTAAAAATCGGGTACAACCGTATTTTCGGCTACTACATTGAAGTGACGAAGGCGAATCTTGCAGCACTTCCAGAAGGGCGCTATGAGCGAAAACAAACACTTGCAAATGCAGAGCGTTTCATAACAGATGAATTAAAAGAAAAAGAAACATTAATCTTAGAAGCAGAAGAGAAAATTGTACAATTAGAATACGATTTATTTACAGCACTTCGCGAAGAAGTAAAAGTATTCATTCCGAAATTACAGCATTTAGCGAAAGTAATTAGTGAACTAGACGTACTGCAAAGCTTTGCGACAGTTAGTGAAGAAGAGCAGTTTGTAAAACCTGTTTTAACAACTAAGCGCGAAATCTTTATTAAAGATGGTCGTCATCCTGTCGTTGAAAAAGTATTGAACGGGAAATTGTATGTACCGAATGATTGTATTATGCCGGAGAAGATGGATGTCTTTTTAATTACAGGACCGAACATGTCTGGTAAAAGTACGTATATGAGACAATTAGCACTTGTTACTGTTATGTCACAAATTGGTTGCTTTGTACCAGCGACAGAAGCAGTATTACCTGTCTTCGATCAAATCTTTACGAGAATTGGTGCAGCGGATGATTTAATCTCAGGTCAAAGTACATTTATGGTTGAAATGTTAGAAGCGAAAAATGCAATTGCAAATGCATCAGAAAGAAGTTTAATTTTATTCGATGAAATTGGACGCGGTACATCTACGTATGATGGTATGGCACTTGCACAAGCAATCATTGAACATATTCATGACCAAATTGGTGCGAAAACATTATTCTCTACACATTATCATGAATTAACAGTGTTAGAAGAAAGTTTAGACCAACTAAAGAATGTACATGTTTCAGCTATTGAAGAGAATGGAAAAGTAGTTTTCCTTCATAAAATTCAAGATGGAGCTGCTGATAAAAGTTACGGAATTCACGTTGCTCAACTTGCCGAGCTTCCAGATAGCTTAATCGCTCGCGCGAAAGAAGTGTTAGCACAACTAGAAGGACAGGAAGAAATTGTTATTCCGAAACGAGTAGAAGTGAAAGTGCCAGAAATTGCTCCAGAACCAGTCGTTGTAAAAGAAGAACCGGCAAAAATACAAGAAGAGAAAGAAGAGACAGACAAAGAATCACAACTATCTTTCTTTGGCGGAGAACAGTCTTCGAAAAAACAAGACAAGCCTGTGCTCGATCAAAAAGAAACGGCAGTACTTGCACAAATTAAAAAGATTGATTTACTCGATATGACGCCTTTAGAAGCTATGAACGAACTGTATCGTTTACAGAAAAAGTTAAAGAAAGGATGAGTAAGTAGATGGGGAAAATTCGCAAACTCGATGATCAACTCTCTAATTTAATTGCGGCAGGGGAAGTAGTAGAGCGCCCTGCCTCAGTTGTAAAAGAACTCGTGGAAAATTCCATCGATGCGAATAGTACATCTATTGAAATCCACTTAGAAGAAGCTGGGTTATCGAAAATTCGCATTATTGATAATGGAGATGGCATTGCAGAAGAAGATTGTATCGTTGCATTTGAACGCCACGCAACGAGCAAAATTAAAGATGAAAATGATTTGTTTCGTATAAGAACGCTCGGTTTCCGCGGAGAGGCCCTGCCGAGTATTGCTTCTGTAAGTGAATTAGAATTAATCACAAGCACAGGTGATGCGCCTGGTACACACCTTATTATTAAAGGTGGAGACATTATAAAACAAGAGAAAACGGCGAGCCGAAAAGGAACAGATATTACAGTACAAAACTTATTCTTTAATACACCAGCGCGCCTTAAATATATGAAAACTATTCATACAGAGCTTGGTAACATTACAGATATCGTGTATCGTATTGCAATGTCACATCCTGAAGTATCGTTAAAACTGTTTCATAATGAAAAGAAATTGCTTCATACATCAGGAAACGGTGATGTAAGACAAGTACTTGCATCGATTTACAGCATTCAAGTTGCGAAGAAGCTGATTCCGATTGAAGCTGAGTCGTTAGACTTTACCATTAAAGGTTATGTAACATTGCCAGAAGTAACGAGAGCGTCTCGTAACTATATGTCAACGATTGTAAATGGCCGTTACGTTCGAAATTTCGTATTAATGAAAGCAATTCAGCAAGGATATCATACGTTACTGCCAATCGGACGATACCCAATCGGCTTCTTATCAATTGAAATGGATCCAATGCTTGTTGATGTCAACGTACATCCAGCAAAATTAGAAGTTCGCTTTAGTAAAGAACAAGAATTGCTAAAGCTTATCGAAGAGACATTGCAAGCTGCATTCAAAAAAATACAGCTCATTCCAGATGCAGGCGTAACAACGAAGAGAAAAGAAAAAGACGAAAGTGTGCAAGGGCAATTCCAGTTTGAGCATACGAAGCCGAAAGAACCATCTATGCCTAATATTGTTTTACCGACAGGAATGGATGAGAAACAAGAAAAACCAATGGCTGTAAAACAGCCAGCACAACTTTGGCAACCGCCGAAGCAAGAATGGCAACCACCACAGTCTCTCGTAAGAGAAGAAGAAGGCTGGCAACCAACTACTACTAAACCGATAATCGAAGAACCGATTCGAGAAGAAAAATCATGGAACAGTAATGAAGAGGATTTTGAGTTAGAGGAATTGGAAGAAGAAGTTGGGGAAATAAGAGAGATTGAAATGAACGGTAATGATTTACCACCGCTTTATCCAATTGGACAAATGCATGGAACATATATTTTCGCTCAAAATGATAATGGATTATATATGATTGATCAGCATGCAGCGCAGGAACGTATCAACTATGAATATTTCCGTGATAAAGTGGGACGAGTTACGCAAGAAGTACAAGAATTACTTGTACCGTACCGCATCGATTTATCTCTTACCGAATTTTTACGTGTCGAAGAGCAGTTAGAAGAACTAAAAAAAGTCGGTCTATTCTTGGAACAATTCGGCCATCAATCCTTTATCGTCCGTTCGCACCCAACGTGGTTCCCGAAAGGACAAGAAACAGAAATCATCGACGAAATGATGGAGCAAGTCGTCAAACTAAAAAAAGTTGATATTAAAAAATTACGTGAAGAAGCAGCCATCATGATGAGCTGTAAAGCATCGATTAAAGCAAATCAATATTTAACGAACGATCAAATATTCGCTTTACTTGAAGAACTTCGCACAACAACAAACCCATACACATGTCCGCACGGAAGACCAATTCTAGTGCATCATTCTACTTATGAATTGGAGAAGATGTTTAAGAGGGTTATGTAAGGTTAATAAAAATAGGTTACAAAAAGGAGCAACATTGATATGTTGCTCCTTTTTAATATGTAGTTATAATTGTTAGATAATAATGAAAGAGAGTGATTTTGTTGTTTATTTAAATTTGAGCACTTTATATTAAGATTAAAATGTATGGTTTTAAGTAGTTCATTTCTAGGCTCAGGCGGCCATAGTTTATCTATGTATAAAAAAGCGCTGTATATCAGCACTTTTTAAAGGGTACGTGAATTGTAAAGTAAAGGTTTGTACATTATTAAAATCGTAACTATGCACGGCTAAACATAGATTCTTAATTTGTTAATTGTTATAAGGGTCTATACAATTATTTATTCTTGTTATTATTAATTTTTTCAGTATATAGAACTTGCTCTTTGTAATGCTTCTTAATGGGGAAATTATGTGTATCTGTACCGTTTTTGAATTTTTTATCAATGGGGTTTTTTAGAGGAATTGTTGTAGTTTCGGTAAATTCATATGGGTAATTTATTTTAGATTTATCTTCAAACATGAAAATGCCTCCTTTTTAAGGTTTCCTAAATTCTTTACTATAACATGATATGCATATATATTTTTTTGGACTAGTTATTTATATAGGTTAATGGAATTTAATTACATAAATACTGAAATATTTTAAAGGAAAACAATTCGAGAAAGATATTGTATGAAAAGCCGTTGACTAATATTGTTGTTTTTTTAGTTATTGTGATGTATCTGAAATGGTATATAGGTTCATTTAATAACTATTATGTAAGGTTTTTTTGTTTGTCAGCGAAGTAAATGTTGCATATATATTCGTTATAGATTGTTTTTATAATGTAATGTATATGGGGTTTTCCTGATAATATAATGTGAAATATTATAGTGTTATTAGGTTATTAGGAACATTTAATGTTGTTTCACAACTGAAAGCGAATTGAAAAAGAACTGAAACTTTTCTCATAAAAATTCAATCTTACTTGAAAAATGAAAGGAAAATGAAATTTTTCAAAAGAAATTCTTTGTTAAGATAAAAAGCATACATAAAAAAAGTATTGACATATCTTAAAAATGTATTTTCAAGATATAGTGGGGGAAAAGATGAGAATAGAAAAACAATTAATAAAAAAGATGTATTATGAAACATTCCTAATGGAGAATGAAACAAAACCACCTCTTGACGTACTTGGGGAAGTTTATGTAAACGAAGAAAAAAATGAGATTTCCGATGGGTCTTATATTCGTTTTGCACAAGGTGAATTTTATTATCACCATCAAGATTTTGAAGCAGCTATTTTTAAATGGGAGAAAGTTGGCAATGAATTAGCGCCATGGGCACAAAAAAATATTGCGGATGCTTACTTCGAACTTAACCAATTATCAGTTGCTGAAAATGTGTATACTTCCATTACTACTGATAACAAAATACTTATGACCGAAATTGTACTGCAATTACTGTCTCTTTACATCGAGCAAAATAATTTTGAAGCAGCTTTCGCTGTTATTAAAGAAGCGGTTTCTTTAAATCCCGATTATCCAAACGTCACAACAATTGCACGTTCCTTTTATGAAGAACAGCAAGATTTTGATAGTGCAGTAGAGCTTGCTGTGAATGAGTTAATTCGAACAGAATCTTATCCGTGGTTCGAGGTTCTAAAAGGATATATCGATAAAGGATTTACTAAAAATATTTCACCAGATTATTTTTATGAAATATTAGTTACATTAAATAATGTAGATCAAGTGCAATTTACGCAAATTGTTTCATCACTTTGGAACAGTTATAAAAATGAACAAAATTACTTATTATGGCTTAACACAATAAATGAATTTTTCTTACATATCGAAATACATTCGTCCGATATATGGGACAAAATTTCTTCTCTTTACGAAGAAACGTACTTTGAATTAATTCAAGGTCAATATATGCTTAGACAATTACACGATATTATTCCAAATCTGTTAACAAACTGGTTAAAGGTAGTCAATCCATCTCACGCTGTATTTCCATCTGCAGCTGTATTGGCATGGGATGAGATTTTTCCTTCTAAAATAGATTCAGCGGATATAAAACATGCGGAAAACCTACTGTCATATTCTATTAATCATGTGAATGGCTTAGAGTATAGTTTACATCTTTTTGAATCTATTACAGGGTGGGCACAAGAACATGATTTAGAAATGGGTCACCGATTTAGCTGGTTAGTTGGCGAGCTTGCAGATTTAAGAACAAATCGCCTATTAGTAACTGGGACTTCAGGAAACGGAAAAGCTTCATTTATTAACTCTATTTTGGGAGAAAATATATTAGAAAACTCAATCTCAAATGTAGTTGTTTTTAAAAATGACGCTTATACAGAAATTAACGCTATAACAGATTCGGAAATTACAACAACTGAGAATTTCTCTGATTTCCATAACATGGTGGCAGTGCACCGTCAAACATATAGAGATAGAGCATGTGTTGAATTTAAATTACCATGCAGATTTTTAAGTAAAAACAAACTTACATTCGTTGTTACACCTAGCTTTAATAGGAACAATGACGCGAAAGATGAGGTATTTGAATATTTAAATTCTACAGATGAATTATTATTCGTATTGAATACGGATTCACCTTTTACTGACAAAGAACGTGACATTCTATTAAGTATCCAAGAACATACACCAAATCTACAAGTTCATTTCTTATTAAATAAAATCGATAATATTTACAATGAAGCAGAAGCAAAAAGAGTTATACAAGATACGCAAGTGAGAATAAATACATATTTCCCTAATGCAAGAATTTTCCCTTATTCTTCGTTATATACAAATAGTAAACAACTAAATGATTTAACTGAGTTTATTCATTTTAACTTTAACCATAAAAATATCGATGTAGAACGGAATGAAAAGCTATTGTTTTTCATTCGAAAAACAATTACATATCTTTTGGATAAACGCGTCGAGAGGGAAAACAATCTAGTGGATTCTATTAATTGGAATGAAGATATGTTAGTTAAACTTAATGGTTGTATTAATAACCTTACTGCTTTTGAGAAGGAAAAAATTCATTTAATTACAGAATCATATCGTACGATGAAAAACGAAATTACTAATAATCTTACAGAACATATTCCGAAACTATTGCAAAGTTGTTCCGATTTAATTAGTGAAGAAAGCGATTTTAGTCACATTGATATTGAACTAAACACAGCGATGAATGGAAGAGTGCAACAATATCTAGAACAAACTGTATTACCTAATCTTGCTCGCTCTATGCAAAATTGGATTGTGACCTCTAATAATGAGCTCCTTCAAAGTCAATTGTACTTAGAAGAAACCAGTGAAGGACTTAATTCTTTATTTGGAGAAAATCGAATACAGTTAGAATGTGACTTTAAAGTAATTGATGACTGGCGCAGAGATACTGATAGAATGACAACTAGAATACAAATGGAAGAAGTAAATATTTTACGCCGATTTACGCCAGCGCAATTTTTACTGAAAAGTGCCGGTAAATTATTTGGAGTTCTTCCTAAAAATAAAGCTATGCTATATAACAAATACAAACAGTATTTAGAAAATGAAGATTATACCGATGTAACGGCTTCTATTATGAAGAAGTTTTTCTTGCAATTTGAGCTGTTTGAAAACACACAAGAGCGGGATATTAATATGTTCTTTAGAAATCCATTTGGTGCGTTGGAACAAGCTATAGAAAGCACTCATTTAGAAATAAAAGAAAAACAAGATAAATTGCATAAAATGAAATCAAACCCTGAAGTTTATCATGATCCTATAACGCTCTTTGAATTGAGATTACGTCAATGTGAAGTAATCTTGAATATAGGTGAGGATAATTCCTATATTCAAGATTTACCTTTAGAAACAATCGTAGAATAAAGTGAAACTATAATCAGTGGGGGTTTTGTTCATCCCAATTGATTAGTAGCCTTCACCAATCGGGCGTTTACGGGCAGTTGATCTCCCGCCTAACGCCCTCGCATTCGCCGAATTTTGAGGTGGGAGTTTTACTGCCCACAAATAGCGGGATAAACGTAAAGCAACTCCAAAATATACAATGAAAGTTGATTTTGGAGTTGTTTTTTGTTTGCATCTGTATAATATGTACGTTTTTTTAATAGCAGATCGCATCATGTGTTATAAGAGAAGTAATAGGGAAAAGGGAGCAATATTGACACTCCCACCCCTAAAGGGGCCAGCTGACTAACGTCAGTGGGATTCTTGCTACCAAAGGCGAAGTCCATTTCTGGTATCGCTGACGTGCAAGATTGCGGTGTGCCATCACCACTCCCACAACAGACCATATAGGTTTGTGGGCTACGGTACTGTGACCATACCGTACAGATTGTTGGTTCTCAAATGTTTTTACGTCTTTTGCATGACGACTTAATACATTTTACGGAGTAGAAGAATTTGCTACCCCAACCTCATATGTATTCTGTTTTCAGAGAACAGTCGTTTTAGAGTCTTTTGCATGACTATGAATAAAGTATACCATGTTTTGCTATGCAAAAACGATGCTTTCATCCCACGTCTAAAGACGGACTAAAGTCCTGCGTGGGCTTTCCCATATCGTAAATTCTGTAATTAGTTGCTCCCTTTCCATTTAATTAGAGTATTTAAATGTCTGATAAATATTTTCCAACATACAGACCACTTGCAGCTGCTTGAGATAATGAATGAGTGACGCCTGAACAATCTCCAATTAAAAATAGCCCATTCATACTTGTTTCAAAATGGTTATTGATTTTTATCGTAGGAGCATAGAACTTTCCATCAATTCCATATAATAAAGTATCTTGATCGATAGGTTCTCGGGTAAATTGTTCTAAACGTAATAAAAATACTTTGAGCCCTTCAATATATAATGGAGGGATTTCTTTATGCAAATCTCCATAATCTCCGTGTAGTGTAGGGTGTATACGATTATGTTTCATATCTTTTTCCATAGTAGGTTGTTTCTTTATTAAGTCCTCTAAGCGCTGTATAACAATCCGATCTCGTCCTTGGTTAATGCTTTTAATAATTGAACTTGCGTATACATTTGCTTCTTTGAGAGTTGGAAAATAGCGCGGGATAAACAAAGTGAAATTTAAGTTAGGAGTGCCAGTTCCTCGTTCTCGAAAATTTTGACCGTCAGGCATAACTAAACCTTCTTCGTACTTCCGAATAATGCGTCCTTTTGGATTCATACAGTAAGTAGTTGCTGTGAAATTTTCGCCTTGATAAGAAAGTTTCGTTTCGAAAGTATCTTTTAATATAGAACGTAATTGATGTTCTTGCATTTCTACTCTAATACCTAAATCTACACGTGTTTGCTCCTGAGAAATATTTAGAGAAGTACACATTTCTTTTAACCAATCCGCCCCGGAACGACCGGTTGCAAATACTAATTTCTTAGAATGGACAGTTTCTTGATTTGTATATATTTTAAAATGGTCTTTCTGCTTAACGATATTTTGTACATCTATATGAAATTGGATATCTATTTTGGTAAGTAAAAATTCATAGAGCTGCTGAAAAATGTTACTGGAAAGTTTAGTACCCAGATGCCTTACTTCTGTTGTTAGCATTTGTAAACCACATGCCTCAGCTCTCTTAGTGAGATTTAGATTTTCTGTAGAATATTTTGAAACTGAACTTCCGCCAAACTGGCATAGAATTTCATCTACTTCAGCCATCAGGTGCATAAAACCTTCTTTACCTACTTTTTTCTCAAGTTCGCCTCCAAAGCCGTTTGTATAATTAAATTTCCCTTCAGACTTTCCTAAACCACCAAACCCGAAATATTTATCACATGCAGTACAGTTACATATTTCCCCTTGTTCTAAAGAGCAATTTCGATGTTCTAACGGTTTGCCTTTATCGAGAATTAAAACCTTTTTGTTGCTTTTGGCTAATGTATAAGCCATAAAAATGCTACTCACTCCAGCACCGATAATTGTAACATCATACATATTTTTTCACCTGCTACCGAATAGTTTGTTTGCTATTTTCCTAGTGTATAACAATTTTACAAAATTAAGAAATAGCTTGTATTAATAAAGTCATAGTTGTGGATTTGATGCTCTCTCAATTACTCTAAATGGTGAATGAGATACAACAATTTTTTATTTGAAAAGAGAGATACTTTTAAACAATCATTTTATCATAGGGTTAATAAAAAGCTTACATATAAAAAGAACAGACCTTTTAAGTAAAGAGGTCTGCTAATAATTTGAAATAGTTGTTAAGTGCATAAATTTGAAGGGAATTATAGTTTTATTTAGCGAAGACGTGGTTACCGATTACTGCTACTGTTTGACGTGTCGTAATCCATTTGCTTGTTGAAGTTTTTGGATTGTAAAAATAAAGCCAATCAGAATGTATTCCGTTTGTAGAGATGGCCTCTTCTACAGCCATTTTTGCTTCTGCGCTTGCAGGCTGATTAATTCTTCCATCTGTAACAGGAGTAAATGCATATCCGTGTTTAATAGATTCATAAATAACGCCTGTTATTGTATTCGGAAAACCTTTTGCATTTACACGATTTAAAATAACTTTCGCCACTGCTACTTTTCCTTTATATGATTCGCCACCTGATTCAGCAGTAACTAAGCGTGCCATTAAGTCTTTTTCTTTTTCTGAAATACTTGAATTAATTTTCAAATGTTGTCCTGTATAAAGTTTGTTTCCGGCTGTATTGTTAATTTGTTTTATAGATTGAACGGTTACATTGTAACGCTTTGCTACAGTTTCTAATGAATCTCCTGGCTGTACTTGATAAATAATTTGTCCAGAGATGTTCTTAGGTTTGTCGTTTTGATAAACAGTGACCTCATTGGATTTCATGGATCCTGGACTATTTAACTGTTCACCAATAAAAGTTTGATCGTTTCCTTTATTATTCGCTTGTTTAATGGATTGTATTGAAACTCCATATTGTTTACTTATACCCCAAAGTGTATCATTCTTTTTTACTGTATGAATGGTGGAAGCCTCAGCTGCACCTTGATTACATACGAATGTAATTACTGCTGCAGATAAAGGAATTATATGTTTTATTTTTAAAAATTTCATTGTAAATCCTCCTGATAAAAAATTAAGTTTTAACTGTTGAGTAATGTGGTTCAGAGTATATATAAGATATGTATTTATATTTTAATATAAGTATATTAGCACGTGTGGAATAAATAATCATTATAAGTTTTTTATTTATATCATGTAGGACCCCAATATGAAATATTGCATAAGAAAACACATTGAAGTTGATGTTGTCGATTACTATAATTTATCTAGTAGAAAGGGACTTTAAATTTTACTTCTATGCAATATCTCATATTTATGAAATATTATTTATTTTTAATTAAGTAGCTTATATTATATTTAATAAGTTTGATATAAAACAGAAAAAGAGAGGCATAAAAATGAGCAATAAGAAGTTTATTTTAAAATTATTCATATGTAGTACTATACTTAGCACATTTGTATTTGCTTCGAATGATAAGCAAGCAGTTGCTGCTAGCTCTGGTAATGGGCTTGAAAACTGGTCAAAATGGATGCAACCTATACCTGATGACATACCGTTAGCACGAATTTCAATTCCAGGAACACATGATAGTGGAACGTTCAAGTTGCAAAATCCGATAAAGCAAGTATGGGGAATGACGCAAGAATATGATTTTCGTTACCAAATGGATCACGGAGCTAGAATTTTTGATATTAGAGGGCGTTTAACAGATGATAATACGATAGTTCTTCATCATGGGCCACTATATCTTTATGTAACATTGCACGAATTTATAAACGAGGCGAAACAATTTTTAAAAGATAATCCAAGTGAAACTATTATTATGTCTTTAAAAAAAGAGTATGAGGATATGAAAGGGGCAGAAGATTCATTTAGTAGTACGTTTGAAAAAAAATATTTTCTTGATCCTATCTTTTTAAAAACAGAATGGAATATAAACCTTGGAGATGCTCGTGGGAAAATTGTATTATTAAAAAGATATAGTGGCAGTAATGAGTCTGGAGGATATAATAATTTTTATTGGCCAGATAACGAGACGTTTACCACAACTGTAAATCAAAATGTAAATGTAACAGTACAAGATAAATATAAAGTGAGTTATGATGAGAAAGTAAAATCTATTAAAGATACGATAAATGAAACGATTAACAATAGTGAAGATTTTAATCATCTGTATATTAATTTTACAAGCTTGTCTTCTGGTGGTACAGCATGGAATAGTCCATATTATTACGCCTCTTATATAAATCCTGAAATTGCAAACTATATGAAACAAAAGAATCCTACGAGAGTAGGCTGGATGATTCAAGATTATATAAATGAAAAATGGTCACCAATACTTTATCAAGAAGTTATAAGAGCGAATAAGTCACTTGTAAAAGAGTAAAGATTGTCATAGTAAGAAGCGATGAAATACATCGCTTCTTTTTTGTTTTCTAAAATTAACATCAAATATAGTTTTACATATCGTACGTTCATGATAGAAAAAAATCGAAACTTAAGCTATAATTACACATATAAAATTTGTACCTATAAATATTATATGTAATAATGAATTTAATTTGTTGTAATGAAACGGAGGTATATACTATGAAGTTTCCACATGATTTTTTATTCGGGGCTGCTTCAGCTTCTTATCAAGTAGAAGGTGCATGGAATGAAGATGGAAAAGGTATTACGAATTGGGATGAGTTTTCAAAAATTCCTGGCAAAACATACAATGGGACAAATGGTGATGTAGCTGTTGATCATTATCATCGATATAAGGAAGACGTTCGCTTAATGGCTGAGATGGGGTTAGAATCGTATCGTTTTTCTATTTCTTGGGCGAGAATTTTACCGACTGGAGATGGAGAGGTAAATGAAAAAGGAATAGAATTTTATAATAACTTAATTGATGAATGCTTAAAGTATGGGATTGTACCATTTGTAACCTTATATCATTGGGATTTACCTTTAATTTTAGAAAAAGACGGTGGATGGACGAATAAACGTACAGCAGAAGCTTTCGTAAAGTACGCAGAGATTTGTTTTAAGGCGTTTGGTGATAGAGTGAAACATTGGATTACTTTTAACGAAACAGTAATGTTTTGTGGATTAGGTTATTTAAAAGGTGCACATCCACCAGGGATACAAAATGATGTTCCAAAGTACTTTCAAGCGACTCATTATGTATTTTATGCGCATGCAAAAACAGTTGCAGTGTACAAGCAGCTGAAACAATATGGAGAGATTGGGATTACGCATGTTTTCTTACCTGCTTATAGTGTGGATGATCAAAAAGAAAATATACTAGCAGCAAATCATGCGAATGAATATGAAACGTATTGGTACTATGATCCAGTTTTAAAAGGTGAGTATCCGTCTTATGTTGTACAACAATTAAAGGAAAAAGGATGGACTCCTAATTGGACGGTTGAAGAATTAGAAATCATTAAACAAAATGCCGAAAAGAATGATTTTATTGGCTTGAATTATTATCAACCGATACGAGTGGAAAGATATGATATGGATATAAAGAATGAGGAACATTCTCGAGAAAACTCAACACTTGCTCCGGGTAATCCTTCTTTTGATGGTTTTTATCGAACAGTTAAAATGGATGATAAAACATATACAAAATGGGGATGGGAAATATCTCCCGAAGGTTTCTTAGATGGATTGCATATGTTGAAAGCACGCTACGGTGACATAAAGATGTATGTAACGGAAAATGGACTTGGTGATGAAGATCCAATCATTGACGGAGAAATTGTAGATGTTCCAAGAATTAAATTTATTGAAGAGCATTTAAAAGTAATGAAGCGTGCAATTCAAGAGGGAATTAATTTAAAAGGTTATTATGCATGGTCTGTTATCGATTTATTAAGTTGGCTAAATGGATATAAAAAGCAATATGGCTTTATTTTTGTCGATCATAATGATAACTTAAAACGTAAGAAGAAACTTTCGTTTCATTGGTATAAGCATGTGATCGAAACGAGAGGAGAAGAGTTATAACAGATAAAAGAGTATTTTAGGAGAAAGTGTATGAGTGCAAAGTATAAACAAATTGCAGATGTGTTAGAGCAAGACATTCGAGATGGGCTTTTTAATGAAACGAAAAAACTACCTACAGAAGAAGCGTTGATGAACCGATTTGAAGTAAGCCGTAATACGATACGTAAAGTAATTAGTCAGCTTGTGAATAGAGGCTATATTTTTCAAGTGCAAGGTAGTGGTATGTTTTTACGCGAAACTTCTGTAACAGATTACATTAATTTAGGGAGTTTACGTGGATTAACGAAAAACCTCGTTTCACAAAATATTGAAACGAAAGTGTTAGAGCTTGAAGTAATAGATGCGGACGAAGAGATAGCAAAGCGGATGCAATGTGAAGTTGGAACTAGGTTATATTTTTTGAAGCGCTTAAGAATTGTAGATGGGAAACCATTCTCTATTGAAGTAAGTTATTTCAAAAAAGATATCGTTCCTTATTTGAATGAAGAAATAGCATTAAGTTCTGTATACAGTTATTTCATTGAAGATTTACGATTAAATATTGGCTTTGCCGATAAAGTTATTAGTTGTGAAAAAGTAAATAAAGAAAATGCACAGCTTTTAGAAATAAATGAAGGTGATCCGGCACTTCTTATTGAAAATACAGTTCATCTTGTGAATGGAACCATTTTTGAGTTATCTCAATCGATGTTTCATTATGAAAAGACCAAACTTTTAAATCGGATTAATTTTAAGTGAAAATGAATATAAATAACTTTGTGAAAAAGCAACTGATCTAAGTGATTAGTTGCTTTTTATTTTTAAAGTGGATGAGCGAAAAAATGCAAAAGTGGTTGGTCCGTTTTTTGCAAACTTCTATTATGATAAGAGAAGAAAGGTAGTATTTTATCGACGTTTTAAAGAGGAAGTTTTTTATGTAAGTTTTTTATTTAAATAGAATGGCCTTAGAGAGGTGAAAAGACAATGAGTTTTGCGATTTCACTAGTTGTTATTATTGTAGTTGTATCACTGTTTGGGACCGTACTAGTCGCACGAAATGTGGAGGAGAATTACGGTAAGTCTACAAAGAGGAATGTAAAAAACTTATCTGCTATTTATATCATTCTTCTTTTAGGGCTTCTTGTAGGAGTTACGTGGTATGCGGTCGTTATTTTATAAAGTTTGTATATGATGAAGGAGTTAATGTATTGATGAAAAATGAGCGCCACGTTTTAGTTGTTTTCCCGCATCCAGATGATGAGTCGTATTGCGTGGCTGGTACAATTTTGGCCTATACTGAGAAAAAAGTCCCTCTTACTTATGTTTGCTTAACACTTGGTGAAATGGGGAGAGCGATGGGGAATCCTCCTTTTGCAACACGTGAATCTTTATATGCTATTAGAGAGAAAGAGTTAAAGCGAGCTACAAATATTTTAGGGATTGAAGATTTACGTATGATGGGATATCGTGATAAGACTCTTGAATTTGAAGAGCTTGGAAAATTAAGAGGTTTGATTCAAAACTGTATTGAAGAATTGAATCCTTCTGTAGTTATTTCTTTCTATCCTGGGTATGCAGTTCATCCAGATCACGATGCAACAGGGGAAGCGGTAGTAGAGGCATTAGCTAATATTTCGGAAAGTAAACGACCAGCCTTTTATGCTATAGCTTTTTCGAAAAATCATGAAGCTGAAATTGGGCCTCCGGATTTTAAAAATGAAGTGAAAGAATATGTTCCAAGAAAATTAGAGGCATTACGAGCACATGCATCACAATTTACAACTAAAGTGGATGAGCTGGAAAGAGAGTATGAAGAAGGTGTTCCAGAAACAGTTGAGTGGTTAGAAAGAGAACCGTTTTGGATATATTCATTCAAAGATAAAAATATGTGATGCTACATCTGAAGGTGATTAATACCATTTTTACAGTGAATACTGTTATTAATGAATTCAGGACACCAGCGTGGAGGGGAGGGAACTAAATGGAATGGCAACCGAATCGTGAAGATAAGATACCAGTTTATAAACAAATTGCTGATTACATTGAAAGAGGCATTTCTACCGGTGAATTCCCTTCTGATAGAAAATTACCTTCTGAGCGTATGTTAGCACAGAAGTTACAAGTGAACCGGAGTACAGTAGTAGCTGCTTATGAGGAATTAAAATCACTTGGGGTAGTAGACCGGCAAAAAGGAAGCGGCACCCGGGTGAATACAGACATATGGGGTGTGTCACATAAACGAATACCGAACTGGGGTAGGTACGTTGAGGATGGATCGTTCTTACCTAATGTACCACTTGTTCAACAAATTCGAACGGAAACACAAAAAGATGACTTAATTAATTTAGCGAGTGGTGAATTGTCACCAGAATTAATTCCGAGTGATAAATTTCGAACGATTTTGTCGGAGAAAACATTTATGGAAAACCTCGGTTATGACCATCCACTTGGAAATGAAATGTTGAGAAAAACAATTGCATCACATGTTCAGCAATATAAACAAATTGAAGCGGATTCAAGTTCTATACTCATTACATCTGGAGCACAACAGGCGCTTAATCTTATTGTTCAATGCTTATTAAAACCTGGCGATGCAATAGCAATTGAGGATCCTTCGTATTGTTTCTCGCTGCCGATGTTTAAATCGGCCGGTTTAAACATATTTCATTTACCTGTTGATGAGCACGGAATGGATCCAGATGACTTAATTGATTTACACAAAAAGCATCGCATTCGAATGGTATTTTTAAATCCGGATTATCAGAATCCAACTGGAACGGTGCTTTCATTAGCAAGACGTAAAAAGATTTTAGAAATGTCTTCTGAATTCGGTATACCGATTGTAGAAGATGATCCGTATAGTTTAACTTCATTTAATGGAGAAGTGAATCCAACATTAAAATCTATGGATCAAAATGGAAATGTTCTTTATATAAGTTCACTATCAAAAATTGTTGCGTCAGGATTACGTATTGGCTGGGTAATTGGCCCTACGCGAGTAATAGAACGTTTAGCAGATGCGAAGCAGCAAGTTGATTTTGGCCATAGTGTATTTACGCAGTGGGTGGCAAATCAATTTTTAGAATCAGAAGATTTTCATGCACATATTACAATGCTTCGTGGACAATTGAAGGAAAGAAGAGATGAGTTAATTAGAAAGCTTGAAGAAATATTAGGGGACCGAGTTGAATTTTTTGTTCCAGAGGGTGGAATACATGTATGGTGCAAAGTGCAAGGAACGTTTGATGAATATCATTTACTAGGTGAATCTATACGAAATGGTGTAGCATTTGTACCCGGAAGCGTCCTAGGCTCGAAAAGTGAATATATACGATTTACTTTTGGCAGAGCGAATGTAGAACAAATTCAGCTTGGAATTACAAGATTTGCAGAGACATTAAACGAGATTCAATAATAAATTGTGGGAATTTGGTATTGAAATGGGGAGTAGCAATTGAAGTTTTTGACGCTTTTACTTCAAGTAGGAGTGCTATATTTGTTTAGTTTGGCTGGCGTATGGATTCAGGAAGTATTTCATTTATCGATGCCAGGAAGTTTAATAGGAATGTTAATTCTCTTTCTGCTTCTTTCCACTCGCATTTTGCCATTAAAATGGTTTGAGATAGGGGCGGAAAAACTAATAGTATTTTTACCTTTATTTTTAATTCCTTCGACGACTGGACTAATGGAATACGGTTCTTTTCTTTTAAGTAAGGGTAGTATTATGTTCTTTCTAGTTGTTGTAAGTACTTTAGTAACATTGATTATTTCAGGTTATGTAAGTCAATTATTAATAACATCTAAAAAATAAAATTGACAAGGTGCGTTATTCAAATGGTCTTAATTTTTATTACTGTAGTGATTTATTTATTGGCGACAAAGCTATATAAAAAATTTACGTTTCCATTTGCTTTACCGGTGTTAACAGTTACGGCAATTATGATTTGCATATTCCTTACTTTCGGGATCTCTCATCGAGACTATAAGGAAAATGGGGGAGATATTCTCTCAAGCTTCTTGAGCCCTGCGATTGTAGCTTTAGCAATACCGCTATTTAAGGAACGAAAGATACTTATGAAAAACTTCTTATCGATACTTGTCGGAGTAGTAATCGGTATAGTGGCTTTAATAAGTTTGAATGTAGTGATTGGGGAAATATTGAATATAGATAAGGAACTTATCTTAACAACTATACCGCAATTAGCGACGATGCCTATTGCAATTTCATTAGCCGAACAAATTGGTGGTATCCCATCTATGACCGCTAGTTTTGTAGTTGTTGCAGGAATAACAGGTGCTATTATAGGACCGACAGTACTTAAGCTTTTCCGTATAACAAGTACGATTGGAAAAGGAGTTGGGATGGGCTGTGCATCACATATCATCGGTGTGAGTCGTCTAGTGAAAGAAGGAGAGAAAGAAGCAACTATCGGTTCGGTAACGATGATTGTAACAGGGATACTTATTAGTATATTCGTACCTTATGGAATGAAATTTTTATTTTAAAAATTAATGAATCGTAATAAGGAGTATAACACTACTCATTTTAGAAAGTAATGGAGATGATGAAAGTGACAACGTGGTTTATAGTTACATTATTTATTTTTGGTGCTCTTAAAGTACTAGTTTCTAGTATGCCAACTTCTGTTGTAGAATCAATTATTAGTAGATTTGAGTTACATCAAAAATTGGATGAGGAAAATACTATTGTAACAGTTGGTGGGGAAAGTATAGAAGGAGAAATGAAACTTCAAGTTATTCAAGAATTCAACGAAGCTTTATTTTTAGATAAACATTATTTTCCCCCGCAAGGGAATGGAACACCATTAGTTATTGAGACGAAGATAGGAAAGAAAACGATTAAGTTTTCTTTATATAGCTACGAGGAACACGTTGATGTAATAAAGCAATATAAGAAGAAAGTAGTTGCATATCGTTTGCGATCAAAAAGTCTTCAAAGTCGTTCAGTAGTAAGAATTGAAGATTATGCTTAAGGGGAGAGGCCGTTATACAAACGGTCTCTTTATTTTGGTAGCCAACGATATACTTTCCAAATAAAAGCAAGAAAAATCATATACCCAAACAAAGAATAAGTATGATGCCAATGCTCATTATGTACAAATAAACCTAGCCTCTCAGCAACTTGCTCAAAAATGCTAGCGCAAACGCCTATTGAAATAATAAATAGAGTTCTAGAAACTGTAGATAATTTCTTTGAAATTTGAATAAAAGAGGCTGTTAAAATCGGTAGTACGAGTAACGTGAAAGCTATGTTAACTGAAAATGTGGATGAGAAGGGTCTAACTGGAAAGGAATATATTTGAGTATGGACAAAGAAAGCATCTAAGCAAGTTCCAATAATAGAAGAGAGTAAGATTGTAACTGCTAATGCTAGAAAATCATTCTTCTTCTCGAAGGAGGACATTTTTCTTTGCGAGAATTGCCAGTTCAATTTTTTCGAGTGTTTTACAGTAGTCTTCTGTAATTTGTCCATTTATATTTTCCTCCTTATCAACTAAGTAATTTACAATTTGCCAATCAGTAAACCAGTCTTCACCTTCAACTTCTTCATGCTTCATATCGCGCCATGCATAGATGAGTGCAGGGCTGTATATACGATAAGCACCATTACGCAACTGGCATTTCTTTATTCGGCGTTTATAAAACTCACGGGAAAAAGATTCATTTACACTTGAAAATAAATGAGCCCAGTAATCTTTCCTTGAGCCTGTGTGTGGATGATGCTCGGCCCAACTTATTATTTGAGATAAAATATGTGTATCCCGAAATAATAATGAATACAACCTTTTTCCAATTAAGATTCGTTCATGCAAGGAAGTAAAATGTTTCATTGTATCACCAAATAATAAAGTTTTTTGTTTTGTATCATTTTCGTCGTAGAATGGGAAAAGGATATGATTAAACTGAAAGAAATCAAAGAGTTTAAATCGGATACTGTTTAGTACAGTCTTTTGAAAGTGTGCATTTTGAATAACTCTTTTTTCTAAGTAGTTTTGTTCATTAATAATAGTTGCGATCGCTAATGTTTTTTTGTTACCTGTTTTCCAAAAATCGTTCCACATCGTTTCCATAAATGTAGAAACATTTAGGTGAGGAAGAAGGTGAAATAGCTTTTTAGATTTTTTTACACTTTGTTCATAAAGCAAGAATTGAGGATATACATCTTGGAAAATGAGCCAATTTCCTCTTTCTAAAAAAGAAAAAAATGTAATTTGATCCTTCTCTGATAAAATCCTCGTATATAAGTCTCCCTTTAAATCAGTCATATTCCAACCACCGTTACGTGATACCATATGTCCAAGTAGTGCCCAATGTATTTCGGGATATTGAATGTAAAATTGATAGTATGCACGTGTTCTTGTGACGTTATTTTTATTTAGTTGTTTTGTCTGTACTTTTATTTTGTCGATGATGAGTTGCTCTTCTTTCGTTAATGTATACATGGTGCCAGAATGAATGAGTTTGCTTTTTTGTTTTAACTCATTTTTTACATCGAATAGGGAGAGAGGAAGTGCTTTGGAAGGATCGTTATATATATTATTTGAGTTATTTGAATTGCTTCGGTACATTCCATTACCTCCCTTTCTTCATGAATGTAAACATGGCATTGGCTATGCACCATTCTATTTATTTTATTACGAGTATAAGAAATAAATGAACGGTGTTTTTCTACAAGTAATATAGTTATCATGCAAACAGTATGAAAAAATCTTACTGTTAAGAAGTGAAATAAAAAACAGAAACTATGTTTAATAGTTTCTGTTTTTTTTATTTTGTCAATTAAATGTAACAAACGACGATTATGATTTGAATCAATTGAAAGTAATTCAATCGCGTTAATAAATACAATTTTTAATGAAATGTCCGGTAGGAGGAAAAGGAATGCTTAATAAAATAATTTTAATTACTGGTGGTACAGGTTCGTGGGGGCATGAACTTATAAAACAACTATTAGAAAAATCACCGAAAGAAATTAGAGTTTTTTCAAGAAATGAAACAGTTCAATTTGAAATGCAGCAGCAATTTATAAATGAAGATAGATTGAAATTTATTATTGGAGATATTCGTGATAAAGACCAACTCGTATATGCTTGCCAAGATGTACATTATGTATTCCATCTTGCAGCTTTAAAACACGTTCCAGTATGTGAGTATTATCCTTATGAAGCTATAAAAACGAATATACATGGTACGCAAAATGTAATTGAAGCATCTATCCAGATGCAAGTTGAGAAAGTTATATATGTTTCAACGGATAAAGCGGCCGATCCATCAAATACGTATGGGATCACAAAAGCAATTGGTGAAAAGTTAATGGTTCATGCGAATGTGCAAACGAAGAAAACAAAATTTATTTGTGTTCGTGGTGGAAATGTTTTAGGGACGAGTGGAAGTGTGGTACCACTTTTTAAAAAGCAAATTAAGAAGTCTTCACAAGTAGAGATTACAGATGAAAATATGACTAGATTTTTCTTAACAATTGAAGATGCTGTTGGATTGTTATTTAAAGCAGCATCTGACGGAAGAGGAGGGGAAATCTTTGTTATGAAAATGCCAGCATGTAAAATAACGGATTTAGCAAAAGTGTTAATTGAAGATTCGAAAAAAGAAAACGTGAAGATAAAAGAAGTAGGGATAAGACCAGGTGAAAAATTAAGTGAAATGCTTTTATCTGAGGTAGAGAGTAAAACAAGTATAAGTTTTGATCAAAATTATTTTGTTGTACTACCGACTATTCCTATAGAAGGACTTCAAGAATATTATGCTAGCTATCCACTTGTGGATGTGAAGAGCTTTAGTTCTCAACAAGACTTACTTGCAAAACATGAGGTGAAACAAATGTTAGAAAAAGGAGGGTTTTTACGATGAAAAAAAATGCGAGCCTTTTAATAACTGGTGCAAATGGCTTCACAGGGCGCCATGCTTGCCAATATTTTTTAAAGCAGGGTTTTCATGTAATTCCTATGTTTCAAAACCGTTCACATAGAGAAAAATTCAGGAATGGCATTACTTGTAATTTAACTAATAAGAGCGAAGTAATGAAGGTAATTAAACAAATAAAGCCAGACTATGTATTGCATTTAGCAGGAAGGAATTCGGTCATAGAGTCTTGGACAGCTGCTCTTGAATACATGGAGATTAATGTAATAGGAACGTTATATTTATTAGAAGCAATTAAGCAAGAAGCACCACATTGTAGAACGTTAGTTATAGGATCTGCATTGCAAGCAGATAGTATGAACAACATAAAAGTTTCAAATCCATATAGTTTAAGTAAAACTATGCAAGTAATCGTCGCAGAGGCTTGGGGTGGATTAATGGATTCAAATATTATCATTGCAAAGCCCTCGAACTTAATTGGTCCAGGAGTATCGAATGGTATTTGTTCTATTCTTGCAAAAAAAATGATAGATATAGAGTCGGGTAAAAGTGAACCAATTATTGAAGTAAACAGTTTGAAAGATAGTAGGGACTTTCTAGATGTACGTGATGCAGTTAAAGCGTATCATGTGTTATTGCGTGATGGTATAAATGGAAAAGAATATAATATTGGATCAGGAGTAAAACGATCTTTATTAGATGTATTAGAACAATATAAAGGATTAACACAGCTGAACTTTACTATAAAAGAAACAGAGAATTTTGAGAGTGACTCAAATAAAAGTTTAGTGTTAGAGGATATAAAAAAGTTAGGTTGGGTCCCAAAAATCCAATTTCATCAATCATTAAAAGATGTACTTGAGTATGCGAAGTGCAGTGACATCTGCATTCAATGAATAATAAAAAAGGGTGTAAGAAGTATATGAATGGTTATGAAGCAATAGATCATCAAAATACGCTATTTCTTGCGATTGTTGATACGCTGGATTGGAAAGATGAAGAAGCGCATGTGTTGCACCTCTATGAGGCAATAAATCAATATCGAGCGTATGTGGAAGAAAAAAAGGTTGATCGAATAAAGCCAGCACTAGAGACAAGAACTAGGCATGTGATTCAAGTTTTTGCTCAGTATGAGTGTAGTGAGTATGGAAATGATTTTTATGAACTCATCAAAGATTTTTTGCACGATATAGGATTTGAGTTAAATGTTTATATAAATAATAGTAAGTTTACTTACATTTAATAGATTGGTATAAAGCAAGATTTTTAATGATAAAGGTGGATATAAGTTATGAATAAAAAGATTCTCTTTACTGGGGGCGGTACAGCCGGACACGTAATGATTAATATGGTATTGATTCCTAAATTTATGGAAAAAGGATGGGGGGTTGAGTATATTGGATCTCAAAATGGAATTGAAAAATTATTAGTTCAAAATGTTAAATACAATAGTATTTCAACGGGGAAGCTTAGGAGATATTGGGATTGGGAGAACTTTGAAGATCCTTTTAAAATTATACACGGTTGTTTACAAAGTTATAAATTAATTAAGAAAATGAAGCCTGACATTATCTTTTCTGCAGGAGGATTTGTTTCAGTTCCTGTAGTTATAGGGGCATGGTTAAATCGTGTACCTATAATAATACGTGAACCAGATAGTACGTTAGGGTTGGCAAATAAAATAGCATTACCTTTTTCTAAAAAACTATGCACAACATTTCCTCAAACAGGGGGTAATGTAAGTACTGAGAAGAAGATTTATGTAGGGCCAATTGTAAGGGAAGAAATTGAGAGAGGTAACGTATTACGAGGAAGAAGCTATTGTAAATTTCAGCAAGATAAACCGGTATTGTTAATAATGGGTGGGAGTCAAGGTGCTAAGTGGATAAATGATATGGTAAGGAAAAGTTTGGGGACATTATTGTTAAATTTTAACATTGTTCATATGTGCGGTAAAGGGAAGGTGGATTTATCTATTGGCATGGAAGGCTATATGCAATTTGAATATATAGGGGAAGAGTTGCCGCATATACTAAATATGGCAAGTGTTGTAGTTTCCAGAGCGGGTTCTACTGCTATTTCTGAATTGTTATTTTTGAAGAAACCGATGTTACTTATCCCATTAACCAACAGTTCCAGTAGGGGAGATCAAGTTTTAAATGCTGAATATTTTTCTCGGCAAGGATATGCGGAAGTTATACTCCAAGACAGAGTAAGTACGAATGCATTTATACATGCAGTAAATAAGTTGTATACAAATAAGGAGAGATATATTCAAAACATGAATGGATATAAGAAAACAAATGATGAGGGAATTCATCAATTAATAGATATAATAAATGAAGTGGTGAAGTAATAGAAATTTAAATAGAAAAACAAAAGGAAAGAAGGTATCTTCTTTCCTTTTTACTATAGTTGTTCAAATTCATTATTACTTATACCGATTAGCTATGTACTATGGGTGAATACCGATTTCTAATAGCTCAGTAAATGCATTAGTATGAATAGGTTTACTGTAATAATAACCTTGAATAAACTGACATTTATTTTTTTGAAGGAAATTCACATGTTCTTTCGTTTCTACACCTTCAGCGATAACCGACATTCCTAATGTATGTGCTAATGTGATGATCGTTTTAATGATTTCCATTCCATCTTCACACGTTTCAGACATTGTAATAAATTCTCTCGGGATTTTTAACGTATCGATGGGATATAAAGGTAAGTAGGCTAGCGAAGAATAGCCTGTACCAAAGTCGTCGATTGAAATGTGAACCCCTAAATTTTTTAGTGTACGCAGTTTTATCAATGTTTCTCTCTCATCCATCATTGCAATTCGTTCTGTTAATTCTAGATCGAGAGAACTTGCAGGTAAGCCTGTATTTGCTAATGTAGAAGAAATAGACTTTACAAAATCTTCTTGTTCAAATTCTTTAGCAGATAGATTTACTCCTATTTTTAAATGTGAATATCCGAGTGCGTGCCAACGTTTCATTTGCTGACAGGCTTGCTGTAATGTCCATTTTCCTATTGGAATAATTTGTAGTGTTTCTTCGGCAATCGGAATAAATTCATATGGAGAAATAACACCTAATTCGGGATGGTTCCATCTGATTAAAGCTTCAGCACCGATAATTTTATTAGATTCACTATCAACCTGAGGTTGATATAAAAGGAATAATTCTTCATTTTGAATTGCGTTTGGTAAATCTTTCTCTAATTTTAATCGTCTTTCAATTTTTTTAGCGATTACATCGTCATAAATAGAGACAGAGTTAAGCTCTTTTTCCTTAGCATCATACATTGCAACATTAGCGTTTTTTAAGAGTGTAGCGGTATCGATTCCACCAGATGGATATATAGCAATCCCGATACTAAGTGATAAAGTTAATTTATGCTCATGTATGACAAACGGTTTTTTCATGCTTTCAAATAATTGGTTACATAAATGTAATAAGGAATCTTGGTCAATATAGTTTTCAATTAGGATTGTAAATTCATCGCCACCGATTCTTGACACATGAGTATGTGATGGAAGACATGATTGGAATCGCTTTGCTACTTCTTCTAATATGTAATCACCTGACGAATGTCCTAGTGTATCGTTAATTACTTTAAAACGGTCTAAATCTAAATATAATAATGCGAACTCACTTTGTGCTGTTTTAGCATTTTTTATAACTTTTCTTAATTTCTTATGGAAAAAGGCACGGTTCCCAATTTTCGTTACAGTATCGTGGAATGCTAAATATTTTATTTCTTCTTGTTGTTTTTTTTATGCGGTAATATCCTTTACCATAATATAGCTTCCTGAAATTTGTCCGTCTATCATAATAGGAACGATGGTAACGTATAAGGAATAAGTAAAGCCATCTTTATATTGAGAACTAAGTTGTAAAGATGCTGATTCTTGTTGTTTAACTTTTTCTAATGCAGATGCTAGTTTATGTTTATCTTCATCTAAAATAATCGAAAAACATGTTTCACCGAGTAACTCGTTCGTTGGTGCTCCAAGTAGTATACTCCCAGCTTTATTTACATTTAAGAATATTCCATTTAAATCAATCGTAAAAATAGGATCAGGATGATATTCATATAATGATTTGAATTTTTGTTGTTTCTGAGATAGAGCCTCTGATTTATGAACTAAATCAGAAGTCCGTAAAGTAACTTTTTCTTCTAGTTGAGCATAAAATGCTTGTAGACGTTTTGTTAGGGAATTGTTTTGCATACGTACAATAGAATGACGAATGAGTACGAAAACAAAAGTAATACAATTTCCTGTAATGAGAGTTGAAGATGCTGTTTGTTCTTTTAATGTAAACCCGATTAGTATTGCAACGGCAAGATATGGAAATACGACTAATACTTTTTTTCCTAGTATAGGGTTTACAATGAAATGATTTTTATGACTATTATAATCTTCGGAAATAGCCCCAGCTATTGCGATAAGTAATATAGGTATTCTATATAAAAGACGTAAGGATGTTATCGTGTCAGTTGATAAATGGTTATGTAAGTAAAAATAAATATAGTTAAAAGTTGCAGAGCTTATTAATACAAAAATAAAAATATAAATTTTCCGTTTGGAATTAAAAACAGTTGGACGGAAAAAGAGACTAACACCTAGTAGAAGAAATAATAGGTCTGCAATTGGATATAGAAAGGAAAGAAAAATATCTCCCAGTGAAAGGGAAAATATATTTAAATTTGGCTGATTAAATAAATACCATTCTAATGTGAATATGGAAGTAAGTACTATGCATATATCACAAATGAAGAACGCTTTTTCCCATTTATTGCACTCTTTTAAGATTTTATAGCAGAAAGCGAGAAGGCAGAAGAATAGAAAAAACATGTAAAATACATCAGAAACAGTAAAACGATGTATTGGAAATTCGAAAAAGTTATCTTGATACGTATATACTATTTTTCCTAATAAAAAACTACCAATTGCTATTGTAATACATATCCAAAAAGGATTTGAACTAACTTTTTTAGAATATATAGAGTATATTAGTGATACAAATGTAATGGCTTCAACGATGAGTGAAGCGAAGCGTACATTGAAATTTGAAAAATGAGTAGGGAACAGAAAGAAAAACATAAAATAGATTGAATAGCATATTAGTGTTGTAATTAATATACATAGTTGTAAATTTTTATTTATTTTCAATAAAATCACCTTCTTTAAGTATGCACTATATTCGTAATATCTATACGTATTAATATTACTTAAGGATTGTATCAGATTTCCTTATAAAAAGCATGCTTATAAGAAAAAAATGAAGAATGTGATACTTCTTAAAATTGAAAAAGTATTGAGTTCAATAATTTTTAGTTTATAAGGAATACAGATAGAATTTGTATATTTAGTCATCCTTTAGATTTTAAAGGTTTTTTAGTGATTTGCAAGCGGAGATGCAAAATTGCATATAAAGTGATGGGAACTTCTCTCTAGATGAGGGGAGTTTTTCGTTATTATAGAGTATTAAGTAAGACCTTTGTATGTACCTATTCTCATACTAATGAGGGATTAAAGAAACGTGTTGATTATATACAATAATATGTAATACAGTAATTAATTTTTAATATGGAGGGAAAATCATGATGAAATGGGTGAAGTTTAGAATAGCACGTCCAACTGATAAATTTGAAGAGGTTATAGCATTCTATGAAAAAGGGTTAGGTTTAAAACGTATAGGTGAATTCTACGATCATGAAGGCTATGATGGGATCATGTTCGGTCTACCAGATGAAGAGTATCATTTAGAATTTACAAGACATATAGATGGGAGCTCTTGTCCGGCTCCAACAAAAGACAATTTACTTGTATTTTACATGCGTGAAGATAGTGAAATGAAAAAAGTGAGTAAAAGGCTGCATGCAATGGGATACGATGAAGTAGAACCAGAAAACCCATATTGGAAAGACAAGGGGATAACGATAGAGGATCCGGATGGTTGGAGAATTGTGTTAATGAAAATAGAAGAATAAAGGGTAATGAAACAAATAAGAATAAGGTTTCGAATTTCGATAAGGTAAAAATATATTGGCTTCCTTCTAAGAAATAAAACTAGGAGTAGCTCTAGCGGGTTCAATTGGATTAAGTGGATTACTTTTTTTAGAACCAAGTGTAAGTGCTGCAGACACAACGCAAGTGAAAGAGGAGAAGTTCAATGCTATTAATGTAGCGATGAATCAAAGTGAATCTTATTTATTGAGTGGTAGAAGCATCGACGTTCTTTCTGGAAATAAGGAGGCAACTCAGTTAAACAAATACACAATTAGTTTTAGTAAACCTGGGAAGTATGTTATTAGGGTAAATGGTTGTATTTATAATGATGTATATACTTTTATTGTGAATGAGTAGTATATGCTCTTGATATTTAATTAAATATATATTGTGGGATGAAAAAAGAAACACCCTATTTGCGATTGGAATCGTAAATAGGGTGAATTATTTGTAAGAAAGTTAACAAGAAGAGCAATTTATATTAAGTTGAGTTTTATATGTTTTGACTAATTTGCTCTTTGTTTTTGTTATGTAAAGTATGTAAGAGTGTTTGAAATATCTTAAATGATTGCTGAAAGATTGGACTTTGAATAAAAGTGTATAGAAAAGTTACGATGAAAACAGGACCTCCTAGCATATATCCAATAACTAGTACAACACATTCTACAATGATTCGAGCCCGGCTAATAGACAGTCCAGTTTTGTCAGAAATAGTAAGCATGAATCCATCGCGAGGTCCAGCACCAATTCCAGCCGCAACGTACATACCGCCCCCAATACCTGTAATTACAATACCAGAAAACAAAATGAATAAATTTATCCATAAATAATCAGTAGCGTTTGGAAGGATGTTTGATTGTAAGAAAAAGTCCATAATAGGGCCGATAAGCAATGCATTTAAAAATGTGCCTACGTTTATATATTTTGGATCTACTAGTAAAGAAATAAGTACGAGGCATAACCCGCATATAACACTCCAAGTACCAAGTGTCCATCCGAATCGTTCATAGAGAGCCATATTTAAAACTTCCCAAGGATGTAACCCAAGAAATTTAACTTTGACTGCAAGAGCGTTTCCGAGCCCAAAGAAAATTAATCCTAAGAAAAAAAGAAAATAGCGAAAGAGAGTTAGCCTCATCTTTAAAACCTCCCAATATATAATGATGTATATTACATGTTTGAATTTCAATGTACAAATATTATGTCTTTTTATGATTTATTAAAAATGTAAATGGATATATATTTTCACAGTCAAAAAAGTTAAAATATTTCGTTTTAAGGATTATAATAGAGAAAGAAATATAAAAGGGAGTGAACGAATTTGAAACAAGAACTTATTGAAAGATTTACGAGATATGTAAAGATTGATACACAATCAAATGAAGAAAGCCATACAGTACCTACAACACCTGGACAAATTGAATTTGGTAAGTTATTAGTAGAAGAGTTAAAAGAGATTGGATTATCAGAAGTGACGATGGATGACAATGGTTATGTAATGGCGACACTTCCTGCTAATACGGATAAAGATGTTCCTGTAATCGGCTTTTTAGCCCATTTAGATACGGCAACAGATTTTACAGGGGAAAATGTAAAGCCACAAATTCATGAGGATTTTGATGGGAAAGCCATTACGTTAAATGAAGAATTAAATGTTGTGTTAACACCAGAACAATTCCCAGAATTACCATCATATAAAGGACATACCATTATTACAACTGATGGTACAACACTTCTAGGAGCAGATGATAAAGCGGGTCTGACAGAAATTATGGTGGCAATGAATTATTTAATACATAATCCGCAAATTAAGCACGGGAAAATTAGAGTTGCGTTTACGCCGGATGAAGAAATTGGCCGTGGACCAGCGCATTTTGATGTAGAAGCGTTTGGTGCATCATTTGCTTATACGATGGATGGAGGTCCATTAGGCGGTTTAGAATATGAAAGCTTTAACGCTGCAAGTGCTAAGTTAACTTTTAATGGAACAAATACACATCCTGGAACAGCGAAAAATAAAATGCGTAACGCAACTAAACTTGCTATGGAATTTAATGGGTATCTACCGGTAGAAGATGCACCAGAATATACGGAAGGTTATGAAGGATTCTATCATTTACTTTCTTTAAATGGTGATGTTGAGCAAAGTAAAGCGTATTATATTATTCGAGATTTTGATCGTGAAAATTTTGAGACACGTAAAAATAACGTTGGAAGTATTGTGAAGCAAATGCAAGAGAAGTATGGGCAAGATGCGGTCGTTTTAGAAATGAATGATCAATACTATAACATGCTTGAAAAAATTGAACCAGTGAGAGAAATTGTTGATATTGCATATGAAGCGATGAAAAGTTTAAATATCGAACCGAACATTCACCCGATTCGCGGTGGAACAGATGGATCACAATTATCATATATGGGATTACCGACGCCAAATATTTTCACTGGTGGTGAAAACTACCACGGTAAATTTGAATATGTTTCGGTAGATACTATGGAAAAAGCTGTTCAAGTTATTGTAGAAATTGCAAGACGATTTGAAGAGCAAGCCTAAAAAGAGAACCAAGTAGTAATGAAATACTACTTGGTTCTTTTCTATACTAAAAAATACAAGGTAAAGTGATATACTTGTTTACAAGATATTTGTAAATTCATGCTTTTTGAAGGGGGTAATGTTATGAGTGAAAATGAGTTTCATGGTTATATAGGGACATATACAAAAGCAAATAGTAAGGGGATTTATAAATTTATACTTGATACGGAACTTGGAGAAATTAAAGAGATTAAATTAGCAACTTCTATAGGAAGTCCTACATATGTAACACTTAGTCATAACAATCAATATCTTTATTCCGTTGCGAAAGATAGTAGACTCGGTGGAATTGCTAGTTTTTCCATTTGTAATAAAACAGGTAATCTGGATTTGATTAACACGCAACTTTTAGAAGGGGCACCTCCGTGTCACTTAAGTGTGGATCAAGAGAATAGTACAGTAGTAGCAGCGAATTATCATAAAGGAACAGTTGAATCTTATGTAGTAAAACAGAGCAACGGAAGTGTAAATGCTACTGCGGCAATTGTAGAACATAAAGGTTCAGGACCGAATAAGGAAAGACAAGAAAAGGCGCATGCTCATTATGTGAATTTTACGCCTGATGAAAAATATGTAGTAGCAGTTGATTTAGGAATGGACAAAGTGATTACATATAAAGAGAGTGACGGGAAATTAATAGAAATCAATGGTTTATCTGTTAAACCTGGTAGTGGTCCGCGGCACCTTGTATTCCACCCAAATGAACAGCTTGCATACGTTATGACGGAACTAAGTTCAGAGATTATTGTACTTCAATATGATGCGAAGAGTGGTAGTTTTAAAGAAAAACAATACATTTCTACATTACCTGAAGAGTATAGTCAGGATAGTTATGGAAGTGCGATTCAGATTTCTTCTGATGGTAAATTTGTTTACGCAGCAAATAGGGGACATAATAGTATTGCAGTTTTTCGAGTGAATGAGCACAATGGAGAGCTCGCTTTTATTGAAACAGTATCGACAGAAGGAGATTGGCCACGTGATTTTTCTTTAGATCCGGATGAAAAATTTTTAATTGCTGCGAATGAAAGATCTAATACTTTGACTTTATTTGCTAGGGATGAAGTGACAGGTGAGCTAACGCTTGTACAGACGGACGTCAATGTTCCAGAGCCAGTATGTGTGAAGTTTTCACATGTAAAAACTAGGTAGGAGAATATTTATGAATTTTAAAGATTATAAAATATGTCATATATACGGACAACAAATGTGGCATGATCAAGCTATTATTATTGGAAATAAAGAAGGATTAGAGCAATTAAAAAATATGATTGATATAGCATTAAATGAAAATCAAAGTGAAGATGTTTTCTTTCCAGTTGATTTCGAAGGATATAATTTAAAAATTATGTGTGTAGAAGACGATGAGAAGTTAGAACACTTATCGTTACCATATCGTGATGAAAACTATTATACAAAAAGTGATGATGAAATATCACCTGAAAATATATTGAAAAAAAGCACGTAAAGGTGCTTTTTTTCAATATAGCACTCGCCATAAATAAAATGTTGCGTAAGACTCCCAATTTATCCAATTTGCTGCAAATTCTTTTATTTCATTTTTAGTCGGTTTATTTTCGGAACCTGTTATAAATTTAATCGCATTATGCAGACCGACATCGTCAATTGGAAAGGCAGAAGGGAATCGCAAGCATCGCATTAAAACATAGTGAGCTGTCCATGGTCCTATACCCCGAATGTCAGTTAATTGTTTTTCGGCTTGCTTCATATCTTGTATTTGTAATAGAGATTCTTTTGATAATTTACCTTTTGTAATGCGCTGTGCGGTATCAATTAAGTATTCGCACTTTCTTGTAGTCATTTTTAATGTAGCGAGATCTTCTACATCTAGATTTGCTATTATTTCAGGTGATGGAAATATCCAATGTTTTCTATCATTCCATTCTACATAATCCCCAAAGTGCTCAACGAATCTTCTTTTTAAAGTATAGGCATATGTGAGGTTAATTTGTTGACCGATAATTCCCCAGCATAGTGCTTCAAATAAATCCGGAATTCCCAAAGTACGAAGACCGTAAAATTCTTTAATGGGCTTTTGAAGGAGTGGATCGTGTTTAGCTAATTTATAGAAGGGAGCTAAATCAGTAGTTAAATCAAACCACTCTTTTACATAGTTAGATACGGCATCGTGTACCCATTTTTCAGAGATATATGATTCTCCTAAAAAACGTATTTGAATATTTCCATCAGTATTCAAACTAATTTCAACTAATGGATTTATGTTTTGAACAGGAATGACTTTATAGATTTTATTATTTTCAATGTGAAACATACATTCATTTTTAGAACGTGAAAGATAGCCTAAGTTTTCTTGAAAACTAAATTCTTTAGGAACGACTAAAGATAATATTTCATTACAACCTTCTGTCATATTTATTCCTCCCGTATTGCTTCTAATTTGAGCAAAGCTTTCTTCATTTCCAAGCCACCTCTAAAACCAGTAAGTTTTCCGTCAATTCCTATAACACGGTGACAAGGAATTGTAATAAGAAGAGGATTTGCTCCAACAGCGGCACCGACAGCACGTACTGCATTAGGGCTTTGTATTCTTTCCGCAATTTCTGAATAAGAATGTGTCTTTCCATAAGGAATTTCACGTACCGTATTCCATACAGATAATTGAAATTCAGTTCCGTAAGCATCGATAGGAAATGTAAAGGTTTCTCGCTTATTTTCCAAATACTCGTTGATCTCTTTCGTAAATGTTTGCAAATAATCTGGATTTTGGATGAGTGTATGTTGTGGTAGTTTTTTTCTAGCCCACGTATTTAGTTCTTCAAAAGTTTCATTTTGTGATCCGATGAAGCATAATCCAGTTGAAGTGGCGGCAATATGCATACGCCAATGTTTATGAACAAGCAATGTCCAATATATAGTTTTATTTTCATGTGGTTCCATTATTTCATTCCTCATTTATCTCGTTCTTTTTTCGGTATTCAGTAGGGGTAAACCCTGTCTTCTTTTTAAATAAAGTCGCGAAATATTCCGGGTTTTCTATCCCGACAGCAGTACTAATTTCTATAACGGTTTGGTTCGTATTTAAAAGGAATTCTTTCGCTTTAACGACTCTGAATTGCTGTATATATTCTATTGGACTTATTCCTGTCAATCTTTTGAATGTGCGTTGTAAATGATATGGACTGCCGTGGCACATTTCTGCGAGTAGGCGGAGAGTTAATACTTCGTCAAAATGCTTTTCAATATAGTCTTTAATTTGTTCTATCCACTCTTCATTTGGTAAAGTGATCCCATTGGGTTTACAACGTTTGCACGGACGAAAGTTTTCTCGCAATGCTTGCTCAGCATGAAGAAAAATTCGTACATTGTTTTTATTCGGTATTCTTGATTTGCACGATGGTCGGCAAAAGATTCCGGTTGATTTTACAGCATAAAAGAATTTGTTATCATATGAAGAATCATTATGAATAATTGCTTGCCAATACTCACTCATTAACGTAAATCCTTCATTGTGCAAAGAACGTCACCTCCGAGATTAGTATAACCTGAATAAAGCACATATGTACGTAATTACGGATGTAAGAGCAAGATTACAAAGATGAAAATATGATTGTTTTTCTATTTTGTGATAGCATGAACTTTGAAAGTGAACAGCAAGAGGAGGACTATAAGTGAAGTTAATTTCATGGAATGTAAATGGTTTGCGTGCAGTTATCGCAAAGGGTGGATTTTTAGAATATCTTGAGGAATCCAATGCAGATATATTTTGTCTACAAGAAATTAAATTACAAAGTGGACAAATTGATTTAAATCCAGAGGGATACTATACATATTGGAATTACGCCGTGAAAAAAGGGTATTCGGGAACAGCTATTTTTACGAAAAAAGAACCGCTTTCTGTTACGTATGGTTTAGGCATTGAAGAGCATGATCAAGAAGGAAGAGTCATTACTTTAGAATTCGAAGATTTTTACATGATAACGTTATATACACCAAATTCAAAACGTGGATTAGAACGATTAGACTACAGAATGAAATGGGAAGACGATTTCCGGTCGCATATTAAGCGATTAGATGAAAAGAAACCGGTTATTTTCTGCGGAGATTTAAACGTTGCTCATAAAGAAATAGATTTGAAAAATCCAAAAAGTAATCGCAAAAACCCTGGATTTTCTGATGAAGAAAGGGAGAAGTTCACACGTGCTTTAGAAGAAGGATTTGTTGATACGTATCGTTATCTTTATCCTGACCAGGAAGGAGCATACTCTTGGTGGTCCTATCGTATGGGAGCAAGAGCGAAAAATATTGGATGGCGTTTAGATTATTTTGTTGTCTCGGAAAGAATAAAAGATCAAATAACAGATGCGAAAATTAACAGTGAAGTAATGGGATCAGACCATTGTCCAGTTGAATTACATATAAATTTTTAAAAAAGAAGTATCTCGCTAATAATAGGCGGATACTTCTTTTTAATTCAGTTTGTTAAAATTTTTCAAATCATTCTTGAAATAATCTGATTTTAAATATATACTTAATAACGATAATCATTATCACTGATAACAATTATCGCTGGATGAGGGTTGTAAAGAATTTAATACTAGGGGAAGTGAACGAGAATGTCTCTCCATTTTATGTAGATTTATTAATGATGTGAAATATAGATGAGAAATATGTTTCATGTAATTAAGTTTCATAGTTGAAATAATATATTTAAAGGTTTCGAGAGGAGATATACAAAAATGAACAAGAAGTTATTTACATTAGGGATGGTTACAGTTTTAAGTGTAGGTTTAGCAGCATGTAATAGTACGGATAAAACTTCAGGGGAACAAAAGCAACAGACAAAAGCTACGGAAACAAAAAAAGATGAAAAACGAAAAATTACATATTTAGGTAAAGAATATACAGTACCAGCAAAAGTAGATAAAATTGCGACAGCTAGTTTAGAGTCAATGGAAGATGCGGCAGTACTTGGAATTAAACCAGTCGGTGCAATTACTGTAGGTGGTAAATTACCAAAGTATCTTGAAAAAGAATTAGAGGGTGCAAAATCTGTAGGTGAGAAAATGCAACCGAATTTCGAAACACTACTACAATTAAAACCAGATGTTATTACATCTAGTACGAAATTTCCAGCAGAAACAGCTGAAAAGTTTACGAAAGTAGCTCCTACATTCCCGGTATCACACGTTTCAACAGATTGGGAAGATAACTTGAAGTTAATGGGAGAATTAACTGGTAAAAAAGATAAAGCAGACAAAATTATTAAAGATTACAATGCGGACGCTGAAAAAGCAAAAGCAAAACTAGGAGATAAGTTAAAAGACAAAAAAGTTCTTGTCATTAGACTAAGAGCAAACGAATTATTCCTATATCCAGAAGGCGTATACTTCAACCCTGTAATTTATAAAGATCTTGGACTAACTGCTCCAGAACAACTTAAAGCTGTAAAAGCACAAGAGAAAATTTCATTTGAAAAACTTGCTGAACTTAACCCGGATTATATTTTCTTACAATATGAGGCAAGTGAAAATAAAAACCCGAAAGTGCTAGAAGAAATTGAAAGCAATCCAATTTGGCAAAGTATGAATGCTGCGAAAGAAAAGAAAGTATTTGTAAACGTTGTAGATCCAATGGCGCAAGGTGGTACAGCTTGGAGTAAAACAGCATTCTTAAAAGAAGCAGTGAAAAATTTATCTAAATAATACAATAAGTAAGGTGCGTTGAATGATATGCAGAAAACAAATGCAGTACCAGTAACCATATTATGTATAGCACCCATACTCATCTTATTTACAGTTATACTTTCTATTTTGTATGGGGCGAAAAGTATTGATGCTGAAACAGTGTGGAACGCATTATTTCATTTTGATTCAAGTGATGTAAATCATAATATTATTATTACTTCACGTTTACCAAGGGTAGTTGCAGCTCTTTTAGTCGGAGCATTTCTAGCCATATCAGGAGCACTTATGCAGGGGATGACAAGAAACTATCTTGCATCCCCTTCTATTATGGGTGTGACGGATGGGGCAGCCTTTGTTATTACACTTTGTATGATTTTTCTTCCGGGAATGTCATCCATTGGTATGGTTTTATGTTCAATGATTGGTTCTGCACTAGGAGCCGGTATCGTGTTTGGTTTTGGTTCGCTCCTTCAAAATGGCTTATCACCAGTTAGGCTAGCAATTATCGGAACAGTTATTGGAACATTTTTAAGTAGTGTATCTGCTGCAATGGCTTCGTATTTCCAAATTTCTCAAAATGTTAGTTTTTGGTTTAATGCAAAGTTAGACCAAGTGGATCCTAATATTATTAAAATTACGATACCGTTTGGGATAATTGGAATAATTTTAGCGTTGTTAATATCAAAATCTATTACCATTCTTTCTTTAGGCGAAGAGGTTTCTATTAATCTAGGGCAGCGTACAAAACTAGTTAAAGCGATGGCAATTTTATCGGTTATTTTCTTAACAGGAACAGCAGTTGCTTTAGTGGGAAAAGTTGGTTTTGTAGGTTTAATTATTCCGCACATTACTCGTTTTATAATTGGAGTAGATTATAAGTGGATATTGCCATGTGCAGGCGTTATTGGTGGCGTGTTCTTAGCATTATGTGACGTTTTAAGTAGATTTGTAAACTATCCATTTGAAACACCAATTGGAGTCGTTACCTCCTTAATTGGAATTCCTTTCTTCCTTTATTTAATCCGTACAAGAGGAGGAGAGAGACATGCTTAAAAGTTCAGGTCAACGCTTTGGAATGACAATGGGGATTATTATATTTTTAATACTATGTGCTATTTATATTAGTTTAACGAATGGTACGTTTGATATTACGATTACAGATGTATTTAAAACACTCTTTAGAATAGATCCAGTACCAGATCATGATTTAGTTATTTTTGAGTTTCGTCTTCCGCGCATCGTAATTGCTGGATTAGTAGGATTAGGTCTCGGTGTTGCAGGTGCTGTAATTCAAGGGATTACGAGAAATGGCCTGGCAGACCCGGGTATTTTAGGAGTAAATGCCGGGGCAGGAACAGCGATCGTCATTTTTATGTTTTTCTTTCAAGGACAATTAAAAAGCACAGATTGGGTTTCTATTATGATGATGCCAATGTTCGGTTTAGTCGGCGGATTAGGTGCAGCTATCATCATTTATCTGTTTTCTTGGAAAAACGGTAAGTTAGATTCGCAGCGTCTTTTATTAACAGGGATTGCAATTGGATCAGGATTTGGAGCATTTTCTATGTATTTATCACTCAAAATGAAGTCAACTGATTTCGAGATGGCTGCAGTTTGGGTGTCAGGAAGTATATATAATGCAAACTGGAAGTATATTATTGCTATGTTGCCGTGGCTTATCATATTAATTCCGCTTATACAAAAGAAAGCTTATTTATTAGATTTATTTCAACTGGAAGAAACGAGTATTACAAGTTTAGGTGTTTCAGTAGAAAGAGAGAAATCTATTTTACTATTAAGTAGTATCGGACTTGTCAGTGCATGTGTTGCAGTTTCAGGAAGTATTGGTTTCATTGGATTAATGGCACCGCATATAGCGAAAAGACTTGTCGGTATTCAGCATAAGCATATCATTCCTACGTGCGGAGTAATCGGAATGTTCCTCGTAATTGCTTCAGACTTTATTGCAAAAACAGTTTTCACACCTGTAGAGTTACCAGTTGGAATTGTTATTTCTATTGTCGGTGTACCGTATTTCTTATATTTACTTTATAAGGCGAAAGCGTAAGAGGAGGAATAAAAGTGAGTATTTTAAGTGCAAAAAATTTAGAAACGAGTTATGAAAAGCTTACAGTGTTTCGCGATTTAAATGTGGAAATACAAGAAGGAAAAGTCACGACAATTATAGGGCCAAACGGGTGCGGTAAATCGACATTGTTAAAAACAATGGGAAGAATTTTAAAGCAAAAGAGCGGTAAAGTATATTTACAAGGACAAGATTTAAATACAATTCCAACGAAAGAAATTGCGAAGCAGTTAGCTTTACTTCCGCAGACGCCAATTGCACCAGGAGAGCTTAAAGTAGAAGAATTAATTTCTTATGGACGCTATCCACATCGAAATAACGTAAATAAGTTAACTTCAAAAGATAAAGAGATGATTGACTGGGCATTAGATATAACGAAAACATCTGCTTTTCGAACGAGACAAATAGCAAATTTATCAGGCGGTCAACGACAAAAAGTATGGCTAGCGATGGCGTTAGCACAAGAGACAGAAGTGTTACTACTAGATGAACCAACTACATATCTTGATATGTCTCATCAATTAGATGTATTACAAATTGTGGAGAAGTTAAATAAAGAACATAATTGTACGGTCGTAATGGTACTACATGATATTAACCATGCAGCAAGGTTTTCAGATGAAATTATTGCGATGAAGGAAGGGGAAATCATTACAACTGGTATCCCAGAAGAAATCATTACAAATGAAGTGTTAAAAGAAGTATTTCATATTGATGCGCGTGTCATGATTGATCCGTATAACGGGTCTCCTGTTTGTTTTGGATACGATAGCGTTGTAACTCAAGAAGAGAAAGTAGAAATATATGTAACGAGTTAAAAGGGGGGATATAAGATGAATACTACTATTGAAAAACAGCAGATTATTACATCTAATACAGAACAGTGGAAAATGTATTCAAAATTAGAAGGTAAGGAATATCAAATTCATATTTCAAAGCCGAGGCAACCAGCACCAGAGTCAGGATATCCTGTTATATACGTATTAGATGGAAATGCTTTTTTCCAAACATTCCATGAAGCGGTTAAAATACAATCGGTTAGAGCGGAAAAAACAGGTGTTTCACCAGCCATTATAGTAGGTATTGGTTATCCAATTGAAGGGGCATTTTCAGGTGAAGAAAGATGCTATGATTTTACGCCTAGTGTAATTTCAAAAGATGCACCTTTAAAACCAGATGGCAAACCGTGGCCTAAAACAGGAGGAGCACATAACTTCTTTACTTTTATGGAAGAAGAACTGAAACCTCAAATTGAAAAAAATTATGAAATTAATAAAGGAAAGCAAACGTTATTTGGGCATTCGCTAGGTGGTCTATTTGCTTTACACATACTATTTACAAACGTAAATGCCTTTCAAAATTATTTTATTAGTAGTCCATCTATTTGGTGGAATAACCAATCTGTTCTTGAAAAAGAAGAGAACCTTATAAATGAATTAAACAATGCTAAAGTTAAAACAGGAGTATTTCTTACAGTTGGTTCACTAGAACGAGAGCATATGGTTGTAGGGGCAAATGAATTATCAGAGCGCCTTCTCCTAGTAAAACACGGTCAGTTTAGATTTAAATTCTATGAGGCTGAAGGGGAGAATCATGCATCAGTTGTGCCGACATCTTTAAGTAAAGGGTTAAGATTTATTAGTCACGTATAGAAGACGTATATGAAAAAAGGTAAGCAATTGCTTACCTTTTTTCATTATTGTTTTATTGCTACGTATCCATCAATTAAAAAGCTAGTGAAAAAGCGATTGATTTGAGTAAAGCCACATTCCTCCATGATAGCTAGTAGATTAGTTTCGGAAATAGGAAATATTTCTGTCTCAAAAGAATTTTCAAATCGGTCCCAATCTTCTAATGGAATTTCATTTTGCATCATGTGGTTGCGCCAAGCATTCAATTGTGCAGAAAACATACTTGTATGGGGTACACCATTTATTGTAGAGAGAAAGAATGGAGCACCAGGCTTTAAGCGACTACTAATTTCATTAAGAAGCTCTTTTTTTTCTCTGATAGTTTGGATGAAATGAAGAACAAGCATACAAGTAGCAGCATCAAATAATTGATTTGGTAATAATGTATGGATAGTTCCGTGTACAAGGTGAATATGGTTTTGTACGCCTTTGTTTTTAATTTTTTTTTTAGCTAACTGTAGCATGCATTCGGATTGATATTTTCTTTAGGGAGTGTAGTAAATAAGAAATAATTCATCATTTCATATAGGGTGTAGTAGCCTGGGATTTTTAATGGAATTCTTTGTTCATATGAACTTACAGTAGTATCATTCCAATTCATGTTTTACCTCCTAAGTCTATGTACTATAGCTTTATTATTGAATGAAATTATGAAGATGAACAATCCCATAAATGTGGGGGGAGATAAAGAGGATGTATGAAAAGTTAAAGAGAGAAATGAAAATATTAATGAATAGTAAAAGTTCAATAAGAACATTTAGAAAAGGTTTTCTCAATTTGATACGTAAAGAAATTAAGTTTGATGCTGCTTGTTTTACAGCTATAGATCCAAACACTTTTTTATCGATAGGGGCGCATACTGATGTAAGGGTTGAAAATATTCATCCACAGCTGTTTTTAAACGAGTTTTTAGAAGATGATTATAATAAGTTTGAATATTTGGCGCAAAAAAACGTTAATGTAGCTTCATTGAGTATGGCTACAAATGGTGAATTAATGAAAAGTTCTAGATATAGAAATGTTTTAAAACCAGCAAATTTTGGTGATGAATTAAGGGCCGTTTGCATGAGTAAAGGAAAATGTTTTGGACATGTTAGCTTATTTCGCGATAATATGAGTTCCGTATTTCATAACGATGATTGTAAGTACTTATCAATAATAGCCCCTATTGTTGGTGATGTTTTAAGAGATTCTGTTATAAAGCCTTCTTTAGAAGAAAAAGTGGTAGGTACAGGTATAATTATATTTAATGAGGAATTTGAATTGTTACATTGGAATCAAGATGGCAGTGATTGGCTATCAAACCTTAGAATGTATGAACAGTTAAATACAAAAGAGATTCCAAGACCAATACGTGCAGTTTGTTCAAAGGTTAAGGCGAACGGGTACAATGCAGAATTTACGAGTAAAGAAGAAAGAGTTTGTATTCCTTTAGCGTATGGACACTTTTTAATCGTTCGTGCGAGCAGGTTAGAAAGTAGCATTGGTTTTCATGATCGTTATGTTGTACTTTTCGAAAGAGCAAGACCGGAAGAAATTTTTCCTCTTATTACGGAGGTGTATAGTCTTACAACACGTGAGAAGCAAGTAATACGTAAAATCTTTAAAGGTATGTCAACAAAGGAATTAGCTGAAGAACTTTGTATTTCTATATATACGGTACAGGATCATTTAAAATCTATTTTTGAAAAAGTGGGGGTGCGTAGTAGAAATGAACTTGTGTGGGAAGTTTTTTCAAAGTTTTGTTGTGATATAGATACATCAAAATAGAACAAGTCCCCAAAAATCAAATTAAATACGGTGGATGAGTTGTAGCATAGATTGAAAAAAGGTTATGGATGAAACATTCCATAACCTTTTTTATAAGTAGAATTGTCCTTTTTGAAAGTTTTGTTTCAACTTTTCGTCTAAAGAGACAAAAAGTTGTCACAATTCCGTCACAATTGGCATAAACATACTATAAACGAAATGAACTTATCCCGCATAATAGCCCGACTGATTCAACAAATAGTCAGTAGGGCTGAAAACACCACTGATTAAAAGTTCACTTTATTCTCAAGGAGGTAGGTCGTATGAAAACTATTCTTGCTATCGCTGGGCTTATTTGGGTTTTATCACACGGTATTCCAATTTATGAAGGAGAACAAATTCGTAGTGCTCTAAATAAAGAATTTAATGAATATCATATTATTGATCGACAAGATAACGTTGTTACTGTTCGAGTAAATGACTGTTTTCATACGGTAACTGTTGAAGGAACTTCAGTAGTGAATGACACAAAAGTATGTGATCAACAATAATTATATATAGGAAGAAAAAAGTCTCAATTTAGATATGTGAAGATTGAGACTTTTATATTTATGGACGAATAATAAGCGGAGAATGGACAATCCCCGCTTATTATTGTTTCATTTTATCCCGCATTAACTGCCCGTAAAAGCCCGATTGGTGAGGGCTAATAATCAGAGGGGGATGGACAAAACCCCCTCTGATTAAAGTTTCACTTTATTGAGTTTTGATGGGAGAGGTAATGTTTTTTTGAAAAAAAAGAAAGGGTATAATGATAATTGGGACTGAGAAGCTAATAATTTGTTAAGAATAATCATAAAGTGGAAATATACTCATATGGGGTATCATACATAGATGTTTGATGCTATAATTGGTATACTCATAAAAGTAATTGTTTTATTGGATGAAGAAAAACTTTGAGAAGGTGATAATATGGATCATAAAGAGCATGAAGCAACTACACATAGATCAGAAAAAGAAAAAGAACAAATTATAAATAGATTAAAGAGAATTGAAGGACAAGTCCGTGGTATTCAAAATATGATTGAAAATGATCGTTATTGCGTTGATATTTTAGTGCAAATTTCAGCGATTAATGCAGCGATGAAAAAAGTAGGAATGGGTGTCTTGAAAAATCATACTAGTCATTGTGTTTCAGGAGCTATTAAAGATGGGAATGGTGACGAAGCAATTGAAGAATTAATGACGGTATTTGAACGTTTTTCAAAAGCGTAAAAACAAGCTAGTATATAACTGGCTTGTTTTTTTATTTGTTTATTTATCCTTATATAGGGTTTAGGTGTATTGTTGTGAATAAGTGTGTGTAAAATAAACTTTTAGAAAATAATTGAAAAATCATGACATAAAACCATTGATTACCTTAGGGGGGTATGGTAAGATGTAGTTGTGATTAACAAACAATGAAGAAACAAGAGGAGGATTTTAAATGGAACAGTTAACATTAAAAGTTGAAGGTATGTCTTGTGGACATTGTGTAAATTCTATCGAAAGCAGTGTGAAAGAACTAAACGGTGTTGAACAAGTGAAAGTTCAATTAGCAGAAGGAACTGTTGAAGTTACTATCGACTCATCAGTTGTAACGTTAAAAGATATCGTTGTTGTAATTGAAGATCAAGGATACGATGTTCAATAATTATTTTTAGATACGGAAATAAATCGTACTTTAACCGAAGTGCGATTTATTTTGCTAATAATTATACCTTATAAGGGTATATAGAGGTGAGAGACATGAATGAACAAAAAGAGGCCAATCTTCAAATATCGGGAATGACATGTGCAGCATGTGCAAATAGAATTGAAAAAGGTCTTAAAAAAGTAGAAGGTGTTCAAGTTGCAAATGTAAATTTTGCACTTGAAAAAACAAAAATTATATATGATTCAACTAAAACAAATCCGCAAAAATTTAAAGAAAAAGTTGAATCGTTAGGGTATGGTATCGTAAGTGATAAAGCTGAGTTTACTGTTTCGGGAATGACATGTGCAGCATGTGCGAATAGAGTAGAAAAGCGTTTAAATAAGCTAGAAGGGGTGAATAAAGCGACTGTAAATTTCGCTTTAGAATCGGCTACTGTAGAATTTAATCCTGATGAAACTAGTGTAAATGAAATGAAGAGCACAATTACAAAATTAGGATATAAATTAGAAGTGAAATCAGATGAGCAAGATGCATCAACAGATCATCGATTACAAGAAATTGAGCGACAAAAGAAAAAATTTATCATTTCGTTTATTTTATCATTCCCGTTATTGTGGGCAATGGTGAGTCATTTCTCATTTACATCGTTTATTTATTTACCTGATATGCTTATGAACCCTTGGGTGCAGCTAGCTCTTGCAACTCCAGTTCAATTTATCATTGGAGGACAATTTTATATCGGGGCTTATAAAGCGTTACGCAATAAAAGTGCAAACATGGATGTTCTTGTGGCACTTGGAACGTCTGCAGCGTATTTCTACAGTGTGTATTTAAGTATTAGGTCGATTGGTTCCTCGGAGCATATGACAGATTTATATTTTGAAACGAGCGCAGTACTTATTACATTAATTATTTTAGGTAAATTATTTGAGGCGAAAGCAAAAGGACGTTCATCAGAAGCGATTAAAAAATTGATGGGCTTACAGGCGAAAACTGCTACAGTTGTGCGAGATGGAACAGAAATGAAAATTTTAATCGAAGAAGTGGTAGCTGGTGATATCGTTTATGTAAAACCTGGTGAAAAAATCCCGGTAGACGGAGAAATCGTAGAAGGAAAATCAGCGATAGATGAATCGATGTTAACTGGTGAAAGTATTCCAGTTGATAAAACAATTGGGGATGTAGTAATCGGTTCTACAATGAATAAAAATGGATTTTTAAAAGTTAAGGCAACTAAAGTAGGAAGAGACACTGCATTAGCTCAAATTATTAAGGTAGTAGAAGAGGCTCAAGGTTCAAAAGCTCCTATTCAAAGGGTAGCAGATCAAATTTCAGGTATTTTCGTACCTGTTGTAGTTGTGATTGCTATTATTACATTCGCGGTGTGGATGATATTTGTTACACCTGGTGATTTTGGCGGAGCACTTGAGAAAATGATAGCAGTACTTGTTATCGCTTGTCCATGTGCTTTAGGACTTGCAACACCTACATCTATTATGGCGGGATCAGGAAGATCAGCTGAACACGGTATTTTATTTAAAGGTGGAGAGCATTTAGAAGCGACACACAGATTAGATACGATTATTCTAGACAAAACTGGTACGGTGACAAATGGAAAACCAGTATTAACAGATATAATTGTAGCAGATGGATTTGATGAGAAGGAAATATTAAAATTAGTCGGTGCAGCAGAAAGAAATTCTGAACATCCACTTGCAGAAGCGATTGTTGAAGGAATTAAAGAAAAGGGAATTGATATCCCAAGTTCAGAAACGTTTGAAGCAATTCCGGGATTTGGTATTGAATCTGTTGTCGAAGGGAAACAATTATTAATTGGTACACGCCGATTAATGAAGAAGTTTAATATTGATATTGAAGAAGTTTCTAAAGCGATGGAAGAATTAGAGCGAGAAGGAAAAACAGCAATGCTTATAGCGATAGATAAGGAATATGCTGGAATTATTGCTGTTGCAGATACTGTAAAGGATACTTCAAAAGCAGCAATTGCAAGACTTAAGAAAATGGGTCTAGATGTCGTTATGATTACAGGAGATAACACACAAACTGCTCAGGCAATTGCTAAGCAAGTTGGTATTGATCACGTAATTGCAGAAGTATTACCAGAAGGAAAAGCTGAAGAAGTGAAAAAACTTCAAGCTAGTGGTAAGAAAGTGGCTATGGTTGGAGATGGAATTAATGATGCTCCTGCTCTTGCTACAGCGGACATTGGAATGGCAATTGGAACAGGAACAGATGTAGCAATGGAAGCAGCGGATATTACGTTAATCCGTGGCGATTTAAATAGTATTGCTGATGCAATTTTCATGAGTAAAATGACGATTAGAAATATTAAGCAAAATCTATTCTGGGCATTAGCTTATAACGGCCTAGGAATTCCAATTGCGGCGCTCGGTTTCTTAGCACCTTGGGTTGCAGGTGCAGCGATGGCGTTTAGTTCTGTATCAGTCGTATTAAATGCATTAAGATTGCAAAGAGTTAAATTGAAATCTTAAAGACTTTCAGCTATAAAGCGAATTTAATATGCTTTTTTACAATAAACAATACTTTGTATAAGTATTGTTTATTGTTCGTTTAGAAGGAAAAGTCGATATAATATAGAAAGAGCAGAAGTAGTGAATCATATATAGTGGAAGAAACTGTTTCAAAAATAAACACGAAATAATTATCCGGATACCCGAAATAGAAGAGTTAGTTTGATAAGGAGTTTTACATATGTTTAAAGATATTAAAATTAGAACATTCCAGAAAGAGGATTTAGAGCAAGTATTACAATTGTTCTATGAAACGGTTCATACGGTTAATGCACAAGATTATAATATGTTACAGCTACAGGCATGGGCACCAAAGCGACCAAATAGAGAAAGTTGGCTAAAGTCTTTAGAAAAGAATATTAGTTATGTAGCGGATAATAACGGTGTGATAGCTGGATTTGGGGATTATAATGATGAGCATTACATAGATCGTTTGTTTACGCATAAAGATTATCAAGGGAAAGGGATAGCTTCTAATATATTACAAAAGTTAGAAAAAGAAGCAATGAAGCTAGAACATAGGGATATATATACAGAGGCAAGTATTACAGCAAAACCTTTCTTTGAAAGTAAAGGTTATATTTGCATAAAGGAACAAAATAAGCAGCATAATGGTCAGATTTTTATTAATTATATAATGAAAAAAATATCCTTCTCATAAATGAGAAGGATATTTTTCATTATTTTACAGCTTCTTTTAGTTCTTTACCAGCTTTAAAAGCAGGTACTTTAGAAGCTGCGATTTGCATTTCTTCACCCGTCTGTGGGTTACGACCTGTACGAGCAGCTCTTTCACGAACTTCGAATGTACCGAATCCGATAAGTTGTACTTTTTCGCCAGCAGCTAAAGAGTTAGTGATTGATTCTACTACAGTTTGTAAAACTACAGTAGCTTCCTTTTGAGAAATCTCAGCATTTTGTGCTACGTTTTTAATTAATTCTGTTTTATTCATGTTTTTCACCTCATATGTAAATAATGCTATTTAAGTTGTTATTATAACGTATAAAACATCCGAGAACAAGTGTACGTACATATATTCGCAAAAAAAATGATATTTGTAATATTTTTTAGGACCACTTTATAAACATTCAATTTAAGCGGATACAGATTTGTTCTTTATTTTAGGTTGCTCTTTATTGGAAGGTAGTTTCTTATTATAAGATATGAAATAAGGTAATGCTACAAATAACATACCCCCTACTAAGTTTCCGAAGAAAACAAAAATGAAGTTTGGAAAATATTCACCCCAAGTTAAATGACCAGAAAAAATTGCAGCTGGGATGACAAACATATTGGCTACAACGTGTTGAAATCCAATCGCAACAAAAGTCATAACAGGGAACCAAATACCGACAATCTTTCCGATAAATTCTTTACTTCCCATACTGATCCAAACAGCTAAACAAACGAGCCAATTACACCCGATTGCAGAAATGAAGGCTTGTAGTGGTGTATCTTGTAGTTTAGCTTGTGCAATAGAAACTGTTTTTGCTAAAAAAGCTCCCTCCATTAAGCCGACGATATGACCAAAAAAATAAGCGACGAATATAGCACCTATGAAGTTGCTAAACGTAACAATAACTAAATTTCGTATGAAGTGAAATAAGTCGATTTTTTTGTGAAGCCATGCCATTGAAATGGTCATCATGTTGCCAGTTACTAATTCACCGCCTGCAAGGATAACGAGTATAAGACCGATAGGGAATACGGCAGCACCTAGAAAACTAGTAAATGATCCCCAAGATTTTGGCATTGTTCCGATAACATGGATATCAAGTAAATATCCTAATGCTATGAAAGCACCACCAAAAAAACCGAGAATTAGCATAGGGAGCAATGATAAATGAGCTTTTTTTCTTCCAGAATTAGCAGCAAGTTCCGTAATTTCTTCTGGTGTAAATACAGACATAAATAACCTCTCCTTAATAAAATGATGGAATAAACAGAAGGAATATTTTAAATAATCTATGTATTATAAAAATACGTTATGACTTCTGTATAAATTTATCAAAGTGAGTGGGGATAAAATTGGATATAACGAACATTGTTCATGTTGTCACATTAATGTAACAATAAGGCTTTAAAGTAATTTTAGAGGTGAAAACATGAATACGCATCATGTAAAAAAAGAACGGAAAAAATCAATCGTAAAGATATTTATTATTAGTTTCATAAGTATATTAATGATACCAGTAAGTTTGTATTTCTATGCGACTGAAATAGAAAGAAGACTAGTAACAGTTACGTGGAATGAAATAGAAGCTCCTACAATTCCTAAAGAGTTTAATAATAAAAAAATATTGCAGTTCTCAGATGTACATTTAGGACCAGATTTTACATTGAAACAACTAGAAAATTTGGTGGAGAAGATGAATGAATTACATCCAGATATAGTAGTTTTTACAGGAGATTTAATAGATAAGTTTGGATCTTATAATGCGGAAAGGGAAGAAGCGAACGGTATTTTGCAGAAAATCCATGCCCCCCTAGGAAAATATGCTGTGTTTGGGAATCATGATAGAGGTGGGGGCGGTAGTTTATTTTACAAAAAGTATATGGAGGAAGCTGGTTTTTCTGTGTTAGTAAATGAAGTGCAGAAAGTTAAAGCGGAAAACGGCAAGTATATTACAATATCAGGTTTGGATGATTTTTTATTAGGGAAGCCACAAATAGACTCGACTTTAAAAAACTTACGACAACAAGATTTCAATATGCTATTAATACATGAGCCGGATGTTGTAGATAAAGTATCTCGTTATCCAGTCGATTTTCAAATGTCAGGACATAGTCACGGAGGACAAGTTCAGATTCCTTTTGTAGGTCCTTTAATTACTACAAAATTAGCTGAGAGCTATGTTGAAGGTATGTATGAATTAGAAGGGAAGAGTAAGCCGTTACATTTATATGTAAATCGAGGTATTGGAACGACTCGAATGCCTGTCAGGTTTTGGAGTGTACCTGAACTTTCAGTTTTTGTATTGAAGCAAAGTAGTAATTAGAATAGAAAGAAAAATAATACGGTTAGGATTTCTGAAAATAGGAATAAAGAATCAGTTTGACTCGAGTCTCTTGTTTACAAAGAAAATCACATCCAATCATTGCTAGAAAAGATTCATATATAAGTAAAAACAAGTAATTACTATTAGCATAGTGAAAATAAACTTTTTTCTTGACTTTTTATATGAAGGAGAGCAAAATGATAAAAAAGGAAGGGGGGATGATGATGGAAGAGTACGTATTAGAGCTGTATAATCTGTTATATACGACAGAATGGCAAGATATTGTTTCGTTTCTTGGGATAGTATTTTGTATGAAAATTGTAATCGTATATATGGAAGAGCAAGGTATGTTCTATTCCTTCTCATCTCCGTTCGATTTGCAACGAGAGCCGTTGCTAAACTATGCCAATATAAATGATGAACAAATTCCTTTTGTTATATTCTTTATGATTCGCTTTATAACGGCGATTGTGAAGAAGAAAGAAAGTGATGAAGAAGAGTGCCACTTAACTTGTAAGATAGCTAATGTTTTTTAAGCTAAATACAAGGAGGAGATTTATATGTGGTTTCGATTTCTTATGATTGGTTTCTTTTCATTAACAGCAATTACATTAATGGGATATCAAGTGTCTGAAATTTTTCAAGCATATAGCAATACGTTTTTTAACAAAAACTAATCGCATTGCTATTTGAATAATAAAGCGATAAAATCCTTCTTAAGAAGCATTGTTAAGAAGGGTTTTTTTCTTTGCCCCGTCTTACTGTGTCAAACTATTGTCACATTTACACTGTGAATAATATGTTAAAATAGTGAGGTTACGTATACATATTTGAAAGAAGAGGAGTGACCATATTGGTGGATCAATCAACAAATCAGAAAAGCTATGCTCCTATTGTGATAACGCTTTCTGTAATTGTAAATGCGATTATTTTATTTTTGTTCTTTGGACCTGTTGGCTATGAAGGAGAAGTACATTTTGATGTAACTATCTTACCAATGTTAAATGCAATTTTTAATAGTTTTACGTTTGTATTTTTATTAGCAGCTTTATTCTCTATCATTAAAAAGAATGTGAAAATGCACCGTGGCTTTATTCTTGCAGCATTTACAACGACTTTACTATTTTGTGTTTCATATTTATCGTATCATTACTTGGCGCCAGCCACACATTTCGGTGGAGAAGGATTCATTAAGTATGTGTATTTCATCATTTTAATTACACATATTATCCTTGCGGCGATTATTGTGCCACTTGCATTGTTCGCACTTGTATTTGGTTTTACGAATCAATTAACACGTCATCGTAAAATTGTACGTTGGACGATGCCGATTTGGTTATATGTAAGTTTATCTGGTGTTATTGTTTACTTAATGATCTCACCTTATTATCAATAAAAAATCTCAGCCTAAAGGCTGGGATTTTTTTGTTAAGCAAATTTGTTTGTGAAATTAAAAAAGTGTGGTATACAAAAGTATAGTTGCTTTTTATATGGAAGGGATGGTAAAGGTATATGCAAAATTTTGTATTTCGTAATCCAACAAAACTTATTTTTGGTAAAGGACAATTAGAGCAGTTAAAAACTGAAATTCCACAGTTCGGTAAAAAGGTTCTTCTCGTATATGGAGGAGGAAGTATTAAAAGAAACGGTATTTATGATAATGTAATTTCTATTTTAAAGGATATAAATGCGGAAGTGTTTGAGTTGACAGGTGTTGAACCGAATCCTCGTGTATCAACTGTAAAGAAAGGGGTTCAAATTTGTAAAGATAATGGAATCGACTTTATTTTAGCAGTTGGTGGAGGAAGTGTAATTGACTGTACGAAAGCGATTGCTGCTGGTAGTAAGTACGATGGAGATGTGTGGGATATTGTAACGAAAAAAGCATTTGCTAGTGAGGCATTACCATTTGGTACTGTGCTTACTCTTGCGGCAACAGGATCTGAAATGAATGCTGGTTCTGTAATTACAAACTGGGAAACGAATGAAAAATATGGCTGGGGTAGCCCGGTTACTTTCCCGCAGTTTTCGATTTTAGATCCAGTTCATACTGCGTCTGTACCGAAAGATCAAACAATTTACGGTATGGTAGATATTATGTCACATGTATTAGAGCAATATTTCCATCATGGAATAAATACAGAATTACAAGATCGTTATTGTGAATCTGTTTTAAAAACAGTAATTGAGACAGCTCCTAAGCTTTTAAGTGATCTAGAAAATTATGAGCATAGAGAAACCATTTTATATTGCGGTACTATGGCGTTAAACGGCATTTTAGCGATGGGAGTAAAAGGAGACTGGGCAACTCATAATATTGAACATGCAGTTTCAGCTGTTCATGATATACCGCATGGAGGCGGTTTAGCAATTCTATTCCCGAACTGGATGAAGCATGTTGTAGACGAAAATGTAAGTCGTTTTAAACAGTTCGCTATTCGCGTATTTAATGTAGAAACAGATGGAAAGACTGATCGAGAAGTAGCGTTAGAAGGAATTGAGGCGTTACGTCAATTTTGGACTTCAATTGAAGCGCCGGTAACATTAGCGGATTATGCTATTGGAGAAAATGAAATTGATTTAATGGCGGATAAAGCGATGGCTTATGGTGAATTTGGTAACTTTAAAAAATTAAATAAAGATGATGTTCTTGAAATTTATAAAGCTTCTTTATAAGTGAATTGAGAGTAGAAACCTATTTGATTATAATGTCAAATAGGTTTCTTTTTGGTTATTTATAATTGAATTTGGATGTTTGTGATTATATGTGGTTGTTTATGGTTGATTTTTGTGATCGTTTTCATTATACTGTAATCAAAGAAGAGGTGAATAAGATGTTAACTCCTGAACGTCATCAAATGATACTACAACTTGTGAAAGAACAAAAAGTGGTTAAATTACAGCAATTAGTGGAAAGAACAGAAAGCTCTGAATCGACAATTCGTCGTGATTTAGCACAATTGGAAAAACAAAGGTTATTAAAAAGAGTTCATGGTGGTGCTTCTGTTTTAACAGGAAAAGGACAGGAGCCAACGATGATTGAAAAATCATCCAAAAACATTCAAATAAAACAACAAATTGCCAAGTATGCGGCTAGTATTGTTGAACAAGGGGATTGCGTTTATTTAGATGCAGGAAGTACAACATTTGAAATGATTCCATTTTTAATAAATAAAGATGTTACTGTCGTAACGAATGGACTTATGCACATTGAAGCTTTAGTTGAAAATAATATTCGTGCGTATTTACTAGGTGGGATGATGAAGAGTAGGACGAAAGCTTTAATTGGTGCTATGGCACAGGAAAGTATGCAGAAGTATCGATTTGATAAATGTTTTTTAGGAGCTAATGGTGTACATGAACAGTTAGGGTATACAACGCCAGATCCAGAAGAAGCACTCTTGAAACAAATGGCATTAACATTAGCGAACGAAGGGTATTTCTTAATTGATGAAAGTAAATTTTCAGAAGTTGCGTTTGCGAAAATTGCAAATGTTGAAGATGCAAGCATTATTACAAATCATTTAGAAATTGATTTAGAAAAATATAAAAGACAAACCAATGTAATTGAGGCTGATAAACAATGATCTATACAGTTACTTTAAACCCATCTATTGATTATGTAGTACAAGTTAATTCTTTCGATTTAGGAACAGTAAACCGAGCAGAGAAAGATATGAAGTTTCCAGGAGGAAAAGGGATTAATGTTTCTCGTGTTCTTCATCGTTTAGGTGTTGAAAATGTAGCGCTTGGATTTACGGGTGGATTTACTGGTCAATTTATTAAAGATGTATTGCATGATGAAGGTGTAACAACAAACTTCGTCCAAGTAGATGGAGATTCTCGAATTAATGTGAAAATAAAAGGGCAAGAAGAAACAGAGTTAAATGGACAAGGTCCTATTGTGACAAATGAGCAATTTGAACAATTGATGAAAAAAATCGAAAGTATGCAACCTGGAGATAGTGTTGTACTAGCTGGAAGTGTACCTTCTTCTATTCCAACTACCTTTTATGAATCAATCGCAGCGTTTGGAGCCGAAAAAGGTATTCGTGTAGTAGTAGATGCAAGTGGAAGTGCGTTAAAACATGTAATTAAAAACAATCCATTTTTAATAAAGCCAAATCATCATGAACTTGGTGAATTATTCGGAGTAGAGCTTTCAACAGTAGAAGACATTTTACCGTATGGAAGAAAGTTAATTGAACAAGGTGTAGGACATGTCATCGTTTCAATGGCAGGAGATGGAGCTTTATTATTTACAGCAGAAGGTATATATGAAGCAACTGTTCCGAAAGGTGTCGTTATTAATTCGGTTGGGGCAGGAGATTCCCTCGTTGCTGGGTTTGTAGGTAAATATGAACAGACAAAAGATATTGAAAAAGCATTTCAATATGGTGTTGCAACAGGGAGTGCAACAGCATTTTCAGCGGATTTATGTGAAAAGGGAAAAGTAGAAGAATTATTGTCGCAAGTAATTGTAGCTAAGCGATAGGGGGAAGTAACATATGAAAATTACAGAACTATTAAAAAGGGATACAGTCATTATGAATTTGACAGCTTCAAATAAAGAAGCTGTCATAGATGAATTAGTTGAGAAATTAAACGCAGCAAATCGTTTAAATAATAAAGCTGAATTTAAAGAAGCTATTGTAAAGCGAGAGTCACAAAGTACAACAGGAATTGGTGAAGGTATTGCTATACCTCATGCGAAGACGAATGCCGTTAAACAACCATCGATTTGTTTTGGTAGAAGTGTAAGCGGTATCAACTATGAATCACTTGATGGACAGCCCGCACATTTATTCTTTATGATTGCTGCAAGTGAAGGGGCGAATAATACTCATTTAGAAACGTTGTCTCGTCTATCTACATTATTAATGGATGATGGTTTTCGTAAACAATTATTAGAAGCAAAGGATGAAGAGGAACTTCTTCGTTTATTTGATGAAAAAGAGAGTGAAAAAGAAGAAGAAGTTGAAGTAGCAAAGCCAGAAGGGAATGAACCATACGTATTAGCTGTTACAGCTTGTCCAACTGGTATCGCTCACACATATATGGCTGCGGATAGTTTAAAAGCAAAAGCAGCAGAGTTAGGAATAGCGATTAAAGTTGAAACGAATGGATCAACAGGTGTTAAAAACGATTTAACGAAAGAGGATATTGAACGCGCAACAGCGATTATTGTTGCGGCAGATAAACAAGTAGAAATGAACCGTTTTGCTGGAAAACATGTCATTCAAGTGCCAGTCGCTGATGGGATTAGAAAAACTGAAATCCTTCTCAATAGAGCTGTAAAACAAGATGCACCAATCTTTAAGGGTGTAAATGAGGATGGGAAGGAAGAAAATGTAGAGAAAGAAAAGAGGCTGGGAATTTATAAGCATTTAATGAGCGGTGTAAGTAATATGCTTCCGTTCGTTGTTGGTGGCGGGATTTTAATAGCGCTAGCGTTTTTGTTTGGTGGTATAAAGGCGGAAGGACCTTTAGCTGAATTATTCATGTCTATTGGGGGAGGAAAAACAGGTGCGTTTTTATTCCTTGTGCCAATTTTAGCTGGATTTATTGCGAGTTCTATTGCTGATCGTCCTGGTTTTATGCCTGGTGTTGTCGGTGGATTTTTAGCAGCACATGCGAATGCTGGATTTTTAGGTGGATTAATTGCTGGTTTCTTAGCTGGATATGTTGTTTTAGGATTGAAAAGATTATTTTCAGGATTACCAGTACAGTTAGAAGGAATTAAACCTGTTTTGTTATATCCCGTCTTTGGGTTATTGATTACAGGAGTTGTAATGCAAAAAGTAGTAAACCCGCCTGTAGTAGCATTAAATGAAATGTTAACAGGATGGTTAAATGGTTTGAACGGTACGAATGCTATATTATTAGGTCTTATTTTAGGTGGTATGATGGCAATTGATATGGGTGGTCCAATTAATAAAGCGGCATTTACATTTGGTATTGCTGCAATAGAAGCACAGAATTTTGGAGTGCATTCTGCTGTTATGGCTGGTGGTATGGTACCGCCACTTGCGATTGCATTCGCAACCACATTCTTTAAAACAAAATTTACAGAAGCGGAACGTAAATCTGGTTTAACAAATTATATTATGGGAGCGTCGTTTATTACAGAAGGTGCGATTCCGTTTGCGGCTGCCGATCCAGTTCGAGTAATAGTAAGTTGTGTTGTTGGTTCAAGTATCGCGGGTGCCTTATCTATGTTATTCCAAATTACATTGCCGGCACCGCATGGTGGATTGTTTGTTATCGCATTAGTGAATAAACCGTTGCTATACATTTTCTCTATATTAATTGGGACGATTGTTTCAGCTATTATGATAGGTGTTTGGAAGAAGAAAGTTAAATAAAAGATAAAAAGGGACAGCTAATAGGAGTTGTTCCTTTTTCATTACAAAAAGTAATTTAATAATTGGATTATGATGGATTTTGGTAAAAGATGTAATGAAAAGTGATTTTTTTGTAACAAAAAAGTAATACTGTAATTTTTTCTGGAAAAAAATTCTTATACTAATTTGTGAGAAATATATGAAAACTATTGCTAATTTTGGTAGAAATGCAATTCTTTAATATGGAAATTTATGTTACAAATCATTAATCGTTTATTACGAATGCTTTGTAATTGTGTGATTTTCGAAATTCTACAAAAAACTGTTGTTATAATGAGAACACGAAAACAAAGCAAATGGAGGCTATTCATGAAAAAATTATTAGGTATAGCAACAGCAGCAGTTTTTGGTCTTGGGATTTTTGCAGGTTCTGCTAAAGCGGAAACGATTGTAACAACAGATGTATTAAACGTTAGAGAAAACCCAACTGTAGAATCAAAGCTTGTAGGTAAAATGTTAAGTGGAAATAAATTAGATGTTATAAATACAGAAAACGGATGGTCCAAAATTAAATTAGATGGCAAAGAGGCGTTTGTAAGTGCTGAGTTTACGAAAGGCACTTATTATGTAACAGCAAACGTATTAAACGTTCGTGCTGGAGCGAATACTGATTCAGAAGTTCTTGGCACGCTTAAAAAAGATGACTTGATTGAAACGACAAATCAAGTACAAAACGAATGGTTACAATTCGAATATGGTGGGAAAGCGGCGTATGTTCACGTACCATTTTTAACAGGTACAGCACCTGTTGTTGAAAGAAAAGAAGTTCCAGTTCAAGATGAAGCACCAACTAAGGTGAAAACGGCGGTTAAAAATGATACATCAGTTAAGGAGAAAACTCCGGCCAAAAATGATACGGAAGTTAACGGAAAAGAATCTGTTAAAAGTGGAGCATCAAGTAAACCAGTAGCGCAAGCGAAGCCGGCAGCTAAACCAGTGACGAAATCTACTGAAACAAGTGCACCTGCTGGTGGTCGTGAAATAACAGTAGAAGCGACAGCTTACACAGCTAATCCGAATGAAAATGGCACATATGGTGGTCGTGTGTTAACTGCGATGGGGCATGATTTAACAGCGAATCCAAATATGAAAGTTATTGCTGTTGATCCGAAAGTAATTCCTCTTGGATCAAAAGTGTGGGTGGAAGGATATGGAGAAGCAATTGCTGGAGATACTGGTGGCGCGATTAAAGGAAATCGTATTGATGTTTTAGTTGGTTCAGATAGCACTGCTGATAGTTGGGGTCGTAAATCCGTTAAAGTGAAAGTTATAAAATAATGTATTAAAATAAAAAACGGCTGCTTGAAAATGTCTAAGCAGCCGTTTTTTTATATAAGAATTATTGAAAAGGGTAAATTGTTTTACCTGTAATAATTTTATATGCGGTGCAAAATTGAGTTTGCATATACTCTGTATTTTTATTTTCTGGATGTAACGCTGTTTCTTGAAGAGTAGAATGAAAGGAACGTAGTAAACAATTTAGTGCGAAGTATAATTCTTCTTGTGAACAATTTTGTTCTTTTGTAGCAGTAGCTAAAATAAGGTCTTTTATTAATAATGGAAAATCGATAGTCGCTTGTTTCATAGTCATTGCACCCTCTCCGAGCTATTTTTTATCATGTATATGCAGAATTGGACAAGCTATGCTCTTTTTTTATGTATAATTTCATGTACTGGATTCAAAGAACTTGCAATCATGCCGTTAAAATTGGTAAGATTGGGTATAATCAATAGATGGAGTATATTACATAAAGAGAGTTGAATGATATGGGAGAAGTGCAACGTGAAAAAGTTGCTGTCATCATTGGGCCAACTGCTGTCGGAAAGACGAAATTAAGTATCGATCTTGCAAAAGCGTTGAATGGTGAGATTATTAGTGGTGATTCCATGCAAATTTATCGTACGATGGATATCGGGACTGCAAAGGTGAAGACAGATGAGATGGACGGAATTCCGCATTATATGATTGATATAAAAAATCCGGAAGATTCATTTTCTGTGGCGGAATTTCAAGAACGTGTCCGTAAGTGCATTCGAGAAATTACAGAGCGTGGGAAATTACCAATTATTGTTGGTGGAACCGGTCTCTATATACAATCTGTTCTATTCGATTACCAGTTTACAGATGAGGCTGGGGACGCTACATACCGAGAACAGATGGAAAAGTTATCATTAGAACGCGGTGCGGAATATGTACATAAAAAGTTGCAAGAAGTAGATCCAGAAAGTGCGGAGCGTATTCATGCAAATAATGTAAGGCGTGTTATTCGGGCGTTAGAAATTTTTCATACTACAGGTGAAAAAATGAGCAATCAGCTCGAAAAACAAGAAAATGAGTTGCTATACGATATTTCGTTAATTGGCTTGACAATGGATCGAGAAATGCTATACGATCGCATTAACTTACGTGTTAACCTAATGATTGAACAAGGATTATTAGAAGAAGTAAAAGGTCTACATGAAAGAGGAGTGCGAGATTGTCAATCTATTCAAGCGATTGGTTATAAAGAGATATATGATTATTTTGAGAATCGTGTCTCTTTAGAAGAAGCGGTATCACAATTAAAGACGAATTCACGCCGTTATGCCAAACGTCAATTAACGTGGTTCCGTAATAAGATGGATGTCACGTGGTTCGATGTTACTGATGGTGAAAAAACGTCAGAAATTTTACGATACATAGAAGGAAAGCTACAACTAAAGTCGAATAATAGTAAGTAGAGAAAAAGAGGAGGATTCGACATGAAGCAATCAATCAATATTCAAGATCAGTTTTTAAATCAACTCCGTAAAGAGAATACGTTCGTTACGCTGTACTTATTAAATGGTTTCCAGCTTCGTGGATTAATTAAAGGATTTGATAACTTTACAGTCCTACTGGAAACAGAAGGTAAGCAACAGCTTATTTATAAGCATGCAATTTCTACATTTGTGCCTCAAAAAAATGTTTCAATTGAATTAGAGTAGTAATGAATTACTGTACATAACAAAGAAAGAGCGAGTTTCTCGCTCTTTTTTTATTTGTCATAAACGATCAATAGTGAAATTTAAGCGATTCTAAATACAGTAAGTCGGATGTTAGTGTTGCCTGTTTCGGGAATTGTAATTTCGCTAAGGGTAGATTTGACAGAAATATTTGTGCCAGCTGCTAACGTTTCAATTGTAGTAAATGAAAGTGAGTCGCCTATTAGATTTGAAGAGAAGTTGTCAGTTGCGACTGCTCCATTTATTGAAATTCCTACTCCGAGCGGAGCACATCCTGGTGCAGTTGTAGAGATGGATACGCTAATTACATAAATACCAGCGTTGATAACAGTAACTGTATCTGTGCCGTTGAAGATAATATTGTTTGCGTTAAATGCTGTATGAAAAATGAAGTTGTTAAATTGGAGTACAGTTTGTTGAATGTTGTTTGTTACAACGATTGTCGCTACTGGGAAGCTAGGTCCAGTAGGTCCGGTAACTCCTATACCAGTAGCACCCGTTGGTCCTTGAACACCTTGAGGTCCAGTAGCGCCAGTAGCACCTGCTGGTCCTTGAGCACCTTGAGGTCCAGTGGCACCTGTGTTACCTTGAGCACCTTGAGGTCCAGTGGCACCGGTAGCACCTGTGTTACCTTGAACACCTTGAGGTCCAGTGGCACCGATAGCACCCGTGTTACCTTGAACACCTTGAGGTCCAGTAGGTCCAGGAGGCCCACCAGAAGGTCCAGTAGGTCCGGTGACTCCTATACCAGTAGCACCTGTGTTACCTCGAGGTCCAGTGGCACCAGTAGCACCTGTGTTACCTTGAGCACCTTGAGGTCCAGTGGCACCAGTAGCACCTGTGTTACCTTGAACACCTTGAGGACCAGTAGCACCAGTAGCGCCTGTGTTACCTCTAGGACCAGTAGCACCAGTAGCACCCGTGTTACCTTGAGCACCTTGAGGACCAGTGGCACCAGTAGCACCTGTGTTACCTCTAGGACCAGTGGCACCAGTAGCACCTGTGTTACCTTGAACACCTCTAGGACCGGTAGCACCAGTAGCACCAGTAGCACCAGTAGCGCCTGTGTTACCTCTAGGACCAGTGGCACCAGTAGCACCTGTGTTACCTCTAGGACCAGTGGCACCAGTAGCACCTGTGTTACCTCTAGGACCAGTGGCACCAGTAGCACCTGTGTTACCTCTAGGACCGGTAGCGCCAGTAGCGCCTGTGTTACCTCTAGGACCGGTAGCACCAGTAGCGCCTGTGTTACCTCTAGGACCGGTAGCACCAGTAGCGCCTGTGTTACCTCTAGGACCGGTAGCACCAGTAGCGCCTGTGTTACCTCTAGGACCGGTAGCGCCTGTGTTACCTCTAGGACCAGTGGCACCAGTAGCGCCCGTATTACCTTGAGGTCCAGTAGGTCCTCGACCGAACGAAGCTGAATTAACTAGGGTAGTTTGTAATTCGGCTATTAGTTTAAGGAGTTCTTGGAGTGTACACGGGTCAATTCGGAATAGTTTGGTAATGTATAGTAAATAATTAATTAGGTTTTGAAGTTCAATAAATACAGCACTTGCTACGAAGGTCGGATTTTTTAATATAGTTATTAAGTTTTTGATAATGGCGAATCCTTGTGCTTTCAGAGCGGAAGTAGCGTCTAGTAAACAAATGAATTTGCTTAGTAGGTGCAATGTATCTATTAGATCTTCTATGTTTTTTTGGGATGGATTGGCGAAAAGTTTAGGGATTATTTTTATTAAATCGTTAATGATTGCGCGGAATATTCTAATTTGTGCTTTAGTAATTGGTATCGTTGGATTAGTTGGGATTCGTCCAGCACTAGTTGGAAAGCATGGCTTGGTGTATTTGTTTTGATTGTCGTTAAAACGAGACATTAAATCTCTCCTTTCTAATGAGGATGTAAACGAAACTCATCATAGTAGATGCAGGGAATAGTTAAATGGTCATAGTAAAATTGATTGTTTCGAGAAAAAATAAAAAAAACGCCTTATTATAGGGCGTTTTTTTTATTTTCAGCGTATTGATAATATCGCTTTAGTGAAATTTTTGATTTGAAGCCAACTAATTTTATGATCTCTGGCTCTGGGGTTTGTTTTTTTATTAGGCGTAAAATAAACGTGTTTCGGAAATGTTGTCCAGAAATGCCTTTACGTAAATTCGCTCTTGCTACTTCAAGTCGGATCATTTTTTGAATAGCGATTTCTGTTAGTGCTTTTGGTGCGTCGTTTTCATATACCCATCTGAAAGTTCCGCGGTTAAAATCGAATGCAACAAACAACGGGTCATTACTATGGTATTTAGGACGAACTGGTTCTGGAATACTTTTATAATATGTGTACAGTTGTTTTTTGTCTTCGGTTGCTAATGTGATTGTTCTTTCTACGCCTGCGGTTGCTGGAATAGAAAGTGTATTAGTTTCAAAATGAACGTGATGCATAGTTAATGCTGTAAGTTCCTGTAAGGATAGTCCGTAATCGATTAATAGACTTAAAATGGCGATATTACGATCCATTAATAACGGACGAACAGGACGTTGTTTTTCTGAAAGTCCTTCTAATGAAGTGACTATATGCTTTAATCTTTTTTCTTCATCGTATGAAATGAAATCTTCATTACGCAATGCACGGTTTGGTTGAATAGTAATTTCCATATTCTTTAATGGATTTGGAATGTTAAGAAAATGATGCATTCTATTTAATACAATAAATACACGATGCATTGTTTTCTCAGAGTAGTGTCGATTCTTTTTTAAGTCTGAAAAGTAATCTTCATAGTCTTTTGTACAAAGTGTTGCCCATATATTACTGGAAGGGAGCTTTTTGTTTTTTTCTAACCAATGTCCAAAATCTTCAATGTCATAAACATAACGTTTAATGGTTGAAGACTTTCGGCCTTTATTCAATAAAAAAATAGAAAAGGCTTGTATTGTATCATGGAATTCCGTTGTTTCCATAGTCCCACCACCTTAATTATTTCTTATATTATAGCAAACTTTTCTGAAAATAGGCATTTGCAAGAGGGACTGGAATAATAATATTTGGTGAGTGGATAAAATGAGGTGATTGTATGGAACAATCGATGCGTAAGAAAAATAACAATCAAATTAATATTGTATTAAACCATCGAAAGAAAATTTCGTTACCGGCATCAGAAAATCAAACGGTAATTTCAAGTGAAACCACTACTAAACATGAGATGTTGCAGAGAATTGAAGAAGAGATGGGAAAACTTGTTGGAATGGATGATATAAAAAAGATAATAAAAGAAATTTATGCTTGGATTTATGTAAATAAAAAAAGGCAAGAGGTGGGGTTGAAGTCTGAGAAGCAAGTACTTCACATGTTATTTAGGGGGAATCCCGGTACTGGGAAGACAACCGTTGCTAGAATGATAGGGAAATTGTTGTTTGAGATGAATATTTTATCGAAGGGGCATTTAGTTGAAGCTGAACGTGCTGATCTAGTAGGTGAGTATATCGGTCATACAGCGCAAAAGACAAGAGATTTAATAAAGAAGGCTATGGGAGGGATTTTATTTATTGATGAAGCGTATTCATTAGCTCGGGGTGGAGAGAAGGATTTTGGGAAGGAAGCTATTGATACACTTGTGAAGCATATGGAAGATAAGCAACACGGTTTTGTATTAATTTTAGCTGGATATTCAAGAGAGATGAATCATTTTCTTTCATTAAATCCAGGATTACAATCTCGTTTTCCGTTTATTATTGAATTTGCGGATTACTCGGTAAATCAGTTGTTGGAAATTGGAAAGAGAATGTATGAAGAGCGTGAATATCAGTTGTCAAAAGAAGCGGAGTGGAAATTTAGAGATCATTTACACGCGGTAAAGTATTCGTCACAAATTACATCGTTTAGTAATGGGCGATACGTACGGAATATTGTTGAAAAATCAATTCGCACACAAGCTATGCGATTGTTACAAGAGGATACGTATGATAAATATGATTTAATTGGGATATCAAGTATGGATTTAATGCTTGAAGAGGAGACGCACAGTACGTAAACTGTGCGTCTGTTTTTTGATGTATAAGTACGTTACTCTTTTTTCGCTTTTTCTTGGTAAGATTTATGGAAGTGTTCCATTTTAGCGCTTTTTTCGTGTGCTGAATTAGGATCGTGTGTAATTTGGCCCACTGAGCTTTTTTGAGCGCCTTTATTAACATGGTTTGTCATTTGTATTCACCTCGCTTTAAAAATTAGTATAAACATTATGTAAAGAAAAACTCATTAGAAAAGAAAAACCTCTTTACGATATGTAAAGAGGTTAGAGTGCTATTTATGCATTGAACGTTCACTTGTATCGATACGTCTATGCGGTAAATGCCATTTGTAATGAATAGAAATCATGCGGAAGCAAACAATTAAAATGAATAAGGTGTATAGAGCCCAATCGCTAACGATAATTCGAGCGCCAATTAAGAATCCTGCTAAAATCGTCCAAAATGCATATACGTCAGCTCGGAGGACGAGAGGTTTTCTGCGAGCTAAAAGGTCGCGAATAATACCGCCGCCGATGCCTGTTAAAACAGCAGCTACGATTGTAGCGCTAATTGGTAAATCTAGTTTTTGAGCATATAGTGCTCCTTGTACAGCGAATGCTGATAAACCGATGGCGTCCGTGATGTTTTCCCACTTTTTCCAATGTCTAATTAATTTATTTGGAAAAAGAAAAATAATCGTCATTGATAATAGTGCGATTTGGAATAACATGTCTTGTTGCCAAAATGCGACGATTGGATAACCGATTAATAAATTACGAAGGGCACCTCCCCCAAATGCGGTTGCCATTCCTAAAATATATACCCCGAAAATATCATAATCTTCTTCCATTGCAACAATGGCTCCGCTTAGTGCGAAGGCGATTGTGCCTATGATGCTAAAAATCTCCCATGCCATGAATTTTCTCCCCCGCTAACTAGATGAAATATGCTTCCTCTGCTATTATATTAGAAGGTTTAAATTTCGAAAAGGATGAGTGAACATATTTGATGGAAGAAAAAGAAAAAGTCATATTAGTTGGCTGTCAATTGTCGCAAGATGATGATGAAAAATTTATGCATTCCATGAAAGAGCTTGTATCGCTAGCGAAGACTGCGCGAGCGGAAGTGTTAGTATCAACGACGCAAAGACGTCCGAAGTTCCATCCGGCGACTTATATAGGGAAAGGTAAATTAGAAGAGCTTGCGGCTTTAACTGAAGAATTAGAACCAGCTGTTATTATATTTAATAACGAGTTAACACCGAGTCAAATTCGGAATCTATCTTCAGTATTAGATGCAAGAGTAATTGACCGAACGCAATTAATATTAGATATTTTTGCGCAACGTGCGAAATCGAGAGACGGTAAGCTTCAAGTAGAATTAGCTCAGTTGCAATACACGATGCCACGCCTTATGGGGCAAGGTTTGTCTTTATCTCGTCTGGGTGGCGGGATTGGTACAAGAGGACCGGGGGAGACAAAACTTGAAACGGATCGTCGTCATATTCGATCGCGTATTGATGAAATAAAGAAACAACTTGCGGTTGTTGTGGAGCATCGGAAAAGATATCGTGAGAGAAGAAAAGATAATAAAGTATTTCAAGTTTCGTTAATAGGATATACGAATGCAGGGAAATCCACGTTGTTTAATAGGTTAACGGAAGCTGATACGTTTGAAGAAAACCTATTGTTTGCAACGCTAGATCCGACGACGAGAAAGATGCCGTTACCTTCTGGTTATACAGTGCTTTTGACTGATACGGTTGGTTTTATACAAGATTTACCTACGTCATTAATCGCTGCTTTTCGATCTACGTTAGAAGAAGCTGGTGAAGCGGATGTTATTTTACATGTTGTTGATTCGGCAGATCCTAATTATGTAGGGCATGAGCAGACGGTAAAACAATTATTGTCAGATCTTGAAATTAATCATATTCCTATTATTACGTTATATAATAAAAAAGATAAATTGCATCAAAACTTCATTCCGTTTCCGAAAAGTGATTTCTTAATGACTAGTGCTTTTGAAGAAAGTGATTTACTGCGTATAAAAGAAGCGATAGAACTGAAGATGAAGGAAGAAATGGATGATTATCAAGTGGAAATTCCTCCGAGTGAAGGTAGGTTGTTAACGCTTTTAAAGACAGAAACGATATTAACTAAAATGGAGTTTCTAGAAGATAAATTTGTATATGATTGTACAGGGTATATATTTGCTCATTCATCGCTTAATGGGCAATTAAAGAGATTTTTAGTGGAAGAAGGAGAAAATAATAATGTTTGATCGTTTGAAAAATGGAGAAAAAATTGCTCCAATCGTAAAAGAAGTAGAAAGTCAAATTATAGAAGTGCATAAACGTGTGGATGAAGTAATTGAGAGTAATCAATTTCGTGTGCTAGAAAGTTTTCGTAAACATAAAATTAGTGATTCGCATTTTATTCCGACGACAGGTTATGGGTATGATGATATTGGTCGTGACACGTTAGAGAAAGTGTATGCGGATGTATTTGGAGTGGAAGCGGGTCTTGTTCGTCCTCAAATTATTTCCGGTACTCATGCAATTTCAACAGCTTTATTTGGTATTTTACGTCCGGGAGATGAGTTACTATACATAACGGGGAAACCGTATGATACGTTAGAAGAAATCGTTGGTGTGCGCGGGAAAGGTGTAGGTTCTTTTAGAGAATATAATATCGGATATAACGCGGTTCCGCTAACTGGAGCGGGGCTTGTGGATTTTGAAGCTGTTGCAGCTGCGATCCATAGTAATACGAAGATGATTGGTATTCAGCGTTCAAAAGGATATGCTACTCGTCCGTCGTTTACTGTTTCACAAATTAAAGAGATGATTGCGTTTGTGAAAGAGATTAAACCTGATGTTGTTGTATTTGTAGATAACTGCTATGGCGAATTTATTGAAGAAGAAGAGCCATGTCATGTAGGTGCGGACTTAATGGCAGGTTCTCTTATTAAGAATCCTGGCGGGGGAATTGTTAAAACGGGTGGTTACATTGTTGGTAAAGAGCAGTATGTTGAAGCGTGTGCATATCGTTTAACATCTCCAGGAATCGGTGCGGAAGCAGGGGCATCTTTATACAGTTTGCAAGAAATGTATCAAGGTTTCTTCTTGGCACCGCATGTTGCGGGGCAAGCGTTAAAAGGTGCGATTTTTACAGCTGCATTTTTAGAAAAGTTAGGGATGAATACATCACCAGCTTGGAATGCACCAAGAACAGATTTAATTCAGTCTGTTCAATTTGATGATAAAGATCGTATGATTGCTTTCTGTCAAGCGATTCAATATGCATCTCCGATTAATTCTCATTTCACTCCGTATGCAAACTATATGCCGGGTTATGAAGATGATGTAATTATGGCTGCGGGGACGTTTATTCAAGGTGCAAGTATCGAATTGTCGGCTGATGGCCCGATTCGTCCGCCTTATGTTGCTTACGTACAAGGTGGGTTAACTTATTCGCATGTAAAGATTGCGATTTGTTCTGCGATTGATGCGTTAATTGAAAAAAATCTATTAACAATTTCTTAAAGGGAAGCTGTCGATTTCGGCAGCTTTTTTCGTGTGAAAGTAATGATTTGTGCCACTAGAAAAAAGAGTTAAAAAATTTATAAAAAAATCATGTAAGAAAAGCTAACATCTATTGACACTAAACATAACATGGTATAAAATGAGAAACAGTTAAGGCGAAGGAGGAACTGAAACAATGAAAGAAGATAGACGTTCTGCTCCGCTGTTTCCAATTGGTATTGTAATGGATTTAACACAATTATCTGCACGTCAAATTCGCTACTATGAAGAGCATAATCTTATTTTTCCAACCCGTACAAAAGGGAATCGTAGATTATTTTCATTTAACGATGTAGATAAATTGTTGGAAATTAAAGATTTGTTAGATCAAGGCTTAAATATGGCCGGAATTAAACAAGTATTGCAAATGAAAGAAAATCAAACAGAAGCAGTGAAAGTAAAAGAAGAAACGAAAGAAATTTCAAAATCCGAGCTTCGCAAAATTCTTCGAGATGAACTACAACATACAGGTAGATTTAATCGGACTTCATTGCGACAAGGTGACATTTCAAGGTTTTTTCACTAAAGATAACTGATTCTGAAGGTGTTTAGAGGGACTAAGGAGGAATTTATAATGGCTAGGTACACAAAAGAAGATATTTTCCGTTTGGCGAAAGAAGAGAATGTAAAGTATATCCGCTTACAATTCACAGACCTTTTAGGGGTAATTAAAAACGTAGAAATTCCAGTGAGCCAATTAACAAAAGCTCTTGATAACAAAATGATGTTTGATGGATCTTCTATTGAAGGTTTCGTACGTATTGAAGAATCTGATATGTATTTATATCCGGATTTAGATACTTGGGTAATTTTCCCTTGGACAGCTGAAAAAGGTAAAGTAGCTCGTTTAATCTGTGATATTTACAATGCTGATGGTACTCCATTTGATGGCGACCCACGTAACAACTTAAAGCGTGTGTTAAAAGAAATGGAAGCATTAGGATTCTCAGATTTCAATCTTGGACCAGAGCCAGAATTCTTCCTATTTAAAGTTGATGAAAAAGGAAATCCAACACTAGAATTAAACGATAACGGTGGATACTTCGACCTTGCGCCGATGGATCTAGGGGAAAACTGTCGTCGTGATATCGTTCTTGAACTTGAAGAAATGGGCTTTGAAATTGAAGCATCTCACCATGAGGTTGCGCCAGGTCAACATGAAATTGACTTTAAATATGCAAATGCAATTCGCTCATGTGATGACATTCAAACATTCAAGCTTGTTGTAAGAACGATTGCTCGTAAACATGGTTTACACGCAACATTTATGCCGAAACCATTATACGGTGTGAACGGTTCAGGTATGCACTGTAACTTATCATTATTTAAAAATGGTGAGAACGTATTCTTCGATCAAAACGGTGATTTACAATTAAGTGATGATGCTCGTCACTTCATCGCAGGTATTTTAAAACATGCACCAGCATTTACAGCGGTAGCAAACCCAACTGTAAACTCTTACAAGCGTTTAGTACCTGGATATGAAGCTCCTTGTTACGTAGCATGGTCTGCGCAAAACCGTAGCCCATTAGTACGTATCCCTGCATCTCGTGGTATTAGTACACGCGTAGAAGTACGTAGTGTTGACCCAGCTGCAAACCCGTATTTAGTAATGGCTACATTATTAGCAGCAGGTCTTGACGGAATTAAAAACAAATTAACTCCGCCAGCTGCAGTAGATCGTAACATCTATGTAATGACAAAAGAAGAGCGCGAAGAAGCAGGTATTGTTGACTTACCAGCAACATTAGCGCAAGCGTTAGTTACTTTACAATCTAATGAAATCGTATGTGGCGCATTAGGTAATCATTTACTTGAGCACTTCATTGAAGCAAAAGAAATTGAGTGGGATATTTTCCGCACGCAAGTTCACCAATGGGAACGCGATCAATATATGTCTCTATATTAAGAGAGAAAAAAGCCCTAATACTACGGTATTAGGGCTTTTTCGTCATTTATCTACAGTGAAAAAACACGAATATTGTCGCGTTTTTTTTAGTGTCATCAGGAAGTAATTTAGTGAAAATAATTTGTGTTGACTCGTTCTGTATAAAGAACTAAAATGGCATTAACTAGAAATGTTTGTATATTTAAAATAATAAAAATATTGTTTTTTCTTGATGTTTTGATGTCAATTTTAAGTTGAAGCTCATTGGTTTTAAATGAGGAGGGAAGTTATGGATAAGGAAATAAATTTGAAAAATCTATTTACTATTATACGGAAAAGAATTTGGATCATTCTATTATTTACAACTCTCACAACAGTAGCAGGAGCGATGTATAGTATATATGTAAAAACACCATTGTATGCCTCTTCAGCAAGAGTTATTGTTCAAGCTAATGCTGAAATGATGAATACATTGAAAGCGATGGTAAATGAGCCTGTAATATTAGAAAAAGTGGCTGCTGAATTGAATATTAACAGATCTGCAGGTGCATTAAGTGGACAAATAAGTACAGAAAGTGTACAAGGGTCCCAGATTATGAGAATAAATGTAGTGGATATAGATCCTGTGCTTGCTCATAAAATTGCAAATACTACAGCCGCTGTATATAAGAAAGAAGTAGCAAATATACTAAATTTTAATAATGTGAGTATATTACCCGAAGACCCAGTTCAAAAAAAATCTATTCCTATAAATGTAAATCACTTTAAGACGATACTAATTGCATTCTCTATAGGTATGATGCTCAGTATTGGATTCATTTTTTTATTGGATTCACTTGATGAGAGAATCCAATCGGAACGGCGAATTGAACAATTGTTAGATGTTCCTGTTTTGGGCGGAATATCTAAAATGAATAGAAAAAATGCGAAAGACAAATTCAGTAAAAAAAATACGGTATTATTGGGAGAGGGAACGGAGTGGCTTACAAAAATAGACGAAAAACAAATAAAGTTAAAGGAGAAAGTATAATTGTACATACCGCTCCAAGATCGAAAATTTCGGAGCAGTATCGTTCGCTTCGAACAAACCTTCAATTATCTTCATCTATTCATAAAAGCAGAACTATAGTTATTACTTCCCCGAGGTATGGTGAAGGAAAATCAACGATTACAGTTAATTTAGCAGTCTCAATAGCACAAAAAGGTGAAAAAGTATTGGTAATAGATGCAAATTTAAGAACACCAACGATTCATGAAATGTTTGGAGTAGAAAATACAATTGGATTAACTGATATATTGAACGGAAAAACAACTTTAGAGGGCGCTGTGAAAAAAACAGAGATGGAAAGTCTGGATGTATTAACTAGCGGACCGATACCATTCAATCCATCTGAAGTACTTAGTTCAGATGTAATGGATATGTTAATTCAAAAGGCGATGGGATGGTACGACATCATATTATTTGATTCTTCTCCTGTATTAGAAGTAACAGATACGAGTGTATTAGCTGATAAGTGTGAAGGAGTATTATTGGTGATTCGTTATAATCGTACTGTGAACGAAGATGCGCTTGAAACGAAAAGAGCGTTAAGTTTTACGAAAAGTAGAATATTGGGTGCAATTTTGAATGGGAAAGTATGAAGTGTAAATATAATTTAGAATATTTAATGTAAGCTTTGTATATAAAAACGTTCGTTATAAAGAAAATTTAATAGAACTGTGATGTGGTGATGTCTCCTGACCATTATCAATGGAGGCACTCGATTATGCTGTGGGTTGCGAAAACAACCTTAGATGTGAGTCATCAAGAGTGTAATGTGAGGGAGGGTTAGATGCCCATGCTTTATTAAAGTTTCTAATTATATACTTTTAATAAAGAGAATATAATTAGAAACTTTAAATTTGAAAGAGTTATGTATCGAATTGATTAAAGGAGGAAGTTATATGACGTATCGACGGAGGATATCGTTATTGCTTTTAATGGATTCACTGATTGTATTAAGTGCTATTTTTTTTAGTTATTTCTTTGTAAATGCTAGCTTCAGTGTTATCACTTTATCATCAATTATTAGCTCTATCACTTTATTAATCAGTCATCATTTGTTTGCTTTTGTTTATAATTTATACAAAAAAGCTTGGGAATATGCAAGTATAGGTGAATTACTCATTATATGCAAAGTTGTTACATTTTCTATTATCACTACAGCGGTTATGCAACAAATTATAATGCAAAAAATGTATTTTCGATTGTTAGTTGTAACTTGGATGATCCATATTTTATTAATTGGTGGTTCGCGTTTTATATGGAGAATGTATAGAGATACTTATTATGTAAAAAAGGGTGATAAAAAACGAACTTTAATTGTTGGTGCTGGCTCAGCCGGGACAATGGTTGCAAGACAGTTGTTAAAGAATAGTGCTGCCGAATTAATGCCAGTCGCATTCATTGATGATAATGTAAAAAAACATAATCTTGATATTTTAGGAATTTCAGTAATGGGTGGTAGTAATCAAATTGAGTATGTAACCAAAATACTGAATATTGAAAATATTATTTTGGCAATTCCTTCGCTAAACAAAAGTGATAGAAATGCTATTTTAAAAGAATGTTTAAAAACGCAAGTGAAAACTCAAATTCTTCCGATGTTAGAAGATTTAGTAACAGGTAAAGTTTCGGTGAATGAATTCAGGGATGTTCAAGTAGAAGATTTATTAGGGCGGGATCCTGTTGAGCTTGATGTGGATATTATTTCAGATTATATAACGGATAAAGTTATTTTAGTTACTGGTGCAGGTGGCTCAATTGGTTCGGAAATTTGTAGACAGGTTGCAAAATTTAGGCCGAAAAAGTTGATTTTACTAGGGCATGGGGAAAACAGTATATATTCTATAGAAATGGAATTAAACGAAAAATATGGAGATATGAAAGGCACGTTTATTCCTGAAATCGCAGATATACAAGATGAAAAAAAGATGAATTTAATTATGAATAAACATCTTCCAAATGTCGTATATCATGCAGCTGCACATAAACATGTACCTCTAATGGAGAATAATCCTGAAGAGGCTGTTAAAAATAATTTGATTGGGACTATGAATATAGCAGAGGCAGCGAGAGCACATGGAGTGGGAACATTTGTCATGATTTCCTCAGATAAAGCAGTGAATCCAACGAGTGTTATGGGAGCAACGAAAAAATTGGCTGAGATGGTTATTCAGCACAAAGATAAATTAAGTCATACAAAGTTTGTTACTGTACGATTTGGGAATGTCTTAGGAAGTAGGGGCAGTGTTATTCCTTTATTTAAGAAGCAAATTCAAAACGGTGGACCAGTTACAGTTACTCATCCAGATATGATTAGGTATTTTATGACAATTCCAGAGGCATCTAGACTTGTAGTGCAAGCTGGTGCGTTAGCTGAAGGTGGAGAGATTTTTGTGCTGGACATGGGAGAACCAGTAAAAATAGTCGATCTCGCTAAAAATCTTATTCGATTATCAGGAAATTCAGTGGATGAAATAGGAATAGAATTTACTGGTATACGCCCAGGAGAAAAACTTTTTGAAGAATTACTAAAAGAAGATGAAATGAATGAGAAGCAAGTTCACCCAAGAATTTATGTAGGACAAGAAATGAATGTTCGAATAGAAGAAATAGAAGAGTTTATTTCAAATTATACAGATTTAAACGAAGTAGAATTAAGAAAGCGATTGTTAAACTTAGTGAATAAGCGTAAAACTTTAAAACTATTAATACCGGTATCAGGTTAATAGAAAAAATTTAATAAAAGACGGGTGCGTGGAATGGTGTCTAAAAAAGTTCTGTTTTGTGCAACTGTGGATTATCATTTTAAGGCTTTTCATTTACCGTATTTGCAATGGTTTTCAGAACAAGGATGGGAAGTACATGTTGCAGCGAATGGGAATATACATCTTCCGTACGTAACTCGAAAATATAATATTCCTATCCAAAGATCACCTCTCAGCATACAAAACCTTCATGCATATAAAAAACTAAAATCAATTATTCATCAAAATAAATATCACATCATTCATTGCCATACGCCTATGGGAGGAGTAATTACTCGTTTAGCTGCTCGAAAAGCAAGGCGGCAAGGAACGAAAGTCGTATATACAGCACATGGATTTCATTTTTGTAAAGGATCACCATTCATAAATTGGCTTCTATATTATCCAATTGAAAGAAGTTTAGCAATTAATACGGATTGTCTTATAACAATTAACCAAGAAGATTACAATTTAGCAGTTAAACATCGTTTTCAAGCCAAAGATATTAAACTCGTTCATGGTGTAGGGGTAGATATAAAACGATTTGCTCCTGTAACTGAAACTGAGAAACGAGAATTAAAGCTACAATTTGGCTATAATCCACAAGATTTTTTAATGTTTTATGCTGCTGAATTTAATAAGAATAAAAATCAAAGCTTTTTAATCCATGTATTAGCACAATTGAAAAATGAAATGCCACATGCGAAGCTTTTACTTGCTGGCGAAGGACCGTTAATGGAAGAGTGCAAAAAATTAGCGGCTCAACTAGGCGTGAGTAATATGGTTCATTTTCTAGGTTATAGAAGTGATATTGCTTCTTTACTACAAATGTGTGACATTGCAGTTGCATCCAGTTATCGGGAAGGCTTGCCGGTTAATATTATGGAAGCTATGGCTTGTGGAATTCCGGTTATCGCTACTGATAACCGGGGCCATAGGGAGCTAATTATTAGTAATAAAAATGGTTGGATTATAGATCGTGATGACATAAAGACGATGTCTGAAAGAATAAATTCCATTTCTAAAAATACTAAATTACAAGCTCAGTTTGGACAGTGTGGACGTACTATTATTACAAGTGAATATTCAGTTAACGAAGTATTGAAAGAGAAACAAGAAATTTATACAACATATATGGATGAAATGGAGGATTTAAATTGGGCACTCCATTGAGAGTATTACATGTAGTCGTAAATATGAATAGAGGCGGAGCCGAAACTTTAATTATGAATTTGTATCGTAATATAGACCGCTCAAAAGTACAATTTGATTTTTTAACTTGTAAAGAAGGTGTATTTGATGAAGAAATAGTAAAGTTAGGTGGGGAAATTCATAGAATTCCATATATCACAAACATTGGACATAGAGGATATATAAAGGAACTGGATGCTTTCTTTACCTCACATCAAGAATATAGAATTGTACATTCACACATGGATAAAATGAGCGGATTTGTACTTCGTTCTGCTAAGAAGGCGGGAATACCGGTTAGGATTTCACATAGCCATAGTACAAGTAGTGAAGGTGGAACGATAGCGAAGATATATAAATGGTATGCAGGAGCATTTATTGTGCCATGTGCAACACATTTTTTAGCATGTTCACTTACAGCGGCAAAATGGTTGTTTGCTGATAGGGTAAGTACAACTGAAATTTTAAAAAATGGAATTGAATGTGATAAGTTTGCATTTTCTTCAGAAATTAGAGAACAAGTAAGAAAAGAACTGAAACTTCATGAGGATGCTTTTGTAATTGGACATGTCGGAAGGCTTGCATATCCTAAAAATCATACTTTCCTAATAGATATTTTTGTTCGATTAATAGAATCTCGACCAAAATCTATTCTTTTGTTAGTGGGAGATGGTCCCCTTCGATCAGAGATTGAGAAGAAAGTAGAAAAACTGAATATAAAAGGTCGAGTCAAATTCTTGGGGATACGTGATGATATCAATCGCTTGTTGCAGGCATTTGATATGTTTATATTTCCATCTATTTATGAAGGCTTACCAGTTACCCTTATTGAAGCACAGGGAGCAGGTTTACCATGTGTTATATCGGACAATATTACGCAAGAAGTAGATTTGGGGTTGAATTTAGTTGATCAGTGCTCTTTGTTAGACGTAAGAGAGTGGGTAGGGAAATTACAAAGTATAGCAGATAGGAAGGTATCGCGGAGTATTGAACAATATGCATTAGCTGAAAAAGGATACGATATAAAAAATATTACGGGGTTCACTCAAAAATTCTATGTAGCAGTATCGAGGTGAGAAAATTGGAAAAGCTAACGGTTTTTACCCCTACATATAATAGAGCGTACTGTCTTCAGGGGTGTTATGAAAGTTTGAAGCAGCAAACATGTAAAGATTTTATATGGCTTATTATAGATGATGGATCTGATGATTATACAAAGGAGCTAGTGCATTCTTGGATTTCTGAAGATTGCATAGACATACGATATTATTGGCAACCAAATCAAGGGATGCATGGTGCTCATAATACAGCTTATGAAATGATTGATACAGAACTCAATGTATGTATTGATTCAGATGATTCAATGCCGAGTGATGCCGTAGAGAAAATTATTAATTTTTGGAATGAAAATGGAAATGATCAAGTAAGTGGGATAATTGCTCTTGATTTATATAAGGATGGGAAAGTAATTGGTTCAAAGTTACCATTAAATCTTAGATGTTCTACACTTTTTAATCTCTACAATAAACACGGTGTAACTGGAGATAAGAAATTAGTATATCGCACAGAACTAACAAAGAGGTATCCCTATCCGGTTTTTAAAAATGAAAAGTATGTAGGCTTGGCATATAAATATTATATGTTGGATCAGAAATATGAGATGTTACTCATGAACGAAGCTCTTTGCTATGTTGAATATATGCCTGACGGTTCTTCGATGAATATGCTAAATCAATATAGTAAGAATCCAAAAGGTTTTGCTTTTTATCGTAAGGAACTGATGAAGCTACCATTTGCAAATAGGTTATTTAAATATAGGCAAGCTGTACATTATGTATCAAGTAGCTTTATGGCAAGAAATATAAGATTTATAAAAGAGTCACCATGCAAAGTGCTTACACTTTGCGCACTGCCATTTGGAGTTATCCTTTATAGTTATATAACAGTAAAAACAAGAATGAAAGCAAATATATAGAAATCTATTTGGTAGTTAAATGAGAGGGAATAATAATGACTATACTTTGGATGAATCTTTTTATAGTATTTATACTCGCATTTTTTGCAAGATATTTTGCTATGCCGGTAACTACAGGAATTGTGATGTTAAAGCCAAATCGATTATTGATTTTAATGGGGACTACCTCTCTTGTATTAGTATCTGGTTTTAGAAATAATATTGGTGATACGTATTTTTATATGCATGCTTTTAAAGTTACTGATTTTAACTGGGAGAATGTTCAGGATAGCAAGAATATTGGGTTTAGTATTTTGCAAATGATTTTAAAAATGTATACGAATGATCCTCAAGTTCTAATTTTTATAACAGCTCTAATAACAAATATATTAATAGTAGCAGTTCTATATAAATACTCACAAATGATTGAGTTAAGTTTATATGTATATATAGCATCCGGTATGTACTTAGTCTCAATGAATGGAGTGAGACAGTATTTAACGGCAGCTATTATTTTTGCCGCCACAAAATATATTTTAGATGGGAATTGGAAAAAATATTTTTTAATAGTTTTGTTTGCATCTACTTTTCATCAAAGCGCTCTTGTATTGATTCCAATTTTTTTTGTAATTCGAAGAAAAGCTTGGTCGACCATAACATTTATACTTCTCTTTTTTGCAGTGCTTATTGTAATAGGATTTAATCAATTTGCAGAAGTGCTCTTTGCAACTATAGGGGATTCGCAGTATGGTCACTATAAGGATTTTCAAGAAGGTGGAGCTAATATTCTCCGGGTTGCTGTGGAAGCAACGCCGCTCATCCTTGCTTTTATTGGGAGGCATAAACTGAGAGAACTTTTTCCACAAAGTGATTATATCGTAAACATGGCATTATTAGGTCTAGTTTTTATGATTATTTCAACTCAAAATTGGATTTTTGCAAGGTTTTCAATTTATTTTGGATTATATCAATTAATATTAATTTCTTGGGTTGTAAAGTTATTTACAAGGAAGGATCAAAAATTTATTTATTATAGCATCCTAGTATTCTATTTTATTTATTTTATTTATGAACACATCATTACTTTAGGGATTGTTTATAGAAGTAGTTATTTATGAGTGGATGATAGGAAAAAATAAAAAGTGAGTGGAGGAATTAAGGTGGGAAATGCCGAGGAAATCCCGCGCAAAATACATTATTGTTGGTTTGGTGGGAAAGAGAAGCCTAGTATAGTTAAAAAGTGCATTGCGAGTTGGAAGGAAAATTTACCCGGATATGAAATAATAGAATGGAATGAAAAAAATTTTGATATAAATTGTAATTTATATGCAAAAGAAGCGTATGAAAAGGAGAAGTATGCATTTGTAAGTGATTATGCGAGAGTTCATGTTTTATATGATTTTGGTGGGATTTATTTAGATACTGATGTCGAGGTATTTAAATCCTTTGATGATTTATTGCATCACCATTCTTTTTGGGGGTTTGAACAGGAAGATTATATAGCTACAAGTACAATAGGTGCAAGGAAAGGGAATCCACTTATTAAAGTGTTTTTGGATTCTTATAAAGAGAGAAAATTTATAAAAAACAATGGAACTTATGATGATTTGACCAATGTTGCTATTGTAACAAAGATTCTACAGAATTTAGGCTTAAATCCAAATGGAGAGTATCAAGAAATAGAGGATATAGGTGTTTTTTATCCACAAACATATTTTTCTCCATATGATTATATTAATTGTAGAAATTTTATAACTGAAAACACATATGCTATGCATCATTTTTATAAGAGTTGGTTATCACCCGAAATGCGGATTAAAAGCAAAGTGAAATTAGCTTTATCAAAAATTATAGGTGGTGACAATATCGCAAAAATAAGAGGATATGGAAAGAGAAAAGGCGTAACAAAGGAGAAATATTATGATTAGTTTATCGAAAAAAATATTTCAAATGCTAGTTACAGAGGGGCGTAATAGAGGGATATATTTTACTATATTGATGAATATTTCACATTTGATAGGTATTTTAAGAGGTTTTTTTATAAAATTATTTATTTCCGAAATATAAATAGTTCTATCTTTTCACTTCAAGCGAACAGTAGGATAGAAATCTTTAATAAGAAGGCAAAAGTTAACATAGGTAAATTTGTGTTTATTAGAAAAAATGCTAGTTTTAGGATTGATTTTAATGGGGTATTGAATATAGAAGAAAAAGTCTTTATTAATGATAATTGTAATATTAATTGTGTAAATAAGGTATCGATTGGAAAAAATACAAAGATTGCCCCTAATGTATGTATTAATGATCATGATCATAATTATAAAAATCCTGAGGAGTATCACTTAGTAGTGGGTGAAGTCATAATTGGTAAGAACGTTTGGATTGGTTCGAATGTTGTAATTTTAAGAGATACAGTAATAGGGGACAATGTTGTAGTAGCTGCCGGAAGTGTTGTGAAAGGAAATGTTCCTTCAAATACGCTTTTTGTTAATAAAAGAGAGAATATTGCTATTGACTACACTAGTAAAAGTAGTTAGTGAGGGGTTACAGTGAAAAAAAATATTAATCTCTATTTATGATATGGAAATAGGTGGGGTTGAAAGAAGTTTGATTAACATGCTAGAAAGTTTTGATTTTAACAAGTATGATGTGGATTTATTAATATGTAATCATGCAGGGGATTTTATGAATTTAATACCTATGACAGTGAATATATTACCGGAAGTTGATGAATATACTGTATTTAGAAAATCGATTATACAATGTATACGAGAAGGGAATATACGAACTTCAATAATTAGAATATTGAGTAAATTTATAGCGCGTAATAAAGCAAAACGTAGGCATTTTATAGAAGGTTCAGGGTATATTCAGATGCAACTTGTTTCAAAGTATGTATCCTGTTTTTTACCTAAATATACAAAAAAGTATGATGTTGCAATTAGTTATGCATGGCCACATAATATTGTAGCTAGCAGGGTCGATGCAAATAAAAAAATAGCTTGGATTCATACGGATTACAGTACATTAGAAATCGATAATAAAATTGATTTTAATATGTGGAGCAAGTTCGATTACATTGTATCTATATCTGATGAATGTACAAATGCATTCTTAATGAAATATCCATTATTGAAGAGAAAAATTATAATGATAGAAAATATTACATCACCAAAATTTATACAGCAGATGGCCGATGAGACCTTTGTTTTTGATAGAGAAACGGACCGTTCTTTCAATATTGTATCTGTTGGGAGACTGTCATATGCTAAAGGTTTTGATATTGCTATAAAAGCGCTTAGAGTATTACATGATAGAGGGTTTAATAATATAAAATGGTATGTTGTAGGTTATGGTTCGGATGAAGCGATTCTAAGAAAATTAATAGAGGAGCTCAAATTAGAAAATAGTTTTGTATTATTAGGTAAGAAAACGAATCCATATCCGTATATGAAAGCGTGTGATTTATATGTGCAGCCATCTAGGTATGAAGGAAAGGCTGTTACGGTTACGGAGGCTAAAATACTTGGAAAACCTATATTGATTACTAGTTACCCCACTGCTAGTAGTCAAATAGACGATGGGTTTGAAGGGATTATATGTGATTCAAGTGTAGGGGGAGTAGTTGAAGGTATCGGAACTTTATATAGGGATAGTGAGTTAAGGAGAACTTTAATCAACTATTTGCGAAATAGGGAGTATAGTAATGATTATGAGTTGAATAAATTGTATAAGCTTATAGATACATAAATGATAGGGTTATTAAGAATAGGATAAACAATTTCTGATAACGGAGTGATTTTGGAGTGGAAAAAAAAGTGAGTGTAATTATACCAGTTTATAATGCAGAGAAATATATTACTCAGTGTATTGAATCACTTTTGAATCAGACACTCAGAGAGTGTGAGTTTATTTTTATTAATGATGGTTCAACGGACAACAGCGAAAAAATTATTGAGGATTATAAAAAAATTAATGATAGGATCACTCTTATAAATCAAGAAAATCAGGGGGTAAGTATTGCGAGGAATAGGGGGTTAGATGTTTCTACTGGAGAATATGTGGGATTTGTTGATGCTGATGATTATATAGAAAAAGATATGTATGAAATGCTATACAATGCAGCAAAATGAGGTAAGTGTGATGTAGTTATATCGAATTTTAAGAGCGAGATGCAAGGACATGGGATAATTACAAAATATCCATTTATTGTAGATACTGTTCTAAAAAAAAGTTATATAGAGCAAGAACTATTGCCGTATTTCTTAAGAACAGATAATTTAAATACTACTGTGAATAAAATTTATAGAAATAAGGTAATAAAGGGAAATAACGTGAAGTTTCCGGAGAAAGTTGAATTGGGGGAAGATGGGATATTTAATATTAAATTTTTTAGTAATGCAATCAATATGAAGTATATAGACTATATAGGTTATCATTATAGAGAGGTAGTTGGAAGTGCGACAAGAAACATAGTGAAAAAGGATTATTTTAGGAGATCTTTAGAAGTGTATACTATGGAATTACCAAACATTTATACTGATACGAATAGCAGAGCAAAAATGAATCAATTGAAGGCGATAAAATTTATAAGCAGTGTAATGTCTTACATCCATATCTATTTTACACCATCTAAAGATGTGAGCTTTAGTAAAAGGTATATATATGTAAAAAAAATGATACGTAATAAATATGTTACAGAGGCATTATCGCTATGTTATAAAGATATTTATAGCACCCATGGAAGATATGAAAAGTTTTTAATAGACATGATTAAACGAAAGTCTGTTATAGGATTATACTTGGCAACCTCGTATAGTAGATTAAAAAATAGATAAATTGGAGGGTTCCAGAGTGAAGATTATGATGTTTGCTCATGGTGGTAGTTTAAATAGAGGGTGTGAAGCTATAGTCCGATCCTCGACAAATATTATAAAAGAAAAAATATGTGAAGCGAAAGTATACTTAGTATCAGATCGCCCCGAAACAGATAGGGTAATTAATGAGTTAGATGGTATATATGATGGATCTAGTTGTAATATAAAAAAATATTCTTATGATTGGTTACTATCTTCATTGAAAGTGAAATTTTTTAATGATGAATCTTATGCGTTAGGGAAAATTCAACATAATATAATAAAGAATATAGCTGATATGGATGTCTGTTTATCTATAGGTGGTGATAACTATTGTTATGGAGAGCAACCTGGATGGTACGAGGTTGATAATAGAGTAAAAGCGCAGGGGAAAAAGCTAGTATTGTGGGGATGTTCTATAGGAGAGGAGGATATGTCAAAAAGAAAACTAGAAGATTTAAAACAATTTGACTTAATACTAGCGCGTGAAACATTGACTTACAATATGTTGAAAAGTAAGGGACTTAATAATGTCAAATTGTGTGCTGACCCTGCATTCACGATGGAAAAAGAGGAATTAGATTTACCTGAAGGTTGGCTAGAGGGGAATACGATAGGAATTAATTTTAGTCCACTTATATGGGAGAAAAACAAGCTTTCTCAAGTCGCTGTAAGGGACCAAATTCACTATATACTCAATACTACAGATTTAACAATCGCACTTACTCCCCATGTTATACAGGACGGAAATAATGATTATGAAGTTTTATATAAATATTATGAAGAATTTAAGAACACAGGCAGGGTAATTTTATTACCAGATACTTTAAACGCAATGCAATATAAGGGGTATATAGCTAGGATGCGTTTTTTTATAGGAGCTAGAACACACGCAACGATAGCCGCTTATTCAAATTGTGTTCCAACTATGGTGTTGGGGTACAGTGTAAAATCGAAAGGGATTGCTAAAGACTTATTTGGAGAAGAAAAATTAGTGTTAGGTATAGAAGAGATATCTAATAGTGGTAGGTTAAAATCTAAATTTGATGAAATGGTGCAGGAGGAAGAAGAATTGAGACGACAATTAAAGCTGTCTATTCCTAAAATAAAAAAAATGTCATATAGATCTGTAGAGTATCTATATGAATTAGTTGATTAGTTTGAGGTGTAATATGAAAAAAAATCTATTATTTATTATGCCAAGTTTGTCAGCTGGTGGTGGAGAAAAGAGTCTTGTAAATTTACTATCTAACATAGATTATCACTTATATAATGTAGATTTATTTTTGTTTCATCATGAAGGTTTATTTATGGAATTTGTGCCCAAAGAGGTAAGCATTTTAACTATACCAGAGAGATACCGGATATTCACTTTACCTTTGTTTCAATCTATAAAAGAATTAGTAATAAAAAAAGAGATATCATTAGCATATAACAGAATGTTGTTCTCTATAAAGAATTTGATTGTTGAAAATATATCAAGAAAAGAACAATATAATTGGAAACATATTTCAAATTCTTTCAACATACTTGAAAAACAGTATGATGTTGCAATAGGATTTTTAGAGAAAACCTCTACATATTTTTGTGTAGATAAGGTAAAGGCGCACAAAAAAATAGGGTGGGTACACATTGACTATAATGAATTAGGAATGGATCCGAATTTTGATGCATTATATTTTAGAAAACTTGATAACATAGTCACTGTATCGGAAGAATGCGCTAATATTCTAACAAGTATATTCCCTAATAAAAAAGATGAAATAAGGGTTATTCATAATATTGTATCACCAACAACGATACGTGAAATGGTTAATATAGAAAAAAATGATGTTTATAATAGGGAAGATAATAAATTTATTATCCTTTCAATAGGTAGGTTACACTATCAAAAAGGATTTGAGATGGCTATAGAATCCTGCAAGGAGTTGATAGATAAAGGGTATAAAGTAGAATGGAATATTATAGGTGAGGGAGAAGAGAGGGTAAAACTGGAACGTTTAATAAAAGTAAATAGATTAGAGAAAAATGTGAAATTATTGGGGTTAAAATCCAATCCATATCCATATATAAAACAGGCAGATATTTATGTGCAAACATCAAGGTTTGAAGGTAAATCAATAGCGATTGATGAAGCTAAAATATTGAATAAACCTATACTTGTTACTGATTTTAGTACCGCAAAAGATCAAATTGAGAATGGTATAAACGGTCTTATTGTTGGGGGGAATTCAAAAAATATCACAGAAGGAATTGAAAAACTCATACAAGATATAGAATTGAAGGATAAGTTGGTAAATAATCTATCTCAAGAGAAGTTGGGGACTGAAGAAGAAATATACAAGCTATATGAAATCTTTTAACAGGTGAAGCCGATGAAAAAAAATATACTATTTGTAATGAATAATTTAAATTGTGGTGGGGCTGAAAAGGCTCTTATTTCTTTGTTAGAAATTATCGATTATTCAAAATATAATGTAGACTTATTTTTATTTAAGCATGCGGGAATATTTATAAATAAACTACCTAAAGAAATTAATTTATTACCGGAACCTGTAAATTATAAATATTTTGACATGTCTATAACTCAGTCTTTAGCGGAATTAATTAATAAAGGGGATTTCAGAACAGCTTTTTCTAGAGGGATATTGGGTTATTTGGCTAAAACAGAAACGAATGGAGCAATTATTGAACAAAAGCTATGGAGACATATGTCAAGATCAATTGACGAAATAAAAAATGAGTATGATGTAGCTATAGGGTTTCTAGAAAAAAACCCTGTATATTTTTGTGTAGATAAGGTTAAAGCAAAACAAAAGATAGGTTGGATACACACTGATTATAATAAGTTAGGGATTGATTATAGGGCAGAGAAATATTATTTTGGAAAGTTAGATTATATTGTTACTGTATCAGAAGAGTTAGTAAATATTTTAAAGAGGAATTTTCCAGAGTTTGAAGAAAAAATTATGTGTATACACAATATAGTTTCTTCAAAAATGATACAGAAAATGTCATTAGGGAAAGTAGTTTTGAAAGAAGAGGACGACAGAAGTATGTCGTTAATTTCTGTAGGTAGGTTGGCGAAAGAAAAGGGATTAGATATTTCCTTGGAAGCAGTCGATATACTTGTTAAAAGAGGACATAATATTAAATGGTATTTAATAGGAGAAGGAAATGTAAGAGATACATTAGAAAAGTGTATAAGGGAAAGGAAGCTAGAAGACAGAGTCAAGTTATTAGGGCTAAAAACAAATCCATATCCATATATAAAACAATCGGATATATATATACAAACATCGAGATGTGAAGGTAAATCTATTGCAATAGATGAAGCTAAAATACTAGCAAAGCCAATACTAATTACTAATTTTGAAACAGCTAATGATCATATAAAAAATAATATTAATGGGATAATTGCGGAAATGAATCCGCTATCAGTGGCGAACTCTCTTGAACTGTTAATAACGGAAGAAAAATTAAGAAATAAGTTTATTGATAATCTTATGAAAGAAGAATTAGGAACAGAAAATGAAGTCCATTATCTGTATGAATTAATAAATAATTAAATACAATATTCGGACAATTGTTGAGGGTATCATGTGGGAAATATGTATCGAGATACCAAAAAAATGAATACTATGTCGGATATGTTGAATGAATATTTAATTTATTTTAGTGCAGAGAGGGTTATACAGTGATGATATTTCAAAGTTTGAGTTATATTATGGTTTTCATTATTTTAATTGTTATTATGATAGACTTAGTGCCTATAATTAAAGATTGGGTATTGAGAATTCACATAGGTAGATTCGAAAATAAATTTATTTGGGATAAAGCTATAACTAAAAAAGGATCAAGATGGTTACTAAACGCTCCTAAAATAAAGGTAACAGATAATACAAGATTAGTTGTAATAGATATGTTGAAAGGGAATTATACAAACAGTACTATACAGAATTGGCAAGAAGCATCTTTAGTGTTAGGTTTGTCTGAATATTTAAAAAATAGCAATGACGATGATGTAACTAAAAATAAAATAGTAGATTTTTTAGACTTGAAGTTTGATAGTAATGGTCAATGGTTAGAAAAACCTAAATATGTAGATGGAGCTATACTTGCATACTCCATCATGAAGTTAGATTTTATAGATGTAGATAAATACAAAAGCGCATTCGATTATACGTGGGAGATTATTAAGAGTCATATAGGAGAAGAAGGTACAGTAGAATATAGGAGGTTTATGGAAAGTTATAGGTATGTGGATACGATAGGGTTTATATGCCCCTTTTTAGTTTGTTATGGCATTAGATATAAGAAAGATCAGTGTATAGATTTAGCGGTGAAGCAAATTGAAAAATATGAGAAATATGGAATGTTGGATACACATTATATACCATATCATGTGTACAAGATAGAGAATCAAGTACCTCTTGGATTACCTGGATGGGGAAGGGGACTTGGTTGGTTTGCTATAGGTCTTATAGATGCTTGGGATGAATTACCACATAATAATGAGTATAAACTTGCGTTAGAGAAGAGTATCAAAAGGTTTGCAGTAACAGTTATGGATTTGCAGCAAGCTAATGGAAGCTGGAATTGGACTGTAACTCGAAGTGAGAGTAGACCAGATTCTTCTACTACAGCCATGTTAGGGTGGTTTATGTTTAAATCTTCAAAAATAGAGGGGATTTCGAAGAGGGGATTAGAGAGTACGGATAGGGCTATGAGTTATTTAATGAGGGTGACAAGGAGAGATGGTGCAATTGATTTTTCTCAAGGGGATACAAAAGATATAGGGGTGTATTCTATGGTATTTAATGTATTGCCATTTACTCAAGGTTTGTGCATTAGATTGACTAATGCATATCTAAATAAAAAGGATGATTCTAAATGAGAATAACGGTGTTCACTCCAACGTTCAATAGGGCATATACTATAGAAAAGTTATATAGATCATTACAAAAACAAACATATATAGATTTTGAATGGCTAGTAATTGATGATGGCTCAAACGATAATACAGAAGAACTATTTAATTCATGGGTATTAGAGAAGAACGTATTTTCTATAAGGTATTATAAAGTCGAAAATGGTGGAAAACATAGAGCGATTAATAAAGCTATGTATTTAGCTAAAGGGGAATTGTTCTTCATTGTCGATTCTGATGATTATCTCACAAAAAATGCTTTAGAAAGTATAACAAATTGGGAAGGTGGTTTAGAAAATAAGAAGAATTTTTGTGGTGTTTCCGGTAATAAAGGAAGTAGTGATAGAAAATTTTTAGGAACAACATTTGAAGGAGAATGCACGGATGCGACATATCTTGAGCGTACAAAATATAATATAACCGGAGATAAAGCAGAAGTTTTTTATACTAAAATACTAAAATACTAAAATACTAAAATACTAAAATACTAAAATACTAAAATACTAAAGAAATATAAGTTTCATGAATTTAAGGAAGAGAAATTTATTACAGAAGCTACAGTGTGGAATAGAATGGCTGCTGATGGTTATAAAATAAGATGGTTCAATAAAACCATATATATGTGTGAGTACCTTGATGACGGTTTAACTAAAAACATGAAAAACCTTTTTTCTGAAAATCCAAAAGGTACAGCATACTATATAAAACAGCAAATCAAATTTTATAACTGCAATTTAAAAGCGAGATTAGCTTATTATAATTTATATTATGATTTCGTTAAACCTAATGTAGGCTTGGGACAAGCTGCCAAATGTTTAGATCTCAAACCAGCTATATTAATAGTAGCTATGTATTTAATTAAATTCGAGAAACTTTTAATGTTTAAAATGAAATAGAGTTTTTTGGCTATATTTATAGTGTTGTAATACGGTTAATAAATAACATTGAATATACTACTTTTGAAAATGGAATTAGATAGTTTATAAATATTATCAAATCCAAAAGAGTGGAGAGAAGATGAGAACAAAAAATTCGATCATTAATATATCGGCAGGTTTGGCAAATCAGCTTATTATTACAGCACTAAGTTTTATTTCAAGAACGGTATTTATTAATAGTTTAGGCATTGAGTATTTGGGGATAAACGGGTTACTCACGAATATATTAGCGATGTTATCGTTAGCAGAGGCGGGACTGGGTGCTAGTATTATGTACAGTCTGTATAAGCCGGTAGCAGAAAATAATCAAAAAAAAATTAATGTGTTGATGAAATTTTACAGAAACGCATATATAGTCATAGCATTAACTATATTATTTCTAGGATTGTCTCTTATGCCTTTTCTTGAATATTTTATTAAAGATTCAAGTGTTGAGGATATTCATTTGATTTATTTTATATTCTTATTTAATACAGTTTCAACATATTTATTTGTTCACAAAAATTCTTTTTTAAATGTATGTCAAAAGGGCTATGTAGTAACAGGAGTATATTCAATATCATCGATTTTATCCACTTGCCTTAAAATAGGGGTATTAAATTATACACAAAACTATATTTTATACCTAGTTATAGATGGTATTATTACTCTTACTACTACTATTATTTTATCAAATGTAGCAAATAAAATGTATCCATTTTTGAAGAATAAAGTATCTAGTAAGTTAGATAGTGAAACAAAAAGTAATATTACTAAAAATGTCAAAGCTATTGTATTGCAAAATATAGGTAGTTATTTAGTACTTGGTACTGATAATATTATAATTTCTTCATTTATTAGTGTTGCAGCAGTTGGATTATATTCTAATTATAATATGCTAATTGAGATTTGTAGGACGTTTATTAATCAAATTTTTAATAACATTTATCATAGTGTAGGAAATCTAATAGCAAATGAAAGTAAAGAGAAAGTTTATAGTATATATAAGGTGTATAGGTTGCTTAATTTTTGGTTATATTCATTTTTTACTATAGCTTTATATATTATGATAGATCCTTTTATTACCATATGGCTAGGTTCAAGGTTTTTAGTGAGTAAAGAGATACTGATCGTATTAATGGTTATTTTTTATGAAAGAGGAATGAGAAATTCTATAACTACGGTGAAAACAGCATCCGGAATCTTTCATGAAGATAGGTATGCTCCTTTATGTCAAGCTGCTGTGAATCTTATTGTTTCTATTATATTGGTTCAATATATTGGAATGGTAGGTGTTTTTATTGGAACGTTTGTGAGTGTACTAGCCGTTCCGTTTTGGACCACTCCGTATTTAGTGTATAAAAAGGTATTTCATAAGTCTGTTGGGAGTTATTTTGTAAAATATTTTTATTTTATCACAATAGGAATAGGGACGTATTTTCTAACATATTTTGTGTGCAGTTTTATTCTAGTAGGTGATATGGTTAGTCTCATATTAAAGGGAATGGTATGTTTTGTTATCCCAAATTTAGTGTATGTAATTATTTTCTATAAAACAGATGAATTCAAATATTTACTTGGAATTGTTAAGAGTATTACAAGAATGCTACTTGTGAAATTAAAGATAAATAAGAAGGTTAGAAATGTAGGTTGAATAAAGAGTCATCTGTCCATTTGAGTGTAATAATTACAAAAAGAGTTGCAGTAAGTAATTAGTGTAGTTAATTTTTGTAATATTTTTTTGAATTATTTATTTAGCTGAAGTGCTAGATAGAGCTTTCTATTTTAGAAGGTATTGTTTTCGAGTAAATGTGTACTTCATCTGTATGTATATCCAAGCTAATCCATCTTTTATTACATAGTATATATTAAAAATAGTAAAGAGGTGTAATTTTACGATGGCTATCAGAGCTAATCTGGGGGATATCGATGATTTAGATTTAACAAGTAAACTACCTTCTAATAATGATGTGCTGACTTATGATAGTATAAAATCAAGGTGGATTCCAAAATCCCCCGCATTTTTGTTTGCAGCAAATACTCCAAATTCATATGTAATAGAGTTAAATAGATGGAATGTTAAAAATGATGGAACTGATTCTTTTAACACTACTAAGGGGATCAATAATGCGTTGGTTTGGGCGAAATCTCAAGGGTGTAATCATATCGTATTACCTAGTGGCACATATAAGTTGAAGATGGATAATACATCATTTTCATGTATTATCATGAAAAGTGATATGCATTTTGAAATGGCAGATGGATGCAAGTTAGAATTGGAGACTAACACATCACCTTGGTATCGAATATTTGAAGTCAAAGGCCTAAGGAATGTGAAAATTACCGGTGGAAGAATTGTTGGAGATAAAAAAACACATCTTTACGAATTAGGAGTAAAGTTTACGAGAGGTGGCGTAAATAATGATGGTTCATTAAATACAAACCCTAATTTTATTCGAAGTGAAGTAGTGGATAAATATGAAAATCCGGGACTTTTAAAAGTTTTCAGGTTATGGGCTATTCCAGGGGTAACTACTACCGGATATAGTTTTTATCAATATAAGGATACAGTTTCTAGCAACACACTAGTTGGATTTAGGACAAATGGGCAATTTGCTCCAGCAGCTCCAACGGGTAGAGGGTGGTTCGAGTCAATAGAAAAATGTAATAAGATGATTTTCGTTATTGATATTACTGCGACTCCTTTAACCGATACGCAAATTGCACAAATTAATGCGAAAGTAGATAGTCAACACTATACCCATGAGTGGGGACAAGGGATAGAAATACTTGGTTCTAACAATGTTGAGATAAACAATGTGGAAATAAGGGAGTGCACTGGTGACGCTATTTCTACAGGTTGGTTGCAATATAGGTTAAATCCGGCTGAATATACTCAAGAAGAAATGGGTTCTCATATTTACATTTATCGTTGTAATATACACCATTGTAGAAGACAAGGTATCACTCTAGGCGCTTCAAATGATACGTATGTTTTTGAGAATGAAATACATCATATTGGAAAGTCTGATGATGGAAATACATCAGATTTTCGAAATGGGATTGCTCCAATGTTTGGAATAGATATTGAATCTATGGTAGGTGAAAGTAACATTCCCTATAAGTATCCTTATTATAGTCGAGATGGACTGGAAGTGAATTTTAGATTGTATATTTTTAATAATCATGTCTACCAAAATGAACGTGGTCATTTTGTAAACTCAGATGGGAATTACGTAATTGTAGAAAATAACGTATTTGAGGGTTATAATGTTGGGAATATTAGTTCTGATCCTAAAACAATGGGAATAAAATATCTTGCTAATACGTTTATTAACTGTTCATTGATAGCCAAAGGAGATCATTTTGTTAATGGGGCTACTTTTACTAATGGTAATTGTAATTTAATAGATGTTGAAGGAGCATTTGTACAAAATGTGCAAATAAAAACAGGGACATTCTCAGTATCTGGAAATTATGGCTATTTTGGAACTCCTACAGTAAACGCTGTTACTAGTACGTTTACTTATAACAAACCACATGAAATGGGAAATACGGCAAAAGTATGCTTTGAACAATGGATTGGCAAAGTCCCTGCAGGAATTGATGTAAATAAACTATATTATGTTGTAAATAGAACAGATACAAGCTTTCAAGTATCTGAAAAAGAGGGAGGGGCACCTGTCGTTATTACAGATGTAGGGGAACCAGGATTTAATATCAGTCGATATAATTATGGGAGATGCTATCTATCGAATATTTTGGTTGAAAGAGATTGGCGAGTAAATACTACAGTTGATGTTGGTTTTACATTATTTATGGCAGGAGGAGTTGCTAAAAATATCACAGTTAAGAACTATGATGTGGATATTAGACCACCAGCTAATTATGCAGGAAGACCTATAACAGTGGAAGGATTAACTGTTATAGAGGGAGCGGCAAATTTAGAGTGCTGCAATATAAGTAGTGGGAAATTTACAAAAGCGAAAGCGAAGAGAATGGGTGGAGATATAACTTTCGGTTCTAACGACGTAAAGTATACAAGACGAATAAACGCCGGTCAGTGTTTATTTGAAAATGTGGATGTTAACTTTGAAGGGAATGTTGTCATGACTAATAGCACTTTTTCTAAATCGAGTATTGGAAAATCGGCTAGTAGTCTTAAATCGGCTGTTCTTCTCACTAGTTATTTGGAAGATAGTAAAATCAGCTTGTACTGGTTAACTACACCGAATCTTATGACAATAGCGAAATGTATCCTTAATGGTGTTACAATTGCTGCACGAGATGGCGTACGGATGATAGAAAATACGGATATTACAATAGTTTAATTGATTGTTGTGAGGTGTTTTTTCTGTTGTGGTATTTAAGCGTCAATATAAAGGAGTAGTTATCACGATCAGTGATGTATACAAATTATATTAAGGGTTGAAAGAAAAGTCACTATGCGTTTCGCAGTATAGTGACTTTTTTATTACACATTTCAGAGTTAAGAATGATGATTTAATAACATGTGAAGAAATATTTTATGATTTATATACACTTGACAATAATTGGGCGCATAAAAATAGAAAAAGCTAGGGAGTTTTAGTATATCTAGTGGTTGTAAGGCTGAATAAAATGAACTTTTCCGATGAAACCTATGCATATATACAAAAGAGGGCAAGAATGAAAAATGTAGAATTAAATCATTTAATAGAAGAAATTCAATAATAACCAAAGTAAGTTATAAATTTTAAAAAGTAAATCGAAATATTAGTGATTGTTTCTACGGTTAATTGTGAAATGATAGGAATGTATAACGAAAGTTTTTCGTACTATGTATCTGTGAAAAGACATTTGTGAAAAATTTAGTTAGGGGTATGATTCTGAATGAAGCGATTCTTTGATGTGTTTATTTCGTTGACATTATTATTGTGTAGTTCTCTCATTATTCTTTTAGTAGCTTGCATAGTTAGAGTGAAACTAGGTTCACCTATATTGTTTAAACAACAACGTCCAGGTGTACATGGACAGCCTTTTTATCTTTACAAGTTTCGTACGATGACTGATGCTAGAGATAGTAACAATGAACTGCTATCTGATCACGCTAGATTAACTAAATTTGGGGAATTTCTTAGGAAATATAGTTTAGATGAATTACCTCAATTAGTAAATGTGCTAAAAGGTCAATTAAGTTTAGTAGGCCCGCGGCCATTATTAATGGAATATTTACCTTTATATTCGAAAGAACAATCTAAAAGGCATAATGTAAGACCCGGAATCACTGGGTGGGCACAAATTAATGGAAGAAATAGTATCTCATGGGATGAGAAATTTAAATTAGATGTATGGTATGTTGAGAATCAAAGTTTTCTTTTAGACTTAAAAATTTTATATCTAACTTTTAGTAAGGTTTTAAAGTCGGAAGGGATAACAAATGATAATCATGTGACTATGCCAGTTTTTAAGGGAGGAATCGAGCATGGGGGAGAATAAAATGAATATTTTGTTTAATAGCTCAGGTAGGAGGGTCGCCTTAATTGAAAAATTTAAGGAAGCACTTAAACAAGAAGGAATCAAAGGCAAGGTCATTACTGCAGATTTGAAAGAAACTGCACCTACTATTTACTTTAGCGATAAGCATTTTATTGTTCCACATGTAAATGAAGAAGGATACATAAATGAATTATTAAAAATATGTAGATCTGAAATGATAAATCTAATAATTCCGTTAATTGATACGGAATTAATGCTTTTGGCTAATAATGCAAAGATTTTTGAAGGTATCGGTGTAAAAGTACTAGTTTCTAGTATGGAATTAAATAAAATAGCTAATAACAAAAAATACACGTATAACTTTTTTGTATCTAATAATATACCAACGCCTAGAGTATTTAGTGATGAAGAGATTGAAAGAAAAGAATATCAATTTCCACTATTAATTAAACCTTATGATGGCAGTTCTAGTAAAGGTGTAACAAAAATAATGAATGAAAAGGAATTGGAGTTTTTTAAGGATTATATACCTAACGCTATGATACAAGAGTACGTTTCAGGAGAAGAATACACTATAGATGTCATGGTAGATTTCTATGGGAATATAAAAACGATCGTTCCTAGATTGCGTATAGAGACACGAGCAGGTGAGGTAAGTAAAGGTATGACCAAGAAGGATTTTGATATCATCCAAGCAGCAGAAACTGTAATAAAAGCTCTTCCTAATCCTATTGGGTGTATTACTTTACAATGTTTTAAAAAGGAGCATGGACAAATTACGTTTATTGAAATAAACCCTCGTTTTGGAGGAGGAATACCACTATCAATAGAAGCAGGAGCGAATTTTCCACTTTGGACAATTAAAATGTGTCAGGGGGAAGTCTTTATAGATAAGGACTTTAATTGGAGAGAAAATTTAACAATGCTTAGATATGATGAAGCGGTTTTTATGGAGATTGTTTAATATGGTGATTCAAGCAATTGTTTTTGACATGGATGATACTTTATATAAAGAGAAAGATTATGTCGTAAGTGGTTTTAAAGCAGTGGATGATTGGATTAAAGAGAACTATGGGAAAATTGGTTTTTATAATATCGCAATTCGATTATTCAATTCAGGCGAAAGAAAGTTTGTGTTTAATAAAACACTTGAAAAGTTAGACATTGATTATGATGAAAAATTGATTAGTAATTTGATAGAACAGTATAGGTTCCATAAACCAGATATTCAATTATTGGAGGAAGCGGATTGGGTACTAAATAATTTAGTTAATACCGTTAAAATAGGACTTATTTCAGATGGATATTTAGTTGCTCAAGAAAGAAAAATAAATGCATTAAATTTAAAAGAGAGAGTTCATTCAATAATTCTCACTGATAAGCTTGGAAAAGAATGTTGGAAGCCAAGCAAAATTCCTTATGAAAAAATAAGTAAGGAATTACAGGTGCCTCATCAGCAATGTGTCTATATAGGAGATAATTTAAGTAAGGATTTTATAACGGCCAAGAAATTGAAATGGTTAACGATCCATATTAATAGAGAAGATGGAATTTATCATAATCTTATAGTTGAGCAAGCTTATAAAGCACATTATACAATTGATAATTTAAGGAGATTATCTGATATATCTGTATTAAAGCATATGTTTTTAGATACATAGTATTTAAATATGTATAAAGGATGTGTTTACATGCACACAGTTCAGCATAAAAAGCGAATTTACCTTTCCTCTCCGCACATGAGTGGGAATGAACAAAAATATATTCAAAATGCATTCGATACCAACTGGATTGCTCCTCTTGGCCCGAATGTTGATGGATTTGAAAGAGAACTTGCATCTTTTGTAGGGGTTAAGGGCGGGGCTGCAGTTAGTTCGGGTACTGCTGCTATTCATTTAGCTTTGCAATTATTAAATGTTCAAAAGGGAGATAGAGTATTTTGTTCAAGTTTTACTTTTGTAGCGAGTGCGAATCCGATTGTTTATTTGGGAGCTGAACCAGTATTTATTGACTCAGAGCCGGAAACATGGAATATGTCACCGAATGCATTGGCACATGCATTGTATGAAGCTAATAAAGTGGGGAAATTACCAAAGGCTATCATTCTTGTTCATTTATATGGTCAGAGTGCTAAACTAGATGAAATTCTTTCACTTTGTAATCAATATAATGTTCCTATAGTTGAGGATGCAGCAGAATCTCTTGGATCTACATATAAAGGAAAAGCAAGCGGTACATTCGGGAAATTTGGTGTTTATTCATTTAATGGAAATAAAATTATTACAACTTCAGGTGGTGGAATGCTAGTTTCTAATGATGTAGAAGCATTAGAAAGAGCGAGGTTTTTAGCGACACAAGCAAAGGATCCAGCTCCACATTATGAGCATAGTGAGATAGGATATAATTATCGAATGAGTAATATTTTAGCTGGTATTGGTAGAGGACAATTAGAAGTGTTAGAAGATAGGGTGAGAGCTAGAAGATTTATATATAAACGGTATTACGAAGCGCTATCTCACATGCCAGGATTTTATTTTATGCCTGAATTAGAAAATACTCGCTCTAATCGTTGGCTTACTACATTGACAATTGATGAAAAGGAATCCGGGATCTCTATTGGGAAATTGTTGAGAACTTTAGCAGAAGAGAATATTGAAGCGCGTCCTATGTGGAAGCCACTTCATATGCAGTCGCTCTTTAAAGAGAAGAAGTATTATCCGCATAGTAAAAATGAAGATGTGTCGCATTCCTTATTTCAAAGTGGAATTTGTTTGCCTTCAGGATCTAATATGTTAGCTGAAGATCAACAAAGGGTAATTCAAAGCATTTTAAAAGCAGTAGAATGGAAGAATTAAAAGAAAAGTAAGTAAAATTGGAATTAGATTTGTATATGTACCACTATTTGTTCTTTATAGTGAATTTTAAAGGGGATTGTTTGGGAACATTCAGTTTCAATTGATATAAAAAAGGGATGATTATAGGTTTTAAATATTTATATCTTAGTCTGTAAGTAAATTAAAGCATGTAATTGAGAAAGTAATAAAACAAATAATTTTGTTCGTTAAAAAGAATGATAAAGGGGTATGTTTAACGAATTTAATATATAAATAGTATTTGTAGTAACTTTTCATATATTAGGAGGAAGAAATGAGCGCTATAACTGGTATTATTCACTTTACTAATGAACCTGTATCAATTGAACATGGCACACGATTAATGAGTGATTTACAAAAGTACCCTGCTGATGATATTCAAATATGGCACAAAGAAAATGCTTTCCTAGGATGTCACGCACAATGGATTACACCAGAGTCAGTTGGTGAACAATTACCCTTCTATAATTATGAAAAGCAACTGGCAATTACAGCAGATGCTATTATTGATAATCGTCATGAGTTATTTGAAAAATTACAAGTAGATTATGCGGATAGAAAGAATATGACAGATAGTGAATTAATTTTACTCTCTTATCAAAAATGGGGGGAATCGGCTCCAAAATATTTGATAGGCGATTTTGCCTTTATGATTTGGGATGAGAAAAAACAAATTCTTTTTGGTGCTAGAGATTTTTCGGGAAGCCGGACACTTTATTTTTATCGTGGTGAGGAAAAGTTTGCTTTTTGCACTATTATAAATCCGTTATTTACTCTACCATATGTTGATAAAAAATTGAATGAGCAGTGGCTTGCTGAATTTTTAGCTATACCTGTAAATTTCGAATCAGTAGATCCACAGTTAACAGTTTATAAATATATAGAACAGGTGCCTCCATCACACACTATTTTGGTAAAGGAAGGCAAAGTGAAGTTTTCGCGATACTATACACCAACTGCTGGGAAAATGCTTAATTTAAAATCAAATGAAGAGTATGAAGAGGCGTTTCGAGAGGTGTATCAAAGTGCAGTGAAGGCACGTTTACGAACACATCACCAAGTAGGAGCTCATTTGAGCGGAGGGCTAGACTCAGGGTCTGTCGTTAGCTTCGCTGCAAAGGATTTACGTGCTGAAAATAAAAAGTTACATACGTTTAGTTATGTCCCTGTAACAGGATTTGAAGATTGGACACACAAAGGTAGAATGGCTGATGAAAGGCCATTTATTCAATCGACTGTAGAGCATGTAGGGAATATACAGGATTATTATTTAGAATTGCCAGAGAGAAGCCCACTATCGGAAATTGATGATTGGCTGGAAACAATGGAGATGCCATATAAATTTTTTGAGAATACTTTTTGGTTGAGTGGAGTTTATGAAAAAGCATCTCAGCATGGAATAGGAGTACTTCTTAGTGGTCAAAGAGGTAATTGGACAGTATCGTGGGGGCCTATGTTAGATTACCAGGCAATGTTATTGAAAAAGCTACATTGGATTCGTTTTTATCGTGAACTATATTTATATAGTAGAAATATAGGAGTAAAAAAATCACGTGTTTTTGAAGTGGTAAGACGAAAGGCATTTCCATTTTTGCATCAGTTACTTTTTTCAGGAAAACAAGATGCAAATTCCGCAATAATTAATCCGGAATTTGCAAGGGAAATGAATGTTTTTGACAGACTTAGAGAACAAGAAATAGATATAACAGGCACCTCTATTTCTAATGCATATGACATGAAAAGAGAACAGTTTGAAAAACCATATTATTGGAGCATAAATGGCACGTATGAAACGAAATTATCATTACGTTATGCCTTATGGGATCGTGATCCCACAAATGACTTACGATTGATTCAATTTTGTTTGTCAGTCCCAGAAGAACAGTATGTTCAAAATGGTTTAGATCGAGCCCTGATTCGGAGAGCCACAAAGAACTTCCTTCCTGATAAAGTACGATTGAATCAACGGGTTCGAGGTATTCAAGGTGCAGATGGTGTTTATCGTATGGCTCCTTTTTGGAATGAATTTATTGAGGAAGTTGAAGAACTTAGTGTAGACCCAGTAATCTCTGAATTTCTAAATGTAGAGGTAATTAAGAAAGCTATCTCAAAAATTTGTAAAGAACCTCGACCAGAATATGCATTTGATTTAGATTTTAGAGTTTTAATGCGCAGCTTAATCTTCTATCGATTTATAAAAAAAGCAATATGAAAGGAGGTGATACGTATGAAAAAGGAATGGAAACAACCTGTATTAGAAGTACTTAATATTAATATGACTATGGCTGGGCCTGGGCATAAATATCCAGATGCTGTTCAACCTGACCCAGATGACCCAGTGAAGTACAGTTAAGTTATTGGAAAAATAAAGCTCTTATATAGCTTTATTATATAAGAGCTTTCAAAAAATTGACAATGTGGGGGATAGGATGTTTGATTCTATGGGGAATGTGTTATATCAAGCCTTCGGGTTAAAAATAGTAAGTGAAATTCCATTACCCGAATTGTCTCAGCTGAATGAAAAAAAAGAGATGGCAGATGTTCAAGTTGAAATAACGGATTTGTCAGAACAGTGGCGTAAATATAGCGCAGAAAAGAAAAAAACAATTGTAGTGGAGGATGATGTAGTTATGTTTCATGTTCCTCAAACTGCAATATTTTCTATACAAGCCGGCGAGAAAATCACCTTTTCACCTATGGCAGACGCAGAAGAAGATAAAATTCGCCTATATATTCTGGGAACTTGTATGGGGGCGCTTTTAATGCAACGTAAAACACTCCCATTGCATGGGAGTGTAATTGCCATAGATGGAAAAGCATATGCATTGATTGGTGATTCAGGAGCTGGAAAATCAACGTTAGCCTCGGCTTTTTTGAATAAAGGACATCAGCTTTTAAGTGATGATGTAGTTGCTGTGTCTCTTTTGAATAAAAATACTGCAATAGTTCATCCTTCTTACGCACAACAAAAATTATGGCAAGAGAGCATAAATGAGTTAGGAATGGAAGTAGCGCAATTTAGCCCTTTATTTGAAAGGGAAACGAAGTATGCTGTTCCTGTTAATTCTCAATTTTTTCCCGATCCATTACCTCTTGCTGGTGTTATTGAATTAGTAAAAACGCAGGGAGAAGATATTGAGATGACCCGTATTGAAGGTCTCACACGCTTGTGTAAATTATACCAACATACTTTTAGGAATTCTTTGATTTCTAAATTAGGATTGATGGAATGGCATTTTGAAACTTCATCTAATATTGCAAGTGGAATGGAAATGTTTCAATTAAGACGCCCGGCTTCGAGATTTACAGCTCATGAGCTTGTGCAAGTTATTTTAAATACTATACAGAAAGGGAGTATGGCTGATGGTTGTTCATTCGAGAAAAATATCATTAGAACATAATGTTGTACAGAGTGAAGGTAATATAGTAAGCGATATGGATGGAGAAAAAGTTATGTTAAATGTCCAAAAAGGAAATTATTATAACTTAGGTGAAATAGGCGGAGAAATATGGGAGCTTATTGAAAAGCCGATAATAATTAATCAGCTTGTTACTATGTTAGTATCTAACTATGATATTGAACGAAAAGATTGTGAAGAGCAAGTTCTTTCCTTTTTAGAGTGTTTGTTTCAAGAAGGTTTAATTCAAATAAAAGACCACCCTAATAAGTAGATTCATAACTTTAAGAGAATTGTTAGGGAGGGATTAATGAATATTGTGAAAAGGTTAAGGATATTTTTATCATTGAACACAAAAACAAAATTTTTACTTTTTGAGGCTTTTATTTTCTTAGGGTGGGCACGTGTACTAAAAAGTAGTACATTTTCCAAAGTTGCACCTTCTTTAGGAGATTACATGAACGAAACATCATTTACTCACATTCAGCCAAACTGGGATACACTAAATAAGGTGTCCGAAGCTATTTCTGTTATGAGTCGTTATACTTTTTGGGAAAGTCAGTGCCTTGTTAAAGCTATAGCTGGGATGAAAATGCTCGAAAAACGTCATATTGATAGTACTCTTTATTTAGGAACCGCTAAGGATAATAATGGGGAATTAATTGCGCATGCATGGTTACGTAGCGGTTCTTTTTATGTTACTGGATCAGAGGGGATGGAGAAGTTTACTGTCGTTGGATCATTTGCAAAGAGGTTAAGTGAGGACACTATTAAAGGAGAATAAAATGAGGAATGATTTTGATCTTGATGTAGAGTTCATGTCTAAGGAATTGAAATTTCTTTTTGCAATTTTGAAGTTACAAGATGACGAAACACTGCAAACTTACAGTAGGGAATGGTTTGCAGATATTGATTGGGAGGTTTTTCTTGAGCAAGCTATGCATCATCGTGTTTATCCGGTGATTTATCAAAAACTTAAACAGGTAGATGAGGAACGAATTCCTTCACATGTTGTACAAACTTTAAATAGAAAATATAAAAATAATACATTTCAAATGCTTTATTTAAGTGCTGAAATGGAACGAATAAATAAACTTTTTAATGAAAATGGGATTCGTACGATGTTTCTAAAAGGGCCTGTACTATCTCAGGACTTATATGGAGATATTTCTTTGCGAACATCCTGCGATTTGGACGTTCTCATTCCTATTCAAAATTTAGAAAAAGTAGAAAAACTACTTTTAGAGCAAGGATATGTGAAAGATGATTATATTCAAACGATATTAAGTGATTGGAAATGGAGGCATCACCATATAACATTTTTCCATCCAACAAGGCGGATCAAACTTGAAATTCATTGGAGGTTAAATCCCGGACCGGGTAAGGAACCTGGGTTTGAAGAGCTTTGGAAGCGAAAGAGAAAAAGTACACTTACGAGTAATTCGGTATATATGTTAGGAAAGGAAGACTTATTTTTATTTCTTGTATCTCATGGTGCCAGACATGGTTGGTCCAGGTTACGTTGGTTAGTAGACATAAAAAAAATTGTCAATCAAGATCTTAACTGGAATGAGATTCATAAATTAATGAGAAAATACCAAATACTTCATTTAGGAGGACAAGCATTAATTTTGGCATCACAATTGCTAGGTACACGACTAAATGAAAGAATGACGGAATTAGTAGCTAAAAAACATTCGAAGCAGCTAGCACAAGAAGCACTGTTTTATTTCAAGAAAATGATAAACTTGCATTCTGAACCTGTTCCTGAAGAAGTACTTGCTTATCATAGTAGACATTTATTTTCACTGATGTCTAATCAGCAAAAAATTATATTTATTTTGAGCCAACTTTATCCTTATCCAATTGATGCAAAAACATTACCGTTACCTAAATCGCTTCATTTTTTATATTTTCCTTTACGTCCGTTTCTATGTCTTTGGAGGAAAACAAAGGAGCTTGCTTTGTTATAGGGGGAACATCGATGAATCATATTATATATTTTATGAAGAAATTATATTCTTCTGCAGGGAAAATTCTGTATGTGAATTTGTTTGGTATGGTTTTAATAAGTTTACTTGAAGGGATAGGTATTATTTTATTAATTCCTATGATAAGTATGACTGGAATAATCAATGTAGGTGAGGAGACTGCTTTTATTGCACCTGTCTATAGAATTTTACAGGATTTCCCTAAAACAATAAGTCTAATTTCTATTTTAGGTATATATATACTAATAGTGTTAGGTCAAAATCTACTACAAAGAAACATAGCGCTAAGGGATGCGAGAACGCAACAAGCTTTTGTACGAGAATTAAGAATAGAAACATATAGTATGATTCTAAAAGCGAAGTGGAGTTTTTTTTTAGAGAAAAGGAAAACAAATCTAATAAATATATTAACTACAGAATTAGCTCGCGTAAGTTATGGGGTTAATTTAATTTTACAATTGTTAGCTGCTATTCTGTTTACATTCATACAGGTGGGGATTGCGTTTTTATTATCTCCCCAAATAACTATATTTGTTTTGGTCTTTGGCTTATTATTCTTGGTAGCTTCTCGTGTTTTTATAAAAAAAGCACGAATACTAGGCGGTAAGACCTCAAAATTAGCACAAAGCTATCTTTCTGGTATAACAGATCATTTTAATGGAATTAAAGATATAAAGAGTAATACTTTGGAAGCATCACGTTTAGATTGGTTACAATCTATAACAGAAAAGATGAGTAATGAACAAATGGAGTATATGAGAATAAGGTCGAACTCTCAATTGTTTTATAAAGTTTCAATGGCTATTTTAATTGCATTTTTTATATTATTATCAGTAAGTATATTTAAAGCTCAACCGGCCCAATTACTATTAATCATACTCATCTTTTCGAGACTATGGCCACGATTTATGACAATTCAGTCTAATTTAGAACAGCTTGCTGCAAGCATTCCTGCTTTTAAGTCATTATGGGAATTACAAGGGGAATGTAATGAAGCGATTGAAATGCAGGATATACATCAGCAAAAACATATAAAGCCGATTTGTATAGAACAGGGTATTGAATGTAAGGATATTTATTTTCGGTATAATAAGAAGGAGCATTTGTATGCACTTAAAAATATTAATATGAAAATACCAATCAATAGTATGACGGCTATTGTGGGACATTCGGGAGCTGGAAAGAGTACATTAATCGATGTTTTAATGGGATTGATTCAGCCAGAGAAAGGTCAAGTATTAATAGATGGAACTCCTCTTACAAGTGAAAATTTATTGTCATTGAGACGGGCTATTAGTTATGTGCCACAAGATCCTTTTTTATTTAATGCAAGCATAAGAGAAAATTTATTGATGATTGAGCCGAATGCGAGCGAAGAACAAATTTGGACTGCATTAGATTTTGCGGCGGCAGCTGAATTTGTACGAATGCTTCCAAAAGGGCTTGATACTCTCATTGGAGATCGTGGAGTGAGACTTTCAGGTGGTGAACGTCAACGACTTGTACTAGCTCGAGCTATTTTAAGACAACCATCCATTTTAGTATTAGATGAAGCTACGAGTGCATTAGATACTGAAAATGAAGTAAAGATCCAATCAGCGATAGAAAGATTGAAAGGAACGATGACTATTGTTGTTATTGCGCATCGGTTATCTACGATCCGCAATGCAGATCAAGTTATTGTTTTAGGAAAAGGGGAAATTGTTCAAAAAGGTGAATTTAATCAATTGGCTAAGGAGAGAAAAGGTGTGTTTCGAAATTTATTGGGCTCACAAATGGAAGTTGGTTCTTAGAGGAGCAAGAGTGAATGAAATCGTGTATGAATGTAATTCGAATTGAATAAAAGCCCGAATAATGATCAGCTACAACAGGATCTTATTAGGGCTTTTATTTGTGCGGTTTCTAAATTTTGGGAATAAATATAGTTTAGTACCTTGCAATAAATAGTACCGAGTGGTATATTATGGATAAAACAGGTACCGTGTATTAAACAGTACTAAAATAAGAAAGGGGGATTGTCCTTGAATGTTCAATTTAAAAAAGGTGTGTTAGAACTGTGTGTATTGGCACTTGTAAAACGTAAGGATTGTTATGGATATGAACTTGTTCAGCAAATCTCTAATAAATTTTTAATATCGGAAGGTTCTGTATATCCGTTATTACGCCGTTTAACGAAAGATGGATATTTTCAAACGTATTTAAAAGAATCCACGGAAGGACCGCCCCGTAAATATTACCAACTAACAGAGCAAGGAGAGATGCAACTTACGTTATTAGTAACAGAGTGGCGTGATTTTGCTAAAGGTGTTCAAGAAATTATTGAAGGGGTGGAATGGGATGAGTAAAGAGCAGTTTCTTAAAGAATTATCAAGTCATCTTAGAAAGTTACCAGAAGAAGAGCGACAAGATATTTTATTTGATTATGAAGAGCACTTTCAGTTTGGGATAGAAGAGGGGAAAACTGAATCAGAAATAATAAAGGGACTTGGCTTTCCGAAAGTAATTGCGAAAGATTTGCTTGCTTTGTATCGCTTTGATGAGATGAAAAAGGATCCATCGACTTCGAATATAACAAGAGCTGTCATGGCAGCGATTGGACTTAGTTTGTTTAATTTTATTATTGTGTTAGGCCCGTTAGTTGCAATTATCGGTTTTATATTTTCTTTTTGGGTCGGTGGGATTGCTAGTGTAGTGACACCATTTTTCGTTATTATAAAAGTATTTATGGGCACTTTTATATGGTTGGATCTTTTCGTTAGTATAACGTTTGTTGGAGTAGGTTTGTTGTTATGTATTGTAGCTTATTATAGTACGAGGTGGTTTAAAAGATTATGTGTACGCTATGTAGTATGGAACTTCAAAATGATAAAAGGGGAGTAGATGATGAAAAAGATATTATTAGTAGCTATCGCTTGTATCATTATTGGAGTAATAGGGATTTCGCAAACATATGAAAAAGCAGTACAAACTGCAGAAAAAGGAGATAAAGAGGACGTAATTAAAAACGAAACGCTAAAAAATGTAAAAGTTAAATTAGATGCTGGAGATATTGTTGTCCAAAAATCTCCTGATTCCTCTTTTTATGTAAAGCAAACAGGAGACGTAAGTAAACAGGAGATTCGTATTGCTGAAGATGGTGATACATTAAAAGTCATAGGGGAAATAGAAAAAGGTGTTTCATTTGATTTTTCATTTTACAATTTCGGATTTCAAACACCTACATTGACTATATTAGTACCTGAACGTTCTTATCAAGAGATAAAAGTAAATTCATCCGCTGGACAAATAGAAATAAGTAATGTGAAAAGTGACCGCGTAAGTGTTGAAACACTTGCCGGAGAAGTGGATTTGAAACATGTAACAGCAAAGAGTGTGGAGGGTTCTACAAAAGCTGGTGAAGTGAATTTTAAAAAAGTAATAGGGAAAGCAACAGCAAAAACGGCTAGTGGGGATATAGATATTATTGATCATGATTCTAAATATGATTTAGAGGCAAGTTCAACTGCTGGAGATGTAGATATTACTTTATTGGAAAAACCACAAGATGCAGTTATAATTGGGCAAACCGCTGCTGGAGACGTGACAATTTTTAATGAAGCAAATAAAAATATAACGATTGGTAATGGTAGTAAAAAGATTAGCGGTAAAACTGCTGCTGGAGATGTTACTATTGAAACGCGTTAATAATTAATGAAATAAATTCTTTTGAATGAACGGAAATCTATCAAAATATAAAAAGAAGATAATTCCCTATATAAATAAGGGAATTATCTTCTTTTTATTATTTTTAATGTAAATCACGATATACGCCAATTACTTTTCCAATAACTGACACTTGTTTTAAAATAATAGGTTCTAGTGAAGAGTTTTCCGGTTGTAGACGGAAATGATCTTTTTCTTTGTAGAAACGTTTAACAGTTGCTTCGTTATCTTCTGTTAAAGCAACTACAATTTCACCGTTGTATGCAGACTGTTGTTGGCGAACAACAACTAAATCACCATCAAAGATACCAGCTTCAATCATGCTATCTCCAGAAATGCGTAACATAAACACTTGATCTGCTCCAGAAACGATACTAGCTGGAAGTGGGAAGTGATCTTCTACACTTTCGACTGCTGTAATCGGTAAACCGGCAGTAACTTTTCCGACGATTGGAACTTGAATAATAGATTGTGTTTCTGTTTCCATTCGGTTGTCACCTAAAATTTCAATTGCGCGTGGTTTTGTTGGATCGCGTCGAATATATCCTTTTTCTTCTAGTCGTGACAAATGTCCGTGCACTGTAGAACTAGAAGCGAGGCCGACTGCTTGACCGATTTCACGTACGGAAGGTGGATATCCTTTTTCTTGTACTTTTAGCTTAATAAAGTCGAGAATGTCTTGCTGGCGTTTCGTTAACTTTTCCATGTTTTCTAACACCTCGTTTTCTTTCATTTTTCTTATTATTAAGTATAACATGCGAAAAAACATTCTACAAACATAAGTTCGAACGAAAGGCGAATTTATGATACACTATAAGGAAAATATAGTGAGAAAGAGGGGTTCAAAATGAATGCAATTATTTATGCACGTGTGAGTACAACAAAAGAAGAACAGGAAACATCATTATTGCGTCAAAAAGATGAATTATTGCATTTAGCTGAGCGCTATCAAATGGATGTTACAAAGGTAATTGAGGAGCAGGCTAGCGGTTATACAATTGAACGTGATGGCATATTAGAAATGCTAGATGCAATTCGAGATGGACAAGTTGATGTACTACTTATACAAGATGAAACGCGTCTTGGTAGAGGGAATGCAAAGATTGCATTAATGCATTGTTTACATAAAGAGGGGATAAAAGTTTATACGCACACGCATAGTGGTGAATTACAGCTTTCAGATTCAGATTCGATGGTGCTAAATATAATTGGGATCGTTGAAGAGTATCAAAGAAAGATCCATAATTTAAAAATTAAACGTGGCATGCAAAGGGCGGTAGAGAAAGGATTTCGTCCGGAGAATAATTTGAAAAATCGTCATTTAAGTATAGGACGTGAGAAAAAAGAAGTGCCAATTGAGGAAATTGTACGTTTACGCCGGAATGAATTAACTTTTGAAGAAATTGCAGCAACACTTCGTGGTTTTGGTCATGATGTTTCAAAAGCAACTGTACATCGAAGATATGTAGAATATACAAAGCAATTGCTTGATAAAGAGGACTAACTATTGTATGATAATAATCAGTTTTGAGTAGAAGGGGGATTCGAGATGCCAAGTCACGAACTCATTGAACGCATTAACTTCTTAGCGAAAAAAGCAAAAGCTGAAGGCTTAACTGAAGAAGAACAACGTGAGCGCCAATCGCTACGTGAACAATATTTAAAAGGATTTCGTCAAAATATGTTAAACGAATTAAAAGGAATTAAAGTCGTTAACGAAGAAGGCACGGATGTTACACCGACGAAATTAAAAGCTTTAAAAAAGCAAGATAATGCAAAATTAAATTAAAAGATGGGCATAGCCCGTCTTTTTTGATATTAATAGAAAGATACGTGAGTAATAGCTTTCCAGTTGTAATGCTACTTCAATCGTTTCAATACATAGTGAGTGGTGAATTTAGACATATCAATTGATATTATCCCCTTAAGGTAGACAGTGTAAAAAGACCATGAATACACATGGATGTTACACTTTTACTTGGAGGGGATTTTATTATGGTTAAAAAAGGGGATAAATTTCAAACTTATTCAGATAAAT
>NZ_LXLV01000061.1 GCF_001757995.1 Bacillus mycoides | reverse complement strand
ATTCTCTCCCTTAGTGGAAGGAATCAACTTTTATATGTTAGAATGTATATAGAATATATAAATGGTTGATTCCAACCTTATTATGAAAAACCGCCTCGCCGGCCAAAGCTGGGGCGGTTTTTCTCGTGTATACGTCTTTCTCTATAATAACATGAAACACCTTGTTAAAACTTTCCGTCTCTTGCAAAAACACAACATTCAATCCTCTTTTTCTTCTTCGAACTCATGCAATACAATGCTTTCACCATTATCACGCCTATCTTTCCCTATCAAAATCTCGATGTCTGCTTATTTCTCTCTTATGTTCACGTTCAAATTGATTATCTATTCCCTTGCTATCCAATTCATTTTTAATAATCCCTCTAAACACCTTAAATTTCTCTTTAAAAGCTTTTTTCGTCTGTTGATACAGAACTCTTATATTCTCCTTCAAATCCTTTAAATGTGTTTTTAATGAGCCTATTTCAGTATTTAATTTTCTATTTTCCTCTTTCAACTCTAAATTTATCTTTTGGGATTCTTTTAAAGAATCATACAAACTATCAACTTGACGATTCAATTCCCTATTTTCTTTTACCAAATCCGTATTCTGCAAACGCTCATAATCTTTTTTTACAGTGACTGCTGCGGTTATCAAGTCTTCTACTTTTTCAAGTTGCTTTGGAGAAAAAACATAATTGCCTGTTTCTTTCTCAATGATTTCAGGTTTACCAATTAATTTTGGTTTTACCTCCGTTTTAATTTCTTTCTTTTTGGTCTTAAGCGTAATTTTATTATTGGGCAATCGCTTGCTTATCTCGGTAATTTGATTCTCTATGTTGGAAACTGCCTCAGCATATTCCTTGTATTGACGAACTTTCATATACTTATGTGAACCCACATTAGCACGTTCAAAATTCGGAATTTGTTCTCTAGCCAATTCCTCAATATAAGCCGTTTCCAATGCACGCCAATTCGCAATTAGCTCCATCCCTTTCCCTTGTACGCCTTGTTGTTGCAAGGCTCTATCCATTCCGACACGCCTCGTTAATCCTCGACTACTTTCGAAATTCGGTACATAGTTAATATGTAAATGCGGATTTGCTTCATCATCATGTAAAACCATGTTATAGACTGCTAGATTTAGATTTCGCCCTTGAAACGCCTCCGCATACTGTTTTAACGCTTCTTTTTTAGCTTCCCTATACTTTGGGTCATTTTTACCCTCTCCAACCGCTACAACCAATTCTCGTTGCTCATGTGTCTTTTCATTTTTATGTATTTTGTCATAGTAGTCCTGAATCTTACGGTCATTTCGTTTTTGCTTCTCATTATACTTGTCCACCGCTTCTTGAAAGACATCCTTGTATATACTTAGGATATCCTTTTGAACAAAGTAGATATTCTCGTCTAACCTGGATAGATCGATGCCAGGATTCCCATAAATGTTTTCTCTGTTATTATGGCTTAATGAACTTTGGTGAGATTGATTAAATGAGATAGAGAACAACATAAAGTGCCACCACTTTCCCTAGATTAATTGATACAATAAGTCTAGCAAGGCGACGAAATTGTGTCAATTGACGTAATCCTATACGTATTTTGACGCTAACGCATCAAAATGATAGGGGTCTGCGACGCTTTTCGGCTCCGCCGAGCCATGTTTAACATGGCAAAAAGACCTCGGACTTTGTCCGAACCTACAAGGGGAACTCTTCCCCTTGACCCCATCAATCGAACTCCCCAACCCCTCAATCCTTGAGGGGCTCCCTCGCCGGTTGGCAGGAACAAACGGTTGTTTGTTCAATGCCAAGAGGGTTTGGGTGACGTTCAGTTGGTCAAGTCAAATACTCCCTTCGCTTCGCTAGGTCCGTTTTGATTGACCAACACCCATAAACCACTTCTCCCTCAATTCATTTGATATACTAAACGTTATCTTCTTCATTTACTGTAAATTTGACTTGAATTATTTTTCGGATACTATAATTTCTTTATTCATGCAATCTTGCATAAAATCTTGTAGACACCCAATATCATCTGGTAATCTCAAAAAGTAAAAACAAGGTTTGTCGAGAGTAAACCATCTTAAATGTAATTGCCAACTAAGGAAAAGAGCAGAATCTGGATTCAGATCCTGCTCTTTTCTTTCTTACAATCCACGCAGAAAATAAAACTCATTACTATTTCCAAGAGTCCTAAATAGTCCAAACTCTTTTTTATTTATGAAAGTAAACTTTCAGTTTCGTCAATAGTAAAAACTATGTTGTAAATGCTCATGGCATTGTATGTTGAATTTCATTTTTTAGGAGTAGAGCTACATGTCCATCAACCTATATATTTGTACCATCAGAGGAGCAATGCACCATACAGCGTAATCTGAAAAGCTTGAGAGAGGTATTGTGTATAGTTTGTTTACCTCAGGTACAACAAAAGAGCCTTACCTCTGTAGGCAAGACTCCACTAGTGTAGTTATCTAGTATTTACATAGCAAATAAGAAACATAAAACATATAATACCAAGTAGCAGAACCCTAATATTCCGCCTATAGCTAGTACCTGTTTAACCCAGCTCTTGAATTTCAGATTACTGTCAATAATCGCTTGTACTCTTTCCATATCCGTTTCCTCCTATTAAGGAGAACCCTTAAAGACTCTCACCTCGATATGATAACATTCTTATATGCAATATTGCATATAAGAATGTATTGATAAAAATGTAAGCGCTTACTATAATGAAAGCATAAAGATAAATCACATCTTAGCATCAACAAAAGAGGAGGAAATAATATGACAATCGCAATGGCAGTTTTATCATTCTTAGGTGGAATCATCCCATTAGTAGGAGAGCTTTTAAAAGCAGTAATGTAAGTTCATTATTCCGCAATTATTTATAAAAATCATCATACCTTAATACGAAAAAAAGAGGAGGAAATAATATGGCAATCGCAATGGCAGTTTTAAAATTTGTAGGAGCAGCACTTCCATTCGTTCAAGAACTTTTAAAAGCATTTATGTAAGTTCATTATTTAGCAATTATTTATAAAAATTATCATACAAATGATCTGTATATCAAAGATGAATTGATGTGCAGATCATTTGTGTGAGCAAAGTCCCTTTAATATTAAGGGACTTTTTTAAATCTCTACATACTTGAGGCTCCACCACATCAACAACAAGTTAATAATCTTGAAGTCCTAAAAAAACGTAAAATTTATTTTATCATACTTGTCTATGAGAGTTACTCTCACTTTTATAAATCATGTATATATGTATTATTGATAAAGAGGTGAAAAAATGAAAAAAAAGAGAATAGTATTTTTATTTTTAGGTTTTTTGATTCTTTTTGTTGTATTTTGGTATTCAAAAGGTTACAGCGGTGAATACATAAGATGGGGTAATTCAGTAGAGTCTGTTGATACAAATATACTTAAAAGAAATGATATTCCATATAAAGTTAAAAACAACAAAGTATATATCCCTGAAGATGCCTTTAACAAGGCAATAATGTGTTGTTCTTAGTCCCTACACATTGAAGAGTCCTAAATTAATAGGACTCTTTTTTTACTTTTCTCGAATGTAAACTTTTAGATATTAGTTTACATTCAAATCTTTGGTTTTATTAACTTCATTACAACTTACTCATTTTCCCCAAAACAACTGACAAAAGTATACATTCAAAACGCGATAAAACAAGGAATAAATAACCAACTAATAAATATATTTTTTCTGAAAATTTATGCTATAATTAATCTGTACAAAGGTTGGTATCCTTTTACTTCTAATATTGTATTGATTTATATGTAGTACCCTACTACTTAAATATGGATCTACAAACAAAAAGAACTAGTATGATACTAGTTCTTTTTGTTTGTTTAGAATAAATAAAATTTAAAAAACACATAAATATCCATGTTACCATATATTATGACACTCAATTTTGTTTACACCATACAACAAAATTAAACTAATCCCTTATCTATTATAGATAAGGGATTAGTTTGTATAAATAATTTTTATTTAACAATTTTAATCCTGTCCAAAGATTAAAAACCATATTAAAAGTTTACATAACCCCACTTATCAGCAGTCAATCTATCTAGAAATCTAGAAAAATCGAGTATTGTTGAAAGTTTATCTAAGTATAATGCAACAACCATTGTTGATCAGGACCCATAGACAAATGATTGATTCGCTTCTCTTCAAAATAACTATATAAGTCTTTCCAACTTTTTAATTCCTTAAATAAATTTGCCGTTAATTCAGAAGCAGAAAAGACATATTCGATCAGATGCTCATACTCATAGAAATAATAAACAAATTCATAATTTATATCATTTATATAACCAGCAACCCCATAACTTTTAGGAAAGCTATTCATTTTAATCTTAGTAGCTCTTACAAAAGATTCTGGTAAATAACTTAATAATTCATTTTCGTTTTCAGGGATGAGGGCGTAAATATAACACCCTGAAGGATATATATCTTTAATTACTCTAATAAACATTTCTTTTGTCATTTCGTCTTCTAAATCAATCTCGATGACATCCAAAATATCATCTCCTAGTTCACATAATTTTCGTTATAGGAAGCTAATTTTTAATATTAGAGCAAACTCCTCCCCGAACGGAGAGGAGTTTGCTTTTTTAAACAATGCAAAAACAATTAAAATGCTTGTTTCTTATACTCCCTAATGTATCTGAACAATAAGGTTGTCCCTGCTATATTAGACACAATGCTGACTCCTAACATTACAGCCCATGCAACATTCTGAACGTTCATTGTCAAAGTTAACATAAGAAAGCACATGCCAACCGCAACAAACAAGAAACCTAAAAGTTTATTCATGATTTTACACCTCCCTTTTTGTATTTTAACATTATAATGAAACGATATGTTGTGTAATTTTGGGTGTATATGGTATTCATGTTAAGTTAACATAACGCATCATTATCAGTAGTAAAACAAAAAAGCTCACTCCTTATATAACAAAGAGTGAGCTTTTTTGTTTACTTATTAAATAAACGATTCCACAAAGGGGTACGGTCAGGAAAATGCGGATTTACAACGTTAAGCTCATATCCCTGACAAGAAAGAAGCTCCTTTTTTTATTGTCAGAAAAATGTTAAAGTTAAGATAAAAAGTGTAAAGGTTGGTAAAAAATGAGAATTGCACTAGGGTATCTTCTACTAATCATTAATTTCATTTTGTTAATTCCATTATTGAATCGTATTATTTTTGAAAGAATCAGCCCTTGGGACAGTATTTCTTTTTTCTGCCCACTTATTTCAGTGTTAGTTATAACTTTTCTTTTAGGAAAGAACAAAATCAGAAACATTCATTGGAGAATTAACCTCATAGGACATATCATCATCGGTTTAACCCCAATTTTTTATTTCTTGTATATCTTTATGTTGCTCGGCTGATCAAACTTTCCCAAACAATCCAGAAATGCAAAACTTCTTTAGGGGGTACCGTCAGAAAAATGAGCTTAACGTTGTAGATCCGCATTTTCCTGACGGTACCCCATATTTAAAATCTATCAAAAAAACGACATCTACATAGATGCCGTTTTTCCTGGTGTTTTTTTTGTAAATTGATATAAAGCAATTGCTCCCAAAATAACAAGTATTCCTTCAGGAACATCTAATAATACTGTTTTCCATGTTTCTGAAATTAATAATTCATTACCTGTAGAGGCTTTATAATATCCTTCTACACAACCAATAGTAAACTTAATTACAGATAAAGAGACAAATAGCCATAAACCAAATCGAATCATTTTTTTATCTTTAAACATATAGCACCCCTTAAATAGGAAATCATAATATTAAGTAAAATATATATATTATCCATGTTTCTGTCAACAAATGGATAATATATATATTTTACTTAATATCAAAACTTATAAAAAATTTATCCCCTATAATTTCTTTTATTAACTATATAATTCACCTTCCTAATTCTTAATTATCAAGAAGATAAATCACAATAAAAGGATCCGCAACAGATTATTGCATGCTTTTTTTATAACGCTACGATGCGTTTCTTACTATTTAACATTAGAATAATTAAAGTAATTAAAGGAGGTACATATATGGACATTGGAAAAAAAATAAAAAATTTAAGATTAATAAATAACATGACACAAGAAGATGTAGCCAGCCAATTATTTATTTCAAGACAAGTTATATCTAAATGGGAACTAGGAAAAAGTCTTCCCGATCTAACTAATTTATTAGCCTTAAGCAATCTATTTAATGTTTCAATTGATTCTTTATTAAAGGAGGATTCAAATTTGCAAAATCAGATAATAAAACAAAGCAATTACAAAAGATATTTATTAATAGCCTCTCTCTACATATATTCTTTAATTACTATTGTTGTTATATTTTATTGTCTCATTGCCTTTTTACTTATACCAAAGGACATAAAAACATCAGATCTAAAGGTTATTAATTCCCACTTTTATCAAAAAAGCGATAAAAGAGAAATTCTATATATTTATAGTAAATTAACACCTTTCTTCGCCAATTATTCAGGAGATTATAGCATTGAAACAAAAAAACATGAAATAAATATTCATGCTCATCGAAATTCAATTCCATTTAGAAATAAAGACGTTTTATTTTCCATTGAAAAAGATATATCTCATGGGATAGATTGGGAAGAAAAAGATGTTTACATTGTAGACGAAAACAATAACAAAATACTTATATATAACCATAAAAATAAAAAACTATATTATCAAATAAAAAATTAAAGTAGGTGATCAAAATTAGAAACATCTATAAATATACTTTTATAATAACTACATTTATCCTTAACATAATCAGTACACTACTTATTGCAAATACCGGATTTGCACCAAACGTTATAGTATTTTCTATTAGCTTTTTATTTTTCACCATTTTATTTCAATCAATCACAATTCTATTCATTATCTATATGATTAAAAATGATGCATCTAAAAAAATAAAAATAATTTTATACGTTTTTTTAACACTAGATATATTTATCTTTTTATCTTTACTATACATAGCCTATATCGTAATAACTCAAACTCTATAAAAAAATAACATATTAATAGCAAGGGAATGCTTGTAGACTGATCTATACTGCATTCCCTTATTGTATGTATGCTATATTTCTATTCTTCTTTTTCCGACATTAGAACCCTACAAAAATATCAATCATATTTAATTTTTAAACAAACCGAAAAAACCTTTCCGTTTTTGTTTCTGATTTTGCTTCTGCATATCTCTAATGTTTTCAAGCAATAACTGATCTCGCTTCTCTAGCTTCTTCTCTATAAAAACTTCTAATTCACTATTTTTACCTTCTACTTCAGTTAACTTTTTCTCCGTATTCGCTAAATGCTCTTTTGTCGTAACCAATTCATTCGTAATTTCTTGTAATTTTTGAACAAGTGCTTGATTGAATTGATTTTGTAACTGCTGATTTTCTAATACTTCATTCAATTTCTTTTCTAATTCTGATTTTTCTTCTTTTGAAACAAACGAATCAAGTTCCCCGTTTCGCCATGCTCGAACTTGATCGTAAGACCATTTTTGCACCTGTATTTTTTCTTTAATTGCTTTTAATTCTTCTATATTTTCCTTAGAATACCTGCGATGCCCTCCCTGGCTTCGCTCCGTTTGTATGTTAAACTCGTTTGACCATACCTTTAGTAAATCGGGTGTGACCCCTAAAAGATCCGCAACAATTTTCGGTGTATGCATTTCCGATTTTAGTTCCAATTTTCATTCCTCCCCCGAAAACGGAATACGTTTTTCACTCATAAAACGCAATTAAATCAACATTTCAATCAAAATCGGAATGCACTTGCAACCGATATGACAACCGATTTAAAAAACGATTTGATTTCGAAATACATTCCGATTTTAATACTGATATGTATTACTTCTCGATAATAACATCAAAATCTTTTTTCTATATACAAGATTTTATGCAAAAAAAGAATAGCCGGGATCCCTAGAATCCCCGCTAAATCAACCATGTATAAAATATTGTATATTGATTTTACATAGAGTAGAAACACCCCCCCTATAAATACAAGAATTCTAGTAAAACCTTGCTACCGATAATAGGACGTTATGTTAACTAGATGTGTATGAGATATACAATCAAACAAAGTTATTTTCCATTTTCATTCTTATTTTGAAATAGATGCACAATTAAAAGTCCACCAACAAATAAGATTGGAAATCCTACGACTATATATAATCCGTTTTTTGGTATTCCTAATATAATTGCAAGATAACTAAAAGAAAAAGCCCATAATGCTAAAATTATGATTTCTAACATCTTCTTTTTCATTAAAAGTTAAGCACCCCAAATCCCCTTAAAAAAGTTGTATTCGGAATATTGTAACAAAATCAAAAAAAGACCCTACAAGAGGGTCTTTCATCAGCTAATATTAAGCTTTTTGAACATTAGTAGCTTGTGGGCCACGTTGTCCTTTTTCTACTTCAAACGTTACACTTTGTCCTTCGTCTAAAGATTTGAAACCGTCGATTTGGATAGCTGAGAAATGTACGAATACGTCTTCTCCACCTTCACGCTCGATGAATCCAAAACCTTTGTCTGCATTAAACCATTTTACTTTACCTTGTTCCATAATTGTTGCCTCCTAGTGTGGATACCCACACATATGTTACTACCCCTGCTCAAATACCTTAGACGAAAAACAAAATTTATTCTTAATCTCAAACCGAACAAAAATAGGTCTTTCTTAAATTAACATACTTTCTAAAAAACAGCAAATTTCAAAAATAAGGCCTTATGGTAATTAGCCACTAATAGTGGTTGCTGGAGAAAAAGTCACTATGATAGTCATCGCAGCAAGAAGTTGCCAAAGGATATAGACAATATCATTGATTTGATTTTTTTCAGACATTCAACAATTGATAAAATTAGCTATTTTCGAGTTACATTTTACTTCTGATAACGAAAATTATGTAAATAAGTTGTCCATATGGACAGCTTATTATTTTTTTACTTAGCATGGTTTTGTTCTGGTCTTTTGGTTTGAAATTTGCTTTTTGGCTAGAGTGCTGGCTCGTCGTGTGGGGGCGAAACCCCACGTATTACGTATCTATTTTTTGAATAAGAACTATTTTGAGACGAATGATCTAAGCAGTTCGGCTCGTATACTTGCTAGTCCAAGTCGAGAACCATTGTTTTGCTTTTTGTCTGTCGGCTTGGCGAGAAAAGCACACGAGCCGAAAAAGGTTTTGCAAGGACATAATCAAAAAGGCTATCGCCTTTTTGATTATGAGGGTGGAGATTTTTGAGTGTTTTTCTCAAAAATACGACCCGTTCCTTGCGGAACTTTTAGCTATATATATAAGAGTGAGAAGAGCAAAGTGAAGAAAGTCAGCAATATCAAGGGTTTATAAGACATAGGGTGTGAATTTTTTTTCACACCTGTGTGAATTTTTTTTCACACCTAAAAAATGGTAAAAGCAACAAAAAAAAAGATGTCAATAGTAAAATTGACATCTAAAATAAGTAAACTGGCAATTTATGTTTTTTATTATCTCCAATGACTTTAAAATTTCTAAGTGACTTTTTAAAAATATGTTGAGTTGCTCGATCAACACTATCTTTTGGAGAACAACACATAATATTCGGATTTACAAACCATGTACGGCTAGTGCAAGTTCTTCCATCATCAGTCGTCATTCCTGCTTCTGCAACACCTAAAACCCCTTTTTTTAATAAAGAATTCATTGTTTTAGAAACACTTTCTCTTGTTTTACCAAACTTTTCAGCTAAATAACTAGGTGTTGCTGCATTAGTTTCAATTTCATTACTATTACCCTTTTCAATGATTACATTAGTTTTAAATTCCAAATAAGAAGAAATTTGCAATAAAAACGCTTGCTCCGCATTAGTAAAATAGCCAATACGATTTAAATATTCCATATTGTCCATTATAATTTGCACAAACCTCACCCGATCTGTAGGTTTTTTCTTTTTCCCGATGAAATACTCATCTCCACCAGTTGTTTTACTTAATAACTGCAAAAGCATTGCTTTCTCTTCTTCTGAGTAACCACCAGCTTGCAACCGGTCATAAATACTATCAATCTTACTATCTCTTAATTTCGCTTTTTTTTCAGCTTGTCCAAAATCTACAACTTTTGTCATAAAATAATTCTCTCCCTTAGTGGAAGGAATCAACTTTTATATGTTAGAATGTATATAGAATATATAAAGGTTGATTCCAACCTTATTATGAAAAACCGCCTGCCGACCAAAGCATGGGCGGTTTTTCTTGTTTGTATGTTTTTCTCTATAATAACATGAAACCCCTTGTTAAAACTTTCCGTCTCTTACAAAAACAAAACATTCAACCCTCTTTTTCTTCTTCGAACTAATGCAATTCAATCCTTTCATCATTATCACTCTTATCTTTCCCTATCAAAATCTCGATGTCTGCTGCTTATTTCTTTCTTATGTTCACGTTCAAATTGATTATCTATTCCCTTGCTATCCAATTCATTTTTAACAATCTCTCTAAACGCCTTAAATTGCTCTTTAAAAACTTTTTTCGTTTGTACATACAAAACTCTTATATTTGTCTGCAGACCCTTTATATGAGCTTTTAACGAGCTAATTTCTCTATTTAATACACCAACTTCCTTTTGCAACTTACCTTTTTCTTGTTTCAGCGTTCGATTTTCTTTCATCCATCCCTCTGCATGGGCTTTTAAACTTTCATTCTCTTTCACAAAATTTGTTTCTCTCAAACGCTCATAATCTTTTTTTATAATAACCGCTGCATTTACTTGCTTTGTCAATTCTTGATATTGTTTTGGTGATAACACATAATTTCTTGTCTGTTTCTTCGTGATTTCAGCTTTTCCAAACATTTTATCCTGTACTTCTACTACTACTTCTTTACGTAAAAATGGAATTTTAACAGGTTCATTTGGCACTTGATCTGTAACACTATCTAATTCTTTTTGCATTTGTTCTACTCTTTTTTCAAACTCTGCATGACACTGGCCAATTAGCTGCAGCTTTTCACTTTCACTCTCTATTTGTTGTTTCACTATCTCTAATTCTTTGTATGTAGCAACGACATCACTTTCTAAACCCTTTTTCGCTACTTGTAATTCGTTTGTTTTCTCTTCAGCGTTTTTTAAATGATAATCAATCATTTGTAACTGCGTTTCTTTTTCTTGTACTTGATTCTCAACAAGTGATTTTGTTTCTGCATATTCCTTGTATTGACGGACTTTCATGTATTTATGTGAACCTACATTGGCACGTTCAAAATTCGGAATGTATTCTTTCGTTAATTGCTCAATATAAGCCGTTTCCGCTTCTCTCCAATGCGCAATTAACTTTCTTCCCTTTCCTTCGACACCTTGTTGTTGCAAGGCTCTATCCATTCCGACACGCCTCGTTAATCCTTGACTACTTTCGAAATTCGGTACATAGTTAATATGTAAATGCGGATTCGCTTCATCATCATGTAAAACCATGTTATAAACTACTAGATTTGGATTCCGCCCCTGAAACGCCTCAGCATAGCGCTTCAGCGCCTCCTTTTTGGCTTCCCTATATTTCGGGTCGTCTTTTCCTTCCCCAATCGCTACAACGAGTTCTCGTTGCTCATGCGTCTTATCGTCTTTATGTATTTTGTCATAGTAGTCATCAATCTTACGGTCATTCCGTTTTTGTTTCTCGTTATACTTGTCCACCGCTTCTTGAAAGACATCCTTGTATACACTTCGGATGTCCTTTTGAACAAAATAAATATTCTCCTCTGACCTGGCCAGATCGATGCCAGGATTTCCATGAATATTTTCTCTGTTATTGTGGCTTAATGAACTTTGGTGAGATTGATTAAATGAGATAGAACCCAACATAAAGTGTCACCACTTTCTCTAGATTAATTGATACCATAAGTCTAGCAAAGCGACGAAATAGAGTCAATTAGAGTAACCCTATACGTATTTTGACACTAACGTATCAAAATCGATAGGGGTCTGCGACGCTTTTCGGCTTTGCCGATCCATGCTTAGCATGGCAAAAACAAACCTTGGGCTTTGCCCAAACCCACTGGGGAACTCTTCCCCAGACCCCATCTATCCAACTCCCCAACCCCTCAATCCTTGAGGGGCTCCCTCGCCAGTTGGCAGGCCAAAACGGTGAACGTTTTGGATCTGCAAGAGGGTCGCATAGTAAGTATGTCAACTCCTTATCCTCCCGCTCCCTTTCGGGTTCGGTCCGGTACCGTTGACATACCCCCAGCAACTACCTCTTATCAAGGCTCTTCACTAATTCTCTTTAATTCTTTTACAAAATCCTATGGATTTTTCCCATAGGATTGCAAATGCCATTACACTCTGTTAAAAACACCAAAAAACAAAAAATCACATAGACTATAATTGATATAAATTCACTTCTGACAAGAAGAAGAAAAAGACATGGATTGAAATTCCATCTCTTTTATATATATAAATGTATATATTTTTTTTGTGATCAATCATTATACTTCTACTTGGAAAATGTTCTAAATTAGTACAAGTAATTTAATAATAAAAACAGAAATTAGGTAACATTACTAGATCATTTGTTTTTTTAAAATCATAAGATATAGAGTATTTTATTTAAATTTAAATTTAAAAATAATATTAAAATTATTTATTTTTAAAAGGTAGGTGAAAAAATGAATAGATCTAATAAATTTAATAAATGTAATCATATTCCTTTCCCATGTGCTTTTCCTGTTGAACAACCAGGACCAACAGGTGCTACGGGTGCTACGGGTGCTACAGGTGCTACGGGTGCTACGGGTGCTACGGGTGCTACGGGTGCTACAGGTGCTACGGGTGCTGGTGGTACTGGTGCTACAGGTGCTACGGGTGCTACTGGTGCTAG
>NZ_LXLV01000060.1 GCF_001757995.1 Bacillus mycoides | reverse complement strand
ATCCAGCTTATCCTATAGCAGTTGAAGAATTGAGAAAAGAACAAAAGATGCCATTAGGCATCCAACTAAGGCAAGTGAAATATCTCAATAACATAGTGGAACAAGATCATCGGTTTATTAAAAAGCGAGTTCGTTCGATGTTAGGATTGAAATCCTTTCGCACAGCTACATCCATTATTTCTGGAATAGAAGCTATGCATATGGTAAAAAAAGGGCAACTTATTTTACTGGACAAGTCCGTGCAAAATCAAGTGAAGTTCATCCATCAACTATTTGGAATTGTTGCTTAAGACTAGATTCCACTAGGAAACTTTGCGCCTCTTTATATCTTTCCTAAGTATTTGCACCAGAACCCCATAAACCTGCATTATTAATGTAGAATTTTGATGTCGGCTCTTTATTTACTAAAATAGCAAGTTAGTGAATAAATTGTTCATATTTTTTCGGGAGGAGGTTAAGCAATGAGAGCACCGTATCAAGTATTGATATTTCCTTATATAAAAACTGATAATTCCATTCAATATGCCATTTTTAATCGAAGTGATTATGGTTATTGGCAAGGAATAGCTGGTGGTGGAGAAGATGGTGAGACTCCTATTGAATCAGCAAAACGGGAAGCGTTTGAAGAGGCTGGTATTATAAGAGAATGTCCATATATAAAACTAGATTCTGTGTCTTCACTACCAGTAGAGGATGTAGTTGGTGGATTTCTTTGGGGAGAAGATGTTTATGTAATAAAAGAATTTTCTTTTGGAGTTAAAGTTCCTACAAAAAATATTGAATTATCCAAAGAACACTTCAATTATAAATGGCTATGCTTTGAGGAAGCAATAACGCTTTTGAAATGGGATAGTAACAAAACAGCATTGTGGGAATTAAACAAAAGGCTGTTAAAACAATTAAAGTGTTAGTTAACAAAGCCGATAGTGGAGCGAGAATTAAACAATTTAAAAAAACTTTGCTTACATTACATATGTAGCAAAGTTTTTTTCTTAGCGTACGATATTCGCGTTATGTTGGCGGGACCCCTACAAGATGAATACATGTTCAAAAAGATAAAAACCTAAGTTTAATTGAACATTGATTTGTTTACACACTTTATGAACATGGTTATAACTAGGGGTACCGCCACATCGCTATCAAGCTAAGCTTATGCAAAGTCAATTTTAGTCGAGATTGTTTCTTTTTTCTAAAGGGCAAGTGTAGGAGATTGAAAGATTTGCATACGAAATAAACCCTAACGGATTTCATTTTTTTGAATTAAGCGGCTTGATTATCAGACAGGGTACAATTGTAAACGACACCTAATATATCGAAGACTGTTTTTTTCTCATATCGATGAGATTTCCGCCCGTTTTGCTGTAGGAGATTGAACAGGCGAAGTAACACCTTTGATAGCTCTTGTGTGTTTTTTTGTATAGTTTGGAATAGAAGTAGAAAATAGTCTTTAATCATATATATGGCTTTATACTCACTTAGCTCTCGTTTTTTCTTTATGAGGAGCAATTGGCGCATTTGAAACATGATAGAAGAACAGAGTAGAATGGCAATCAATTGACCATATAAATGGCACTCCAATCGTTCTGGTTTTATCTTTTTACAATGATGAATTTGAAAGAATGACTTCCACGTTTTAAATAAAATTTCGATTTGCCAACGCAAAGAATACCAGTCATGTACCTGCCCCATAGGGACAATATCTGTAGGGGTGTTTGTCATATATACATTGATACCACTGAGTCGTTTACTACGAGGAGAATACTTCATTCCTTTCTTTTTTTCTCTTACAGCTTGATCTTGTAATCGTTTTTGTTGCTGTTGTTTTGTTAATCGATGAACAATTACACGAGCTGGCACTTTATCAATCATACCTACATATGCATCAGCTATTTCACATGTTTGTCCTGGTTGAAGAGAGTTCATTACCGTCTCCATATCTAACTGAATGTATTGCGTACTCTTCTTTATTCGTCCATCTCGGAAGTAATCTGGGTTAGGATTTTTCTGATAAATACGTGTATTGGATTTAATACGAGAGATATAGTAAGCTTTGCTATCGTGTATATGTTGAAGATCCTTGAGGTGAAAATAGCCTAAATCTCGGATACACAAATCATTCGCTTTCACAGTCGGGACGCACAAAGAACCGTAGGTTCGATCATGTTGTTTACCTGGTCCTGTATGAACGTGGAGGAACTGTCCACTTAAAAGGTCATATTCAAGTTGAATTTTTATACCAGCCTTATGGCTACAACCTCCTGCACCTGGATAAACCGATGAAAATACATCTGGAAGTTGAAATGCAGTTGAATCTAAAATACGAATACGCTTGAAAATAGAAGTATAGGGAGAAGAAAACAACCTAGATGAAGATAATTTTCGGTTCAGAAGTTTAGCTAATACTTGTTGTAGAAATTGCACGGCTGTGGCATTAAATCGTTGATTCAGTCCTTCAGGACTGATGAGCACTTCTGTTGATGCTTCTAAACAGCTACATAAATGAGTTAAAGAGGTTTTAGCGACATTTTGACTGATCCATACACATAAAGCGACTAAATCTTTTGCTTGGTACTTACTGGTTCTTTGTACAAAACCAACATTTCTAGCAAGATCTCGTAAGAAATTTGGAGATAAAAAGTTTTGAATCTCTTGAGCAAATAGTTGTAATTCATCCGATACAGAAATAGACATACAAAAAACGCCATCCTTTCCTATGATTCTACAGAAAGGATAACGCCTTTTTTGCTTTAAAGGTAGTGCAAAAAATTAGCTTTATAGCGATGGAACAGAATCCCTATAAAGATTTTTAATGTAATAAAATACGTTTATGTTACTATTGGATATTTCATCTCCTATTCCTTTGCTAAATGCCATTTAATGATATGTCCAGCGTGTGTAAGACCTCCTCCAAACCCATAGAGTAAGAGAGTGTCCCCTTTTTTCACCTTTCCTTCATTCATACCTATGTCTAATGCTAATGGAATGGAGACAGAAGAAGTATTTCCCATGTATGTTACACTTGTTAACGTTTTATCCAGTGGGAAACCTGATTTTTCACATATAGATTCAATCATTCGTAAATTAGCACTATGTGGAACAAACCAGTTCACCTCTTCCAGTTGTAACTCTGCTTGACATAACAATTCTTTAATACCAATTGGTAGTGTCCGTGCTGCCCACTTATATACTTCTCTTCCATTTTGAACTATCTTCCCATGTGTTCTTAAAGGATTTCCAAACATGGTAGTAGATAAATTTTTACGATATACATGCATACCTCCTTCCCCATTTGTCCCGATATGGGTAGCTATAAAGCTAGACTCTTCTTCATCTTTCTCTACTAAAACAGCTGCGGCTCCATCTCCAAATAAGATACATGTAGTTCGATCTGTATAGTCTGTAATCTTAGATAAGGTTTCTGTCGTTACAATTAAAATCTTGCGATGAAGGCCAGATGTAATTAAACCATTCGCCAGATGTAATCCATATGTAAAACCAGCACAAGTCGCATTGAAATCAACAGCACCTGTATGTTGAATATTAAAATACTCTTGTATTTGGCAGGCTACACTTGGAAAAGTGTAGTCAGGCGTAGTTGTTGAAACGAGAATACAATCCACGTCGACAAGACTTTTATGATAACGTTCCACTAAGTTTTCAATAGCTTTAAAAGCTAATGTAGAGGCATATTCGTTATCACCAGTAATTCTTCTTTCCTTCATCCCAGTTCTTTGTACAATCCATGCATCATTTGTATCTACTAATTTTTCTAAATCATCATTGGTCAGCTTTTTTTCAGGTACATAGGTACCAATAGCTGTAATTCTTGCTTTTGATTGCATACATTTATCCCCCTTTACTATTTTAATACTTAGTTATATAATCAAATAATAGTACCAGATACTAATTATTGTCAATATTCGAACATTTTACTTTTGGAAATTAAACTAACTAAAATATCTAGCTATGGTATAAAGGAGAGACATTCATGCTCAATATTCAACAAATTGAAGAAATTATTCCCCATCGTTATCCCCTTTTATTAATTGATCGGATCATTGAAGTAGAAGAAGGAAAGCGTGCAGTTTAGATCCAAAATGTTGTAACTAAAGAAGGATTTTTACTAGTCATTTTTCTGACTATTCAGTCATGCGCGTCGTCCTTATTGTAGATGCCCTTTTAACATGAATAAATAAGTGGAAGTTTATTGAAAAATTTTCTGGAGAAGAACAATGCTAAAACCCTGTATTGATGTAGAAAAAAAGAAATTCAGAATAATGTAAAGGGAGAAGAGTGATGATTGATATTTTAAAGATTTTTGCGGCCTTAGTTTTGGGTTACCTTTTAGGAAGCCTTAATACAGCGGTGATTGTAGGGAAAATATACGGCAAGGACATAAGAAGCCATGGAAGCAAAAGCGCCGGGCTTACCAATACTCTGAGGGTACTTGGGAAATCTGCTGCGGTGTTTGTTCTTGCGGGAGATATATTAAAAGGGGTAATTGCCTGTTATATTGGCTTGTTCCTTAGCGTTTACTTTTATTCGGGAGAGGCTAAAGATTGCGTAAGCCTTTTAGCGGCGGGCGCAGGGGCGGTTATAGGGCATAACTGGCCGGTATATTTTGGGTTTAAAGGAGGCAAGGGAGCACTTACAGCAGTGGCTGTACTGTTTATGGTTGACTGGGTTATGGCCCTTTTATGCCTTGGCTTTTTTGTGATAATAGTAGCTTTAACCCGTTATGTCTCTTTAGGTACAATATGTGCTACATTGCTTGTCGCGGTCATTTCATTTATTCCTGTTTTTGGGAATACCTTATATTTTTATATATTTGCATTCCTCATGGCGTTTATGGTTATTTTCAGGCATATGGAAAATATACAAAGGCTGCTTTTAGGAACAGAAAATAAACTTATTTTTCCACGGCGTTGAGCATGTCGTCAAAATAGAAAAAAATTGGGGTTAGTTAACCGTTTAAGGGGGACGGCAACGATTCTTTACTTTTGGAGCCACTCAAGAAAAATGTACTTTATAATCCTATTTTTGGTATATCTCCTACCTTAGTAGCAATAAAGGGTTAATATAAGTCATCACATCATGCGTAAATATTAACGTACACATTGAATAGAAGAAATTAAAAAATACGTTATCCTTTCCTATGATTCTACAGAAAGAATAGCGTATTTTTTATTTTAGGGGGTATTTTGTTTTATTAGCTTGATAGCGATGTGGTGCTACCCCACATCCATCAACTTAAGAATTTTATAACTCCCAAAAAAATTATATATTTTCATCTGGAGATGTCAATTTTCTCATTTTGGGGTATTTGCTTTTCTTAGCTTGATGGGCATATGTCATACCTCTAATACAGTGAAAAAAGGACATCTCGCCAGGTACTCCTAGCAAGTTTGTCCTTTTATATTCTTCTATCAATGAAACTATTAGTTTACTCCTACGTCATTCCAAGCTTTTTGCACAGCTTGATATGTGGCACTATTAACGCCGTCGTAATCAGCAGCAGATTGTAATAAAGCAGCACGTGCTTCGCTGAAATCACTTTTTTCTGTAAGGTACGTTGTTAAAGCACGGTAATAGATTTTTTCTGCTTTTTCTTTACCAATAGCATTGATTGTTAAATAAGCAGCTTTATTTGGAATACCGCTATTGATATGTACGCCGCCATTGTCTCCTTCTTCTGTTTCTGGTAAATATTGATAGTTATTCATATGAGTAGGTTGGCCATACTTTTCAGGATTTGATAAGCTGCGAAGTGCATCTCCTGCAACTTTTGGCGTATATACAGTTTCTCCTAAATCCCAGTTGGTTGGATCAACAAAATATCCAAATACATCAGAAAAAGATTCATTTAGTGCCCCGGATTGACTTAAGTACTCAAGATTAGCTGATTTTTCAGTTACCGCATGTGTTAGTTCGTGTGCAACAACATCAAGCGAACCTGACAGCGGTGCGAATTCAACACCATCACCATCTCCATAAATCATTTGTTGTCCATTCCAGAATGCATTATTGTAGTTGGTTCCGAAATTGATTCCAGAACGAATCGTTGCACCATTTCCGTCAAAACTATTGCGGTTATGAACATTTTTATAATAATCATATACTTTTCCTGCATTAAAATGAGCATCAACTGCAGGACCTTGGCTCTTATCTACCCAAGCATTATCTGCATCGAATAGAGAGTAATTAGTTGGAGCTTGCCAATTTGTGGCATTTTTTACTGTATTTGTAACGATGAAGCCGCCGTTCATCGGCTTTGTTGTATCTTTTAAATAGTATTTTCCATATTGACTGCTGTAAGTTGTATTCAGGCTTTTTCGATCCCCAAGTACGCCGTTACCATAGCCTTTTTGCGGAGTATCTGCATCTGTAACTGCATTATATGACTTTACAATTGTTCCATCTGCTGCGTTTACATAGATTTGCCAGTTTGCTCCATAAGGTTTTAAGAATTGTAATTGTACTTTATAAGCTAAGTAATAATTCCCGTCTTTTTCATAAATAACTAAATCTGCTTTTTCATTTGTAGAGTTTGCTTGTTCTTTTATTTGTTCTAACGAAGTCCCATTTGTTTCTACCAATGTATCTTTTTTTGCTAGATTAATATGTTTCCATGCACTTGAAAGGGCAGTTTCTTTTGAAATCTTTGCCTTTGTATTTCCTTTCATACGGTCAGCAGCAGCGGGATGTACGTCTCCGTTTACTGTTGTTACTTTTCCATCACGATTTGTATGTACAATGAAACGTGCCCCATCAACTGGAACTTTATTAATAGATTGAATGTACACATAATGTTTCATTCCTAAATCATCTGACTTTACTTCTTTCAGTGTTAAGTCAGTTTGTGGGTTGATTTTAAATAATTCTTTATTTTCTTCAAGGAACGATTTTACTGCTTTTTCTGAAGCTACCTTTTTATCAGATAGTTCACCTGAAAGGAAGGATGGATTTCCTTTTTCATCATTCCACTGTTTTTGAACGACTTCCATTTTGTTCAAAGCTTCTTGCTGTGATACTTGTTCGGCTGCAAAGGCACTTGAAAATGGAGCGCCTAAAACCATTCCGGTTGCTAGTAATGTAACGACGGATTTCTTCATTTTTTCTTCTCCTTTGTTTTTACATCCTGATATAAACAGAATATTTATATTTTTTAAAATTATATTTTCATATATATATTCTGTAAAGGTAGGGAATTGTAAAAAATGGGAGATTATTAAAATTATTCCGGTTTGTTTACTTATATTTTGGTTGTACAAGACCTTAAACTGTTGAGTTTTCTAGGTTTTCATAATGAATATGCAATTTCGCATATTATATAAATATAAATTGGGAAATAAAGATTTTATAAAAAATTCAAATGATGGTTTAAGCGAGAAGGGGAATCAAATATCATTTAATAATTAGTTAAGTACACAATTGAATTAAGGAATCACTCGCTACCTGTTGGCTTATTCATATACAAATAGTAGCAGAATCATTACCTGAAATGTTATGTTTTGATAGTTCCCTAGTAGGGGGCACCATACATCACCATCAACTTAAGAAAAAAAACACCCCCAAAACAAAAAAGAGCTGACTTTTCCAATCTTTTTTCAGATCAGAAGTGAGATTTTTTGTTTTGGGGGCGACTTGATTTCTTAGCTTGATGGGCATGGGGTACCGCCAGCATTTCGGAAAAAAACCACGCTAAGCAAAAAATAAAATAAGCTGCCCATATGGACAGCTTATTTACATAATTATCGTTATTGGAAGTCCGTTTTTCGCTTCACATCTTCCTATTTTTCAGTTGGTTCCCTTTGTTAATGAGTGGACGAATAAACCAGAAGAGAATGAGCATATAACCTACAATGACAAGTATAGACCAAGGTTCTCCTCTTTTGAGTTCGTCAATCAAATGTTCTGCTTCATTCTTTCCTTCGGGTCGTCCTATGCTATAAAGCAGTGAAACAAATGGAACAAGAAGAGCAGTCAAAACAACAGAAGCAGACAACCACTTCTCTTTTTTCTTAAATAAGTTGTACAGAGCTGTTACAAAAGCTAACAATAGAAAAGTATAATAAATACTCCAAAACCAAGTAGGAAGTGATTCAAAAGCCATTTGATTACACCCCTTTCTTATATAAGTGTAATTTTACACAAAATGAGTAATAAATGGAATATTTATCCTGAATGTATTAAAGGATATAAATGTATATTCTATACATATGAGGTTGACATAACGTCTCATTATCGGTAGCAAGGAAAAAGGAGGAACCCTACTCACACAAGGGAACCTCCTTTTTTCGTTCTATGGACCTATGCATTTTTTTATACATTCCTATTATGGCGCGGTTTTAGGTTTCTCGTTTGTTATTAGATTAGCCGAAAAACTGTATAAAATCTTGCATGCTTTTAGCGTGGGGTTTTTCCGAAATGCTGGCGGTAACCCTAAATAACGTATACAGTAAAACACCGAGTACCCAGCTTACAAATAGTAGATAACCCGCTCGATTTTCTGAATAAAAAATAATTTCAATTCGGTGATTTTAATGTGGTAATATATATTGAACTCTTTAAGAAGTTATTTTTCATCTTAGTATTTAGGAGGATTTATGAGTAATCAAAATAATAATGAAACACCGAATAAAACAGCGGGCTTAGTAATAATTCTAGGACTGTTTTTACCACTTTTCCTACCTGCATTTTTAATGCTAGCATTAGGAAAATGGATGCCAGATGAAATTGTATATCCTGGAGCAATTTCATTATTCCTTTTATCTATCGGATTATTCCTCGTTGCGACTATTTTTACTAAGATTTTAAGTGTATGTGGACTGACTGAGCAAAAGCTAGACGAATTAGGATTTTTAGGATTTACAATTTCAGTAGTTACATCATTCTTAGCTACTTATGTTGGATATTTTGGAATCGCAAAAATCGGATTAACTTCGGTACAGTTATCACCTCATGGTATTTTAATTGTAGCTATTGTGTCCACAATCATTTTAACTATTTTATTAAAAGTACTGGAAAAATTCGATACTGATACAAATATATAATATATAAACATAAGACCACCGATTTAATGAATCGGTGGTTTTTATCCAAATAAAAGATATCGAACGAATTCGTTCGATTGATTCTACAGAAAGAATAGCGTATTTTTTCATTTTAGGGGGTATTTTTTTGGTTAGCTTGATAGCGATGTGGCGAGACCCCAATACATTCTAATACCTCTAATGATTCATGTGTGGTATATAAATAATCAATATCATAACTTTTATCTTTTACTCTAGGATATGAAGCTATCATTTTTCTCTCACGGTCTTGTTTTAATCCACACTTTTCTCCACAATCCCTCCATCTTTTTCTTAATAAAGTAGTCTCATCATAATAACATACCTTTCCGCATTTACACTGGCATTGGTATTTCTTGTAAGACTTCCAATTTTGTATGAATCTATCATAAACATCTACAGACTCAAAATTATTATCAGAAATTATTTCCCCATTTATAAACCTTTGCTTTTTTTGTTCTAGGTCTGCAATTTTCTTTTTAGCAACTTCTTCTTGATATACTTCAAAACCACCGATTATAGTAAAACATCCATGTTTCTTTCCAATAGGCAATACGCTGTCCATGTATTTCAAGCCTCCCCATTTATAATATAGACACTAACGATCTATCGAATACTTATGTATTATATAACATCCATTTACCATTTTAATAACATCCATGTGCCATCTTTCTCTGGTAATCGATGTGGTGCTACCCTATTGCCATCAACTTAAGAAATGTATTCTTCTTTAAAATGAAAAAATACGCCATCCTTTCCTATGATTCTACAGAAACAACTTTTTTAACTTTATACAAAAGAGCTTTTTCTTTGTCCCTATGTTTTTTCATTTTCCTTATAGAATCCTTATAATTGTCGTTTATTCTATACTCACAATATACGAGGAGGAAGATTAGAATGAATGAGATTATGTTAGAAACAAAAAATCTTTGCAAAACATTTCGAAAGCAAAGTGTGGTACAAAATATTTCGCTTTCTGTACCGAAACATTCAATCTATGGATTGTTAGGTCCTAATGGGGCAGGGAAATCGACCGCTTTGAAAATGATAACGGGCATGCTTACGCCTACTTCTGGTGAGATTCATTTTGATGGTCATAGATGGACGCGGCACGATTTACATTCTATTGGAGCTTTAATTGAGTCACCTCCGCTTTATGAAAATTTAACAGCAAGAGAAAATTTGCTCGTTCGTACGACTGCTTTAGGATTGCCGAAGTCAAGAATTGATGAGGTATTGAGTGTTGTAGAGCTAGAGAATACAGGTAAGAAAAAAGCAGGGAAATTTTCGATGGGAATGAAGCAGCGATTGGGAATTGCCATTGCATTACTGAATCATCCGAAGCTTTTAATATTAGACGAACCAATGAATGGACTGGATCCTTTTGGCATACAGGAATTAAGAGAATTGATTCTTTCTTTCCCTAGTAAAGGAATTACTGTCATTTTATCCAGTCATATTTTAAGCGAAGTAAGCCAGGTTGCAAATCATGTTGGGATTATATCGAACGGTGTATTGGGGTATCAAGGAGAATTGAATAAGAATACTGATTTGGAAAGCTTATTTATACAAGTGGCGGGAAAATATAGAAGGGAGGCATAAGAAGTGATTCCATATCTTGTATCTGAAAAAATCAAAATCAGACATACTTTTTTAAATAAACTTATCTGGCTAGCTCCATTAGCTCCGATGCTGCTTGCTTTTTTATTATCGGGGGATTATTTTCAACTATCTAGTTACAACTGGTGGTACACTACTATTCTTCCTGGAATGCTTTCTTTAAGTTGTGTACTTCTTGCCGAGAAGGATAAAAGAATGAATAATCGGGCTATTTTACCTTTACCCATTTCATTAAAACAAGTATGGATTTCTAAAATATTATTGGTTTTAGGAATTTTGATCTGTTCCTGCATGATTTTTTTCTGTGGCATACAGTTATCTAGTTTACTAGTAAATAAAGATAATTTCCAAATAATCCCTGTGATGAATGTGTTATTAGGAAGCATTGTTTTGATCGTTACTTTTATGTGGCAAATTCCTATATGTTTGTTTTTAGGTAACAAGATAGGTCTATTTCCGACAATTCTATTAAATATGGGAGCAAATGTATTTTTAGGAATTCTATTTGCAACAAAAAGTATGTGGTGGATGAATCCATTCACATATCCAAGCAGACTCATGATTCCGATTGTAAAAATACTACCGAATGGTTTGTATGCAAAACCAGAGAGTGTAACGTTTACGCCAGAACTTCTTTCCTATTCTGTTATACTGCCAGGCGTGGTCATTTCGGTAGTGTTGTTCCTTTTGTTCACTTATATGACAACAAAATGGTTTGAAAAGCAGGAGGCAAACTAAAATGGGAGTTTTACCAAGGGTATTAAGAGCTGATTTTCTCAAGATGAAGAGTACGATTTTTTTCTGGATACACATAGCGATGCCAATTATCGGGATTGTTCTGTTTTTAAGTTATTACTCCTTTTCAAAACTTGATTCTATGAGTAAGGTTCCAGGCTATATACAAGTATTATCAATAGCTTTTCCGCTCTTAATTAGTGTTGTATGTTCTTTTGTTGTGGAACAGGAAGCGTTGGCCGGGAATTTTAAAGAACTTTTATCAACAGAATACGGGAGGCGGAAAGTATTTATTAGTAAAGTTTGTTTACTGCTAATATGCGGATTTTGTTCTACTATATTGGCAGTCTTTGGGTTTGCGGCAGGTTTTCATTTTGTGCTAGGGCAGAATGAATTTCCACTGTCTGTCTATGTTGAGATTTCTTTCGTCCTTTTTGGATGTCAAATCTTTATGTATCTATTTCATCTGTTCCTAAGCTTTCGCTTTAGTAAAGGTGCTTCCATTGGGATTGGCATTATAGAAAGTTTACTGGCAGCTTTAATGCTTACCGGACTGGGGGATGTGATTTGGAAATACATTCCGTGTGCGTGGGGGATGAGATTGAGTAGTAGTTTTTTTGCATACAGATTGAATCCAGATTCGTTTCATGCTTTACAAGTAGATACTCAAATGGGAGTAGTTATGTGTATTTGCTTAACGATCATTGCATTTGTTATGTCACTTATATGGTTTTCCTTTTATGAAGGGCGCAAAGAAATGTAAACACATTTTGTAAAAACATCATTATAATGGAAGGTGGAGGAGGGGACCTGTATGGCAAAAATATTAGCAATTGATGATGAAGAAGGCATTCTTTATATTATAAAAAGCGCTTTAGAGAAAGAAGGACATGAGGTAACTGCCGTTAGTAATCCTCTTACAATTTCAAAGAACAAATTTTGTCATTATGATTTAATTCTATTAGATGTCATGATGCCGGAAGTAGATGGATTTACACTCTGTCAGGAGATCCGAAACTTGGTAGATAGTCCTATTGTCTTTCTAACTGCTAAAACAATGGAAAAGGATCTGATCACAGGGCTTAGTCTTGGCGGAGATGATTATATTACAAAACCTTTTGGAATTGGTGAACTGCGTGCAAGAGTGTCAGCACATGTAAGACGTGAACATAGAGAAAAACAAAATGCCTTTTTTCTGTCAGGTCTTACATTTAATCTATCATGTAAAGAAGTAAGGTATGACGATACAGTTATCCCGTTTACGAAAAGCGAGTATGGAATTTGTGAATATTTAGCTCTGAATCACGGTCAAGTATTTTCAAGAGAAAAGATTTATGAAAATGTTTTTGGATATGATGGCGACAGTGACAATCAAGTCATTGTGGAACATATTAAAAATATTCGCTATAAATTATCTAAGTATGGCATGAATCCAATAGAAACAGTGTGGGGAATCGGATATAAATGGAAAAGGTAAAAAAACAAATAAATCTTCGCAAAATTTTCATACGGTATATTTTCGTATTTTCAATAGGGACAATTGCTTTAGTCATTTTTCATCTTAGCTTGTTCAGTATTGGAGTTAACACGGGGATGATTCTTCCGGCAAATTATTATGAGAAACAGATTGAATCGCAAAGAGACGCCATAGTAAAAGCAGAACAGGGCGATGATCGGATTTTAAAACAATATAAATATGCTGTGTATGACTTTTCAGGAAACATCATTCAAGGGAATATTCATAAAAATGATGCGAGGAAAATATGGGATAACGTACAGAACAACGAAATAGGTGGCGATGGATACTACTATGCAGTTATAAAACGAAATAAAAATATTTGTGTCGTTTTATATACTTTGCATACGAGTTATAAAAATCCTGTGTTGCAGAAGTATTTACCAATCCCGGACATTTCTTTGATTTTCTCTTTTATTCTATTATTTGTTGCAGAAGTGTTATTTCTATCTCGTTCTTTTGGCAAATCATTGTCAAAAGAAATGCTGATTTTGAAAAAGGTAACGGATAAAATTCAAAAAGAAGATTTAGATTTTCAAGTAGAGCAATCTAGAATAATAGAAGTGAATGAAATATTAGATTCCTTAGTAAAAATGAAAGAAGAACTGAACGATTCCTTACGTAAACAGTGGGAGATGGAAACGAATAGAAGAGAACAAATTGCTGCTTTAGCACATGATGTCAAAACGCCATTAACGATATTGAGAGGGAATGCCGAGTTGTTAAATGAATTCATGCTGGATTCGCATCAGGGGAAATGTAATGAGCATATTTTGAAAAGTGTTGCTGAAATGGAGATGTATATGAAATCTTTGCTCGACATTACGAAATGTGAGGAAGTTACTTCACTTCAATTTAAGCAAATAGAGCTTCAAAACTTTATTGATGATCTAATAGAAGAAAGTGCAATTTGTGCTTTGGACAAACAGTTACATGTAATGAAAGAGGTTAAGGATATACCGAATTTTATTTATGCTGATGAGGTTGCTTTAAAAAGGGCCATTATGAATGTGATGATGAATGCCATTGAATATTCCCCGGTAAATGGTGATTTACTGTTCACAGTTGAGACTAGTAATAGTAAGGTCCAGTTCATTATCGAGGATGCAGGAAGAGGATTTACAAAGGAAGAAATGAGTTTAGCTACAGAGCAATTTTTTAGAGGCGATAAAAGTAGAAACTCAAAACATCATCATGGAATCGGACTATATATTGCGAAAAACTTTGCAAAGCAGCATAGTGGAAATATTTACTTAAGTAATTCAGAAAAGCTGTGCGGTGCAAAAGTTGTTTTGGAAATATCAGTGTAGAAGGGAGGATAGACGAGGCTTTGTCTATTTCATAATAGATGAGATTTTATAGAGAATGTGTGCGAATATGTGGCTCTATGGGCTATTTTACTTTGAGTTTGTGAAATAGAAAACACAAATTTTCCATTTAGGGGGTACTTTAAAATCTTAGCTTGATAGCGATGGGGTAGCACCACATCGCTATCAAGCTAAAGATTTATTGCAACCCCTAGAACGAAATTTTTAGGATTTCTTGTAATAAAAAAGGATATTTTATTATTTTGACTGTCTGTATATAACTTTTCCATGATTTATAAAACCATCTTACGAAACCGCCTCCTATTACAGAGCTTGCCCTATATATTGGGAAATCTAATTTGGAATGTACCTAACTTAACCCTTTAGTATATAATAGTATTTAGAAAATAAAGGAAAAGATCTGTTTTTAATTATAGCCCTAAATATTTCTCAGTGTGTATTAGTATATTGAGTATATAAAGAAGGACTAATCAAATTATAGATAGGGAGAAAATTAAATTGAAAGTGTTTAATAAACAAGTAATTCGTTTTATTATAGTGGGATGTACAAATACCCTGAATTATTACATATTCTATCTTTTATTAAGTCAATTAATAGGGTTAAATTATTTATCAGCACATATTATTGCTACTGGAATAGGCATAATAGGTTCTTTTTTTCTGAATACGTACTTTACTTACAAAACAAAACCGACTTTAAAGAAATTTTTACAATTCCCACTAACATATGCCGTTAACTTTGTAGTTACAACAGTCGGCATTTATATTTTAGTTGACTTAGTAGGTTTAAATGAAATAATTTCACCTTTCCTAGCATCAATGACTGCGATACCTTTTACATATATTTTATCGAAAAAAATATTAGTTACGAAATCCGAAAGAATAGTATAAAGAGAAATTGACAGAGGAAGCAAAATTTTTATACCTAATGAAACATGTAATGGATGAACTGACTGCGGATTTAGAGTTGAATAATAGTAAAGGCTGGTCTCTTAGAAAACGGCTTTTAAAATGCTAATTAACAATATATTCCTATGGGTCAACATATATGTCCATCAAAATAAACAATAAAAATACCCTCTAAAATGAAAAAATGCGCTATTCTTTCTGTAGAATCATAGGAAAGGATGGCGTTTTTGTATGTCTATTTCTGTATCTGATGAATTACAACTATTTGCTCAAGAAATTCAAAACTCTTTATCTCCAAATTTCTTACGAGATCTTGCTAGAGATGTTGGTTTTGTACAACGAACCAGTAAGTACCAAGCAAAAGATTTAGTCGCTTTATGTGTATGGATTAGTCAAAATGTCGCTAAAACCTCTTTAACTCAGTTATGTAGCTGTTTAGAAGCATCAACAGAAGTGCTCATCAGTCCTGAAGGACTGAATCAAAGATTTAATGCCACAGCCGTGCAATTTCTACAACAAGTGTTAGCCGAACTTCTCAACCAAAAGTTATCTTCAACTAAGCTGTTCTCTTCTCCATACACTTCTATTTTCAAGCGTATTCGTATCCTAGATTCAACTGCATTTCAACTTCCCGATGTATTTTCATCTGTTTATCCAGGTGCAGGAGGATGCAGCCATACAGCGGGGGTGAAGATTCAGCTTGAGTATGATCTATTAAGTGGACAGTTCCTACATATGCATACAGGTCCAGGTAAACAACATGATCGAACCTATGGTTCTCTGTGTGTCCCAACTGTGAAAGCGAATGATTTATGTATCCGAGATTTAGGTTATTTTCACTTGAAAGATCTTCAACATATACAAGATAAAAGGGCTTACTATATCTCTCGTATTAAATCAAATACACGTATTTATCAAAAAATCCCACCCCTGATTATTTTCAAGATGGAAGAATCAAGAAAGGTACAGAGTATATACAGATAGATATGGAGGTCTTAATGAACTCTCTTCAACCAGGACAAACATGTGAAGTATCCGACGCTTATGTAGGAATGACTGATAAAGTACCAACTCGTGTGATTGTTCATCGGCTAACAAAAGAACAACAACAAAAACGATTACAAGATCAAATTGTAAGAGAAAAAAAGAAAGGAATGAAGTATTCTCCTCGTAGTAAACGACTCAGTGGTATCAATGTATATATGACAAACACCCCCACAGATACTGTCCCGATGGGACAAGTACATGATTGGTATTCTTTACGTTGGCAAATCGAAATTTTATTTAAAACGTGGAAGTCATTCTTTCAAATTCATCAGTGTAAAAAGATAAAACGAGAAAGATGGGAGTGCCATTTGTATGGACAATTGATTTCCATTCTACTCTGTTCTTCTATCATGTTTCAAATGCGGCAATTACTTCTTATGAAAAAGAAACGAGAATTGAGTGAGTATAAGGCCATATATATGATTAAAGATTATTTTCTTCTTCTTTTCCAAGCTATACAGAAAGACACCCAAGAGCTATCAAAGGTTTTACTTCGCCTGTTCAACCTCCTACAGCAAAACGGACGGAAATCTCATCGATATGAGAAAAAAACGGTCTTTGATATATTAGGTGTCGTTTACAATTGTACCCTGTCTGATAATCAAGCCGCTTAATTCAAAAAAGCGAAACCCGTTAGGGTTTATTTCGTATGCAAATTTTCAAATTACCTACACTTGCCCTTTAGAAAAAAGAAACAACCTCTACTATAATTGACGTTGTATGAGCTTAGCTGGATAGCGATGGGGTCTCGCCAACAAAACGCGAATTTCGTACGCTAAGGGATTTTTAAGTTAAAAAACTTGAGTTTACCGTACGCTAAGAGAATTCCATAAACGATATTTACTCTTTGTTACGGCACTTTGTTTTTGGTAATGAGTTTTGGAACAGGATTTTGAACATATTTCTGTTAGTTTCGTTAGACCTCAATAAAGTACCTTAAACGATCGTTTTTGGAACGATTTTTTTAGCTACCCCTTGAATGTTTACTTCTTTCATTAGCCTCGATGAAATGATTGAAAATTCTTAAAATGTAATATATACTTTTATTATCTAGAGAAAAGGGAGATAAGCCTATGTTAACGAGCATTGCAGTAGATGTTTTAAAAAAACTAAAGGAACAAAAAAACGTCGCAAGGGTACAGTAAAATAACCCTTACTGCATACCCCTGCGTATTAATTGGGGGATATTAATTTGATTAAGCAATATAGTAAAAGATTTTTAACAGGTAATAAAGTCACTCTACGAAAAATAACAAAAGAGGATTACGGAAACTACTATAACATTGAAGATGTAATGGAGAGCCGGTTATTAATGAATGATGGAATACCATTTCCTCCTACTGAGAGTGACCATGAAAAATTTCTTAATGAAATAAGTTCTGATAAAGAGGATTACATGTTTGGTATTGAACTTAAAGATGAAAAAATCTTTATTGGGACAATAGCTGTTTACTTGGTGAACTGGAAAAATGGTACTTGTCACGTTGGCGTTTCAATAGGTCCTGAATATCAAGGGAAAGGTTATGGAACTGATTCAATGCAAATACTGGTTGACTTTATTTTCAATTATATGAATGTAAATAAAGTCAAGCTCCAAGTGTTTAGTTACAACAAAAGAGCTATCGCTTCTTATGAAAAATGCGGATTTTCCGTAGAAGGGACTTTAAAAGAAGAATTATTTAGGTTCGGTAGTTACCATGACATTCATATTATGGGGTTACTTAGAAAAGATTGGGAAAACGAGAAAGCTTAAATGATACTTCAAAAGGCAGACCAGTAAAATCGTCTGCCTTTTATTTGTTTTATCGAACGAACACTTTAATAAAATAAGATAAGGAACTCCTAATTATCTTCTTCGATACGATAGAATTGCTTGTTCCACGACTTGTGTTTTTAAGAATCAAGCTCGATTGTACCTTAGCGTACGAAATTCGCGTTTTGTTGGTGCTACCCCATGCCCATCAACCTAACAGAACAGGTTGCCCCATTTCCATTAACTTAAGAAAACAAGTTATCCCCAAAAAGAGAAAAATAAACCTCGATGCTATAAAAACACAAAATTTCCATTTAGGGGGTACTTTAAAATCTTAGCTTGATGGGTATGTGTTATACCCCCTCTTTTATTTTAGCGCTTTCAACTTTTTATCTACTTCAAGTAGTAATTTAGAAACTTTCTCCATTTTTTCTGAACCTTTCTGAACTAAATCCTCGGCTTTCAAGTTTAATCCTTGCGCTATTAAAAGCGTACCAGCCTTTGCTTCATACATAGCGTCTTTTACAGTGTTTTGTACGTCTGCATACTTCTCGCCAGGGTCTAATTCGATTAACTTATCTGCTGTCTTTTTCAGATGTTCAGACTTCTCTATGTATTCAGGTGCTTTATCATGTACTGTCTTGTCGTTATTTAAGACATCACTTAATTCTAATGCTTGTTTCGTTAGGTCTTCTAGTAAAGCGTTTAATTTACCCTTGTACTCTTTCTCTGCTTTAGTTTCTGACACTTTTTGATTGTCTGATTTTTCTTTTCCTTTTGATACTTCTTGACTATCCGCTTCCGCTACTTGCAGACTATCAGTCTTCTTATCTTCTGCAACGTCTTTATTTGAACATCCTACCCCTGCTACTAACATAATTGGTAACGCTACTGCTAATAGTTTCCGTTTCATTGTTATATACCCCTTTGTTTGTGATCCTTGTTTCTTTGCTTTCATTTTGAATACCCTTTAATATATTGTTTCTTGTATGTAAACAGGCTACCTTTTGACCAGTAACCTGTTACAACCTATTGTTTACATTACTTCGTTCTGTTCCAAGTACCTTTATAATGGCTTATACTATATTATTTACGTTTTTGTACATCTATTCTGTTACCTTTTCCGTCTACCATGTTTAAGTAACCCTCAAAGAAGATTTCTAGCGTATAGTCTACTGACCCGTTTAATTGACTTGTATCCATCTTTTGACCGTCTTTTACATACTCACCAATAGTCATTGTGAATTGTTTCGAGTCTGGTTTGTAAGACCATCTACCTGTCATATGATTGTCTTCGAATGATGTTTTACCTTTATCATCGAAAATCGTATATGTACCATCTTCTTTAAAGTCTAATGCCTTAACAAATTCAGAACCTTCGATGTGACCCCATTCACCTACAAACTCTTTACTGTCTTTCGGGAACTCTGAAGGTTTCTCATTCTTTTGCTGTTCCTCTAATTTCTTCGCTGATGCTTTTGTTAATGCATCAGATAGTGTGTCGCCATACCCCTCATTTATATAATCATTACCTTTTAGTACTAAGTCTTTTGACTTCTGTGTCTTTTCTTTCGTTATAGAATTACTTTTTGCTGACTTAACTATGAGTGTAAAGGATTCACTATAACAGTCTACTCCTTTTAAGATTGTCTCATGTTCTTTCTCAAACTCTTTTGGTGGTTCAATCTTATGGAATTTAGATATGATACCTTGTATTTCAGTTTCTTTTTCATACAGTTCTTTGTTTAATTTATGAATGTCATTGCTCTTATCTTTCGTTTGAGCCGCTAATTGCATAAAGTTATTCAGTTCGTACTCTAAATCACTTTTTAACTTATACATGTGGTCAGGGTAGTCTTCTTTCGACATCTTTTCCTTTACTACCTTTTCCTTCGTCTCTGACTTAGCTTCTACTTTATCTTTTGCTTTCGTCTCTGTTTTATCTGTAGCACAACCTCCCATCAACATAATTGGAAGTGCTAACGTTATAAGTTTCTTTGCTTTCATTATGTATACTCCTTCTTAACAGTATTGTAATTGACTAACATATGGAACTGTAACATAAAATAAATAAACAAATATAAGCTCATTTTTTGTCCTTAAAGGAAATCCCTCTTTTTTTTTCGTATTTTCATTTAATGAAAAGTAATTCTCCAAATAAAATAAAAGAACTTGTAACAGGCCCCGCTACAAGTTCTTTTAGCTAAATATTTTAGCTCATCAAAACAAAATATACATTCTACACAATCGGGGTAATTCCTAAAATATGGTTTGTTAACATCATTATATAACATAATATAGAATTTTTGTTAGAAATTCTATATTCTTAGATAAATTGCACTCCACTTTCTTACTTGTTTTTATTTAGGGGTTCAGCCGCATCGCCATCAAGCTAAGAAAAGCAAATACCCCAAAACGAAAAAATGAGCTTTTTTGGTACAAGTTAGTCCAAAATTTCGTTCTGGGGGTACTATAAAATTTTAGCTTGATGGGAATGTATGGTAATCCTTATTAGTTCAGCAATGACACACATTATCCGTCACAAATAACCAGAAATAGACTGTAAATTTAAATTTACAGAAAAAATTTGATGAAATATATTCTTCTGTTTTTTCGACATGATTAGACAAACCATTCCATCTTAATATAATATTTTATGATATGCGAGGTGGAAAATATGCAAAGTAAAGAAGAAATGATAGAGCTTTCGTTAACGGAAGGATTAATTATACCGGCTGCGATATTATGTGGTGAAGGTCATGAAGAGGAGAAAGGACAGGTTTTTTCTGACCTACCATTTGAATATTAATAGGGAGACTATCCCTAGTGCTATCAAACTAACGAAAATATGAAAGTTTTTAACTACATTAAAAAGAGAGTATTTCGGTTCTAAAGCAAGGTTTTTAAACTTAAAGAACTGCATTGAGAATGGTCGAATAATATGAAACTATTAATAATTTCTGTAATTCATTGTGCGTTTTTATTTGTATATTCATTCCTTGTATTGCTGTTAATTTAAAATAAAGAACGATAATTTATAAAATAGTGTGAGAACAACGATTTACTAAGTAAGGGTAAATGAAAATCTTCTTTTTCTACAGGTAATTACTTTGAGAAGTCAGCTCATTTTTTCGTTTTGGGGATATTTATTTCCCTTAAGTTGATGGGCATGTGGCGGCACCCCATGCCCATCAACCTAATATTTTGGAGTACCCCAAAACAAAAATTCCACCTCACTACAGTTGTCTATGAGAAATCAGTTCATTTTTTTGTTTTAGGGAACAATTAATTTCTAATACATGTCTTAATGCGAAAATGTGATATTTCGTTACCTCCCTATATGAAATATTGCATATAATAATGTATTGATAAAAATGTAAGCGCTTACTATAATAAAAGCATAAAGATAAATCACATCTTAGCATCAACAACAGAGGAGGAAATACTATGGCAATCGCAATGGCAGTTTTATCATTTGTATGTGGAGTACTTCCATTCGTTCAAGAACTTTTAAAAGCAGTAATGTAAGTTCATTATTTAGCAATTATTTATAAAAATTATCATACAAATGATCTGTATCTCAAAGATGAATTGATGTGCAGATCATTTGTGTGAGCAAGCTTTAGAAAAAAAAGAATCCAAAAGAAATAAGGGATTCTTTTTTCTATTTTCGTGATTCACATTTTTTCGCTTATGTAAATGAAAAACCCCTCAGAAAATTTGAAGGATTTTTCATTTCTAGATACATTGATTGCTGACAAAAAAGTCTTGCAACCGCATTATTTCTTTTCTAGTGTAACGGGAAGAGTAAACCAAAATTCACATCCTTGTTTTCCATCTGGACGATCCTGAACACCAATTTCTCCTTTATGCATTTCCACTAGTGATTTTGCAATAGCAAGTCCAAGTCCTGATCCTCCAGATTGTGAACTTCTTGATGGGTCTGTTCTGAAAAAGCGTTCAAATATACGTAATTGTTCATTATAGGAAATCCCTTCCCCTTCATCACGCAAAGTGAATATAACTTGCTGTTTCTGATTATTTTTCTCTACAATTAACTCGATTTTGCCACATGTAGGAGAATGACGAATCGCATTATGTAACAAATTATTAATAACTCGTGCTATTTTACATGGCATAATCCAAAGTTTTGGCAATGTATCAGAAACACGTAATTGCAAATCAATCTCTTTACCTTTCAATAGGATAGCGTGTGAATCTATTACTTTTAATAGAATGCTATCTACATGTGTTAAACTTGGATGAAATGCTACTTGTCCAAGTTCTAACTTAGAAAGCTCAAATAAATCATTAATTAATCCACTTAATCGTTGTATTTCGTTTAGGATTGTCGTTAGATATTGTTGTTTCATATCAGCATCTTCAATTAAACCATCCTGTAACGCTTCTATCATCAATTGTATGCTAGCAAGAGGAGTTCGTAAGTCATGCGAAATATTCGCAATTAGCTCAGTACGTTCTTTTTCTCCTTTTTCTAACTTAGTAAAGCTTTCTTCTAATTTTTGTGCCATTTCTTGAAAAGCTGTGGCTAATTCTTTAAACTCTTCTGGTTCTTTCCCTATTATGTACATCGTTTCAAAATGTCTATCACTAAATTGTTTGGTTAATGCAATTAAATTTTGGATTGATTTCATAATAGGACGTGTCATTAGCCAGTAAATAATCGTTGAAATAGTTAGTGCTACAATCACGATTACTGTAAATAACCGTGTCTGTTCTGGTCTAAGTAACATTTGCCTTTCGCTATACCAGATAGAGATTAACATAATACCCGTACTTAATAAATTCATCAATAACAATTGAACCCGTAACTTCATATTTCATTTCCTCCATCTGGCTCAAAGCTATAACCTATGCCCCAAACTGTATGAATCCAACGATTCTTTGTTGTATGTTTCTCTAATTTCTCACGTAGGCGACTTACTAAAACTGTTACTGTATTTGTACACCCTTCATACTCGAAAGCCCAAATTTTTTCAAGAAGTTGAGATCTTGAAAATACTTGTCTTGGATGTTTTGCCATAGTATGAAGTACCTCAAATTCTTTCACTGTTAACTCAATTTCATGCCCACATACAAATACCCGTCTATTGGTTGGGTGAATCTCTAAATCTAGGAATCTTATTATTTCTGATACTGGTTCTTGTACTTGTATTGTTGCTTGATTGCCTCTTCGTAATAAAATTTGTACCCTTAATACTAATTCACGAGGCGAAAACGGCTTTGTTACATAATCATCCGCGCCTATTGTTAATCCCAGAATTCGATCTCTTTCTTCTCCCCTAGCAGTCAACATAATAATAGGAACATTAGAGTGTAGGCGAATTTCCTCACATAGTTCCCATCCATCTTTTTTCGGCATCATCAAATCTAAAACAATGAGATCTGGTTGATATTGCTGAAATAAATTCCAACCTTCTTCTCCGTCTACAGCGGTGTATACTTCATATCCTTCTCTTTCTAAGTACCGTTTGCATATTTCACGGATATTATCTTCATCTTCTATAATTGCAATTCTTGTTTTCATACATAAAATCTCCTCTGTTCCTTTATCAATAATAAAAGAAATTTTTTTTGATCCACTTATAATATTGTAAAATGTTTTTTCTAATTGTTAGTATTTTTATCATTTTAGCCAAGAAGACTCCTTCCTCAAGGAACGCGAAGTGAGTAGGTGGGAGATGAATTGGCTTCGAACAAGGGATGGCAGGAAGCCCTCTTAATTGTTCGACATACATAAATTGTTAC
>NZ_LXLV01000059.1 GCF_001757995.1 Bacillus mycoides | reverse complement strand
TGAGAATTTTAACCCTAGCTCTAGTTGCATTAGTAGGTTGATTTCCTACGTTTTCAATTGGACCAGTAGAGAAAGGCATTTTAAATTCACCTCCTACTAAATTAAAAGATTAATAACCTATAGATTATAGTTTCATAGTATTCAATACTTTATTAAAATGATCTAAATCAATTAACCAATTTGTTTTAAAAATAAAAATGAAGTTTACATAACCTTATGCTTTTTAATGATGAATGAGCAGGTCCGTTAAGAAAAAAGAAAAGACACCCTAAGGTGCCTTCCTCCGACTTGATAACCACATTTTATGTATTGGAATATCATGTTAACTTTTTATGAATATGATGTACGTTCTGACTATTTATTGGATAAGTGTGGATAAACATACAAGAAAAAAAGCTCACTTTGCATTATATGTAATAAATATGATAAGTAAAGGGGTTTGGTTGTTTATGTCATCCAATTATAGAAAACACTTCAACCCTTGTAATATGCCTTGCGCGTTTCCTGTTCCTATGCCAGGAGAACAAGGAATTTCAGGCCCAACAGGGCCAACAGGGTCTACAGGATTACAAGGGACTCCAGGACCACAAGGCCCAACCGGTCCAACGGGAGAGACAGGAGGAACAGGCCCGACAGGCCCAACAGGAGCAACTGAAGGGTGTCTTTGTGATTGCTGTGTTTTCCCTATGCAGAACGTTTTACAACAACTTATTGGGCAGACTGTGATTCTTGCCACTATTGCAGACGCACCAGACGTAGCCCCTCGTTTCCTTTTATTCAATATTACTTCCGTGAATGATTTTTTAGTTACAGTCACAGATCCAGTTAGCACCACAACCTTCGTGGTCAATATTTCTGATGTAATAGGGGTAGGATTTTCACTAACAGTACCACCACTAACATTACTTCCACCTGCCGATTTAGGATGCGAATGTGATTGTCGTGAACGACCAATTAGACAATTACTGGATACGTATATCGAATCTATAGTGAATCTTTTAATAAGTAATGGTTCTCTTTCACCAATTTTTAAAGTGGAACAAACAGCTCTTGGTATAGTGATAGGTACTTTGCCAATACCTTTAAATCCAACGACACTCTTTAGATTCGCTATTTCAACTTGTCAAATTACAGCTGTGGATATAACCCCTACTGCGACGTAGTTCTTTTCTATCAAGAGGTCAGGTAGTCTTTGCAGAATTTTCATCGGACCAAAATGGAGTTCTTGCTGTAGCACCCTATATATATTTTGCTGGAACACTATTACCTTAATAGATTAAGTAAAAATAAAAAGAGAACCGATTGGCTCTTTTTTTTTAATTTAGTAAAATTATATAAAATTTCACCTCTTTATTTTGGAAATGATTTCTGGTTCTGTTGCAAAGTTTGAAAAAGGCATAAACAGGTTGATAAATGTTCAGCAATATTTATGCAGTGGCAAGTAATTGCTGTAATTCATTGTACGCCGAAAAGACGGAGTCTGATTGAAGACTTCGTTTCTGTTTATATAGGGCTTGAATTGTCTCGATTCCTTTTATTGTGCGAGAAGCATGGCGAAGGTTTTGAAACCCAGACGATTTAACAAATCGACGTTTCACATGACGGTGATCTTGTTCAATGAGATTATTGAAATGTTTGATGGTACAATGCTTTGTATGGTTATAAAACCCGTTTTTCTTCAACTTTTTGAAAGCACAAAGTAATGCAGGAGCTTGGTCTGTTATGAGAACTGACGGTTCTCCGAAATGTTTCACTAATCTTTTCATGAAAGCATAGGCAACCTGATGATTCCGTGTTTTTCGAAGTTGAAAGTCCAGTGTATGACCATCTTTATCAATTGCACGATAGAGATAACGCCATTCTCCTTTAACTTTGATATAGGTTTCATCCAAATGCCATGATGATTGGGAAGCTTTATTTTTCTTTTTCCAGATTTGATAGATGAGATTGCCATATTCATGAACCCATCGCATGATGGTTGTGGGATGAACCGATACATCACGTTCTTTCAAAATTTCAAATACATCACGATAACTTAAAGAAAAAACGACAATAGTAGCCGACGGCTACTAAAATAATATCCTTTTTAAACTGTTTTCCTTTAAAATATCCCATATATCATTCTCCTGCTCACACTTTTTCTACAGGTTAGCTCAGTTTAGAAAACTTTGCAACAGAACCGTTTATAGCAACAGTATACAAAAAATTAGTGTTATTTTATGCATAAGCAATTACTCTACAAAATAGACCTTTTTGTCAAACTTTTTTACTAATTATCAATCTTTATTTTAAATCTACAGTATAAACATTGTATGAAAGTTTGTTATCCCTATTAAGTAGAAACTTGCTATATAGAATAATTTTTTTATATGATAAAGTGGGCTTATGCTTAAATGAAAAAAGGAGAGTGACCCAGATGACAAACCAAAATGAAACGAACGCTTTACCACCAAAAACATGTACGATTGAACGTCTCATTACGATTCAGGAGGACATTGAAAAAGTACTTGCAGGACAGAAAACGGCTACTCGCCGCAACGGGAGATATGCGGATGTCGGGGAAGTGATGGAGCTTCAAGGTCACCGGTATGTTGTGGAGAAGGTCTATTCGCAGTCACTTGGCGAATTGACTGATGAGCATGCACGTCAAGAAGGCTATGCGAATGTGGAGGAATATAAGCAATCTATCCTGTCTCTTCACCCTGGCATGCCGTGGCTGCCAAATATGAGAGTTTGGGTTCATGAGTTCCATCCCATCAAAGGTTAATGTGATATAAGGATGGACATGTTGTATCGACTACTTCTGTATGTACATATTTTTAGTGTAATCTTATCCATCGGCCCGTTTTTTGTATTGCTTCCGCTCATCAAAAAATTGCGGGCTACAGAGGCCCGAACACAGCAGGCTTATCTGGATGTATTCCGATTTTCGGTCAGGCTGGCCAAGCATGCCGGGCATGTGCTGGTTGCATCCGGGGTTCTGCTTGTACTGGCGGGCCCTTGGACTTGGAAGACCCCTTGGATTGTGATGACCCTTATTCTCATGGCGAGTTCAATATTTTTCCTGGCCCGCGCCTTTTCTCCGACCATTCGAAAATTCAGCGAAACGGGCCAAGACAAGAACGCCTTGATTCAATTGTTGCGGCGTTCTGTTTGGATTTACATTGTTCTTTTAATGGCGATGTTATGGTTCATGGTGACAAAGCCTGCGCTGTGGCAGGGGTGATAGATCTAGGGCGAATAGCGGCTTGCCGTTTGAATTCGCCAGGCGGCATGGAACAAGGTGTAGGTGTTAAAAAAAGGTTGATTAAAAAGTAAACGTCAAGTAACTCTAAAATCAACCTTTGTTGTATATTTTGGAGTTACTTGACGTTTACCAATTTAAATGACTTTGATGCGGTGATTTAACGATAAAAAAGAGACAACTCAAAAACTTGATACCCCTTGTTCTTTGAGTCGTCTCTTTTTAATATCATGAATAACATAGTCTAATTTCATTGCAGAAAGAATCGTATTATGTATTTCTCAATTCACGCATCCCAATCATTTACAAACTAATTTATGTTTGAATTTCTTTCATCATCTCCTAAGTTACGGAAGTTACTATCATTCATATTATCACAACCGTTACTGCTATCCTAGTGCCCCGATGATAAATCTGAATCACTATCTCCAGACTTTTTTCTTTCACTCGTATTCCTATTCACATTCTTGTTTTGCCATACAAACAGCTGATAATACAAGACAATGAAAACAATCATTAACATCCCAAGTAATAAATCCCCCAAAAAGCCCCAAGACACAACAAATATAGATATGATGCAGTAAATACAAATTGCAATGATGACATATGAAATTTTTGCTATCAAACGTAACATTCTTTGAATAAATGTTGGTTTCGATTCTATTTCCTTCATTTTTCTTCTACTATTCTTCCTATTTTTTTCTGGCCATATGTCATCAAACAGATGGAAATAAAAGATAAAAAAAGGAATGACTGCAACCTCCACAGGAAGTTCACTCCAATAATCCGGAAGTATCACATACTTAACTATAGAAATAATAAACAATACAATGATGGCATATAAGATTTTCGCCGTCAATCGTAACATTCTTTGAATAAGTGTTGGTTTCGAATCCGCTCTCTTTCTCTTCTTTTTAATATTTTTAGCATAATGATTATAACGTTTTCTTTTTTTGCTCATATTTCCCCTCATTTTTCCTTTTCCGCCTCAGATAAATAATATATATTATTCCAATAATAGCGTTTCTACATACTAAATCTAATCTAAAAATCCCTTGATTTGCTTTATATGATGATTGTCATGTTCCGCCATTCCTCTAAAATATTCACTTACTGTCATTTCCTTTGATTCTATACGAAAAATATTCTCTAAGTTTCTATCTACTAAAGCATCTAATAATCTTTGTCTTGTGTCACAGACCTCTTGAATGAGTTGTGTTTTACGAATTCCAGAATGAGCATACTTTTCAGCTGACTTTACTAGCAAAACGAATATATAACTATCGTATCACATTTAAATTGAAATACTGCTTTAGGGACATATTTCGCAAGAAATCTATCCAAAATATAGATAAAAAGTCCATTTAACATGAGGTATTAGGGGTCACCATACATGCCCATCAACTTAAGAGATTTTAATACCCAGCATTAACCATAAATTGATTTTATCGCTTTATGGTATACTGAGTATTTTTTAGGAGAAAAACATTATTTTCTTCTCTCTCTTCGATTCTTTCGCATTATCAAATATTTTAATATCAATTCACAAGCATCATTTTCATTTTCAAAAGTATCTATAATATTCATTCCACCTCTCTCTAACGATTGATATACTTTCCATACTTTTTCTTCTTTTAATATACCTAATTCCAATTCACCAATAGATTTATCACCTAAGTTGTATTCATGTTCTTCTATTCCTAATTCATTCAATCTAGTTTTTAACTCACTAATATTCATTTTAAACCTCCTACTTATTTAATTTATTTGATAAATCCAAATTCCTCCAAATATTCAATGGACATTGGTAATTTCCATTGTATTCCTCCACCTACTGCATCAAAAGCAGGCGCAATTTCACCAGCAAAAGAGGTGAAATTATCCATGTCATATCCATATGCTTTAGCATCCATAAAGAATTCATCTACTAATCCTTTGTCTGGCCATGTTTCAATCACTTGTTTTAATTCCCTGAAATCTCGTATTACTTCATACTTATGATAAACATTCGGATTCTCAATATATGGTAGAGCACGTTCAGAAAATGAATATCCCTTCGTACCATTAAATGGTGATGTGTATGTTCCATATACACTACCATAACGATCCATAACGTCACCAACTTTAGGGGATATTTCTTCTTTATGGCATTTCCCATCCAATCAACTACATATCCTTCCGCCTTTGGCCATTTAACTTTTCCAATAATACTATCAATACAATTAGTACTAGAAATAACTTGAATATCGGTTTTTACTCCTGCCTCTACTGCCTTATTATAAGCTTCAATATTAGCTAGGATTTTTTCATTCGGGGACAAACTTGATTTATTAATATCCTCAATAAGATTTTTCAAACCCTCAAAATGTCGTGATGTCTATCGGTATTGCCTATACAGCAGCAATGATTGACCATTCCGCAATGCGCCAAAGCTTCCTAGGAATTGCAAATAATGCGGACGTTTCCATGTTTAGCAATATCCTATTCATTCTCGTACTCATTGCCCTTTTCAGTTTATCTCTATACTGAATATTAGAAGGACGAAAAGCGACAAAATAGATATATTGTCTATTTGTTAACTAGTCATATAGAATAACGATTCTTTCATAATTAGAACCCTAAAACGAGAAGTTTAGGGTTCTTTTTTATAATTTATAAAATATAAGAGATGTTTTAGACTCGATGCTTCCGCCTAATTATGTAAGTACAAACTATACAATATGTAACTTCTAACCATTCTTCCTTAATCTTCTACTCTCTTTTTCTAACCGTCTAAAAATCACACATATAACACCGCCCGCCACTGTAACTAGAATGCCAGGCACCAATAATAAAAGTCCCCCTCCACTCATCCAAATTAACACTATTCCTAAAATCAAACATATAATTCCAATTATCATCTGACCTCTTTACCCCCCTTTACATAAAATTTACCCATGTTTGTAAAAACATTCTGATGAAATTATACCTCTTTACTTATAACAAACTCAACACTACTAAACTATCTGTTTCTCTCCCTTTCCTTCAAGAAATAAAACCCTATAATTCCATTTTTTCCTATACTATATATTATTATAATAATATATAGTATGATAGAGTAAAAACGAGAGGAGATTATTATGGCAACGATTGGAATTGACCTAGGAACAACAAATAGTTTAGTAGCCTATTGGATGGATCATGGTGCAGCCCTTATCCCCAATGCACTTGGCGAATATCTTACACCATCTGTCATCAGCGTTGACGAGAGCGGTGAAGTTTTAGTCGGACGCATCGCCAAAGAACGGCTGATTACCCATCCGCACGTTACGGCATCAACGTTTAAGCGATTTATAGGAACAGAGAAAAAATACGAGTTAGGTATGTATACATTTTCTTCAGAAGAACTTTCATCTTTTATCATTCAATCTTTAAAACAAGATGCAGAAGCTTATTTAAACAAAGCGGTTACTGGTGCTGTCATTAGCGTACCTGCTTATTTCAACGATGCTCAGCGCAAAGCGACAAAACGAGCTGCTGAAATTGCTGGATTAAAAGTTGAACGTCTCATTAGTGAGCCAACGGCAGCTGCTATCGCTTACGGACTGTATCAGGAAGCGGCAGAGACAAAGTTTCTTGTATTTGATTTAGGCGGCGGAACATTTGACGTGTCCATTTTGGAATTATTTGAAGGAGTGATGGATGTTAAATCGATTGCCGGCGATAATTATCTTGGAGGCGAAGACTTCACAAACAGTCTCATGTCCTTTTTTTTAGAGTCACACCAACTCGATTCCGATTCCCTTGACTCAAAAACGCTATCTTTAATTTATGCACAAGCAGAACGTTGCAAACTTACATTATGTAATGAGCCTGCCGCGATTATGAAAGTCGTTATTCATAATGAGACGTATGAAACTCGCATTAACAGAAGTGAATTTGAAAAATTAGTAACCCCGCTTCTCTTACGGCTTCGCTATCCGATTGAACGCGCACTTCGCGATGCGTCGCTAAACCCTAAGGATTTAGATGCTGTCATTCTAATTGGCGGGGCGACAAGGATGCCGCTTATCAAATCCGTCATTTCTAAAATGTTCGGACGCATGCCTCATGCGAATATTAATCCTGATGAAACGGTTGCTTTAGGTGCTGCGATTCAAGTTGCTTTAAAAGAACGAAACAAAGCACTAGAAGAAGTTATCTTAACGGATGTTTGTCCATATACGTTAGGAACTAGTGTTGTTCAAGTTTTAGGAAATGGACAACAAGAATCCGGATACTTCTTCCCGATTATTGAACGAAATACACCGATTCCTGTAAGTCGAGTGGAACGACTTTATACTGTCAATGATAGACAACACTCCATACTTGTCGATGTTTATCAAGGCGAAAACCGCTTGGTTAAAAATAACTTAAAACTTGGCGAACTTAAAATTAAAGTCCCTCCTGCTCCTGCTGGACAAGAGGCGATTGACATTCGTTATACATATGATATAAATGGCATTCTCGAAGTCGAGGTAATAAGTACAACGACTGGAGAGAAAAAAAGAGCAATTATCCAACAAAATGCCGGAAATCTTACAGAAAAAGAAATTGAAGCTAGACTACTAGAATTGAAGGAAATTAAAATTCATCCACGAGACCGGTCCGAAAACCGATTGCTGCTCGCAAAAGGCGAACGGCTCTATGAAGAATTACTCGGTGACGAACGCCAGAAAGTCGCTATCTTGTTACAGCAATTTGAAAATGCGCTCACAACGCAAAATGATAAAAAAGTGAAAGAAGCTGCTCATATATTAAAAGAGCATTTAGAGAATATTGAAAGGTGGGTCAGTCATTCATGAGCATTTGGGAAACGTTAGAAATTGAGCCTACCGATAATATTGCAGCTATTAAAAAGGCTTATGCAAAACTTCTAAAGATTTATCATCCCGAAGACGATCCTGAAGGATATCAGAGACTGAGAGAAGCATTTGATAAAGCGATAAAAAGCGCAAAACAAATGAAGACCGCACCTCCCTCTCAACAAGAAAAAACAGATGAAAACGAAGGAAATCCCTATATCCATCCCGTATCTCCTACATGGATAGATGGTGATGCTGAACTTACCGCTACTCTCGTTTCAGAACATCCCGTTCACGCATTTACGGAAAAAATCGAGACGCTGTATAACGATTTCTTTGCACGAATCGAACCGAAAAATTGGGAAGACTTATTAAGTTCCGATGTGATATGGGACGTAGAACATGCGGCAGTGATTCAAGATAGATTAATAGAATTTTTACAATATCATTACCATTTCCCCCGCTCGATTTGGGAACTTCTCGACAATGTATTTCGCTTTAGTGAGCAAAAAGAGGAGTTAGAGTTTGAATACGGTGAAGAAACGGTACAATTTTTGCTAGAGAGAATGAGTGGCGAGAAGGAAATGCGTTATGATATTTTCAAGAAAAGTGATGATTTAGATTTTGAAGCGTATTTTCATTTACGTGAAGAAGTTCAGCTCACACTTATGAATAATAACTTAGAAGCAGCAAAAAGTGCACTCGATTTTGCATACGAGCTTTATCAAGAAGATCCGGAACTTTTACGCATGCAGGGCATTTATTATTTGCGTATCGAAAATATAGAACGTGCGTTACAATCATTCAATGACATACTTGTCATTTGCCCAGATGACCTGGATGGTTTACTGTATCGCGCTCGGATTTACTATGACCGCGGGCAGTTTGCAGATGCTATCAAGGACTGTGAGCATCTACTTTCGATTGAGCCGGAGCATATGGACGCACAGTTCTTAATAGTAAAGTATTCGTTCGAATCAGGTGATATAGAAACTGCAACCACTAGGGTGTTGGATGTGGTAAAACATTATCCAGAGCGTGCAGAATTTTTTTCATATAGTGTTCGAATTCACACTGAAATTCCAGGGAAGAGACAGAAGCAAGAAATAAATACGAAGTTTATTATCGGCTATGCGCTATACCTTTTATTTCTATTTATTAGCCGCACCTGGGTTTATTTGATCTTTATGATTCTTATTGTTTTGACCCCACTACCATCTAAATATGCATTACCTCTCCTACTCCCACTTATTTGGGAAGCATGGAAATTCGTTAGGCTTAAAACATTAGCATAAGGAGGAGACAGAATGCCTGTTTTATATAAAAGAAAACGAGAGAAACAGCTCGAACTATATTTCCGCTGTCTGTCTTCCGTTTCTTTGAATTGTTTTTATCTTACAAACTACTTTACCCGATATGAATTCACCCTTATCAGAGACCGCTTTATTGGGAAACGTTTTTTGAAGAACGTGTTATGGACATGGAAGATTGAAAATTCAAAGGAGTTAAAAGAGAAAATTATTTGGTTTTTTGAAGAAGGAACACGGCAGGAATTTAATCGTATACGCCATCAATTGACTCCTCTTTCCGAGGCAGCGCGAAAGCAATTATCGAAAGACCATCCTAACTATGAAAAACTTTATATTGCTAATTACGGATTACATATTTTGACGGATTCCGGAATTGCAGCGTTTGATTATGCATGGTGTATCTGTTTATGTCGGGTCGGTAGAAGACTCGGTTATTTATCAAAAGAGGAAGCAAAGGACTTTATGATACAGGCTGCACGACTTTCACAACATTCTTATTCAGATTGGCACGAGTATTTTAACGCCTTTCGTATCGGCAGCCACTTTAACGCAAATGATATAGAATTCATAAATAAAGATAAGTATAATATTAATTACGTATCGCACTTGTTTGATTATAAAAAAACTCTATTGAGTGTTGTTCCATGGGAAAATAATCTACTTAAAGATTTAAGTTAAATCTGATATTATCCCCTTAAGGTAGACAGTGTAAAAAGACCATGAATACACATGGATGTTACACTTTTACTTGGAGGGGATTTTATTATGGTTAAAAAAGGGGATAAATTTCAAACTTATTCAGATAAAT
>NZ_LXLV01000058.1 GCF_001757995.1 Bacillus mycoides | reverse complement strand
TACATCTATCATTATAACTACAAACGATTCCAAAAACGACTCAATCATCGAGCTCCGATCGAATATCGAATTTCGATGGCTGCATAGTCTTTTTTACAGTTGTCTACTTGACGGGGATAAGTCCAAATTGATATGTCTTTTATTATGCACTTGCTGTGAAGGTAATATGTGAATAAATCGAATTGGTTGACATAGCTTTATTAGAAGCAATGATTGCAAGTGGATTGTATATGCAGTAATTCTTTAGGCAGGATAAAATAGATGCGAGGGGAATATGCGTGTGACATTTGTTTTATGATTAGTAGGAGTGCGTGGTTGAAATTAATATGCTTTTCATATTTGCGCTAAGCTTAAAATATGATCTTGTGCATGTGTTACTTTGAAGGTAATTATTATTGATTTTATTTCGATGCAAAGGGAGAATACCTTCTTTATTTTTAGTTAGAGCCTTCTATTCATTTGCCAAGCGCAGTAATGAAAGGTTAAATGTACATTTTTTATTTTTCGATTTAATGATATTGCATAAAAATACAGATAATTCCCTTTCTTTTTAAAATAGAAACAATAAAAAAGTATGTCATATTGAATGCCCATACATTACCGAAATCACTGTTTTTTTTATAAAAAATCAAAAAAACATCAACATATTTGTCGATACATGTTGTATAATCTTGCGTGGGAAGCTATCATATAAATGTATAAAACGTTTACTAACATACGCGAAGGGAAGAATAGCATGTCACATTCAATCGAACAACTTTCTATCAACACGATTCGCACATTATCCATTGATGCGATTGAAAAAGCAAACTCTGGTCACCCAGGAATGCCAATGGGTGCAGCACCAATGGCTTATACATTATGGACTCAATTTATGAAACACAATCCAAATAACCCAACGTGGTTTAACCGCGATCGTTTCGTATTATCTGCAGGTCATGGCTCAATGTTACTATACAGCCTACTTCATCTATCTGGTTATGACTTAACAATGGATGATTTAAAGAACTTCCGTCAATGGGGAAGCAAAACTCCAGGACATCCTGAGTATGGTCACACAGCAGGTGTAGACGCAACAACTGGTCCACTTGGACAAGGTATTGCAACAGCTGTTGGTATGGCGATGGCTGAAAGACATTTAGCGGCTAAATACAACCGTGATGCGTATAATGTAGTAGATCATCATACATACGCTATTTGTGGTGATGGAGATTTAATGGAAGGCGTTTCTGCTGAAGCATCTTCATTAGCTGCTCATTTACAATTAGGTCGTCTTGTTGTGCTTTACGATTCAAATGATATTTCATTAGATGGCGATTTAAATCGTTCATTCTCTGAAAGTGTAGAAGATCGTTACAAAGCATACGGATGGCAAGTAATCCGTGTTGAGGATGGAAACGATATTGAAGCAATTGCAAAAGCAATTGAAGAAGCGAAAGCTGACGAAAAACGCCCAACGCTAATTGAAGTAAGAACGACAATTGGTTTCGGTTCTCCAAACAAATCAGGAAAATCAGCTTCACACGGTTCTCCACTTGGTGTAGACGAAACAAAATTAACGAAAGAAGCATACGCTTGGACTGCTGAACAAGACTTCCATGTAGCAGAAGAAGTATATGACAACTTCCGTAAAACGGTACAAGATGCTGGTGAGACTGCACAAGCTGCATGGAACACGATGCTCGGTGAATATGCACAAGCATATCCAGAATTAGCAAACGAGCTGCAAGCAGCAATGAATGGTCTTCTTCCAGAAGGTTGGGAACAAAGTTTACCAACTTATGAATTAGGATCAAAAGCAGCAACACGTAATTCTTCAGGTGCTGTAATTAATGCTATTTCAGAGTCTGTACCATCATTCTTTGGTGGATCAGCTGACCTTGCTGGTTCTAACAAAACATACATGAATAACGAAAAAGACTTCACAAGAGCTGATTACAGTGGTAAAAACATTTGGTACGGTGTTCGTGAGTTTGCGATGGGTGCAGCAATGAACGGTATTGCACTACATGGCGGTTTAAAAACTTACGGTGGTACGTTCTTCGTATTCTCTGACTACTTACGTCCAGCAATTCGCCTTGCAGCATTAATGCAATTGCCTGTAACGTATGTATTCACACATGATAGTATCGCTGTTGGTGAAGATGGTCCAACACATGAGCCGGTTGAACAATTAGCAGCACTTCGTGCAATGCCAAACGTTTCTGTTATTCGTCCAGCAGACGGTAACGAATCAGTTGCAGCTTGGAGACTAGCTCTAGAATCTACAAAAACACCAACTGCATTAGTGTTAACTCGTCAAGATCTTCCAACATTAGAAGGTGCAAAAGACGATACTTATGAAAAAGTAGCAAAAGGTGCATATGTAGTTTCTGCAAGCAAGAAAGAAACTGCTGATGTAATCTTAATTGCAACTGGATCTGAAGTAAGCTTAGCAATCGAAGCGCAAAAAGCTCTAGCAGCAGACGGCGTTGATGCAGCTGTTGTTAGCATGCCATCTATGGATCGCTTCGAAGCTCAAACTGCTGAGTACAAAGAATCTGTACTACCAAAAGCAGTAACGAAACGTTTCGCAATTGAAATGGGTGCTACAATTGGATGGCACCGTTACGTAGGTCTTGATGGAGATGTACTAGGTATTGACACATTCGGTGCTTCTGCTCCTGGTGAGAAAATTATGGAAGAGTATGGATTTACTGTAGAGAACGTTGTTCGTAAAGTAAAAGAAATGCTTTAATGATTTTAGAAAAATCTCTCCAGCATGGGGAGATTTTTCTATGTAATTGAGTTTTTTCGACAGGAAAAGTTTTTTCTCTCTCCGTAGTCAGACAATCATTGCAAATTTTCTCTTATATAATGTAGGGAAAAGGTTGTCCAGATCGGGAGGGAAAAAATGAAAACGTATGAATTGTATTTAATTCAAGAGGATATTGCGAAAGCTTACTTTGGTCGTGAATATTTGTTTTTTGATTTATTTGCTCGATTTTCAGAATCTGGGTCCCTTTCGGAGAAGAAAGTATTATATAAACAAATGACGTATATTACGATGCCGTTACAAGTAATGAAACTTCATCATAAATTAGAACAAGCTTTGCGTGTTCTTGGCAAATATGAAAGAACAAATCATATTCATACGCTTTATACAGGAGCCGAATACGGCGAAATAATGGTGAAACCACAATATATTCGAATGAATACTTCTGGAAATGTATCCATGGAAACAACTTTCTTTGAGGTGCTTAGAAAGTGTGAGTTAACATTTTTAGCGATGGATTATGAAAATAAAAAGTACGGTTGGTTAAATCCTCTCAAACAAGTACGAACATATGTGTAAAAAATGTCGAATAGTATCTTGTCTTATTGAAAAGGTTTTAGTACACTGTAAGGTAGACAACATGAAGGAGGAAAAGATATGCCAATGTGGTTAGGTATTCTAGTGGGCGTAGTAGCACTAGTAGCAGGCGTGGCGTTAGGATTTTTCATTGCCCGCAAATACATGATGAATTACTTACAAAAAAATCCACCAATTAACGAACAAATGTTAAAAATGATGATGATGCAAATGGGACAAAAACCTTCCCAAAAGAAAATCAATCAAATGATGAGCGCGATGAACAAGCAACAAACGAAATAAGCGGATGGGTAATCCTTAGAGCCGCAAGCGTTTCATCAATATGATATAAGCATTAATTTCGTGTGAATGAATAAACTCAATGTATTCATTGGTTTATCTTTCTCTGAAATTTTCACGAAATTTGCTTTGTTTTTCTTAAAAACCACTTTTTCTGTTGGAATATAAACCAACGGGAAAGGTGGTTTTTTTGTTGGAATTTGAAGATGTAATTGAAGAGTATTTGTACCACTGTTTGGCAAAAGGGTTCACACCTAAGACAATGAAGAACAAGCGCCCAGAAATGAAGCATTTAAAAAGATTTCTATAGATAGTAAAAAAGGAAGGTTCCCCTATCTTTCTTTCGCTAACGCTCTCCTGTTCGCCTTCGGCTCATTACCTCACTTCGTTCAGTCTGCTTCCGCCATTTCCTTCATACAATAAAAAGAATACTTTAAATGAATTTTAAAGAAGTATGAAAAATGTAAACATTCTACTATGAACAATTCTCGTAGTAGAATATTTTTGAAGGTTTGCGAGAATCGGATTTTTGAAAATATTACATAATAGGAAGTTTATGTGTATGGAAAAATATGATATTTTTATTAGTGGTAGTGTGAAATTCATAAAAGGGGAGCAGGGATATGAAAATGTTGAAAAAATGGGGAGTTACGCTATTGATGGTGGCATTAGTGGCTGGATGTTCGTCAAAGACAGATACAGTCAAAGAAGAACCTAAAAATGAAGAATCAAAAGTAGAAGAAAAGGTAGAACAAACTAAGGTTGAACAGGCTAAAGAAGAGCCAAAAATAGATTTAGTTAATATTGAGAAAGAAAAAAGACAAAAATATGTTAATAATATTGTCATCATTACTGAAAAGACTGGTATATCGAACAAACTTATAGAGAAACTTCTTATGGAAGCAAATAATAACACAAGTTTGTTTGGAGACAATAAGTGGAAAGATGCTATAAGAAATGGATACAAAGCAATTGGAAATGATTATGACACATTAAAAACATACCCACAACAACATATTCCAGATGCATATAAACAACATCATGAAACATTATTAAAAAGTTATGAAACTTACATGGATAGTGGAGTGAAAATAATACTCTCAGTAGAGGAATTAAATTCAAGCAAAATGAAAGAAGGATTAGAATTAAAACAGAAAGCCATAGAATTGTTAAACAAATATACTAATGATATTAAAAGCGTTCCAGAACCAAAATAACTAAGAAAATGAGAGGAATGCAATTTTAATTGTAAAAACACAATGTAAGGATAGTTATAGTGGTGATATGATTTCAAAGGTGAAATATTTAAAAATAGATTTGGGTGCTGAATAGAACATTATTCTTCTGAGGTTGCTTGGATGAAAGAGTTTAGACAAAAGCAGTAAATGATTTTAACTTGTGAAGTGACGATTTAAAAAAATAGACGAATGATAAACCACTTTTGTATAAGATACTGGAATTTTATAGACAAGGTAAATGAAGATGTGCTATATTTTTCTTAACAGAAATAGCGGTGGAAATAGTCGTCAAACCTTGATATATAAGGGTTTTGATGCAAATGGAGCAAAAACCTTTCCAAAAGAAAAGGGCACTCTTACCGAGTGCCCTTTTCTTTTGGGTGAGCAAGATATTTAAAACTTTTAAAAATTCTGTATTTTTGTTAAACTGAAAATATCGCTCATTTTAAGGGAGGAGGATAAATATGAAAGTGTTTTTTAATTTAGCTTGGTTTTTTAAACAAGAAAAACGAGCGTACATAATCGGAATTATTATGTTATTTGGTGTCGCGCTTCTTGAACTTGTAGCGCCAAGAGTACTAGGCATTGTAGTAGATGAAATTAATAATGGAACATTAACGTCTGAAAAATTGTTGAACTGGGTTATTCTATTAGTAGTTGTAGGAATTACGATGTATATATTACGTTACTTATGGCGTATTATGATTTTTGGATCTTCTTTAAAACTAGCTCGTCAACTCCGAAAGAATTTATATGAGCATTTTACAAAGATGAGCCCATCCTTTTATCAATCACGTCGTACGGGCGATTTGATGGCACATGCGACAAATGATATTCAGGCGATTCAACAAACTGCTGGGTCAGGTGTGTTAACACTCGTTGATTCATTAGCTGTTGGAGGATGTGTACTCGTAGCGATGGGGTTTACAATTAGCTGGAAGTTAACGTTATTAAGTTTAATTCCGATGCCAATTGTAGCTATTTCTACAAATTATTATGGAACTTTATTGCATAGAAGATTTCATAAAGCACAGCAATCGTTTTCTGAAATCAATGATAAAGTACAAGAAAGTATGAGTGGGATGAAGGTAATTCGCTCACTTGGACAAGAGAAAGAGGATTTACAATCGTTTCGGAAGAAATCGGAAGATGTCGTACATAAAAATATGCTAGTTGCACGTATTGACTCGTTATTCGATCCAACGATTTCCTTAATTGTCGGATTTTCATTTTTGATCGCAATTTGTTACGGATCATTATTAGTCGTACGGGGTGAATTAACTGTAGGGGAATTGGTAACATTTACAACATACTTAGGGACACTTGTATGGCCAATGTTAGCGTTTGGATGGCTATTTAATATTATGGAGCGTGGACGTGCTTCGTATGATCGTGTGGAGAAAATACTTTCACAAACTTCAGATGTAGTGAATAGGGACAATGCTATAAATACTATAGCAAGTGGTGATGTTTCGTTCGCTGTTGATTCGTTTTCTTATAAAAAGAATGAACTATTAAACTTAAAAGATATTTACTTTAATTTAAGAAAAGGTGAAACGTTAGGAATTGTAGGACGTACCGGTGCAGGGAAGACGACGTTGTTAAAATGTTTAATTCGAGAGTATGATCATTTTAATGGTGAATTAAAAGTTGGGGAGCGGGATATTCGAGATTTAACACTTCACGGTGTGCGTTCTGCAATTTCATATGTACCGCAAGATCACTTTTTATTTTCAGCGAGTATTGGGGAGAACATTGCTTTTGGAAAGGTCGATGCTACATATAAAGAAATTAGCCGGGCTGCTGATATTGCTTGTATTCATAATGATATATTTCAATTTCCAGAAGGGTATGACACTGTAGTAGGTGAAAGGGGCGTTTCACTATCAGGAGGTCAAAAACAGCGAATCTCTATTGCGCGTGCATTATTAACAAATGCTGAAATTTTAATATTAGATGATTGTTTATCAGCCGTAGATGCAAAAACAGAAGAAACTATTTTAACTGCATTGAAACGAGAAAGGGCAGAGAAAACGACGATTATTACTGCCCATCGTTTAAGTGCTATTCAGCATGCAAATCTTATTCTTGTTATTGATGAAGGTAGGGTTATGCAGCGAGGGACACATGAGCAATTAATGAAAGAAAATGGTTGGTATAAAGAAATGTACGAAAGCCAGCAGTTAGAGGCATTAGTAGAGAAAGGAGGCGTATGATGGCTGAGAAAAAACGGAGTGATTTAAGAAGGTTGCTTTCTTATATGAGGCCTTATAAAGGGTTATTAGCGTTAGCATTTTTATTTCTAGTTGGTGCAACTGTAACTGAAATGATGGGTCCTTTTTTAATTAAACAATTTCTTGATGAACACTTAGTACCACGTAACTTTGAACAATCAGCACTTGTTACTCTATTTGTAGTGTATATTATTGCTCACTTATTAAAAGTATTATTTACGTATTTAGACTTATTGTACTTTCAAAATATCGCTTTTAAGATTGTTCAAGATATGCGAGTTGAAGTGTATGAACATGTTCAAAAATTGTCACTAAGTTTCTTTGATCGTACGCCGATTGGTACGCTCGTATCTCGTATAACGAATGATACGGAAGCGATTAAGGATTTTTATGTTAGTGTACTATCAACATTCGTGAAAAATGTAGTCTTTTTAGTAGGGATTTTAGTAGCGATGTTTTTACTAGATGTAAAATTAGCGCTATTTTCTCTCATATTAATTCCAATTATGTTTGCGATTATGGTGCTGTATCGCCGGAAAAGTGCAGCTTTTTATTTAGAGGTACGTAATCAACTGAGTGTATTAAATGCAAAGTTAAATGAGTCCATTCAAGGGATGAATATTGTTCAAGTGTTCCGGCAAGAAAAGCGGATGAGAAAAGAGTTTGAAGAAGTGAACAACAAGCATTATAGTGCTGGACGTCGTACATTGAAATTAGATGCATTACTTTTACGTCCAGCAACAGATCTTGTTCATATTGTAGCAATTGCGTTAGTACTTGGTTTATTCGGAATCGATGCTTTAAAGAGTCCTGTTGAAGTAGGGGTTTTATATGCTTTCGTTAACTATATTCATCGTTTCTTCCAGCCGGTAAATGAGATGATGATGAAACTATCTTTCTTCCAGCAAGCGCTTGTTTCATCATCGCGTGTATTTCATTTAATGGATGATAAAGATTTAGCTCCTGTTCAAATGGGGAGTGAACAGCCACGAGTAGCTAACGGGGAAATTCAGTTTAAAGATGTTACTTTTTCATATGATGGAAAGCGTGACGTTTTAAAAAATGTATCTTTTCACGTAAAGCCAGGGCAAACGGTTGCTTTCGTTGGACACACTGGTAGTGGTAAGAGTACAATTATGAATTTATTAATGAGATTTTACAATGTTAAATCAGGTAATATTGTAATAGATGGAGTGGATTTAGAGAAGTTTGAAGAACAAGAAATTCGAAAGAAGATTGGTCTTGTGTTGCAAGATGCATTTTTATTTGCAGGAAATGTAAAGCAAAATATTCGTATGTATAATGAAGAGATTACGGATGAAGAGATAGAGGAAGCGGCAAAGTTTGTGCAAGCGAATACGTTTATTGAAAAATTACCAGAGCAGTATGATACAGAAGTTGTCGAAAGAGGAGCTGCATTTTCTAGTGGTCAAAGGCAATTAATTGCTTTTGCTAGAACGATAGCAACCAATCCGAAAGTATTAGTGTTAGATGAAGCGACGGCAAATATTGATACAGAAACAGAGGAGGCTATCCAAGCGGCATTGCAGCAAATGCGAAAAGGCAGAACAACGATAGCGATTGCGCACAGATTGTCTACAATCCAAGATGCGGATCAAATATTTGTTATGCATGAAGGGGAAATTGTAGAAAGCGGAACACATCAAGAGCTACTTAGTAAACAAGGACTTTATTACAATATGTACTTACTGCAAAATAAAGGTAGTTTGCAACAGGCCTTATAATTATAAGGCCTGTTTTTAATTTATTGAAGTATTAAAAGTATGCAATGAAATTTCTTATGACAATAAAGTGGTATCCGACTTAAGGTGCCTTTTTATGAAGAATATATAATTTTTACAAAGTGTATATTGAAAGCGTAGTATAATATAATGGGTATATTTATAAAAAATAATCGAAAATGAAATAAAGGAGTAGAAGTATGGATTATGTGCTAATAGGTGGAATTTTAATATTATTAGCTGCAGTGTTTGTACTGTTTTATAAAAATAAACAGTTAGAATCAGAGAGTCAGCAAGTAGAATTTGAAAAGAAACAAGCGATTGAAACGTATGAAAGTGAAATTGCAGCTACGATTACAGAGCATAAAGAACAACAAAGTACTTTAAAGAATATGGAACAGAGAAAATATAATGATTTACAAGTTAGTACAGCTAGAGAAGTTGAAAATATGCGTATGATGAAAAATCAACTAGCTGTTCAACATAGTAAAGAACGTAGTGAAATGCAAGATAAGCATAGTAATGAACTACATATGTTTCAAAATTTAATTGCGGATTTACGAGAGTATACCAAAAATGGTGCTGAAGTGAATACACATGAAACATTACATTATATGAAACGAGGTTTTGTTGAGCAAGGAATCATACTAGAAGATGAATTTCATATTATGCCAAACGTTTTTATGATACGCAATAAATCTAGACATAAACGTGACATAAACGAAAATCGAATCCATCACCTCATTTTATGTAAAACTGGTATTTATCTACTTGAGACGAAAGAATGGACAGGGAAATTAATCCATGGCTTAACGAGAGAAAATGCAGGTATATATTCATTTATGATTGAGGAAATTGGCAAGTATCAACATGAAATTGAAAAAGAAGAGACATTTGAATTTATTACGGATGGAACGTCATTAACTTTGCAAGTAAGAAATGAAGGGAATCCAGCGTATAAAGCGAAAATATTATCTCAAACTTTATATAATTGTTTGGAAGAAATGCAAATAGATATTGTAAAGGAAAAAATAAAACCGATTGTATATTTTGAAAATGAGAGTGGAAAAGAAGTTATTGATCTTTCTAATGAAGAATTGCCGAGATTTAAAGATAGAGAGCAAATTGTAACATTTTTCAGAAATGAAGTTTTGACAAGTAAAGTAATATATACCGCACAAGAACTAGGAAAGATTAGAGATATGATTGGTCAGATGAATTATGTTTCGAAGTGAAACTTTAATTAGCAGAGCTATTATAGGTAGCACGACTTCCACCTAACATAGCAAGGCTTGAAGTGGGAGTTTCACTGCCTGTAAATAGCGGGATAAAGTAGGTGCTTTAGGTGGAGAAAGGTAAAAGCTCTATATTGTGGGGAATATTGTACATTTATTTTTGTTTGTATATATTAATGTACCTTGTGTTTATCTTTGTTATTGATATGGTTCATGTGTCATTGAGTGTAATGAGTATTTTTGTAGTAGCAATGCCTTTTATTCTACTAGTTATTATTCAAAAGGCTGTCTTACATGTATCAGCAAGACGTGATAAAGATAAGAAACAGCTGTTCACTGTAATGATGGTTGCTCTCATTCTATTGATAGTATGCACTTTACAATTAAGTTTAAATAAATACACTTCAAACTTTAATCAGGATCGGTGGTTAAATGATGAAGAAAAACGGGTATATATGATAGATGACTTATTAAAGCGGCATAAATTGATAGGGAAATCAAACGAGGAAATCATAAAATTGTTAGGGGCCCCTACGAAAACAAGCAGTTTGGAAACGGGAATTACTACACTATACTATCTTGGGAATGAACGTGGTTTCATTCCTATAGATAGTGAATGTCTTGTTTTGCAATTTGATAAAGATGGTAGGGTTATAGAATATAAGGTGCAACGAGATTGAAATAGTGAGAGGAAGAAGCTATACCTTTTATAGCTTCTTTTCTATATTCCAATATAGAAAAAGTAGGCAAATAGTAGTCATTCCTATCTATACGAATGGGGTAGAGTTTGTTATATTGTAAATGGCTATTTAGTTTAGAAGTTTACTAGATAGTATTAAATTTTTTAGATTAGGGAGGGAAGTTAACACGAATTTCGATATAAGCGTGTTAAATAATTATTATGAAAAAAGGATTTTATAATGTTTTAGCTGCATCAATTGTATTTAGTATGGTAACGATTCCAGCTTCTTCCTATGCTGACACAGTAGAAAAGACCGTAACAATTTCAACTGACGAGCAAGCTTTAAAAAGTATTGAAACCCATATGAAAGATGAAGATGGGCGTGGAGAGGACAAAGGAATAACAAATGAAGCGCAAGGAGATTTTCTTGTACATATAATAAGTTCAGCACCTTTATATGATTCTGCTGATTTACAAAAAGAGACAGGTGCTCAGATTTCAAATCAAGTGGCGAAAGCTGAGAAACGAAAAGGAAACGCTTACTATGTTGAAACATCATCTGGAGCTGGGTGGATACAAAGTAGTGAAGGAAATGTAGAGGTTAAGGAAGTTTATCACTTGGCAAACGAAAAATTAGTAATTAATGAAGAGACAGCTACATATTCCGCACCATTTAATTCATATAAAGATGAGAAAGTGTTACAACCGCAAACAATTATTGCAATTGGACAAGTTGGAGAGTGGTTCCAAGTCCAAATAGATAATGAGGTGAAATGGATTTACGCACCTTCAGCAAAATTTGAAGGGACAAAGGCCTCGCTTATTCAAGAAACAACACCAACACGTACAAAACGTGCAGCCGTTATGTATACTGCACCAATAGAAGAGAAAACAACGGATATTTACGGTGTACCATTAAAGGAAATGATTGTACCAACAGGAAATGAAAATATTCGTCCAGGTTATGCGATGAAACCAAAATACATTACAATTCATGAGACAGATAATTATAGTGTTGGAGCAAATGCTAGAAACCACGCACAATATTTATACAGCCAAGCAACAGGAACGACTGATCGTTCAGCATCTTGGCATTTTACAGTAGATGATAAAGAAATTTATCAACATCTACCATTAAATGAAAATGGTTGGCATGCTGGAGATGGAGCAGAAGGAACTGGTAATAGAGAATCAATTGCAATTGAAATTGCTGTCAATCAAGATGGTGATTATAATAAAGCTGTGGAAAATGCTCGTAAACTAGCAGCCTATTTAATGGGGGAATTAAATATTCCTGTAGAAAATGTGAAAAAACATCAATTTTGGAGCGGAAAGAATTGTCCGGCCATTATGATAAAGAATAATGCGTGGGAGCCATTTTTACAGGGAACGAAAGCTTATTATGATGCGAATCATAAAGATGATATAACTGGCGGTTGGTATGAAGCTGATATTCGTGAATTAGATAAAAGAGGTATTATGGTTGGAGATGGGAAGGGTTCTTACTGGCCAGAACGTCTTGTAACACGTGGTGAATTTGCGAATTTAGTTTCAAGATCATTGCAATTACCAGAGGGGAAATCGAATTTCAAAGATTTAAGCACAGCCCATCCATCGTTAGTCGATGGTATTAATCGTGCAGCTAGTGCTGGGATTATAAGTGGACGAGGAAATGATATATTTGCTCCGAATGATACGATTAAACGTGATGAAGCTGTCATTATGATTGATCGTGCATTGCAATACAAAAATATAAAAGGTAATTTAGTTCCATTACCATTTACGGATCAAAATTTAGCGTATGATAAACAGGCAGTTCAGCGTGTTTATGGGTTAGGTATCGTAAAAGGGAATGAGAATAATGAGTTTATGCCAAAAGGTTCTGCAACACGTGGGGAATCGGCAGCATTTATTAATAGAATGTTAAAAGTAATAGAGAGTAAATAATGGAAAGGCATTCGCTTTGGCGAGTGCTTTTTTATTTTTCAATATGTTATAGAAAGGGGATGTGAATTTTGGCTGGAATAAGGAATGAAAGTGGAGGTGATGCATATATTTAGATGCATTGGGTAGTTTTTTGTAATTTCGTATAAAATGAAAAGGAGGTAAGACGGTGAAAGCGATACCGACTGATGTCCTGAGTAAGGAATTGATGGAAAGAGAAGGGGTTATATCTATTACAGTGAAGGAATTTGAAAAGATAGAAGTGGCCGGAGTTGTTGTCTCTGGACCAGCTGTAATTTTGATTAATCAAGATTAAGTACATATTATCAATATAGAAAAGTAGTAAAAGCATCCGTTTAGGATGCTTTTTGTTTGTATAGAAGTGTGCATATGATAGATAATTGGGGTATTGGAGGGGAGTATGTGGCAATTATTATAATAATGTTATTAATGGGAGTTTTATTAGGATTTGTCGGAGCAGGAGGAGCAGGATTTATCATCGCCATACTCACTCTAGTATTCCATATCCCTATTCATGTTGCGCTTGCAACATCTTTAACTGCTATGGCATTTACGACATTATCTGGAGTAGTAAGTCATTACAGGGAAGGGAATGTTGTGTTTGTAATAGGCGGGATTGTTGGGGGATTTGGAGCGATTGGTTCCTTTATTGGTTCGAAGTTTGGTTCGCTAATACCAGCGAATCTTCTACACTGGTTTACAGCGGGTATGTTATTTTTATCTGCAATTTTCATGTTTATTCGATTGATTATGTTCCAAAACAGGGAGCAGTCGTCTTTAAAAGAGGGAAAAGAACTTACGAAAGATAACTTGATCAAATGTATATGTCTCGGACTGGTTACTGGAATTTTAGCTGGTTCGTTTGGGATTGGTTCAGCGCCCTTTATCCAACTCGGGTTAATGGTTCTATTAGGTTTAACGATCCGTCAATCTGTAGGGACGACAATGCTCGTTATATTACCAATCGCAATTGGAGGTGGGCTTGGATATAGTTCGGAAGGGTATTTAGATTATGTATTATTAGTACAAGTTTTAATCGGGACAATGTTAGGCGCATATATAGGAGCTAAGTTTACAAATTATGCACCTCGCATGCTTTTAAGGTTTTCAATGATTATGACACCGATACTAGCTGGATGTATGTTATTAGTAGAGTAAAGAAAACTATTAATATATTTTACGAATGAATTATGTAAGTAATTCATATTTCCCATATAAAAGGATTTGCTTTAATATAATGAGTGTAAAGTTCGAGTATTCGAAGTATTACTTGAATTATATCCCTATCCCTTTTCTAAAAAATGCGAACAAGTTTTGCCCTATTCTATTCAATAGTTTATTGTATAGAAATATATTGTTCGATGACCATTATGGAACGCACATAATGGGTAAATCCCGATCCTTAAAGAGGATGCCCCTAATCTTCATGTGAAAATATGATCGGATAAGAAAGCTGGCCAATTTATGGTCAGCTTTCTTTTTGTTCAATGAGTAATTCTTCTTTAATTTCTGTTTGCAATAATAAAGTTTTTCCGAAGCGACGTTTACATTCAGCTCGTACTTTTTGGATTGCTAGTAGCTGAGAAGTGGCGGGCACTGTGACGATAGCCTGCCGAGGTTTTCGATTTTCTTCACAAAAAACACATTCCACAACATATTTAGAAATCATAATTTCATCCTTCCGGTTTGAATTTCTAAGAAGGGACTGCTCATGAAGTTGATGTAATCTTTCGGCATCGTTTTACTTTATTCCTCTTTTTTCAAGGATATATATAAAGAAAGATCGAAATTTAGTATGGGGGGAGATAGGATGAAAAGATGGATTGGTACGGCAGCTATATGTATGAATGAAAAGAATGAATTTTTAATGGTACTACAAGGAAAAGTAGATGAAGAAAAACGATGGACTGTGCCAAGCGGGGGACAAGAAGAGGGAGAAACCCTTGAGGACTGCTGTGCTCGTGAAGTGTGGGAAGAAACGGGTTATGAAGTGAAAATTATAGAAAAACTATGTGAAAAGAAAGGGATAACATATGGGGTGCCAGTTCATGTGCATTACTATATTGTAAAGTTAATAGGCGGTAACATGAAAATACAATACCCTGATGAGTTAATACATGAAATAGCTTGGAAAGGAATTGATGAAGTAAAAGAATTATCTTTATCTTTTCCAGAGGACCAGGAGCTTTTAAATAAATATATAAATAAAAAAGCAAGTGTGTAAATACTTGCTTTTTTAGTGTATCCAAGATAAGAAAAGTGGAACGATAACTAAACTAGCTCCAGCTGTTAAAAGCATTGATAAACTTGCAATTGTACCTTCTACAGGGCCGATTTCAAATGCTTTTGATGTTCCGGTTCCATTCGCGCTAGTACCTAGCATTATACCTTTTGCGAGCGCTGTTTTAATACGGCATATGCGTATGAGTGTAGGACCGAGTAATGCTCCAGTTAAGGCAGTTAATACAACGAAAACTGCTGTTAATTGTGACATGCCGCCAATCATTTCTGAAATAGCCATTGCAATAGGTGTTGTTACAATGTGCGGTGCTAAACTTTGTTCTATTGTAGAGTCAATTTGAAAAAAATTAGCTAGTAGTGCGGAAGTAATAACAGATAGAAAAGAACCGACAATGACATTAATTAAAATAGCAGTTCCATGTTTTTTTAATAGATCAAAATATTTATAGATTGGCCATGCGAAAGCAACTGTTGCAGGTTTTAATAATTCTGTTAGCCAATGACTACCAGATTCGTAGGTTTCGTATGGTGTATCTAATCCGAGTAATAAAGCAATTAAAATGATTGGGCATACAAGAAGGGGAGAAAGTAAGCTCCAATTCCAGCGTTGATACATTTTTTTAGATACCCAATATGTGAATAGTGTTAATGGTAAACAAAGAAAGCCGATCATTGTGTTGATCCTTTCCGCTTTAATAGCAATTCTGTTAAAAGTCCTGTTACGAGAGTGACACAAAGTGTACTAATTACGATAATTAAAATGAGATCGATTCCATATTGTGATAATGTATCTTTGTAACGAATGACAGCGACTGCAGAAGGGATGAAAAATAAAATAAGTTCTTTTAATAAAAAGTCTGCACCGTCTTGTATCCATTCTTTTTTCACTATGTTAAGTTTTAATGAGATTAACAATAAAAAAATACCGATTATACTTCCTGGAACTGGGAGGTGTGCTTGTTTTGCAATCCATTCACCTGTCCAAGCGAAACAAAATAATAATAAAATTTGTCCGCTTAACTTCCACCATTTCATACAGTAACCACCTCTTTGTTTATTACATAAAAATTGTAAAAAATAATTAACAATTTCTACTATACGTTCATTCGAAAAATTTGTCTAATATATAAATTATATGTTATTAATATATTAGATGTATTAATCGAAAGTGAAAAGGGTGTCCAAAATGGAATTACGGCATTTGCAATATTTTGTTGTAGTGGCAGAGGAATTGCACTTTGGACGAGCGGCTGCTCGTTTACAAATGACACAACCCCCGCTTAGTCAACAAATTCAGCAATTAGAAAAAGAAATGGAAGTTATGTTATTTTCAAGAACGAAGAGAAAGGTTGAATTAACAGAAGCTGGAGAAATGTTTTTAAAAGAAGTGAAAAAAGCGTTTGTACAAATTGAAAAAGCAGTAGAAGTCGCACAAAGTGCTCAAAGGGGAGAAGTAGGATCACTTTCAATTGGTTTTGTAGGTGCGGCGATATATGATATTTTACCGTCAATCGTCAGGGAGTATAGAAAGAAATTTCCAAGGGTGTCTGTTGCATTACATGAATTGTCAACACCAGATCAGGTGCATGCACTTCATGATAATCGAATTGATATTGGATTTTTACGTCCGCCAATTCCAACGCAATTACTTGAGTTAGAACCAATTCAAAAACTTTCGTGTACGTTATGTTTACCGAAGGCGCATCCGCTTGCTGGAAAGGACGAAATACATATCGAAGATTTAAGGGATGAACCGTTCGTATTTATTACGAGACCAGTATGGCCAGCGTTATACGATACAATTTTATCGCTTTGCCGCGATGTAGGTTTTAGTCCGCACATTGTACAAGAAGCAACGGAGTATCAAACTGTCATGGGGCTTGTGGCAGCAGGTATTGGAATTACAGTAATACCTGTATCCGCAAATAAATTGTATAAAACAGAAGTTGTATATAAAGAGTTACGTGATTCTAATTTTGTTGCAGAAATGTCAGTGGCTTATAAAAAAATGAATAGCAATCCAGAGTTGTTAGAGTTTTTGAAAATTGCAAGAGAGAAAAAAAGGATTGAAGTGGAAGATGCGAAGGCTGAATAGTTGATGAAATTACAAGGCAGTCATGATAATTAAGTTATATAAAGATTCACCTCATTAAACAAAAAACGGAAATGTAACTAAAGTGCATTTCCGTTTTTTGTTTTTTATTCAATGCTAAGGAGATAAATATGCGTGGTTTCTAGGACTAAAGGCTTAGTAAAGATTCCGATTGTAGTGCGATGTATAAAATGTCATATTTTTATAAACTAGTAGTATAGAATGCGTATGTTATGAAGCAAGGTAGGGGGAAATTATGTCTTTATTTCGGTTAGCGAGAAAAAATATACAAACATTTGCTGCCCAAAGGTTAAAACAATTTATGTGGATTGCTATGAATACAATGCTTTGTTTTTTTATGATATCATTCCGATTCAATGAAGCTGTAATAAGTAAAGTGGAATATACACCTATATTTGTAAAGTGGTTTTATGCTATGTTTCTATTTATAGTTTTTGTGTGTATTTTCATTACATATAAAATGACAGCTTCTCTTTTACAGATAAGAAAAGAGGAGTTTACATCGAATGAAGTGATGCATATGACAAGAAAAGAAATGTTATGTTTATTATGTCAGGAGCAATTATTAACTTGCGGAGGAGCACTCGTTTTCGGATTAATTCATGGTATGTTATTTTTGAAATTATTTATTATTATTTTTATGAAAGCAATAGGAATCCAAGGAGTAACAAATGCACCGGTTACGACGTATGCGATAATGGTAACAGCAGTTGTTATGATAACCGTCATTATAATATCGATGTGGCAATGTTGTAGGTTTACACAAAGGTTAAAGGGTGAAAAGTCATATGAAACGAGGAGAAAGGCATGAGAAATCATGGCTTTTTCTTCATTTTACACATGTTATTAATCATGATACAGTGGGAAGAACTGAAAAAAAGAGTTAAGAAGAAAGGTTGTATGGAATGATAAATGAGCAAGCGATCGTAAAAGTTGACCGATTAACAAAACGAATTGGTTCAAAGACGTTAGTAGAAAATATTAGTTTTGAAGTGAAAAAGGGTGAAGTAGTTGGCTTATTAGGACCAAATGGTGCTGGGAAAACGACATTAATGCGAATGATGGTCGGAATGATTCGTATGACAGAAGGAGAAGTATGGATTGATGGTCAATCTGTAAAACAGCAATTTGAAAAAACTGCTGCGAAAATTGGTGCTGTAATTGAGACACCAGAATTTTATCCTTTCTTAAGCGGCTATGAAAATTTAACATATTTCGGACGAATGAATGGCAATGTGACTGAAGAGCGTATCGATGAAGTAGTGCAATTGTTAGGAATGGGACAAGTAATTGACCGTAAAGTAAAAGCATATTCACTCGGTATGAGACAACGTTTAGGAATTGCTCAGGCACTTATACATAATCCAGATGTATTAATACTAGACGAACCAACGAACGGATTAGATCCTAGTGGTATACATGAAATGCGGATGTACATAAAGAAAATTGCGCATGAACAAGGAAAAGCTGTTCTTGTCTCTAGTCACTTACTCTCAGAAGTTGAATTAATGTGTGACAGGGTTATTATTATTCAGCACGGAGAATATGTCGCAACGCAAAATATTCAAAGTGATCAAAAGGAAGAAACAGAAGAAATACATATACGTGTAGATGACGCGAATAAAGCGGCAGAGGTTTTAGAATACGATGTTTTAGTAAAAGAAAACGAATTAATTATAAACGTGAAAGATGAAGAAATTCCAAATATTCTTCGTACATTGATGGAGAAAAACATTCAAGTTTATCGTGTATATGAAGAAAGAAAAACGCTAGAAGAGCAGTTTTTAGAATTAACAGGGGGAAAAGATATTGTTTAATTTAGTTTATAACGAGTTGTATAAAATATTTAAGCGAAAGCGAACGATTATTCCTTTTGCAGTTATTGCGGTATTAATTATTGGATTAGGATGGGTTACGGTAAAGTATTTAGAGCCAGAAACAAAAGGGTGGAAAGCGGATTATACAGAACGAACTGTAGAAATTGAGAAAAAACTTGGTATGAAAAAGGAGGATATTTTAGCAGAAAAGTCAGGGGACGAGCTTGTAAAAGAATATCAACTTAAAATGAAGCATTTAGATACGAATACAGCGCCAGCGAGTAGTTCTCCACTTTCTTTCATGAGAGATACTGGCTTTATTGTTTTTCCTATTTTACTTCCGTTTATTCTCGTATATGCGAGTACAATTTTTGCGAATGAATATAGCTGGGGAACATATAAATTTTTAACGATTCGTCCAGCGAGCAGATTTAAAATTTTAACATCGAAATTTTTGGCCATCGTTATATTTGCGGCATTATTATTTATCTTTAATATGATTTTTTCAACATTATGCGGGCTAATTATTTATAAATTCCAACAACCACCCTGGACTGAATTTATCGTTCAAGACGGAAATATTATTAAACAAAATATTTTCGTGGAAGCAAGTAAATATTACATTTTATCTTGGTTACCAACTCTTGTATATGCTGCATTTGCCTTTATGATTTCCGTTTTAACGAGATCGAGTGGAGGTGCAATCGGGATTTCTCTATTTCTCGCATTATCAGGGGGAATAGCGCTAATTCCAGCAGCAAGATATGAATGGGCGAAATATTTATTACCAGCGAATACAGATTTATATGGGCTTTTAAAGGGTGGAAGCTTTATTGATGGAGTAACATTCCCATTTGCTTCTTGTATGCTTCTTCTATACTTAGCTGTATTTTTAGGGGTTTCCTATACTGTATTTATAAAACGAGATTTAACAGCATAAGCAAAAGCCGTTAAGGGTAACTTAACGGCTTTTTGTTTGTAATAATTGATGAATAGCTTCTTCGGCTAATAAGGCGAAATACTCCGCGCTAATAGGCAATGCTTTTTCATCTACTGTAAAAGCTGGATGATGCCATTCATGTGTACCACTTGTTCCCATAAAGACGAATGAACCTGGTATTTCTTGTTGGTAAAAAGAAAAGTCTTCTCCTGCCATTGATGGTGTAGGAGAGATAACGTTTAGATTCATTTTCTCTGCAACCTGAACAGAAAGATCAGTGAGTACTTTATCGTTTTGAACAGCAGGAGGACCTGGATAAAATCGGAATTCTGTTTTTACACCTAGTGCATCAGAAACGCCTTTAATGATACGTTCCATTAATGCCGGAATCTTTTCACGTGTTTCAGCTTGGAATGTACGGACAGTTCCTTCTAATATTGCTTTTTCGGGAATAACGTTCCACGTATTCCCTGAATGAATGTTTGTTACACTTACGACAGCGTTATGAGAAGAACTAATATTTCGGCTTACAATCGTTTGAAGTGCCATAACGATTTGAGCTGATGCAACGATAGGATCGACGCCGGCATCAGGCACAGCTGCATGTGTACCAACACCATGGATTTCAATTTCAAATCGATCAACTCCAGCCATTAGTGGACCCTCTTTAATACCAATTGTACCTACTGGTAAATCAGGTTTATTATGCATGCCGAAAATAGCTTGCACGCCACGTAAATGTCCAGCTTCAATAACTTTGCAAGCACCATTACTACTTTCTTCAGCTGGCTGGAATATAAGGCGGACAGTTCCGTTAAGAGAAGCTTCTTTTTCTTTTAATAAGTAAGCCGCACCCAATATAGCAGCTGTATGAAAATCATGCCCACAAGCATGCATTTTACCTTGTATTTTTGAAGTGTATGGAAGGTCTGTTTCTTCCTGGATAGGAAGGGCATCGATATCAGCACGAAGCGCTACAACCGGTCCGTTTTTATTACCAGAAATTTCAGCGATAACTCCTGTTTCTAAATTGGAATCATTAATAGTAATATTAGCTTCTTCTAACCAATTTTTTATTGCTTTTGTCGTTTCAAATTCTTCGTATGATAGTTCTGGGTATTCGTGTAAATGTCGACGAATAGAAATAAGTTTTTCTGTTAATTGATTTGGAATGGATGCCACTTATTATCCCCTCTTTCTTAAGTGAAATAGTTGTATTCATTATATAACACAATAATAAAAAGAGAGGATTTTCAAATGAAAATCCTCTCTCGTTTATGCCGCAACTTTTTTATGAGTATGCTGCTTTTTATAGCGTCCACGCATTGCATATGCAATTTGCGGGATTGCAATACCGATTAAAATAAGTGATACACCGACCCATTGTGAAGATAGTACAGCTTCTTTTAAAACGAATACAGACATAATTGTTGTAACTGGCAGTTCTGCTGCACCAAGAATAGTCGCTAAGCCAGATCCGATTTTTGGAATACCGATTGTAAAGGCAATGGACGGAATAACGATACTAAATATTCCTAATCCTAAGCCGTATTTCCAAAGGCCTTGAGAAATCGCTCCGTTAAAAATAAATGTTGGCGGGAATACGATCATGACTAAAGTTAAAGCGCCAGCCATTAAAAGGACACCGCGTGGTAATGAAGGTACTTCAACGGCAACTTTACCACTTACGAAAATGTATGTTGCAAATGTAACAGCAGATAATAAGCCCAAAATGATTCCAGTCGTATCGAAATCACCAGCTGATGTTTCTAATAACCCACTTGATAAAAATGTACCTGCAAGTAGGAAGATTACTGAAATAACTTTTTCTCTTGAAGGTAATGTTTTCGTTGTAATTGCTTCAATGATAATTCCAACCCAAACGAATTGGAATAAAAGTATAATTGCAATAGAAGCTGGTACAGTTTTTAAAGAAGCGTAGTAAAAAATTCCAGTAAAACTTGCAGACGTACCTGCGACGAATAAAATTAACATTTGTTTTAGTGGAACACGATGTCTAGAAAATAGAAGTGTAATAGCAAGTAAAATAATCCAACCGAACAAATACTGGCTACCAATTACCTCTCCAAGTGAAAATCCTTCTGCATATGCAAGTTTAACAAAAATAGCTAAAACCCCATAACTACACGCTCCTAATAAAACTAAAAGAGAATAACGAAGCATGAAAAATTCCTCCCATCTATATGAAATTGTTCCGTAACGGACATATATAACTAGAGGGAAGTATACAAAATTAAAAATGAAGGGTCAAATGAAAGAAAAGTGCGAAATTTTATAGAATAATAATAAAAGTATGATATTTATGCATAATCTTGAAATTAATAATAATTAAAGTATTGTAAAATCAGTTTTACGTTGTATAAAGACAGCATTTGAAAAAAATTTTTTAGGGTCAATATGTGTGAAGTTAATTGTAATGTACAAATGATTTGAGAAACTGTGGAACCTTTGTTATGTTAGTAACAATTAGAAAGAGTTTCATAATTCAATTGAAATTTTTCTATATAATAGAAGGAAATGAAAACGTTTTATTAGAAAATGTGTGAAAGGGTAGTTTTTCTTATTGTCACGTTGGAAAAGTGAATTCATGAAATGTCCATAGTATTTTCAATTGTTTTTGCTACAATATTGAAGAGGAGAGGAGTGGAATAATGCAAGATATTAGTATTTTTTTAGCGTTTGGAGCTGGGTTCTTATCATTTATATCCCCGTGTTGCTTACCGCTTTATCCGGCATTTTTATCATACATAACAGGTATGTCGGTTTCTGAATTGAAAGAAGAAAATGCAATGCTTCGCAAAAGAAGTATGATACATACAGCGTTTTTCTTACTTGGGTTTTCTATTATATTTATCGCAATTGGATTTGGTACAAGTTTTATCGGAGGAGTTTTTACGGATTATAAAGATTTAATTAGACAGTTAGGTGGTATATTTATCATCGTGTTCGGTCTTATTATTGTCGGTGTATTTAAGCCGAAGTTTCTAATGCAAGATCGTAAATTTACTTTTAAAAACCGTCCGAGTGGTTATTTTGGTTCAGTTTTAATTGGATTGGCATTTGCTGCTGGATGGACACCTTGTACTGGTCCTATATTAGTGTCTGTAATTGGATTAGCTGCAACAAATCCAGAATCGGCAATGATTTATATGATTGCTTACATACTTGGATTTGCAATTCCCTTTTTCATACTTTCATTCTTTATTACGAAAATGTCTTGGATTAAAAGAAATAGTATGGCGTTCATGAAAGTCGGAGGATACATTATGATCGTTATGGGGATCTTCCTATACTTTAATTGGATGACGAAAATTATCGTATATTTCTCAAGTTTATTTGGTGGATTTACCGGTTTTTAGTATTATTCTGTGAAAATGTTGGAAATACTAACGGAAAAGCATATAATGAAATTATATTTTGCGTATAGCCACAAAAAAAGGATGAGAAAATATGAACATAGTTCTTTTATCAAGTATCGTTGCTGTTGGTATGGCTGTCGGTGCGATGTTTATTCGTTTAAAAGCAGCTAAGAAACCTGCAACATTGAAAAAAATTATACTCCCACCATTTTTTATGAGCACAGGAGCACTGATGTATGTTTTTCCAGAATTTCGATTAACTCCAGCAGAAATGTTAGAAGCGATTGGTGTCGGTTTATTTTTTTCTATTTTTCTTATTAAAACATCTAAATTTGAAATACGCGGACAAGAGATTTATTTGAAGCGTTCAAAAGCATTTGTATTTATTTTAATTGGATTACTTGTAGTGCGTATCGTGTTTAAAACATACTTAAGTCAATCTCTTGATTTAGGACAACTTAGCGGCATGTTCTTCTTACTTGCGTTCGCGATGATTGTTTCATGGAGAATTGCAATGTACCGTTCCTTTACGAAATTACAGAAGGAAATGGAAAAAGAAGATGGCTTTTATAACGAAAAAGATATGAAGCTAACGTGAAAACTGTATATGTATAAAATAAAAAAGACAGCGTTTTTTGACGCTGTCTTTTTTATTTTATATTGTTAACATCCTCTGTCCCAGCCACGACGTATAAAACGTTTACCATTGATTTTAACTTGTTGAAAATAGGGAAAAAAATGAAGATTACTTTGCAAGTAAAGATTTATAGTTAGAATAATCAATCTCTTTTTCTTGCAGTTTTTTAACTAAAAATTTATGGTCACGCTTCGGTGTGGCAACGATATATCCTTTTATAATTAAATCTTGTGTAATTCTCGATGCATTCTCTTGAAGTGCAAGTTCACCAATTTTACCAGCAATTTTTGATTTGGCAACGTCACGAAATAGTTCAGGTACAGGACTTACGAGTTCTTCTAACAATTGTTTTTGTTCGTCATCCCATAAATGTCTCGTTTTATTTATGTAGTGTTCTTCCCAATCTAAAATGGACATACCGTCTTCTTTAGGTATCCGTTTTAGGAATTTTCTGAACATAAAATATCCACCAATAGACATAAGTCCTAATAATACAACAGTCCAAACGACAATAAACCAACTAAACCATCCTTCTAGCAATCGTATTCCCCCTTAACGAAAGCAGTTTTCTTTTATTTATATTATAAACAGTGAGATTAATAGAAAGCAAGAACGCTTGATCATTTTGACCAAGCGCTGTGATTTAAACGAAGTATAGTTGTTCAACACATAAAATATCATTGTCATTTTCTACATATTCAATGATGAGTGTGCCAACTTTACGATCTTTATCTTCAGTTGTGAAAATAGAGTAAGAAGTAAAACGTGTTGTTGATAGGCCGCTTATATGTGTAGGTAAAGGAATGTAGTCGTTATCGCGGAAGAATTCCATCAGTTCAATATCTTCAAATTCTTTTCGGTCAACTTGTTTGTTTGTATAGCGGCGTTGAAGTTGTTTTAAAGATTCATTCCAAGAAATTGCTTTTGTGTCGTATACCATTGTTCTATCTCCTTACTGTATGTAATTATTAAGAACATACGTTCTAATCTAGTATACTCTTTTTATAAGAAAAGGGAAAGCAAAAAATAATGTAAGCTTGGATTTCCAAGCTTACATTATTGATGCGTCCGTCATAATCTCTATTTTTTATTATAAGTTAGATAAGAATAAGAAACAAGATGATATATATTTTGTTGATAGTTTTCAAAATTCTGTTTATTATCTATGTATCACAGTACAAGGGAATGAGAGAGATGGCATACGTAGTTTCACTCCAAGGACCAATGGCAAGTGGAAAAACAACATTGGCAAAAAGGTTAGAACGGAAAGGGCTACCCATTATATACGAAAATCCTTACCCAATTGTAGAAAAACGAAAAGAATTAAACTTAGATATTTACACAAAAGAAGGGTTTATTGCAAATCAAAAAATGTTCATTGAAGCAAGAATAAAAGAGTTTCAAAATGCAAAGGGTTCGGTCGTAATTTTTGATCGTGGGCCAGAAGACATTGAATTCTATACAGTTTTTTATCCGAAATTAATAGGGGAAGAGTGGGATATAGAAACAGAATTAAAAGATGAATTGCATAAGTTAAGAGAATGCCGTTCGGATGCAATTTTTTATTTAGAAGTTTCGAAAGGGATTTTATATGATAGAAAAAATAATGATAGGGCAAGAGATCGAAGTACATTTGAGGAACAGTTTAAATTAGTAGAAATTGAAAAGGAATGGTATAAAAAATTTCCTGTAACTTATGTGGACACGGATAGATTATCAGTAGACGAATTAGAGGCATATTTTATAGGGTGGTTAAAGGAGAGAGGGCTATGAAAAAAATATTATTATTCGTATACCCGACATTTGCAGAGTTTGAAATCACGGTAGCGACAGCATTGCTGAAAAAGAAATATGAAATCATTACAGCGGGTTTAACAAAAGAATTGATTATAAGTGAAACGGGCATGCAAGTACAGCCGCATATAGAATTAGGTGAAGTGCGTGTGGAAGAGTATGAGGGGATTATCATTCCGGGCGGAGATGAAATACATATGAAAGAGGCAGAACTGCTTTTTTCAGTTATTCGTCAATTTTCTGAGCAAGAAAAATTAGTGGCAGCGATTTGTGCTGGACCGTATGCGTTAGCAAGAGCAGGTTTATTAAAAGAAATTTCTTATACAGCGACTATAGATTATCAAAAATTAGATTGTTTCTCAGTAGAAAATTTTGTGTATACAGAAGTTGTACAACACTCAAATATTATTACGGCACAAGGACATGCATTTGTGCCATTTGGAATAGCGATTGCCTCTTATTTTGGAGTAGCGAATGAACATAATATAAATTTTTATAGTGGAAAGGGCAATATAATGATGGAGAATCTTTTACCGGAAAAAAAGCTAGCAAATGCTAGCTTTTTTTCTTTTTACATTGATAAATCACTAACGTTTTCGGATCGCTCCATATACCATCATGAATTGTTAATTCATTTTCTATTTCTTTTTTCAGCCAGTCCTTCATTTCAATGTGCAGGGACATATTATCAGGTATATTCAAAGACGGAAACATGCTAGAAATATAGTTTACGATTGGAGTGGCGCGATGAAAAACAAGTGCATTATGAATAATTGTTTCTTCAACAGTTGAAAAAACAGAGTGTAATAGATCTTTACCATTTTCTAAACAAAATGGAGCTGCTGACGGTGATGTTTTTGGCAAATCAAATGCGACTAACATTTTGTTACACATTTCATCTATACGAGGTAATGAAACTTTAGAATTTGTTGTAGCTAAAAGGGCACCGCCAGGACGAATTATCTTATGGAATCCTTGAATAGTTTTTTCGATATCTTTCACGTGGTATAACATATGCCTTGCGATTATCAGGTCATAACAATTAGCTTCGAAAGGAAGTTTACTAGCGTCACCGAGTTTCCATTCAATCATATTATTCGTTATAGCGGCTTCAGAAAGCATGGTTTTCGATTGATCAAAGCCGGTTAACTGGCCTTTATGACCATTGTTTTGCAAAAGGGAAAGGAATTTTCCATTAGCGCACCCGACCTCTAATATTTTTTCTTCCCCTTGGAGTTGTAAATGTTCAATGACGACTTCATCTACATTCACGTGTTTCTCTTCGAAATGTTTATGCGTATCGATACGTGTTTGTAAATGGTTACTTACGTTGTATTGGCGTTTTACATCATTCATTTTTTCACATTCCACCTTTATGCAAAATTGCTGAATTGCATGTGTTAATACGTCTGTTTTATTTAAACCTTCGTAATGGAGTGCCGATTCAAACCTTGCAAGTAATTTTTCTTCAATTCGAAAATGAATATCTTTTCGCTTCGCCACTGAAATCTCGCCCCTTTGCATCTGTTAGTGAGACTATAGCACGTCTGAAAAAAACCTGTAAATAAATTGTGTACACAAGTATGAGGGGGATAAAAAATTGCTTGAATAATATTTTAAACTATTGACGATTTAACCGTTTTCATATATTCTTAAATTAAGTAATATTCAAATAATTCAAAAGAAATGAGAGAGTCACATGCTTCTTCAAGGAACACATCGAATTGGTCGTATGGCCATGCTGTTGGCACTTGCGGATGAGAATGAAAGTCCCGTATTATCTATTCCGAAAGGTTGGAAATATTGTACTGGGAAAGTTGGTTCTATGAATTCGCAAAAAGTAGTAGCAGCAATGGAAACGGCGGCTAAGAGCAACCGAGTTATTGAAACAGATGTTTACAGAGAAACACATGCACTTTATCATGCAATTATGGAAGCTTTGTACGGAGTGACGAGAGGTCAAATTCAGTTAGCAGACGTTCTTCGTACAGTAGGACTTCGCTTTGCGATTGTGCGCGGTACACCATACGACGGAAAAAAAGAAGGCGAATGGGTTGCTGTTGCACTTTATGGAACGATTGGTGCACCTGTAAAAGGATCTGAGCATGAGGCGATTGGTTTAGGAATTAATCACATATGATTTGCCCATAGTCTATTAGTTAGAAGGGGGCCTTATTTTTTAGGACAGAAGTCTGTCTTAAAAAGATAAGGTCCCCTTTTGCCTTTATAAGGAGGAAAAAGAATGATTACGTTAACAGGACATACATTGACAGTTGAAGAAATGAAGAGGTTGTTACTTGAAGGTGAAGGTGTAACAGCTTGCCCAACTAGTATGCAAAAGGTAGCAGAGTGCCGCGAAGTAGTTGAGAAAATCGTAGAGGACGGAAAAGTCGTTTATGGTATTACAACTGGATTTGGAAAGTTTAGTGATGTGCTTATTCAAAAAGATGATGTAAAGGCACTTCAGCACAATTTAATTCAGTCACATGCGTGCGGAATAGGCGATCCATTCCCGGAAGAAGTATCACGCGGTATGTTAATTTTACGAGCTAATACGATGTTAAAAGGAGTATCGGGTGTTAGACCACTTGTTGTAAATATGCTTCTTGAGTTTGTAAATCGTAAAATTCATCCAGTCGTTCCGCAACAAGGGTCACTAGGAGCGAGTGGTGATTTAGCACCTTTATCTCATCTTGCTCTCGTTTTATTAGGTGAAGGTGAAGTGTTCTACAAAGGAAAACGAGTTCATGCGATGGTTGCTCTTACAGAAGAAGGAATTGAACCTATTGAACTTGAAGCAAAAGAAGGTCTTGCGTTAATCAATGGTACACAGGCGATGACAGCGCAAGGAGTTCTTTCTTATATAGAAGCTGAAGCAACGGCTTATCAATCTGAATTAATTGCTTCTATGACAATTGAGGGATTGCGCGGCATTATTGATGCATTTGATGAAAATGTTCATAAAGCGCGTGGTTATAAAGAGCAAGTGGAAGTAGCAAGCAGAGTTCGTGACATCCTTCATGATAGTAAACTTATTACAAAGCAAGGGGAACTTCGGGTACAAGATGCATATTCACTTCGCTGTATCCCGCAAGTGCACGGTGCTTCTTGGCAAGTTTTAAATTATGTGAAAGAAAAATTAGAAATTGAGATGAATGCAGCAACAGATAATCCACTTATTTTTGATGGTGGGGAAAAAGTAATTTCTGGTGGTAATTTCCACGGTCAACCGATTGCATTTGCGATGGACTTCTTAAAGGTAGGAATGGCGGAACTTGCAAATATTTCAGAGCGTCGTATTGAGCGCCTTGTAAATCCGCAATTAAATGACTTACCACCATTTTTAAGTCCAGAGCCAGGACTTCAGTCAGGTGCAATGATTATGCAGTATGCAGCGGCTTCACTCGTTTCTGAAAATAAAACGTTAGCACATCCGGCGAGTGTAGATTCAATTCCATCGTCAGCTAACCAAGAAGATCATGTAAGTATGGGAACAATCGCTTCACGTCACGCACATCAAATTATTCAAAATGCAAGACGCGTTCTTGCAATTGAGATGATCTGTGCGATGCAAGCAGCAGAATATCGTGGGATTGAAAACATGAGTACAGTTACGAAGGTCTTCTATCATCAAGGTCGTCAGCAAGTGCCTTCTATTACAAATGACCGTATATTCTCAACGGATATCGAAAATATCGCGCATTGGTTAAAAACGAACTATTCAATAAAGGAAAGATTGGATGTAAATGCAGCACTATAAAACGAGAAAAGGGAGAGATTGAAATGGAAAAAGTACACCAAACAATTCGTGCGGCAAGAGGTACTGAGTTACAAACGAAAGGATGGGTTCAAGAAGCTGCACTTCGAATGTTAATGAACAATTTAGACCCTGAAGTAGCTGAAAAACCAGAAGAATTAGTTGTATACGGCGGAATTGGTCGTGCAGCTCGTAACTGGGAAAGCTACCATGCAATTGTTGATTCATTAAAAACGTTAGAAAGTGATGAAACGTTACTTGTTCAATCAGGAAAACCGGTTGCAATTTTTAAATCACATGAAGATGCGCCTCGCGTTCTTTTGGCGAACTCAAACTTAGTACCGAAATGGGCGAACTGGGATCACTTCCGTGAACTAGAGAAAAAAGGACTTATGATGTACGGACAAATGACAGCGGGTAGCTGGATTTACATTGGAACACAAGGGATTTTACAAGGAACATATGAAACATTTGGTGAAGCGGCACGTCAACATTTCGATGGTTCATTAAAAGGTACATTAACACTTACTGCTGGTTTAGGTGGTATGGGTGGTGCACAACCTCTTGCTGTAACAATGAATGGCGGTGTTGTAATTGCTATTGATGTAGATAAGCGCAGTATCGATCGTCGTATTGAAAAGAGATATTGTGATAAGTATACAGAATCATTAGAAGAAGCATTGGCTATTGCAAACGAGTATAAAGAGAAGAAAGAGCCTATTTCAATTGGATTATTAGGTAATGCAGCAGAAATTTTACCTGAGTTAGTAAACCGTAATATTATCCCTGACTTAGTTACGGATCAAACTTCTGCACATGATCCATTAAACGGTTATATTCCAGTAGGTTACACAGTAGAAGAAGCAGCGAAACTTCGTGAAGAAGATCCAGAACGTTACGTACAATTATCGAAAGAAAGCATGACAAAACATGTGGAAGCAATGCTTGCAATGCAAGAAAAAGGTGCGATTACATTTGATTACGGAAATAACATTCGTCAAGTTGCTTTCGATGAAGGTTTGAAAAATGCTTTCGATTTCCCAGGATTCGTTCCAGCATTCATTCGTCCGTTATTCTGTGAAGGAAAAGGACCGTTCCGCTGGGTAGCTCTTTCTGGTGATCCAGAAGATATTTATAAAACAGACGAAGTTATTTTGCGTGAGTTCGCGGATAATGAACATTTATGTAATTGGATTCGTATGGCACGCCAGCAAGTTGAGTTCCAAGGTCTTCCATCACGTATTTGTTGGCTTGGTTATGGTGAGCGTGCAAAATTTGGCCGCATTATTAATGAAATGGTGGCTAATGGCGAATTATCAGCACCGATCGTTATCGGCCGTGACCATTTAGATTGCGGATCAGTAGCATCTCCAAACCGTGAAACAGAATCTATGAAAGACGGTAGTGATGCAGTAGCAGACTGGCCAATTTTAAATGCATTAATTAACAGTGTAAACGGTGCAAGCTGGGTGTCTGTTCACCACGGTGGTGGCGTTGGTATGGGTTATTCACTTCACGCTGGAATGGTTATCGTTGCTGATGGAACAGAAGCAGCGGCAAAACGTATTGAACGTGTATTAACTTCTGACCCTGGTATGGGTGTTGTTCGTCACGTTGATGCAGGCTATGAATTAGCGGTTCAAACTGCGAAAGAAAAAGGCGTTAACATTCCAATGATGAAATAAGGAGGAAGAAACATGCTGGACACTTTACTAATAAATATCGGTCAATTACTAACAATGGATCAAGAAGATGGCTTGTTAAGACGGGAAGCGATGAACACGCTTCCTGTTATTGAAAACGGTGCTGTTGGAATCGAAAATGGCGTGATTACTTTCGTTGGAACAGCGGAAGAAGCAAAAGGATTACAAGCGAAAGAGGTTATTGATTGCGGCGGGAAAATGGTTTCTCCTGGTCTTGTTGATCCGCATACTCATCTTGTGTTTGGTGGATCTCGTGAAAATGAAATCGCGCTGAAATTACAAGGAGTTCCGTACCTAGAAATTTTAGAACAAGGCGGAGGTATTCTTTCGACTGTAAATGCAACGAAACAAGCATCGAAAGAAGAACTTGTTCAAAAAGCTAAATTTCATTTAGACCGTATGCTATCTTTCGGTGTAACAACCGTAGAAGCGAAGAGTGGTTACGGATTAGATGATGAGACGGAATGGAAACAATTAGAGGCAACTGCACAATTACAAAAAGAGCATCCAATTGATTTAGTTTCAACATTTTTAGGTGCTCATGCAGTTCCGAAAGAGTATAAAGGAAGATCGAAAGAATTTTTACAATGGATGTTAGATTTATTACCAGAAATGAAAGAGAAGCAATTAGCTGAGTTCGTTGATATTTTCTGTGAAACAGGTGTGTTCTCTGTAGAAGAATCAAAAGAATTTTTATTAAAAGCGAAAGAGCTTGGCTTTGATGTGAAAATTCATGCAGATGAAATCGACCCCCTTGGTGGTGCGGAAGCAGCAGCTGAAATTGGTGCAGCATCAGCGGACCATTTAGTTGGCGCTTCTGATAAAGGAATTGAAATGCTTGCAAACTCTAATACAGTAGCAACTTTATTACCAGGAACAACCTTCTATTTAAATAAAGAAAGTTTCGCCCGCGGTCGCAAAATGATCGATGAAGGTGTTGCGGTTGCTTTAGCTACAGACTTTAACCCAGGTAGCTGTCCAACTGAAAACATTCAGCTTATTATGAGCATTGCGATGCTGAAACTGAAAATGACACCAGAAGAAGTCTGGAATGCCGTAACGGTTAACTCATCTTATGCCATTAATCGAGGCGATGTAGCTGGGAAAATTAGAGTTGGTCTTAAGGCGGATTTAGTTTTATGGGATGCTTATAATTACGCTTACGTACCGTACCATTACGGCGTAAGTCATGTAAATACAGTATGGAAGAATGGTAATATTGCATATACAAGAGGTGAACAATCGTGGAGCACGGCCACTATTTAAAGAAAAATGCAAAGTTTATCGATCGTGAAGTAACTAAATGGAGCGAAATGATTAAAGATTGGGAGGAAGGGGAGGAAATATTCGGTGCTGCCTTAATTGGAGCACCCCTTTCTAAACCATCTATTAGTCATTCAGGAGCATGTTTTGCACCAAAAACAATTCGTTCAATGTTAGATGCATATAGCACGTACGCAATTACAGAAGAACACGATATGAAAGAAAGTATTCTTCATGATTGCGGTGATATTACGATGCATGTGACAGATATAAAAGAGAGTCATAACCGAATTGCGAAAACAGTTGGTCACTTGACGAAAGTAAATCCGAAAATGATACCAATCGTTCTTGGTGGTGACCACTCGATTAGTTTTCCGAGTATAACTGGTTTTGCAAATAGTAAAGGGAAGGTCGGTATTATTCAATTTGATGCCCATCATGATTTACGTAATTTAGATGATGGTGGTCCATCAAATGGTACACCGTTCCGCAGTTTGCTAGAAAATGATGTAATTAAAGGAAAACAACTCGTTCAAATTGGGATTCGTAATTTTTCAAATGCACGAGCGTACCATGAATATGCAAAAGAGCATGGCGTGACAGTGTATACAATGAAAGATGTAAGAGAGCGAGAAATAAAAGATCTTATTTCAGAAAGTATTGAAGTATTAAGAAAACAAGGTGTGACTTCTATTTATATTTCTCTTGATATGGACGTACTAGACCAAGCGTTTGCGCCAGGCTGTCCAGCAATTGGCCCTGGTGGAATGGATAGTACAACTTTACTTGATGCAATTGAATTCCTTGGTAAAGAGCCACTCGTTCAAGGGATGGATATAGTAGAAATTGATCCAACTCTTGATTTTAGGGATATGACGAGTAGAGTAGCTGCGCAAGTGATTATGAGCTTTCTTTTAGCGCGAGAAACGATTAGTAAACAGGTTAGTATATAAGCGAAGAATCGTGTGTGTGAAGTTTTGAAGTAACCGTTTTTGTCTTTCATGTTTCACATTATATAAAAATACATCGCTACTTATATGTAGTGATGTATTTTTTTGTTTTACAAGGTATATAAAATTGGAGGAAATGGGTGTGAAAAGGTAACAAAAATGCGGGTTTTTTAGTGTTTCTGTACAGATTGAATTTTTATGTGTAAATAAATTGACATGGAAAATAATTTTGTGATATTATAAAAATTTTGCTAAAAAAATAAATGTGTGTTAAGATTGAGAAGGTTACCATATATGGAGGTGGATTATTTGTTTCAAATTGGCGATAACATCGTTTATCCAATGCACGGAGCAGGTATAATTAAAGCCATAGAAGAAAAGGAAATCTCAGGAGAAAAACAACAGTATTATGTCATAAAAATGTCGGCTAGTAATATGGAAGTAATGATTCCTATGGGAAAAATATTGAGTTCAAATATACGACCAGTTACGGATATAAAGGCATTAACAAACATAATAGATATTTTTCAGCACGGGGAATCAGACAGATTACTGACGTGGAAACAAAGGTATAAATTGAATACAGATAAAATAAAAACGGGTAAAATACAAGAAGGTGCTGAAGTTGTACGTGATTTATTACGTATGCAGAAAGAAAAAGCACTTAATGCAAGCGAAAAGAAAATGTTAGATAACGCACATGAATTTTTGATTAGTGAACTGGGATTAATTGAAGGTATCACAGAAAATCAAATAAAAAGCTTTTGTTAAGGTTCATTACAAATAATATATTACATCCCAAAAAAGATCTTGAATTTTTTGGGAATATAATTATAGAAAATCAATCATTTCAAAGACATTCAACTCTTTCAAACCACTTTTAAAGCATTAACCTCTTTTATTATTACTACAATTTAATCCATTTTTATTTTTTAATTTCTTTTACGAATGTTCGAAGTTTAAGTAAATACTTCGATAAAATAGTTACTTGATTTTTGCAATCCTGATTCACACTGGCACGGACAAGGAGCCGTAAGGATGAAAGAGAGGTAGGGCTTTCATTGTTTTAGGTATATATAAGTTTTTATTTTTAGAAGAATACTGAGCCATTCTCATTTCTATTGTTAAGAGATTTTCCATATGTGAGGAGATAATAATTGTTTATTTTCTTTATGTAAAAGAGATAAACGAATTGTTAGCCTTATATGGTCAACTAAAAAAGGTTTCCTAATTAGGAAACCTTTTTAATTTTTGTTTTTATTATTCTGTTTGTTTAATATGTGAATATTTAATGGTAAAGGCGTATAAATTGACGTTACTATTTAAAAGTAAGTATGATGCGATTATAGTAAGTTTTTTATAAGGGGGAAGAAAAATGACAAGTTCAAACAATAAAGCAGCAAATATTTATGCAGGAACAAATATAAACGCTTGGGGATCTTTTGAAAACATTGATGAAACAAAGGTGTTTGATCCGATTCAAATTGGATCTTGGTCTCTTCGTAATCGCATAGCGATGGCACCGATGACGAGATGTTTTGCAAATAATGAGACTGGGGTAGTTGGTACTGATGTAGTAGAGTATTACCAAAAACGTGCTGCTGATGGGATTGGATTAATTATTACAGAAGGAATTGTCATTAGCCCGAGAGCAAAAGGGAATCCGGGAGTACCAGGTATTTATACACAAGCGCAAATTGATTCTTGGAAACCTGTTACAGAGGCAGTACATAAAGAAGGCGGAACGATTATTGCTCAAATATGGCATGTTGGACGTATGAGTCATCACGAAATAATTGGTGGTCAAATGCCGCAAGCGCCGTCTGCTATTGCTGCGGAGGGTAATGTTCCGCGTTTTCGTAAACCGTTTGATACACCAGAAGCAATGACAATAGAAGAAATAAAAGAAGTTATCGGTCAATATGCACAAGCTGCAAAGAACGCAATCGAAGCTGGATTTGATGGAGTAGAAATTCACGGTGCACACGGATATTTAATTGATCAATTCACTTATGAGTTTGCGAATAAGCGCACAGATAAATATGGCGGGGACTTAAAGCAAAGGTTAACATTTATGAAAGAAGTAACCGAGGCTGTAATAGAGGCAGTTGGAGCTGATAAAACACTTCTTCGCTTCTCTGCATTTAAAGGTGATAATCCTGCTTATATGTGGGGAAATCCAGAACTTGCGATTGAAACGTTTGTAAATATGTTTAGAGAAGTTGGATTAACAATGATTCACCCTTCAACGATGAATTATACGCAAGTTATTGCTGACGGAAAGAATTTTCATCAATTAGTAAGAAAATATTGGGATGGTACTATTGTTGGGGTGGGTAATTTGAACCCGAAAGAGGCAGAAGAAGCATTTCAAGAAGGAACAATTGATGTAGCGGCGTTCGGAAGACCATTAATCGCTAACCCAGATTTTGTTCATCGAATTAAAAATGCTGAAAGTTTAGTTGAATATGACGCGAAAGAGCATCTTGCTACGTTAGTGTGAATAAGGATAAAAAGAGAACACATCGAGTGTTCTCTTTTTATTATGGAATTTCATATATAGGGGGAAGCGGAATGAGTGAAGCGCTACTCGTTATTATTAGTATATTGCTCTTTTTGATGTTACTTTTAATTGTCTTTTTTATCATTACATTTTTTATTAAAAAACGGACGCATCATTCTATATTAAAACTGCATCCATACTTAGGTAGAATGCGCTATTTACTCGAAAAAATAGGCCCGGAATTTCGGCAATATTGGTTTGATCATGATACTGAGGGAAAGCCCTTTTCGCGCTACGATTTTCAAAGTGTTATGTTTCTAGCAAAATACCGTTCTGAAATACTTGGTTTTGGATCAAAACGGGATTTTGAGGAATCTGGCTATTATATTGCTAATACATTATTCCCCACATTAACAGATGAATTAAGTGTGAATCTCACGCAAGAACGTGAGGGGAAAAAGTATATGATTCATAAAGAAGGGTTATTTTCAAGAAGAGAAAAATTGACAGCGGATACAACAAACCTTTGGTTGTATGAAGAAGATGATGCAATTATAGTCGGCGGAAATCGTAAATATCCATGGAAACTGTATGGGATGTTTGGAGCGTCAGCGACATCTTACGGTGCAATTGGAGAAAATTATATTTTATCAGCTGGGTTTGGTGCAAAAATGGCAGGTGGTTCGTGGATTAATACTGGGGAAGGGGGCGTTATTCCAGAACATTTACATACGGGTGCGAATATCGTTGCACAAATTGGTCCGGGATTATTCGGATACCGTGACGAGGACGGGAATTTTTCGATGAAGGAATTTATGGAGAAGGCGAAAGAAAGTAATATTAAAGCGTTTGAATTGAAATTTGGGCAAGGAGCAAAAATACGTGGTGGTCATTTAGAAGGACAGAAGGTAAATGAGAAAATCGCTTCCGTTCGGAAAGTACGAGAAGGAGAAACGATTAATTCACCAAATCGTTTTTCATTTATTAGTAGTGCCGCAGAGGCTTTATATTTTATTCAAGATTTACAAGAAAAAGGTGGTAAACCAGTGGGCATGAAAATTGTAATTGGTCAACAGAAGCCTTTGGAAGATTTATTAAAAGCAATGAAAGAATTAAACATCTATCCAGATTTTATTACAATCGACGGTTCAGAAGGTGGATCAGGTGCAACGTATAAATCGATGGCAGATAGTATGGGGCTTCCTCTTATACCGGCATTACTTACATTTATTGATACGGCAAATCATTTTGGTGTCAGGGATAAACTAAAGGTGTTTGCCTCCGGGAAGTTAATCACACCAGATAAAGTGGCGATTGCTTTAGCTATTGGTGCAGATGCTGTAAATTCAGCACGCGGATTTATGATGGCAAGTGGTTGTATTATGGCGCTTCAATGTAATTCAGGACAATGTCCATCTGGGGTTGCAACTACGAATCCGCACTACCAAAAAGCGTTAGATCCGTATGAGAAGAAATGGCGAGTAATGAACTATATTATTAGTATGAGATATAGTTTGTTTTCATTAGCGGCGGCAGCGGGAGTAAGGAGCCCACGCTATTTAACGAGAGAGCATATTGTGTTTAAAGATGAGATGGGGAGAGTAGTTCCACTTTCAGAATTGTTTCCTTCCGTAATTGGGAAGTAAATATGTAGCTGAACAAAAAATGTGAGTGAAAAGTCATACATTTGTATGGCTTTTTTAATTATGGGAAAAGTAGAAATTTATTACATGAATGTTCCCGCTTGTCTGTTGCTCTTTTTTAAACAAATTATTTGATGAAGATGAGTTATCAGAATATTGTTTTTGATGAAAAAATGAAACGATATACGCATTGACAATAAAAATTAATTAGACTATAATAAATCTCGAATTCAAGATATTTTTGATGGATAGTCAAAATCATAAAATCAATATTTTAAATATAATCATAAAAATTGTAGTTTTTCTGTAAATTATCTCGAATTCGAGATAATTTCTAAGCGAGATGAAATGTGTTAGTTTTTGGAGAAACACCTCGAAATTGAGATGAAGTACTATTGCGGATTGAACTTTATCATATGGACAAAATGAATAATGAATTTTAGCGAATAAACGTTTTTTATAATGCAATAAAAAAGGGCGTGGAGAAAATGGAAAAGAAGACGATGGGGATTCACCATATTACAGCAATCGTAGGTCACCCACAAGAAAATGTAGATTTTTATGCAGGTGTGTTAGGATTGCGTTTAGTAAAACAAACAGTGAATTTTGATGATCCAGGTACGTATCATCTTTACTTTGGGAATGACGGAGGAACACCAGGAACTATTATTACATTTTTCCCATGGGCAGGTGCTCAGCAAGGTGTTATTGGAGATGGTCAAGTAGGGATAACTTCTTACGTTGTACCTAAAGGTGCTATGGGATTTTGGGAAAAGAGATTGGAGAAGTTCAATATTTCGTATACAAAAATGACTCGCTTTGGAGAAAAGTATTTGGAATTTGATGATCCACATGGTTTGCATTTAGAGCTAGTTGCAAGAGAAGAAGGCGAGTTAAATACTTGGAGCTTTGGAGAAGTTACGTCAGAAGTAGCTATTAAAGGATTTGGTGGGGCAGTTCTTTTATCGGCACAACCTCAAAAAACTGCCGAATTGTTAGAACATGTAATGGGACTTGAAAAGGTTGGAGAAGAGGGCGAGTTTATGCGGTTCCGTTCTTCAGCTGAAATTGGAAATGTAATTGATTTAAAGATACATTCTATCGGACGTGGGCAAATGGGTGTTGGAACGGTTCATCATATTGCATGGAGAGCTAGCGATGATACTGATCAATTAGACTGGAAAGAGCATGTGTCTCGCTTTGGATATGGTGTAACTCCTGTACAAGACCGAAATTATTTTAACGCAATTTATTTTAGAGAACACGGCGAAATCTTATTTGAAATTGCAACAGATCCTCCTGGTTTTGCTCATGACGAATCGTTAGAGACGATGGGTGAGGAATTAAAGTTGCCAGAGCGATATGAACAACATAGAAAACAAATTGAACAGACACTCTTACCATTTGAAGTGAGAAATCTAGACTAAAGTGATTGAAAGGGGAAAAGGAATATGATGAAACATGTTTTTCAAAAAGGAAAAGATACATCAAAACCAGTATTGTTATTGCTTCATGGCACAGGAGGAAATGAATTAGATTTATTACCGCTTGCAGAAAGAATTGATCCAAAAGCTTCTGTATTAAGTGTTCGTGGAAATGTATTAGAAAATGGGATGCCTCGTTTCTTCCGCCGATTAGCAGAAGGTATTTTTGATGAAGAGGATCTTATTTTCCGTACGAAGGAATTAAATGAATTTTTAAATGAAGCAGCAAAAACGTATGAATTTGATAGAGATAATATCGTAGCTGCTGGGTATTCAAATGGAGCAAATATTGCAGCGAGTTTATTATTCCATTATGAAAATGCATTAAAAGGTGCCATTCTTCATCATCCAATGGTCCCAAGAAGAGGGATAAAACTTCCTAATTTAGTAGAGAAAGCAGTGTTTATTGCTGCTGGAACAAATGATCCAATTTGTTCACCTTCTGAGTCAGAGGAATTAAAGATGCTATTAGAAAATGCAAACGCTAATGTAACAATGCATTGGGAAAATAGAGGACATCAATTAACGATGAATGAAGTAGAGAAGGCAACAGAATGGTATGAAAAAATGTTTTCACATGCATAAATAGTAGACTAAATCGAGTATACAATCACAAAGATTGTATACTCGATTTTTTTGTTGAAATTTAAGGAATTAAAAGAGAATAGGAAAGTTATGTTAAAATATAAAGAAAAGCAAAGGGGTTCCTGTTTTGTTAATGAGCAGGAGTATAGAATAATTGGAAATTTGTTTTAAGTGTGTAGATTTTTCTAATAATGAGGGGGAACTATTAGATGTCAAATTACGAAAATGAAGAAATGCTAACGGGAGGGAATGTCTCAAACGTATATCGTTCGGAAGATACTGTTCGACGAGAATTAAAGCAAGGCAGTACCAAAATTCATAAGCTATTAAATCATTTGGAAAACAAAGGTTTTAGTTATGCACCAAAGTTTTTAGGTATTGATGATAAAGATAGAGAGATATTATCATTTATTGAAGGGAAAGCTGGTAATTATCCTTTAAAAGAGTACATGTGGTCTAATGATGTTTTAAAAGAAATAGCGAAGATACTCCGTCTTTATCATGATGCTGTGAGTGATTTTCCTTTATCAGATGATTGGAAACCAATGGATAATACTCCAAATAAAATAGAGGTTGTATGCCACAATGATTTTGCAATATATAACATTATTTTTAATAACGAAAAACCAGTAGGTATTATTGATTTTGATGTTGCTGGTCCTGGACCAAGACTTTGGGACATAGCCTATACTCTTTACACTTGTGTCCCATTAAGTAGAGTTTATTATACGGAAACAGGTGAGGCAGTTTATTATAATTCATTACAGCATGCGGAACGTATAAAGCAAAGAGTTAAATTGTTTTTTGAATCTTACGGTGGGGGTATGGAAGAAGATTATCTGGAGATGGTATTGCTACGATTAGAAGGGCTATGTAAATATATGAAAAGAAAAGCTAAAGAAGGCGATATGAATTTCAAAAAAATGATAGATGAAGGACACCTTGAACATTATGAAACCGATATTAAATTCATTCGTGAACATGGAAGAGAGTGGATGTAATGAAATGCGTTTTATACAAAAATAAAGCTCAGAGTCATATAGGGACTTTGAGCTTTTTAGCGTATTAGTGTAGATGTTTTCCACAATAACTGAACTACTTATAATATCTTGTAGATGTATAGTTACGAGTTTGTTACAGGCTGAGATGTAGCAATTGGTAATTGGATATCGACAGTTGTTCCTATGTTTAATTCACTTGAAATGAATAATTTTCCGTGATGCTCTTGAATGATTTTATAGCACATCATTAAGCCCAGACCAGTTCCTTTTTCTTTCAAGCTATAAAAAGGTTCGCCAAGACGAGCCATGCGCTCTTCAGGAATCCCGCAACCTTCATCGATAATGCGTATTGAAACAAAATCATTTTCTAACGAAGTTGTTTGAATGAATATGTTACCACCATCAGGCATCGCCTCAATCGCATTTTTTACTATGTTAATAAAAACTTGTTTTAATTGATTACTGTCACATTGAATGTCAGAAATATAATCGAAATGGTCCATGATGATATGAACGCTATGCATAATTGCTGTTGGTAAAATAAAAGTTACAACTTCTTCAATTAATGTTTGTACGTTGCATGTATGAATAGATAACACTTGTGGTTTAGACATCGCCATAAATTGGCTTGTTATAGATTCCATTTGTGAAATCTCACTCAACATAACGTCCACATACCATTTATTTTCCTCATTTATTTCTGGATGTAATAATGTTAAAAATCCTTTTAATGAAGTGAGTGGGTTTCTAATTTCATGTGCAATTCCAGCTGTCAGTTGTCCTACTACTGCAAGCTTTTCGGATTTTCGTAATAACTTTTCAGTTTCTTTTAGTTCGGTAACGTCCCTTCCCATCACTATAAGACCTTTGCGTGAGCCATCAGGATGGAAAAGTGGGACTTTTGAAATACTTAAAACTAGGTCGAAATCATCTCTATGTATAATAAATTCCTCTCCGTGAAGAATTTGTCCTTTTTGCCATGTTAGTTCATCGACTTCTTCACAATGCAAAAAAGATTCGCGGTACGCTTCGTTATATTGAATGAGTTCATTGTCTCTTTTTCCATGATAAGGTACGTTATGGAAATTGAAACAAGAAAGCGCATAATCATTTGCTTCAAGCCAGCGTCCTTCATGATCCTTAAAAATAACAAATGCAGGCATTGAATTCATTAATGTGCGTAATCGTTTCTCACTCTCTTGTAATACTTTCTCAATTCTTTCTGATTTTTCAAGGGGTTTCATAATGGCGTATACACCTGTTAAACGATTTTCAACAAAAATAGGAACTAACTTTGTTACGGCATCTAGTAAATATCCGTCTTTATGATAAATAGAGACGATATACTCTTTTTGATTATCAGCTGCAGTATTTTTTATGTATTGTAGTACTTGATCAGAAATATGTGCTTCTAAAATAGAAGTGATTGTTTTTCGCTCTAATTCGTTAGAAGTATAACCTAATATTCTTTCAGCAGAGGGGTTAATATGTAAAATAACTCCTTCTAAATTCAATGAAATAATACTATCAGGGTTATGTTCAAAAAGAGATGCATACATTTCTGCTAAAGAACGATTTTGTATATGGTTTCGCAGGCGTCCCGATACGTTTGGGTGACGCTTTTTTTGAGTAGATGAATATTTTTTACGACTCATAATATTTCCTCCGTACAACTGGCATCTAAAAAAGATGGATCTATTAATAACTATAATATAGGTGTGATGTGTATTTCTATAAAAAATGGAAATTACCGAATAAAATTTATTTTCTTCATTTTGGTAAGGGATATAAAATAAGTAATAAGAGAAGCTTATATTGTTTTATTGATTTTCTGTAAGTTACAGAGATGCGTTTTCGTTATAACATTAGAATAGAAGAGGGGGAAGGAATATGAAAAATTATATTCAAGGAATTGATCATGTACAAGTAGCTGCGCCCGTAGGATGTGAAGAAGAAGCGCGAGAATTTTATGGTAATAAAATTGGTATGGAGGAAATCCCAAAGCCAGAGGAATTAAAGAAGCGTGGTGGGTGTTGGTTTAAGTGTGGAAATCAAGAGATTCATATCGGAGTTGAGCAAAATTTTAATCCAGCTAAAAAGGCGCATCCAGCTTTTTATGTTATTAAAATTGACGAATTTAAACAAAAATTAATACAACAAGGTATTAAAGTGATAGATGATAATGCACGACCAGATGTGATTAGATTTTACGTGTCAGATCCGTTTGGAAATCGAATTGAATTCATGGAAAATAAAAACTAGGTGGAGGTCCACCTAGTTTTTTACACTTTTCTAAACAATCCTAATACTTCAACAGTCTCCGTAATATTAACGAATGCATGAGGATCAATTTCGGAAATCGTTAGTTTCATACTTGCTAACTCTTCACGAGAAACGACTGTCATAAGTACACGTTTTTTTTCGTTTGAATAAGCACCTTCACCATCAAGTAACGTAATTCCGCGTACTACAGTTGAAAGAAGCTTTTTTTTCATTTCTTCCGCTTGATTTGTTACAATCATAAGTGTAACTTTACGATGTTTTGTATGAACGGCATCAATTACTTTACCAGTTACATAAATTGAAAGTAAGCTTGTAAGTGCTACATCCCAAGTGAAGAAAAATCCTGCAATGACAACAACAACAGTATTTAATGCAATAAGGAATCCACCAAGTTTAATATCTCGCTTACGAGATAACAACATACCGATAATATCAAATCCACCAGTTGAACCATGGCAGTTAAAGACAAGACCAATACCAGCTCCCGCGATAACACCACCAAATACAGAAGATAAAAGTGGGTCTGTTGCTACGACTTTTACAGGAATATAATATAGTGCAACAGATAATACAATTACAGAGACAACGGTGTTAAAAATTACTTTTTTTCCAAGACCTATGTATCCTAAAATAAGGATAGGTAAGTTCAATACAAAGTTAATAATGCCTGTGTTTACAGGGGTTGCAATTCCTAAAATAATAGCAATTCCGCCAATTCCACTACTTAAAATTTTATGGGGGATAAGGAAAAGATTAAAGGCTATTGCAATAATAATAGAACCAAAAATAACACCAAGAAATCTGACCATCTTTTTCCCGTCCTTCACTAAAAAATCATATTATTTCAAGATTATATATGAAATTGAAAGTTTTAGGTAAAAACAGTTTATTTCGGAAAATTAGATTAATCTAAACAATTTGAGTATTTTAGTATTTGATGATTTGAAAGGGGATACAGATATGAAGATAACAACATATCAACAGAAAAGTCCTTTAAAACAAGAATGTGAGGATTCATTTTTTTGTAATGAACATAACATGATGTACGGTGTATGTGATGGTGCAACGCCACTTGTTCCATTTTGTGACGAAGAAGGACATAATGGAGCATACATCGCTTCGCATTTATTTGCAAGTCATTTTACTTCGTTACGGGAGATTAATAGTTTACAAGGTGAAGTTGCAAAGGCGAATGAATTATTGCAAAACAAGATGCTAGAGTACAAGGTTGATACGAGAAAAAAAGACCATCTATGGTGTACATGTATTGCAGCAGTTCAAATAGAAGGCGAGAAACTTGAATATGCACAGTTCGGTGATTGTATGATCGTTGCAATACTTCAAAATGGAGCGATCAGAGTATTAACGAAAGATACAGTTAAGGGAATTAGTAAACGTGCAAAAAAGAAGAGAGAAAAGGATCGTAAAGAAGGATTACCAGTCCCGGAAGAACACGTTTTTCAAGATGTTCGGGAGCAGTTAAAATACAATCGCTATCTTGCAAATATGCCAAATGGCTATTCAGTTGCAAATGGGATGAAAGAAGCAATGACTTATTTACAACATGGGGAATTACATGTAGCTGACGTAAGTGGAATCTTTATTTGTTCGGACGGATTGTTCCACCCAGAGTGGTCGTTAGAACAAACTGTAGCATATATAAGAAAGAATAGTATAAAAGAATATGTAGCAATCATTGAAAGGCTAGAAGGAGAAAATAGAATAAGACCAGATGATAAAACAGTTATTATGATCGATTTGTAAGAGGAGGATGTTCATATGGAAATTAAATGTGCAAATTTAACATTTCAAAATGAGTTAGTTCCTTTAGAAAAAGTAAATAAACTGATTATCCACCATACGTCAGAAGATGGATGGGATGTGTATAAAACTCACGAATTTCATCAAAAGGTAAGAGGATGGAGCGGGATTGGTTACAATTATTTTATTGAAGAAGATGGAACTGTATTCGAAGGGCGAGGTTTACATATTGGAGCACATGCGAAAGATAATAATAGTAATACAATTGGAATATGTATGACGGGAAATTTTGATAAATATGATCCAACTACTGCACAAATGAATTCATTATATTCTTTATGTAAAATGTTTATGAAGCAGTTTGCCATAGAGAAAAGGAATATACTCGGCCATAGGGAGTTAGAAGGGGTTACAAAAACTTGTCCAGGAAATCGCTTTTCTATGGTAGAGTTAAGAAAAGTATTATCTTAAATATAGAGGAGTAACTCATGATGATGAACATAAAAATACCGACTGATAAAAAAGAAGAGCTTGTAGCACAAATTCAGCAATTTTTCGTTGAAGAAGATTTAGATGAGATTGGACGTTTTCAAGCAGAACGTTTAATAGAAGAAATGATTAAATTAGTAGGACCATTTGCATACAATCAAGCAATTGGAGATGCAAGAAAACTTGTAACTGAAAAGTTATCAAATATTGAAGAAGATTTATATGTGTTAGAGAAGAATGAGGGTAAATAAAAAAGAGCCAGATGGCTCTTTTTTATTTGTTTTCTTTATGTTCTTTATATTCATGTATTTTCTCTTTTATATTACCGACAGTATCTTTTGCATTACCTTTTACTTTATCCCATTTTCCTTCGGCTTGTAATTTTTTATTGTCAGTTACTTTCCCAACAACTTCTTTTACTTCGCCTTTTACCTTATCAATGGCACCTTCTACTTTTTCTTTTAAACCATAATCATGTTTAGTCATACATTTCTCCTCCTTGTAGTTTGATTAGAATTCTCTTTTCATATTGCAAGTTGAATGATGTATCTAATAATAGCGTAACAAATCTAGTTTGAATATTCAAATGAGTAACAGGATAGAAAGATAATTGTCATAAAATGTATACATTCGTAATGGGAAGAAAAAGAAAGTTAATTATATGTCTTTCGCAGTCCATATTGATTTTGTATAAGCGATTTTCATATGGGCACGTTCCATATTATTTTGACTGCCGCTACCAAATCGAGATTGTCCAACTATTAAATTGCAATTGGATTCAACAGCGGTCTCAATTCGTTTTTGAATTAATGCGGTATGACAACCTTTACGTTGGAATTTTGGCAAAGTAGCAGAAGCAGCTAGTGAGGCGACACCTTTATTTATATAGAGTACCCCTATACTAGCTGGAGTGTTTTGAACTTCGGCTATGAAAAAATGCCACCCTGGTTGATTGTAAAGAATTTCATTATTTTGACGAACGCCATCTTTTGTAAATGAAGGCATATTAAATCCTTGAACATAAATATCTGCAAAAGTATGAAATTCATTTTCTTTCAGTTTGCGTACTGAAATGTTAGAAGGGGGAAGCGGAAAATCTTGTCCCGGTATACTATATAAAGCGGTATGGAAGCTAGATTGGTAAAACCCTTTTTGAGATAAGTATTGAAATAGTTCTGTTGTGCCTTGAGCCGGTGTAATTTCAAAACGACAAGGGATTTGTAGTGATTGATAATAAGAGATGATTGCATCTAACTCATCTGTATTTGTAAATGTAATGCCTTTTACCGTATTAAAAGCAGGACCAGCAATTACTTTTGATGAAAAGGCAGTGGCACTCTTGAACTTTTTCATTTGTACTTGCATTGGATTTCCAGCTATCGCTTGTAATGTCTTTAACCTAGAAGATAGCATATCTATTTCTGCGTTTTCAATTTCACTTACTGTATCGAGTGTCATAATAATACTCATAAAATTCCTCCATAAAAAAATATATTCGTAGTATATATACGATTTTTCTAATAGGATTCCTGTTGAAATGTAAGAGAATAAGAGGTTTTTTGGAAGGGAAATGGAAGTGAACTGTCGAAGGGAGTGGAAACAGATTAAAGGTGGTGCTCTCATGAAACAGAAAGGCGTGCAGACATGCCCTAATTGTGGTTCTCAAAACATAGGAGAAGGTGAGTTTGTCGGATATGCACAAATACGGAAAAAGGAAACGATGTTCACATCATCGCCAGTAGATGCTTATATTTGTACGGATTGTGGCCATATTCTCTCATTAAAAGTACGAAATTATGAAAAGTTTAAACAAAAGCCGTTATGATTGTTGAGAAGTGGTCGTATCCAACGTTGTATACAGAACGTCTTATCTTAAGAAAAATTGATATGAGTGATATTTTACATATATATGAGTATGCCGTAGATAAAGAGATGTCAACGTATACTGTATGGGATGCTCATCAATCGTTACATGACACACAAAAATATATAGAAAAAATTGTGAGCGGGTATGAGGAAGAAAAAGTAGCTCCTCTTGAAATATTTCATATTAAAAACTCCTTTAAATGAATAAAGGAGTTTTTATTTATATAACAATAATTACCTTTAATTGTTATAATTGGTCATTAAAAGTAATTATTTTATTAACGCCATAATCATAGAAGAAAAACAGCTGAATCGTATACAAAACGGCTATATAACATAATCGCAACCGTAAGTTGACAAAGTGCAACCGCAGGAAGATAGAGATAAGAGCAATGTTTACATACAATTTAGTTAAGAAAACAAAGGGGGACACACATATGGGATTTGGTGAAAAGTTATTTAAATTAAGAAAGGAAAAAGGCCTTTCTCAAGAAGCGTTAGCTGAGAAATTAAACACGACAAGGCAAGCGGTTAGTAAATGGGAAAACGGTCAAGGTTTTCCTGAAACTGAAAAGCTAATAATGATTGGAAATGTATTTGAAGTATCGCTTGATTATTTATTAAAAGAAACTGCTGAGCAAAGTAATGAAAAGGAGCATGGATATTATGTAAGTAAAGAAATGGCAGAAGGGTATATCGTATATGGGCAAAAAATTTCTAAATATATCGCGTTAGGGTTTAGTTTGCTTATTTTATCTACAATACCGTATTTATTATTTAAAGAAGATATAACAATGTCTACATTCCTTGTAATTATTATTGCTGTCCTTGGAATTGGAGCGATGATGGTACCTGTAACGATAGAAGAGAGTCGATACAATGTATTAAAAAAAGAAGAATTACTATTTGATCCAAACTTTTTAAAAGAATTGACAAAAAGATATGCGACTATTAAAAAGAAGTATGCTGCAGTAGTGATCGTTGGATTTTGTTTCATAGCAGCAGGAGCGATACCATTTTTATTTGAGAAAAAACGAATTACTTCAGGAGAGCTCGTGCAGTATTATCCTTATTGTGTTGTACTTATTGCTATCGGGTTTTATCTTTTTGTTCGTGTTTTAGGAGTGTTAGAGACGTATCGGATTTTAGTAGAAAATAAAGAATATAGTAATCGTATTATTTTCAAACTAAAAAAGAAAGTGAGAGAAAAAGTGGATAATTTTTAATAGGAGAAAACATATTTTTATTAAAAGTTAAGATAGGAGTGTAATGATGTCAAATCTTCTAGAAATTGAAAATTTAAGTAAATCATTTGGAAACAAAGTTGTTTTAAGAGATGTTTCCTTCAATGTGCCGCCTGGATCAATTGTTGGATTCATTGGTGATAATGGGGCTGGAAAATCAACAACCTTTAAAACAGTACTAGAATTAATTTCTAAAGATAGCGGTACAGTAAAAATATTTGGTGAAGAAAATATAAGTAAATATGCCAAGATTAAGGAAAAGATAGGAGTCGTATTTGAAGCAATGAATCTACCAGCTCATCTTACAATAAAACAACTAAATAAGGTTTTTGAAAAGATGTTTGAATCTTGGGATAGGGAAAATTTTTATCGATTAGTTAATTCTTTCTCTTTACCTACCAATGAAAAAGTAGGTGGATTCTCACGTGGGATGTCAATGAAACTCTCTATAGCTATTGCGCTGTCGCATAATGCAAAATTATTAATCCTAGATGAAGCGACGGGAGGTCTTGATCCCTCATCTAGGGAGGGCGTTTTAGAGGAATTAAAAAGTTTTGTGAGTAAAAGTAATGGTGGTATATTACTTTCTTCTCATATTATGAGTGATGTAGAAAAAATAGCTAGCCACCTTATCATTATAAAAGATGGAGAAATTTTATTGAATGAAGAAAAAGATAAGGTTTTGGACAGTTACGCCATTGTAGATGTTGACGTGGAACAACTAACTTTAATCAACAAAGATATAGTTGTGGCAAAGAGGAACCATGGTTCTTATTTCAATGTACTCGTATCAGATGTACATAAATTACCAAGTGGGATTGCTCATAGAACCATCTCGATAGAAGAAATGAGTGTCTTATTAACGAGGAGTGAAAAATAAATGAGAGGTTTATTATTGACAAACTATTACCTAGTGTATCGAACTTTTTTTACGTTCATGGGAATAGCGATATTGGGAGCGGGATTCGTTTTTTATTTTGGTGATGCTTCAATGTACCGTTTAATTGCTACGTTCATTATCTTATTTGCTGCGATTCCTGCACTTGAAGTTATTAAATATGAGAGTAAGTCGGGTTATGAAAAATATGTACTTACTTTACCAGTTACTAGAAGTAATATTGTGCAAAGTCACTACTTTTTCTATTTTTTAGTTGTAATTATTGGTACCTTATTATCTTATGGCATATTTTATGTATATGGTTTAGTTTCAGATACACCAATTGATGATGGTATATTTAAGAGTGTTTCTTTAGGGACTTTCATCATTCTGAATGCCGGAGCAATAGCCTATCCACTCCTCTATGTTTTTGGAGCAGAAAAATCTGATGCTATTACAATTGGAGGCGCATGCGGGGGACTTGTTACTTATTTTGGATTACAAAGTGTAATTGGCTATCTAATAGAACAATTTCCAATATCAAATTTAAATTCATCTGTATACGTTTCAATTCTATATACAATATTTGGCGTTATCATATATATCTTTTCTTTTTTTATTTCGGTATTTATATATCGTAAGAAGGAATTTTAGTAGATTTTCTCCTAGTATTTTCTGAATTATTTCCAAAGAAATAATTCAGAAAATACAGAAAAGTGTCGTAATTATTTGTAGAATTCTGTTATAATGAACAAAATGAAAACGCTTTAAAGGGAGGATGTAAACAATATGATGATGAATGTACCTCTAACAATTAGTTCTATGATGGAAAGGGCAGAAAAACTATTCCCAAAGAAAGAAATCATTTCACGGACACATGATACAGTTACGACATTAACGTATAAGCAGCTAGGGGAAAGGACAAGAAGACTTTCAAGTGCGTTAAAAAAGCTTGGAATTAAAGAAGGCGAGCGCATAGGAACGTTAGCGTGGAATCATCATCGACATGTGGAGGCATATTTTGCTATTCCAGGTATTGCTTCCGTATTACACACAATTAATATTCGTTTATCTCCTCAACATATTTCATACATTATTCAACATGCAGAAAATCGTATTTTACTTATTGATGAAGATCTTGTGCCACTCATTGAGAATATCCAGTCGGAATTATCGACTGTACAAGCATACATTATTATGACTGATAAAGATGAGCTCCCAAAAACTACACTTCAGCCTGTATATCATTATGAGAAACTTTTAGAAGAAGGCGACCCAAATTTCCAATTCGTTAAAGATATTGATGAAAATACACCTGCTGGTATGTGTTATACGTCAGCGACTACAGGGAATCCGAAAGGTGTTGTTTATACACATCGTAGTACAGTGTTGCACTGTATGGCACTCGGATTAGCGGATACGACAGCTTTATCGGAAAGTGATGCAGCAATGGCTATTGTGCCAATGTTTCATGTGAACGCTTGGGGACTTCCTTTTGCGGCTACTTGGTTTGGGGCAAAACAAGTTCTTCCGGGGCCGATGTTTACGCCGAAAATTTTATTAGAAATGATTCAAACTGAAAAAGTAACGATAGCTGCAGGTGTGCCGACAATTTGGCTCGGTGTTTTACAAGAGTTAGAAAATAATAGTTATGATTTATCTAGTATAACGAGATTACTATGCGGAGGCGCAGCTGCACCGAAAAGCGTTATTAAAGCGTTTGAGCAAAAATATAATGTTCCTTTCGTACATGCATATGGCATGACTGAAACGAGTCCACTCGTAACGCTTGCACGTCTAAAAAGCTATGAAACAGATTTGGCGTATGAAGAACAACTTGAGATAAGATCGAAGCAAGGATATCTTGTTCCTGGTGTAGAGATGAAAGTAGTCGGTACAAATGGTGAAGTGAAGTGGGATGGTACGGAGATGGGAGAACTATGTTTACGAGCGCCATGGATCGCTGCAAGCTATTATAACGATGAGCGTACTGTCGAAGGCTTTCGTGATGGTTGGTTATATACAGGAGATGTCGTTACGGTTGACGAGGAAGGGTGCGTAAAGATTGTTGATCGTACGAAGGATGTTATTAAAAGCGGGGGAGAATGGATTTCCTCAGTTGACCTTGAAAATGCTCTAATGGCACATGACGCTATATTTGAAGCGGCTGTCGTTGCAATTCCACACCCGCAGTGGCAAGAGCGTCCAGTTGCCTGCGTTGTACAAAAGAAAAATAGCACTGTTACAAAAGAAGAACTATATGAATTTTTAAAACCACAGTTTGCGAAGTGGTGGTTACCAGACGATATTGTATTTATGGAGGAAATTCCGAAAACATCTGTTGGGAAGTTTTTAAAACAGGCGCTTCGGAAAGAACTTGAGCATTTGCATAAAGAGAAATAATTGAATCTATATTTGTAAACTTGTGTGTGAATAAGGTTGACAAAAGGCGGATAGAAAGATAATATAACTCCTGTAATATGTTATCTAAAATCTAATTTAAGTTTACAAATAGGAGAAGCAAACATGAATACAAAAAACTTAGTTTTCGTCGCTTTATTTAGTTCGATTATGGGAGTGCTAGGCTTAATTCCTCCGATTGCTCTTTCTATCACACCAGTTCCAATTACATTACAATCACTTGGTGTTATGCTTGCTGGTGGGCTGTTAGGCTCACGTCTTGGTGCATTAAGTCAACTTATTTTCTTACTTATAGTTGGAGTTGGAGCACCATTACTTGCGGGTGGACGCGGGGGTCCAGGCGTATTTGTTGGGCCAAGTGCAGGATATTTACTTGGTTATATTGTAGGAGCATTTGTAATTGGTTATTTCATTGAGCGTTTACGTGAAGTTTCTATTATAAAAGTATTATGTATTAATATAATTGGTGGTATTTTCGTAGTTTATGTATTTGGTATCATTGTACAAGCTTTCGTAATGGATATTTCCGTATGGGAAACGATGAAAGTAAGTGTCGTATTTTTACCAGGTGATTGCATAAAAGCGATTATAGCAGCGATTCTTGTGACAAGGTTACATCGCTCATTGAAACATATTATTACGCCTGCTTTGAAGAATAAAAAAATTACAAATGCAGGATAAGAAAAAGGAGAAACACGTTACGCGCGTGTTTCTTTTTATTATTTTGTAAAGAAAGGATGTCACATATAGGGATTACAAAAGAATACAAAAAGTATGCCTCTTTACAACCAAATAAAATAGCGATTAAAGACAAGGATAGAGTGTTAACATATAAAGATTGGTTCGAGTCAGTTTGTAAAGTAGCAAACTGGTTGAATGAAAAAGACTCGAAGAATAAAACAGTAGCAATTGTATTAGAAAATTGTACTGAGTTTTTACAAATATTTGCGGGTTCCGCAATGGCTGGATGGGTTTGTGTGCCGCTAGATATAAAATGGAAACGAGATGAACTTAAAGAAAGAATAGCGATTAGTAAACCGGAGATTATTGTGGCAGAGCAGTATAGGCTTAGTGATATATCCTGCGAAGAAGGAAGGGTTATTGAGATTGAAGAATGGAAAGAAATGATTGAGAACTATCTTCCTACATATCATCCTGTAGAAAATGTACAAAACGCTCCTTTTTATATGGGATTTACATCAGGATCGACTGGAAGGGCAAAAGCATTTTTACGTGCACAACAATCGTGGGTTCATAGTTTTGATTGTAATGTACATGACTTTCATATGAAAAAGGAAGATTCTATTTTAATAGCTGGAACGCTTGTCCATTCTTTGTTCCTATATGGAGCAATAAGTGCATTATTTTTAGGACAAACGGTACACATAATGAGAAAGTTTGTACCAGTTCAAGTGTTATCTAGTCTAAAGATAGAGAATATTTCTGTAATGTATACAGTCCCTACAATGCTTGAGTCTTTGTATAAAGAAAATAAAGTAATTGAAAGGGAAATGAAAATTATTTCGTCAGGAGCGAAATGGGAAGCTGAAGCGAAAGAAAAGATGAAGAATATGTTTCCTTATGCAAAAAGATATGAGTTTTATGGTGCGTCTGAGCTAAGTTTTGTAACGGCATTGATCGATGAAGAGAGTGAAAGAAAGCCGACTTCAGTAGGGAAGCCTTGTCATAATGTACAAGTTCGAATATGTAATGAAGCAGGAGAGCAAGTACAGATAGGTGAAATAGGAACTGTTTATGTGAGAAGTGATCAGCTTTTTATGGGCTATATATTGGATGGTGTTTTAGCTCTAGAGTTGACTGCAGATGGCTGGATGACAGTGCGAGATGTAGGCTATCAAGATGAAGAAGGCTTTATATATATTGTTGGTAGAGAGAAGAATATAATTTTATTTGGAGGAATCAATATTTTTCCAGAAGAAATAGAAAGTGTGTTACATACGCACCCAGCTGTTGAAGAAATTGTTGTTGTTGGTATAAAAGATAGTTATTGGGGTGAAAAGCCTGTCGCTATCGTAAAAGGAAGTGCTACGAAGCAACAATTAAAGAGTTATTGCTTACAACGATTATCCTCTTTTAAAATACCGAAAGAATGGCATTTTGTAGATGAAATACCTTATACGAGTAGCGGGAAAGTAGCTCGCATTGCAGCAAAAAGTATAATTGAAAATCAGGAGAAGGTACATGAATAGAGCAGTTATTGTAGAAGCGAAAAGGACGCCCATTGGCAAGAAAAATGGGATGTTGAGAGATTATGAAGTTCAGCAATTAGTAGCGCCGCTCCTTGCATTTTTAAGTAAAGGAATTGAGAGAGAAATGGATGATGTCATATTAGGGAATGTCATTGGACCAGGAGGTAATGTTGCAAGATTATCTGCTTTAGAAGCGGGACTTGGTTATCATATACCTGGTGTAACGATTGACCGGCAATGCGGTGCTGGATTAGAGGCAATTCGCGCCGCATGTCATTTTATTCAAGGCGGAGCCGGTAATTGCTATATTGCAGGGGGAGTAGAGAGTACAAGTACGTCACCTTTTCAAAATAGAGCGCGGTTTTCACCTGAAACAATTGGAGACCCTGATATGGGATTGGCGGCTGAATATGTTGCAGAGCGTTATAACATAACGAGAGAAATGCAAGACGAGTATGCTTGTCTTAGTTATAAGCGGACGCTACAAGCGTTAGAAAAAGGATATGTACAAGAAGAAATATTATCACTTAATGGATTGTTAGATGAAGCTATAAAGCGAGAAATGAAGTATGAAAGAATGATTAAGAGAACAAAACCTGTATTTTTACAAAATGGAACGGTGACGGCAGGTAATTCGTGTGGTGTAAATGATGGGGCATGTGCTGTTCTTGTAATGGAAGAGGGGCAAGCTCGGAAATTAGGATATAAGCCTGTTCTTCGGTTTGTTCACAGTGCTGTAATTGGAGTTGATCCAAATTTTCCAGGGACTGGTCCGATATATGCTGTGAATAAATTATTAAATGAAATGAATTTAAAAGTAGAGGACATAGATTATTTTGAAATAAATGAAGCCTTTGCTTCGAAAGTTGTGGCATGTGCAAAGGAGTTGAAAATTCCGTATGAAAAATTAAATGTAAATGGTGGTGCAATTGCACTCGGTCATCCGTACGGTGCATCTGGGGCTATGCTTGTGACACGTTTGTTTTATCAGGCAAGAAGAGAGTCTATGAAATATGGAATTGCGACATTAGGAATTGGAGGCGGAATAGGTCTTGCTCTATTATTTGAGAAAGTAGAAGACTAGAAAGGAACTAGTTTTCTACTTTTTGAGGAATATAGGCATTGCTACCAGGTTTTACTTTTATTTCGTTCCAAGCAGCGATTGCATCAGCTTTTGATTTTCCTTTGTTGAAAGGGTCTTCGAAAAAAGCACGAGTAAAACGATTGTATTCAAACTGTGTACCGATAGTTGTTTTATATGTAGGGTCTTTTTTTCTTTCATTTTCTTCATACCAAAACGTTATAGCATCTTCATATGTTTTTCCGATATTCTCTTTAAAAAACTTTTGAAGGGCTACTGTAAAGCGGAAGTTTGCGTCGATATTTTCTTTAAAAAAAGCAAGAACATCTTCACTACAACGGTGATTTTCAGTAATAACTGTTTGTAAAGAAAGCTCTTTATAAGAGAGAGATGTTTTACTCTTTTTTTGATGAGAACTGTTTTTTAATATTTTTCCTGTAGTTAAATAATGTGAGATACGCTCAGTGATTTCGACTTTAGAGTCGGTCGCTGGTAAATCATGCTCACGACAAAATGTTTGCAGTTCAGCTTTTAACCAATAATAATTTTGGAAATCTTCGAGTGATATAGACTTTGTTAAAGGTGGACGCATGAATGTAACAACTTCTTTCTTCCATAATTTCCTTTAATTATAAAACGTACGTTCTTTTTGTGGAAGGATTAATTTGTAAATGTAAAGGGAAGAGGAGATTACATATGGAAAATGTAATGCAAGTTCGTGTTACTGGAGTTTTAATTGAAGATGATAAGATATTGCTAGTAAACCAAAAAGTTGCTAACCGAAATTGGTCTTTACCTGGAGGGAGAGTAGAGAACGGTGAAACGTTAGAAGAAGCAATGATTCGAGAAATGAGAGAAGAAACGGGATTAGAAGTTAAAATTAAGAAGCTACTATATGTTTGTGATAAACCGGATGCTAGCCCATCTTTATTACATATTACATTTTTACTTGAAAAGGTAGAAGGTGAAATTACACTACCTTCAAATGAGTTTGATCATAATCCGATTCATGATGTGCAAATGGTACCGATTAAAGAATTAAGTGGCTATGGTTTTTCTGAGAAGTTCATTAAACTTGCATCTAAAAAGTTCTTGAACGCTGGGAGTTATCAAGGATTAAAACAAAATATTGGTTTGTAAATATAGGAGGAGGCTGTTATTGTGTAGCAGCCTTCTCTTACTCTATAAGCTGTGTTCATTATCGTATTTTGTCGGTAAATCGATATTTCTTATAGAATCGCTGATATATTGCGAGTTGTGATAGATATATTTGCAGAATCGTTCATATAATTTCATTTACTGTACTACTGTGCACAAAGCAGAAAAGAGAAGTGGATGTCACACAGTTCAATGACATCCACTTCATAAAATAATCTACACTGCAGATTGTAAAGAAGAAACAAGTTGATTTAAAAACTCGTCCCCAGTCATAATTGCTTTTCCGCCGCCGCGAGCACTTTTTTTATTTCCGCCACCTTTTCCTTCAATTGTAGGAAGGGCATCTTTTAAAAGTGTGTTCATATCGAGTGTCACTGCTTTACCACAAGCAAGAATACATTGTAATTTGTCTTCATTTTCAATAACGAAATATGTAATTGCATGCTCTTGTTGTTCTGTAATAATAGCGGACAGTTTTGCAATTTCTTGCATGGAACGATTTGTAAATACTTTAGAAATGAGTACTCCAACGTGTATTTCTGCAGGCTGTTGTAATAGTTCATTTGCTTCTGCAAATAATAATTTTTCATTCATTGTTTGTATTGTTTTTTCGTTTTCTTTTTGAGAAGCAAGAAGTTGTGCCACTTTTGCTGGAATATCAGTTTCGCCACTGTTTAATTGTTTGGAAACATCTTTCATAATTTGTTGCTGTTGTCCCATTAATTTAAGTGTGCGCCAACCAGCAATAAATGTTAAGCGTATACCACCTTTATTGCGCTCCCATCCTAGTACTTGAATAGGACCTATTTCCCCAGTATGTTTTGGATGCGTTCCACCACAGCCGTTGTAATCATAGTTTTCGATAATAACAACACGTATATTTTCTTTCATAGTTGGTTCTTTACGAAGAGGTAATGTTTTCGCTTCTTCTAAGTTCATCCACTCTATACGGATCGGATGGTTTTCGAAAACAATGTTATTGGCAATTTGCACTGCTTTTTCAACCGTTTCTGTAGGTAGGTTTGTCGTTTCTAAATCAATTGTTACTGTTTCTTTTCCAAGGTGGAATCCGATAGTGGGTATGTTAAAATGATCCCAAAAAGCAGCAGATAAAATGTGCTGAGCTGCATGTTGCTGCATATGATCAAAACGGCGCTCCCAATTGATTTTTCCTTCTACTTTTTCTGTATGTAATTGTTCTACAATAAAATGACGAATTTCTCCATCTACTTCTTCGACATTAGTTACTGGGGTGCCATTTAATGTTCCAGTATCATATGGTTGCCCACCGCCTGTTGGATAAAATGCCGTTTCATTTAAAACAACGTATAAGTTACCTTCTTTATCATAATCTTGCTTTATAACTTTAGTAGTAAAGTCTTGTTTATAAGCGTCAGTGTAATATAATTTTTGCTCCAAATTTCTTTCCCCTTTCGTGTTCACTAGTTTCATTGTAAAGCAATTGAAATTAGTTTCCTAATATTTCAGAAGAAAGAAACTATTTTTAGAATTTTCTTGCTATAATAAGAAAAAGAAAATGCGGGGGTGGAATGAAAATGCTATATGAAAACGGCGTAGATAAGCTGCTTAGTTTAAGCAGAAATATTTCCGAATTATATCGAGAATTGAATGAGACGACCCGGATTTTAACGGAATGTAATCGAGAAAGTGTGAAGTTTGATCGGTTATATGTAAAGGAGTTACTTTGGAAGAAAGAAGATGTGATAGAGAAGTATGATCAATTACTTGTGCAGCTTTGTATTAACGAATGCTTTGATTTAAAAAGTGTAATTACTGGCGAATATAAGTATACATATGAAGAAGTGGAAAACATTGTTTTACAATTTAATGAAAAGTATAACGTAGCCATTTTAATTAAAGATATTTGTAAAGAATTACAGTTTACATATGGCATTGATATGGACATATCGAGAACGGCTCGGGTGCAAACATCTCAAGTATAAAAAGGAAAAAGAAAGCAGATCCTTTGCTTTCTTTTTTTATGTAGGAAAAGGGAGAGTAGGTTAGAGATGAAGGGGAAGTTACAACAGATTCATCCGCTTGGAATGACAATTATAATAGGGACTCTATTTGCGAGGTTCGCCACTTCAATGAGTATTCCTTTTTTAGCAATTTATTTAACGACTGTTAAAGGTGTGTCAGCTGGAATGACGGGTGCTATCATTGGAACGAGTGCGCTTGTTGGAGTGTTTGCTAGTTTTATTGGGGGCAATTTATCGGATCGATTTGGTCGAAAGATGATTATAATATGGTCCATGATCGTTTGGGTTTTTGTATTTATAGGGTTTTCAGTTGCAGATCATGTTTTTAGTTTCTTTCTATTAAACGCTTTGAATGGGTTATGTCGGTCTTTTTTTGAACCGACATCAAGAGCTTTATTATCAGATTTAACAAAACCAGAGTATCGTTTACTCGTATATAATTTGCGTTACGGTGCAATAAATGTTGGGGTAGCGATTGGCCCACTTGTCGGATTACAGATCGGAAGTGCAAAATCAACAATCCCTTTTTTAGTAGCAGCTGGAGTATACATTCTATATACAGCTATATTAGCGTTCCAATTTAAGAAGTACCCACTTGAACAAAAGAAAGTAAATACAGATAAGCCTGTTACAATGTTAAATGCAATTCGCATTTTGCGAAGGGATGTAGTATTTTTAGTTGCTTTAGTCGGGATTATTTTGAGTAATAGTGGTTTTTCACATTTAACCACGACAGTATCTCAATATTTTGCAAATGCACATATATTTCAGGATGGAGTGAAGTTGTTCTCATATATGCTAGCTTTAAATGCAATTACGGTAGTAGTTATTCAATACCCTGTTATTCAAATATGTAAAAAGTATACGCCATTAGCGTCTATTATGGTTGGAACGTTATTTGTGAGCGGGGGATTGTTTGGATTTGGACTAGTAGAATCCATGTTAGGGGCAGCTATTTGTACAATTGTTTTTACATTTGGAGAAGTTTTAATGTTCTCAATGACAGATGTATTTATTGATGAGATCGCTGATTCCAATCTGAAAGGCACATACTTCGGAGCGATGGGATTTTCAGGAATTGGAGGAGTAATTGGTCCTTGGTTTGGGGGAGTACTTCTCGATTATTACGGGTATCAAAATGGATTTGTAGTATTTGCAGCGCTAGCTATATTTTCAACTGTAGCATTTCCTGTACTTTTAGTTACAAAAGGTTTATTGAACAAAAGATATGATAGAGATTCTAATATTGAAATACAAGTGAAATAATATAAGCCCGAGCAAACTAAAAGGTTGCTCGGGCTTATATTTGTATTTATATCAATCGTTAATTCGAAAAAAGACTTTCTCTTCATGCGTATTGGCAACTTCGTTTTTGGAAATATGAATGGCTAAATATCCATTCTCTAAGCAGGCTAGCATCTTCTTGTACATGATATTAGCAGGTAAAGGAATGATCCGCTGTAAAGAAGTGTTTTTATGAAGTATGCAAATGTTTAGGCCTGTCTCCATCTTTTTAATGAGTACATTTTGTTCAGTTATAATTGGTACATCTGTTTCCAAAATGTATTCTTGTTCTGTTTCACAAAGATCAATATGAATTTGATTTGGAAAACTAAAATTACTACAAGAATCAGAACAAAATTGATCCATCCATTCTTCGAAACCATCAACATGAAAAAGACAATCCTTCTTTTTCTTGCCCATGTAAGACACCCTCCGTAAAATCTCAATTCATACTATGTTATGCATGAATGAACTAGGGGTGAAGAATAAATGGAAAAATATAAACATTGTATGTGACAAAGGTAGCTAGTGTGAATGTTTTGTTTTACATATCATGATGAGCATGATTTTTTTGACGAGAATGATTACGATTTTTTACTTTATGAGATCCGCTTAATGGTTCAGGTTGTCCTTTTTTTTCTTTAGATTCACGATTGTTTTTTCCCATTGTATATGACACCTCCTCTTCCTATTTAGAATGAGAGAAGTTTGCGAATTTATACGAGAATTTTTTTAGAAAAAAAGGTAAAGATAAATGGGACTAACTATTATAGAAAGGGGATTGTATAATGCCATATCATAAAGATAAACAACAAGCTTTTCAAGCTGCACAGCAAGGAGTTACACAAGCAGAAAATACATTTAACAACATTGTAAAAAATGATCCAAACTACGGTCATGATTTAAAAGAGTTACGCCAAGAGGTCCAGGAAGCGTATGAACAGATTCAAAATGCGCTAGAAGTAGCTTCGGAAACACAACGTCCACAACTTGAGCAATACGAAAATAATCTCCAAAATATTATGCGAAATGTAGATCAATTAGAAAAGTAAATGAGGTTATTGTGTATTCAACAATCTCAAAACTTTTGGCGCTAATATGCAGAAACAAAAAATTATTCTACTAATTTTTTCTTTAATTTGTGCAGTACATATATTTCAAGTGGATAAAGTGGAAGCGAAAATGTTGCTCAGAAAAGAGCTAGAACCAACTGGCTATGTAACGTGGGAAGTGCCAAATAATGAAAAGGTTATTGCAATCACATTTGATGATGGACCAGATCCAACATACACACCGCAAATCCTAGATTTATTACATCAATATAAGGCGGAAGCGACTTTTTTTATGATTGGATTTCGAGTTCAGCGTAATCCATATTTAGTAAAGCAAGTGTTGAAAGAAGGACATGAAATTGGAAATCATACGATGAATCATTTGTATGCGAGCAATTCATCAGATGAAAAATTAGAAAATGATATTTTAAATGGAAAGAAATATTTTGAAAAATGGGCGAAAGAACCTTTATTGTTCCGTCCCCCAGGTGGATATATTAATGATGCTGTATTTACTACGGCAAAAAAAGCTGGGTATCAAATTGTTCTATGGTCATGGCATCAAGACCCTCGTGATTGGGCGAATCCAGGTACTGAATCCATTGTAAATCATGTTGTGAAAAATGCTAAAAGTGGAGATATTGTACTGTTGCACGATGGAGGCAGTGATCGTAGTCAAACAGTTGCGGCATTAGCAAAAATTTTACCTGAGCTTAAAAAGCAGGGGTATCGATTTGTAACAGTTTCGGAGTTGTTACGTTATAAACATTAGAAAAAATCCCAAAAGGAAAATGGACCTTTTGGGATTTTTTGTTACTGGTTCTTTTTGCGTTTCTTATTATTTTGTCGCTCTGCTGGTGTTAAAGGCTCGTTTGCGAACTCTTCGTTATAACCAGCTCCTTGTCCTTGTGCGGATGCAGCATTCATTCCTGAAATAATATGATTGGCTTTTCGTTTACCCATTTTTCTCACCTCTATAATGTTTTTTATAGACGAACCATGAGTTGTTCATAGCATATATGAACGTAAAGTAAAACACTGAAAGAGTGCTTTACTTTATGGTAATAGTATTGATAAAGAGCATGGACACTATTCAAATTTAGAAAGATAAAGAAAACTTATGATAATCCATAAGTTTCTTATTATTTACTTATTTAGAAAGTTGTAATAAGATATTATCGTAAGGTATTGAAAAGTTTGTCTACATTTTATATTCAGACAACTTAGTCACGTTTAACAGGGGGGAAACATAATGGTCAAACATAATCCATTTCAATCACGTGCAACTTTTGAACTAGATGGAAAGACGTATCATTATTATGCATTGAAAGCGCTTGAAAACGCAGGGGTTGGCAACGTATCTCAATTACCATATTCCGTTAAAGTTTTACTTGAATCTGTGCTTCGTCAAGTAGACGGACGCGTAATTACAGAAGAACATGTTACGAATTTAGCGAAATGGGGAACGAAAGATGTTCAAGATATCGATGTTCCGTTTAAACCATCTCGTGTAATCTTACAAGACTTCACAGGTGTTCCAGCTGTTGTAGATTTGGCTTCGCTTCGTAAAGCAATGGCAGATATGGGCGGGGATCCTGATAAAATTAATCCAGAAATTACTGTAGACCTTGTAATTGACCACTCTGTACAGGTTGATAGAGCAGGTACGGCAGACTCGCTTGCATTCAACATGGACTTAGAGTTTAAACGTAATGAAGAACGTTATAAATTTTTAAGCTGGGCACAGAAATCATTTGATAACTACCGTGCAGTTCCACCAGCAACAGGTATTGTACACCAAGTAAACCTTGAATATTTAGCACCGGTTGTTCATGCGGTGAAAAATGCTGAAGGTGACTTAGTTGCATACCCAGATTCATTAGTTGGAACAGACTCACATACAACAATGATTAATGGTATCGGTGTTCTTGGATGGGGCGTTGGTGGTATTGAAGCAGAAGCAGGAATGCTTGGACAGCCTTCATATTTCCCAGTACCTGAAGTAATCGGTGTGAAATTAACTGGTACACTTCCAAGTGGTACAACAGCAACTGATGTTGCATTAAAAGTAACACAAGTGTTACGTCAAAAAGGTGTAGTTGGTAAATTTGTTGAGTTCTTCGGTAGTGGACTAAAGAGCATGCCTTTAGCTGACCGTGCAACAATTTCAAATATGGCACCAGAATACGGTGCAACTTGTGGATTCTTCCCAATCGACGACATTTCATTAGAATACTTACGTTTAACAGGTAGAGATGAAGAGCAAATTCGCGTTGTTGAAGAATATTGTAAAGCAAATGGCTTATTCTATACAGCAGACAGTAAAGATCCAATCTATACTGATCTTGTTGAAATTGATTTAAATACAATTGAATCTAATCTTTCTGGACCGAAACGCCCACAAGATTTAATTCCACTTTCAGATATGAAAGATGCGTTCCATAAAGCTGTTGTAGCACCAGTTGGAACACAAGGACTTGGATTCAATGAGCAAGAGTTTGATAAAGAAGTGAAAGTTACATTAAAAGATCAAGAAGTAACGATGAAAACAGGCGGAATTGCAATCGCTGCGATTACAAGCTGTACAAATACGTCAAATCCATACGTATTAATTGGAGCAGGTTTAGTTGCGAAGAAAGCAATTGAAAAAGGACTTAAAGTACCTGGTTACGTAAAAACATCATTAGCACCAGGATCTAAAGTTGTTACAGAGTACTTAGATAAGTCTGGTTTAACAACGTATTTAGATCAATTAGGTTTCCAAACAGTTGGTTACGGCTGTACGACTTGTATCGGTAACTCTGGTCCATTAGCAGAGGAATTAGAAGAAGCAATCGCAGCAAATGATTTATTAGTAACATCTGTTTTATCTGGTAACCGTAACTTTGAAGGTCGTATTCACCCACTTGTAAAAGCAAACTACTTAGCATCACCACCACTTGTTGTGGCATATGCACTTGCAGGTACTGTTGATATTGACCTGAAAAATGATGAAATCGGTAAAGATGTAAATGGTAATGCTGTTTACTTTAATGATATTTGGCCATCAGCTAAAGAAATTGAAGATGTAGTTCAAAGTGTTGTTACATCTGAATTGTTCAAAAAAGAATATGCACAAGTATTTAACAGCAATGAGCGCTGGAATGAAATCCAAACTTCAAATGAAGCTTTATATACTTGGGATAATGATTCAACATACATTCAAAACCCACCGTTTTTCGAAGGATTATCTAAAGAGCCAGGTGAAGTTGAAACGTTATCAGGTTTACGCATAGTTGGTAAATTTGGTGATTCTGTAACGACAGACCACATTTCACCAGCAGGTTCAATTGGTAAGCATACGCCAGCTGGACGTTATTTACTAGAAAACGGCGTACAACCAGTTGACTTTAACTCTTACGGTTCTCGTCGTGGTAACCATGAAGTTATGATGCGTGGTACATTCGCAAACATCCGTATTAAAAACCAAATCGCACCAGGAACAGAAGGCGGATATACAACATATTGGCCAACTGGTGAAGTAACATCTATCTATGATGCTGCGATGAAATATAAAGAAGATGGCACAGGCCTTCTAGTTGTTGCTGGTAAAGACTACGGTATGGGAAGTTCTCGTGACTGGGCTGCGAAAGGTACAAACTTATTAGGTATTAAAGCAGTAATCGCAGAGAGCTTCGAGCGTATTCACCGCAGTAACTTAGTATTAATGGGCGTATTACCATTACAATTTAAAGATGGCGAAAGCGCTGAAACATTAGGTCTTGTTGGTGACGAGTCATTTGAAATTCAAATTGACAAAACAGTTAGACCACGCGATCTTGTAAAAGTAGTTGCAATCGATTCAGAAGGAAAAGAGAAGCAATTTGAAGTAGTAGCTCGTTTCGATAGTGAAGTTGAAATTGACTACTACCGTCACGGTGGTATCTTGCAAATGGTTCTTCGTTCGAAAATCGAAGAGTCTAAAGTGTCAAACTAAAAGGATTCAACAATATTTGTTGAATGTATATTTTAAAGAGGGATGAGATTTTCTCATCCCTCTTTGGTATGAAGAAATATTGGAATACGTAAAGCACCTAAGTGGTATCAAATATTAGGTGAAGTAAGATGTATTCTATATAATTCGTTGTCTTTTCATATAGAACGAATTTTCTATAAGTGGAAAACCTATTGTTTGTTAATACGGGGTGGGTTTATTTTGTGAAATTAAGGAATATTTAAAGTTTCCTAGCCTGTTGTAATGGTAAAATTAAATGTAAGGAATATCCAGATGGATAGGTAGTATTTTTTTGAAATGATCAAAGAAGCTCGTATGTAGAGAGGCTTCAAATAATGAAAAATAAATTTAAAGAATGGTTGTTTAAAAGGAGGTGAAATATGCCAAAAAGATATTGGGGAGTCATAATTACTTACATATTGCTTTACTTGTCCATTTATTTATTCGAACCGATTTTTATAAATTTATTTAATTTAACAAAGGAAGCAGCCAACGCTTATGGTAGGATCTTAGGTTATTTTTTAGCTTTCATATTAATTTTAATATTAATGAAACCTGATATTGAAAAAGGTTCTTCTAATGCTTATCCGCCAAAAAAAACTATATTATGGTGTATCTATGGTGTTCTTATTTATTTTTTAGTTCAAGCTATTTATGGATTAATAGCTATTGTTGTATTTAATATGGATCCTAACTCAGAACACTCAGAAATGATAAAAAATAATGTTATATCTTTCCCGTTTAAAATAGTGAATATTGCAATTTTGGGCCCTATAATGGAAGAGATTCTAACAAAAAAAATCATTCTTGATACGTTACGAAAACGAACAAATGTCTACATTGCTTGCTTAATTACGTCCCTTGTATTTGCATTACTTCATATGGAATTAGCAAGTGTTATTCCCTATACTTTAGCAGGATTGGTGTATGCATTTTTATATGTAAAAATGCATAGATTAATTGTTCCTATTGTTGTTCATATGACAATGAATACACTTGCAATTTTAATGAAAATTATTTAATAAAAGAACTAAATATCGGCATTTGATAGGTCGTTGGTAGGGGAATCGCACCAGATAAATGAGTGATTTTTATTTTGTGTTTTGGAGATTAGGCTTTTAAATTAATATGAGTAAACAAAAAGGAAAGGGATGAAACCAAATGGTTTCATCCCTTTCCTTTTATTATGCAAAATTGGAGGAATGACAATGAATGAGTATAGAAGAATAATGTTGCCGCTATTACAAGAAAAGCTATTGCTAATTAGTGCGATTTGTAGCGGGATAGTAGCTGCCATTTTAAATTTATCTAGACCGCTTTTAATGGGATTAATTGTAGATAACCTTATTCAGCGGGAGTTAAAAGGTGCATATATGTACATTGCATTGTTTGCGGGGAATAGATTTATGATGTGGATGAATACATTTGTGTTTGGTTATATAAGTTCAAAAGCGAGTCAACGTATATTACAAAAGAAGCGTATAGACTTATTGCGTCATTATTTCTCAATACCATTCGAAGAGAGTGAGAAGATCAAGCAAGGAGAGTTAGAGACATTGGTTGTGTCTGATATCCCGAACTGGATAAGGTTATATGGTTCTATATTAATAGAATATATACATGCCATTGCGCAATTTATCGGTGCGCTCATAGCACTACAACATATAGATATACAGTTCATATGGTGGGTAACTCCGTTTTTATTTTTAAGTGCAATTGTTCCAATGCTTATGGGGAAAAAGGTAAGAAATATTGCGAGTATTGCTCAAAAAAATCAATCAAGTGTTGTAGAGATGATGTCACAGTTTGTAAAAGGTATACAAGATTTACGGAGTTTACAAAAAGAAAAATGGGGAATTCACTTATTTAAAGGAGTAACGTCAAAGTCTTATAAAACAGAAGTAAAGAAGACGATGATGCAATATTGCATTGGAATAGTTGGAACGGTAATAGAAACAGGGGCATATGTAGTTGTTCTTATTCTAGGAGCACAAAAAATAATAAAAGGGGATATGGAAGTTGGATCGCTTATTGCAGTATTAGCTACAATTGAGATGTTATTTTTCCCTGTTCGTTATGCGAGTGATTTATTAATGATGACACAAGTTGCTATTGCTTCGGCAAATCGAGTTTTTTGTTTTTTAAATATAGGAGCCGAAGACAGAGGTGTAGAAAGAGCGATGGGAATGAGATTAATAAATGTTTCATTTCAAGAGAACGGTGAAGAGAGATGTAGAATTAAAAATATTCATTTGCAAATTAATCCTGGCGAACTCGTTATCATTGTGGGGGAAAGTGGTGCAGGAAAAACGACGCTTTTAAATTTAATCACGGGTTTATATAAACCATCTAATGGTAGTATTGCTTATTACGGTAATAAAGCTCGTATGACTACTGTATGGCAAGAACCACGTTTTTTTCGAATGACAGTAAAAGAGAATATGTATTTTGGGGGAAGGGGCTTAGAAAAACAGTTAGAAAAAAATATTGAACTTGTAAATGCGAAGTCGATTATTAGGAGTTTATCTGAAGGTATTCAGACTGTACTACATAAAAGCGGTGAAGAGTTTTCGGGAGGAGAGAGAAAGCGTCTTGCGTTATTGCGAGCGATTGTATCAAATCCGAATCTCATTATTTTAGATGAACCGACTGCGGGATTAGATCTGAGCAATCAAGAAGTGGTTTGGAATATGATTGAAGGGTTGGGAAAGAATGTAACGAGAATTGTGACAACGCATGATGTCGAGAGGGCGATGATAGCGGACCGGGTTATTGTAATGAAGAATGGAATTATCGTGGAATGTGGGGAGCCTAGAGAATTATTAAACTGCAATTCATTGCTCAAAGAAATGCAAACAAAAAGATAAGAGCTACGTAATGCTCTTATCTTTATTCAGTCTTATTAAGTTGATACGTATAAGACTCGGGATTGCTAGTGCTAAATTCTTTAACTAGAGTAAGTTGATTTGTATCTGGGGTGTATTTGAAAATTTTCACAGTATGTTCGCTACTTAGTGATGGATTATATTCTTGAATAGCAAATGTATTTTCAGCAATCTGTGTCATGTTACTGGTCGAAACATTGTCTATGGAATCATGATTTGTAGAAATTTCAACGACTCTTTCACCGTTGAAAAATAAAAGAACGATTACTAAAATAACTAAACATATTCGTATATAGCGAAGTTCTTTACTTATAGGATGTTCTCCCAAAATAATCATCCTTTCTATAACTATTCTATAGTAGTAGTGGTAGTCATCGTGAAGAAACTAAGAATACCGAGGCCTGCTAAAAGGATAAATGAGATTAAAGCGATATAGAGACAAATACGTCCAACTTGCTTTTTTTCAGGATCTTTACTGAAGAGCGAGATGATCCAAGTGATAATCCCGATTGGGGAAAATATAAAACTAAGAATATATAATAGTATTTTTTCAAATAAATTCATAAAAATCTCCCTTTTTGAAGGTTTTACATGTGTAGTTTTCTTCGTATTAGCGCTGCCGTTATGTAGGAAAGTACAGAATAAACAGCACTATAAACAATCCAAGCGTCTAAGTTTTGTAAAGCTAGGTGTATATCAAATTCAGAGACGATAATGAAAAATATAAGTGGAACAGTAAAAGAAATAATAATAGCAGCCCATTTGAATTTGTAGAGCAAGCCGCTAAAAAAAATACATAGTAATGGCAAAGTGAAGAAAACAAAAGTGAAAGGATTGATAAGTAATTGTAAAATACAAATTACCTCGCAAGTTTTGTATTTATTTCTAATTATATGATAAAAAGTAAAATATTTCATCTTCACTATAAATATTCTAACTATTTTGAATGTGAATATTTCCAAGCTTGTCCGTATAAGCTAAAATAAGGTATATAGTATGTAGTTAATTATGTTATAAGAAGATAAACACGTAAGGGTGATATAATATGTGGCGGAAGCTTACCATTATTGTAGTGTTACTTTGTTTAGCTGGATATGCAGCTTATGAACAATTTGGTGAAAAGGATCAAGTAGTACAAGAAAATCCTGCCAAAAGTGAAGCGGCTATGAAAGAGATTTTCGCAAGGAATGGTATTGAAATTGGAAAGAGCGCACCAGATTTTGAATTAACAAAGATAGATGGAACGAATGTAAAGTTATCCGATTTAAAAGGAAAGAAAGTTATTTTAAACTTTTGGGCAACGTGGTGTGGCCCATGTCAGCAAGAAATGCCCGATATGGAGGCCTTTTATAAAGAACATAAAGAAAACGTAGAAATTTTAGCCATAAACTATACTCCTTCAGAAAAAGGAGGGGGAGAAGAAAAGGTAAGAAATTTTGCTAAAGAAAAAGGAATTACTTTTCCTATTTTATTGGACAAGAACATTGATGTGACAACAGCGTATAAAGTAATTACGATCCCAACTTCATATTTTATAGATACAAAAGGTGTCATTCAAGATAAGTTTATTGGGCCAATGACTCAAAAAGAGATGGAGAAACGGATTGCTAAATTAAAATAACGGCGAAAAGGTAGAGATGGAAAATAATCATTTCTGCCTTTTCTTTTTCAAGTAGTGAAAGCTTCGTGATATGATAAAAGAAATATAAACGTTTAGAGATAAAGGAGTGTATTTGGAGTGGGGAATATATCCTTACCATTAGATTATGTTGTAATTGATTTTGAAACAACAGGATTTAACCCTTATAATGATAAAATTATTCAAGTAGCAGCAGTGAAATATCACAATCATGAACTAGTGGATCAATTTGTTTCGTATGTTAATCCAGAGCGTCCAATTCCGAGCCGAATAACAAGTTTAACAGGTATTACAAATTATCGTGTTTCGGATGCACCGACAATTGAAGAAGTGTTGCCTTTATTTTTAGCATTCTTACATACAAATGTTATTGTGGCTCATAATGCTTCTTTTGATATGCGTTTTTTGAAAAGTAATGTAAATATGCTTGGATTACCTGAACCTAAAAATAAAGTAATTGATACGGTGTTTTTAGCGAAAAAATATATGAAGCATGCGCCTAATCATAAACTTGAAACGTTAAAACGAATGCTTGGAATTCGCTTAAGTTCTCATAATGCATTTGACGACTGTATTACGTGTGCGGCTGTTTATCAAAAATGTGCAGCCGTTGAAGAAGAAGGAAAAAGAAAAGCGAATAAGGAAGTACTTGATGAAACTGCGGTATTTGAAGCGGTAAAAGAAATACTTGTACAAAATAAACGTGATATTGAGTGGATTCGTTGTATGAATGTTGGGAGTTATTTAGATATAAAAGCTTTTTACCCAATTATAAGGTTAAAGGTCAAAGGGCGAAAGAAATATGTGTTAACAGAAAAAATGGAAGACGATGTAAGAGGAATTTGTACGAGCTTAACATACGAGGCAGCGTTGAAAAGTGAGATTGGCAACACGAGAATTATGATTGACAGTGTAGAGGACATTTTGAAGTTAGAGAGCTACATTGTAGAAGAATACGATTCTGTATTACGAGCACTGCATGAATATAGAGCAAATAAAGTAAATGCGGATGAAGAAATTAAAAAATATTTAAATATGATGGTGTAAAAAATCCCATGTGCAATATATGCGCATGGGATTTTTTATTAAAACATGAAATTTTCTTGCAAATCTGATTAAAGAGTTTTTCATTTGCTCATACTATGTAATAAGAAAACGTAGAAGAAAGGGTGAGCAGCATGAGAAGAAGTCGCCGTAAATCGTTTGAAGAACTTGTAAATGAAAATAAACAACAATTATTAAGCGATCGTGATGCAATGGATCGAATTGAAAAACGAATTGAAAAACGTTATGAAATGAAACTTTTTAAGCAGGCTGAATAATTCTTAACACTAGTACGATACTAGTGTTAAGGAGGCGATAGTAATGGGTAATCCGAAAAAGAATTCAAAAGACTTTGCACCAAATCAAATTGGAACACAATCGAAAAAAGCTGGTGGCAATAAAGGAAAGCAAATGCAAGACCAAACTGGAAAGCAACCAATTGTAGATAACGGTTAAAGAAAAGGAGAATGCTGCATTCTCCTTTTTATGTATAAATTTGAGGGGATATAGGTAATTTAAGGTGGTATGTATACATTATTAGGAGGGAAGTATATGCCAAATCCAGATAATCGAAATGACAACGCTGAAAAATTACAAGTAATGGTACAAAATACGATTGATAATTTTAATGAAGCAAAAGAAACAGCCGAACTTTCTAATGAAAAAGATCGTGCTGCCATTGAAGCGAAAAATCAAAGACGTTTAGAAAGTATTGATTCATTAAAAAGTGAAATAAAAGATGAATCTTAACAAAATGTACAAAAAAGGGCTGACTTTCGTCAGCCTTTTTTCGTGATTGTAAAGTTTTCGACGAGTAAACGCCAATTTTGTGGGAATGGTAGACCAATCTTCCAATAGCTGATGCCGCCTATTCCTTGTTCTTTCATTAAATTAAATTTACTTTGAACGGACCGTGAATCTTCAAACCAAACTTCATGTTGTACGCCGTTTTCGTCAAAGTAATTGAAATGAGGAGCTTGGGCCGTGAAATCATAGCGGATAGGAACATTGTATTTACGAGCTAGTGCAACAGCTGCAACAGAGCTAATTGCTTTTGCAGGTGGATTTCCTTGTTTGAACGGCAGTTTCCAATCGAAACCGTATAAATTTTGCCCCATCATAATTTTTTGTGGTGGCATTTGAGATTTTGCATATTGGAGTACTTCTTTTACAGGACCAATAGGAGAAATTGCCATCGGTGGCCCACCTTGCCAACCCCAGTCGTATGTCATAATGACGACGAAATCAACGATTTGTCCTTGTGCTTTATAATCGTGAGCTTCAAAAAATTTCCCTTTTTGATTGGAACTTGTTTTCGGTACAAGCGTTGTACTTAATGTGTACCCGCTAGGTAAGCGTGTTTTCACATTTCGTAAAAAACGATTATACGCTTCGCGATCTTCAGGTGCTACATTCTCGAAATCAAAATGAATGTCTCGCATGCCGTATTTTTCAGCTGTTTGCAAAATGTTAGTAATAAATTTGTTTTGAATGGTTGGGTTACGCAACAAAACAGATGTTAGTTCAGGACTAAAGTTCCCGTTTTCGATATTTGTAATAACGAGCATAGGGATGGTTTTGCCTTGCGTTGCAATATTAGCAATTTTAGCTGTTTCGGTGGGTTCTTTTAAAGTACCGTCTCTTTTTGCTTCAAAACTAAAGTAGGCTAAATATGTTAAAAATGGGTTGATAGCACGTGTAGCATTTACTAAACTTTCTTTTATCGGTATTGTTGAAGGTTGTAAATAAGCGATGGATTCTACTGCTCGTTTTGTTCCTTTCGGTATATATAATTGTTGTCCGACATGAAGAATAGATTTTAATGAAAGATTATTAACTTTAGCTAAGCTAGCGAGAGGAACGTTATATGTTTGAGAAATTCGATATAGGCTGTCGCCAGGCTGTACATAATAATTATTGCCTTTCGTATTAACGATAAGTGCCTGACCAACAACGAGTGTTTCGGCTGGATTTAGTCCATTGTCTTTTACAATCTCTTCAGGTGTAGATCCATATTTTGATGCTAAACTATAAACGCTATCACCGCTACGAACAGTTACAATTTGAATCATGTGCTTGCCCCTTTCGGTAAAAGATTCACTGTTTTTATTTTATTTTTGATTCCACTGTATTATGATTAAATGTATGCAAGGGAACAGAAGTGAAAGAAGGCGAATAGAAATGTTTGTAGCAGAACATGAAATTGAAATCCGCTATGCGGAAACAGACCAGATGGGTGTTGTTTACCATTCAAACTATTTAGTGTGGCTGGAACTTGGGCGCACGAAACTTATACAAGAATTAGGGTTTTCATATGTTGAAATGGAGAAAGAGGGAGTCATCTCTCCTGTATTAGACTTACAAATCTCGTACCGTAAAGCGATGCGTTACGGAGAAAAGGCAATTGTGAAAACATGGATTGATACTGTGAGTCCGCTTCGTGTTGTATATGGATATGAAATTTATAATGGTGATGGTGAACTATGCATTACTGCAAGTACAACGAATATTTGTGCGAAAAAAGAAGGGTTCCGTCCTGTATCATTTAAAAAATTATATCCTGAGTGGTATGCGAAATATGAGGAAATTAAAAAGAAATAAAAAAAAGCGTGGCAGAAGCCACGTTTTTTTATTTCTCATAATTAAATTGAGGGAAATCATCACCGTCGTTAAGTGTAACTAATAAATTATGTCCATCGAAGAACCACTCATCATCGCCTTCAATAAAGAAGTTAATACCTTCTTCTTGAATTTGAACAGCAGGATGTGCAGGATCATCTTTACGAATACCTAAAGAAAGTCCTTTTTGCACAGTACTGCAACCACCGTATTGTACGAAAAAGCGTAGTGTTTCACCTGATTGTAAGTTTAATTCGTCTTTATACCATTGTGCTGCTTCTTTTGTTACGGAAAGATTCATGTATAGTTCCTCCAAATTATGTTGCTTTTTCTTTTAGTATAAAAAATAACGCAAAAAGACGCTATTAATATGCTTCACGTTTTCTTTTTGCGTTATGTGGGTTACGATCTTATTTTTGCTTTTTTGAAAAGTTTGCTTTTGGTTCAGTTTTATTTATAATTCGTCCGATGTTTGCACGGTGTTTATAAATAACCATACCTGCTAATAAACACATCGCAATAATGAAGATTTTATCCCCGCTAACAATTGATGCAATAACAGCAACGACAGCTGTTACCATAGAAGAAAGTGATACGTATCTTGTTGTAAATAAAAGGCTGAAAAAGACAACAGCTAATATTGCAAAAACAACTGGTGAGTAGCATAATAGCACGCCAGCAGAAGTTGCAACTGCTTTCCCCCCGCGGAATTTCGCGAAGATTGGATATACATGTCCAAGAACAGATGCTAATCCAAACCATAGTGGGTGAACATCTAACCCGAAAATAATCGGTAGACTTGTTGCTAATGTACCTTTTAAAATGTCAGCAATTGTAACGATGAAACCTGCTTTTTTCCCTAGTGTACGGAATGTATTTGTTCCGCCTAAATTACCGCTTCCATGCTCACGAATGTCAATTCCATAGCCAATTTTTCCAACGACTAATGCAAACGGAATCGAGCCAAGTAAGTAGGCAACGATAAATAAAAGATATGTAATAACCATGAGTTCAGTCTCCTTTATACAAATGTGTTGATAAAGGGTAAAAAGAGTTTTTCCCGTATATTGTACCATACATTTGTAAAGAGCACATTTCTTTTTTACAAATGAAAAAGTCATTAATTTTTTAAAAAAATTTCACAGGAATGTTACATTTTTCATAAATACACTAGAACTATATGTTGTATGATTTTAATTAAAAGACAACAACATGTTGGTGGAGGGTTATGAATGTTGAAACAAAATGTACGTGGAGAAGAATTAATGAAAGTATTTGAGACAATTATCCACGGTAATGAACAAGATTTAATGCAGGAAAATGCAAATGTAGATGGCCGATCTCCCATGGGAGTGATGGGAACGTTCGCATCTGAAAGCGCAAAGTATTATGCTGTAGCAAATTTACTATCAGATCAAGTGAAACAAGCGATAGATCAAAATATATTATATCCACATGATTTGGATTTTTATGCAACAGGAACGACGACTTGTTCGCAAATTCCTTTAGCACAAATGCTTGCTACCGGTTTTCATACTGGACATGGACATATGAGACAACCGCAAGACATTAAAAGTGCGTTGGCGCTTTCTTCAATTATTTTTCAAGCGAATCAAAACATGCAGCATGGTGGTCAATCGTTTGCACTCTTTGATATTGATTTAGCTCCATATGTGAGAAAGACAGTAGAGAGACATAAAAAACGACTACAGTCATATCCGCTTACGAAAGAACAAATAGAAGAATTTGCATGGAAAGAAACAGAAAATGATACGTATCAGGCGTGTGAAGCGTTCATTCATAATTCAAATAGTATGCATAGTAGGGGCGGGGGACAAGTACCGTTTATTTCTATTAACTACGGAACAGACACATCGAAAGAAGGAAGACTGTTAATTAAGCAGCTGTTAAAAGCAACGCAGGCTGGTCTTGGGAAAGGGGAAACACCGATTTTTCCTATTCAAATTTTCAAAATGAAAAAAGGTGTGAACTTTGAAGAGTGTGATCCGAACTATGATTTATTTGAATTAGCGTTAGAGACAACGGCTGAACGATTATTCCCTAACTTTTCATTTTTAGATGCTCCATTTAATGCAGTGCACTATGATGGACGACCTGAAAGTGAAGTATGTTACATGGGATGTCGCACTCGTGTTATGTCTAATATACATGGAGAAGAAACGGCAATAGGAAGAGGTAATCTGTCGTTTACTTCTATTAATTTAGTGAAATTAGGGCTAATTAGTGGATCGAAAGAAGCGTTTTTTGAAGCGCTAAATTATTACTTAGATCTAGGAATTAAGCAATTATTAGAGAGGTTCGCGTATCAATGTACGAAACGAGCGAGAGATTTTCGATTTTTATATTCACAGGGTGTATGGCGTGGTGGAGAAACATTACAGCCTGAAGATTCTGTAGCACCTATTTTAAAGCAAGGGACGTTAAGTCTTGGTTTTATCGGTCTTGCAGAATGTTTAGTAGCGTTAACTGGAAAGCACCATGGAGAAAATGAAGAATCATGGAAGCTTGGATATGAAATCATTTCCTTTATGAGAGAGAGAATGGATAAGGCGACAGAAGAACATCAACTGAATTTCTCAATAATTGCAACGCCTGCAGAAGGTTTATCAGGGAAGTTTGTGAAAAAAGATAGAGAAGGATTTGGTGAGATTAGCGGTATAACGAACCATAATTACTATACGAATTCATTCCATATTCCAGTTTATTATAACATTCAAGCGATAAATAAAATTCGTTTAGAAGGACCTTTTCATGCTCTATGTAATGGAGGGCACATTACGTATATTGAACTAGACGGAGCAGCGATGCATAATCAAAAGGCGTTAAAACAAATTGTACAAGCGATGGCAGAGCATGGCGTTGGGTACGGTTCAATAAATCATCCTGTTGATCGTTGTAAATGCTGCAGCTATCACGGAGTTATTGGAAATGAATGTCCAAGCTGCGGAAATGAAGATGAGACCAATATAGAAAGAATTCGCCGTATAACGGGCTATCTTGTGGGAGATATGTCGAAGTGGAATAGTGCGAAACGTAGCGAAGAGATGGATCGGGTGAAGCATAAATGAAAGTTATGAATATCATTCATGATAGTGTAGTAGATGGAGAAGGGTTGCGGACAGTCGTGTTTTTTGCGGGCTGTCCGCATCGTTGTTTCGGTTGCCATAATCCGAAATCATGGAATATTTGCAATGGAACTGAAATGACTGTAGAAGAAATTGTGAAAGAGATTGAAAAAAATTCATTAACCGATGTAACATTTTCAGGTGGAGATCCATTTTTTCAAGCTGCTGAAGTGAAAAAAGTAGCAAAAGCAGTGAAGGATTTGGAAAAAAATCTATGGATTTATACAGGTTACACGTTAGAAGAGATACAGAGTGCTCAAAATAATGATATGATAGAATTGTTACATTATGGGGATGTTTTGGTCGATGGAAGATTTGAACTTGATAAAAAAGATTTAACACTTCCATTTCGCGGAAGCTCCAATCAACGTATTATTCGATTGAAAGAGTAAAAAGGCGGGATAGGTTATATGAATAAAACAGTATTACTTGTTGAAGATGAAAGAAGATTACGTGAAATTGTTAGTGATTATTTTCGTAATGAAGGCTTTGAAGTAATCGAAGCGGAAGATGGAAAAAAAGCGCTAGAATTATTTGCTGAACATACAATTGATTTAATTATGTTAGATATTATGTTACCAGAAATAGATGGTTGGTCTGTTTGTAGACGAATTAGAAAAGAGTCAGCGGTACCAATTATTATGCTGACAGCACGTTCTGATGAGGATGATACATTACTAGGCTTTGAACTAGGTGCAGATGAGTATGTAACAAAACCTTTTAGTCCGAAAGTGTTAGTAGCTCGTGCAAAGACGTTATTGAAACGTGCAGATGGAGCGATAGGAGTATCAGAAGAAAATACTATGTCATTAGCTGGAATAGAAGTGAATCGGCTATCTAGAACAGTTTTAGTAGATGGAGAAGAAATTATATTGACACATAAGGAGTTTGAGCTTCTCGTTTATTTAATGGAGAACAAAGGAATTGTGTTGTCACGCCAACATTTATTAGATCAGTTATGGGGATATGATTACTACGGTGATGACCGAACGGTTGATACACATATTAAAAAACTGCGAAATAAGCTAGGAGATAAGGCGAAGCATATCGGTACTGTCATTCGAGTAGGTTACAAGTTTGAAGAATAACTTTTAAGTTACTATGCATCTCGGCTTTGGGATATAGCAAATTTACACTCTCCTTTGTAGGTGGAATGTACAAAAAATACTTATCTTGTCTACAATGATAGATAGGAGTATTTTTTTAATTGGATTTCACGATGAGTTCACAAGAAGGACACAAAATGTGACTATACTGAAAGTACGAATTCACCAGAGAGGGGAAATAAAACATGGGATATTACGACGGACCGAATTTAAATGAAGAGCATAGTGAAACGAGAGAAATAAAAAAAACAGGTAGTAAAAAAGGATATTTTTTCACAGGTTTAGTTGGAGCTGTAGTCGGGGCGGTTTCGATTAGTTTTGCAGCACCTTACATGCCATGGATGCAAAATAATGCGGCAGTTTCGTCATTCAATTCTAATCAACAAGTAGAAGGTACTGTAGCTCCTGTTGTTAATAAAGTGAAGGGCGAAACTGATTTGCCAGGCATGATTGAAGGCGCAAAGGATGTTGTAGTTGGTGTAATTAATATGCAGAAGACTATTGATCCGTTTGCGATGCAACCGGCAGAACAAGAGCAGACAGCTGGTACAGGATCAGGTGTTATTTATAAAAAGTCAGGAAATAAAGCATATATTGTAACAAATAACCACGTAGTAGACGGTGCAAATAAACTTGCTGTTAAACTGAGCGATGGAAAGCAAGTTGATGCAAAATTAGTTGGTAAGGATCCTTGGTTAGACTTAGCAGTTGTAGAGATTGATGGATCTGCTGTTAATAAAGTTGCAACTTTAGGTGATTCGAGTAAACTTCGTGCTGGTGAAAAAGCAATTGCAATCGGTAACCCACTTGGATTTGACGGCAGTGTAACGGAAGGTATTATTAGTAGTAAAGAACGTGAAATTCCGGTAGATATTGATGGGGACAAACGTCCAGACTGGCAAGCACAAGTTATTCAAACTGATGCAGCGATTAACCCTGGTAATAGTGGTGGCGCATTATTTAACCAAAACGGTGAATTAATTGGAATTAACTCAAGTAAAATTGCACAGCAAGAAGTTGAGGGGATAGGTTTTGCAATTCCAGTTAATGTTGCAAAACCAGTTATTGAATCGCTTGAAAAAGACGGAGTAGTGAAACGCCCAGCTCTTGGTGTAGGTGTAGTTTCATTAGAAGATGTGCAAGCTTATGCATTAAACCAATTAAAAGTACCAAAAGAAGTAACAAATGGCGTTGTATTAGGTAAAATTTATCCTGTGTCACCGGCAGAAAAAGCTGGCTTAGAGCAATATGATCTTGTAGTAGCATTAGATGATCAAAAAGTAGAAAATTCACTTCAATTCCGTAAATACTTATATGAAAAGAAAAAAGTAGGCGAGAACGTAGAAGTTACATTCTACCGCAACGGTCAAAAAATGACGAAAACAGCTACATTAGCAGATAATTCAGCTACAAAGAATCAATAATCGGAATAAAAGAAAGTCTCTTTCATGTTGAAAGAGACTTTCTTTATCGGATATACTAAAGGAATAGGAGGGATAAATTATGACAATTGAAAACCCAACTCGTACGGAAATTGGTGAAGTGTTGAAGAAAAGTAAAACGATTGCAGTTGTTGGATTATCAGATAAGCCAGAACGCACATCATATATGGTTTCAAAAGCAATGCAAGATGCTGGGTACCGTATTATACCAGTAAATCCAACAGTAGATGAAGTACTCGGAGAAAAGGCGGTTTCTTCACTGACGGATATTAAAGAACATGTTGATATTGTAAATGTATTTCGTCGCTCAGAATTTTTAAAGGATGTTGCGAAAGAGTTTGTAGAGATTGATGCAGATATTTTCTGGGCACAATTAGGAGTACAAGATGAAGATACATATAAACTTTTACAAGAAAAAGGCTATACTGTGATAATGGATCGTTGTATTAAAGTAGAGCATGCGATGACAAAATAGTATAGACTTTAAAGATAGAAAGATTAATTCAGCCCGCGCTTTTTATATAAGTAGGGCCGGTGAACGAGGTGTTCATCATGAGATTTTTTAAAGGCTGTTTTTGGGGATTGTTACTTGTTATCCCGTTTTGGATATTGATCATTTGGATCATGATAAAGGTTTGGAATGTATAATGTTGGAATACATATCCATTTCTCGTTGACAAACGATTATTTTTCTGAAATAGTAGCCTAGAGGAATCCTTGTGAAAAAAACAAGGATTTTTCTATTGAAAATGGTATATAAAAGAGATAAGATAACTTGCCAAAACTATAGTCGAGGCGTTATTCTATAATAGAAACATATGTTCTGATTTGATTAGGAAAGGGGCAAGGAGTTTGGCGAAGCATCAGTTCCAATATAATGAAGATGCAATTCAAGTGCTAGAAGGACTTGAAGCCGTTCGAAAACGCCCGGGTATGTATATCGGGAGTACGGATAGCCGTGGATTGCATCATTTAGTATATGAAATAGTAGATAACTCCGTTGATGAAGCATTAGCGGGATTTGGCGACGAAATTTCTGTCATAATACATAAAGATAATAGTATTAGCGTTATTGATAAAGGGCGAGGAATGCCTACGGGAATGCATAAGCTTGGAAAACCGACACCTGAAGTTATTTTAACTGTACTTCATGCTGGTGGTAAGTTTGGCCAAGGAGGCTATAAAACGAGTGGTGGTTTACACGGTGTTGGGGCATCAGTTGTAAACGCCTTGTCAGAATGGCTAGTAGTAACGATTAAGCGTGATGGTAGCATTTATGAACAACGCTTTGAAAATGGTGGTACTCCTGCAACAACGTTAGAGAAAATCGGGAAAACGAAAGAATCTGGTACAACAATGCACTTCAAACCAGATACAACTATTTTCAGTACAACAAATTATAATTATGAAACATTATGTGAAAGATTACGTGAATCTGCATTCTTATTAAAAGGAATGAAAATCTCGATAAAAGATGAGCGTAATGATTTAGAAGATGTATTTCATTATGAAACAGGAATTGAAGCTTTTGTTTCATACTTAAACGAAGAGAAAGATTCGATCCATCCAGTTGTATATTTCTCTGGTGAACAAAACGGAATTGAAGCAGAGTTAGCATTCCAGTTTAACGATGGGTATTCAGAAAACATTCTTTCGTTTGTAAATAATGTACGTACAAAAGACGGTGGAACACACGAAGCTGGATTTAAAACAGCAATGACGCGTGTGTTTAATGAGTATGCTCGTAAAGTTTCACTATTAAAAGAAAAAGATAAAAACTTAGAAGGTACAGATATTCGTGAAGGTGTAGCGGCTATCGTTTCTGTACGTGTACCAGAAGAAGTACTTCAGTTTGAGGGACAAACGAAAGGAAAGCTAGGTACAAGTGAAGCTCGCTCTTCAATTGATGCAATTGTATCTGAGCATTTAGCTTACTTTTTAGAAGAAAATCCGGATGTTGCTACACTTCTTGTGAGAAAGGCAGTTAAAGCAGCGCAGGCGCGTGAGGCTGCTCGTAAAGCGAGAGAGGAAGCACGTACTGGTAAAAAGAAAAAGAAATCAGAAGGTACATTGAGTGGTAAGTTAACACCTGCACAATCACGTAACCCACAGAAAAATGAACTGTACTTAGTAGAGGGTGACTCTGCAGGTGGTTCTGCGAAACAAGGTCGAGACCGACGTTTCCAAGCGGTATTACCATTACGTGGTAAAGTAATCAATACAGAAAAAGCAAAGCTTGCTGATATCTTTAAAAATGAAGAGATTAATACGATTATATACGCAATTGGCGGCGGTGTAGGGAATGAGTTCGCTGTTGAAGACATTAACTACGATAAAGTTGTTATTATGACTGATGCAGATACGGATGGAGCACATATTCAAGTGTTACTACTGACGTTCTTCTACCGTTATATGAAACCACTTATTGAAGCTGGTAAAGTATTTATCGCACTTCCACCTTTATATAAAGTAAGTAGAGGAAAAGGGAAAAGTGAGGTAATTGAATATGCATGGTCTGATGAAGAATTAGATGGTGTAACGAAAAAGGTCGGTAAAGGCTATATGTTGCAGCGCTATAAAGGACTTGGCGAAATGAATGCCGATCAATTATGGGAAACAACGATGAACCCTGAAACACGTACGTTAATTCGTGTGAAAATTGACGATGCATCAAGAGCTGAGCGCCGAGTTACGACATTGATGGGGGATAAAGTAGAACCTCGTCGTAAATGGATTGAGCGTAATGTACAATTTGGCATGCAAGAAGAAGGAAATATTTTAGAAAATGAAATGATTATGGAGACGGAGGTGGAATAACATGCAGGCAGAGAAGTTTCATGACCTCCCGCTTGAAGACGTGTTAGGTGACCGCTTTGCACGTTATAGTAAATATATTATTCAAGACCGCGCGCTTCCAGATGCGCGTGACGGTTTAAAACCGGTACAAAGACGTATTTTATATTCTATGTATGTAGAAGGAAACGTACATGATAAAGCGTTTCGTAAATCAGCTAAAACAGTAGGTAATGTTATCGGTAATTATCATCCACATGGTGATTCCTCTGTATATGAGGCGATGGTACGTTTAAGTCAAACTTGGAAAGTACGTAATGTTTTAGTTGAAATGCATGGAAATAACGGTAGCGTTGATGGGGATCCAGCAGCGGCAATGCGTTATACAGAAGCACGTTTATCACCAATTGCATCTGAGTTATTACGTGATCTTGATAAAGAAACAGTAGAATTTGTGTCAAACTTCGATGATACGAGTGAAGAACCAGTTGTATTACCGGCAATGTTCCCAAACTTATTAGTGAACGGATCGACAGGGATTTCAGCTGGTTATGCAACAGAAATTCCTCCGCATCACCTTGGAGAAGTAATTGATGCGACGATGATGCGAATTGATAATCCGAATAGTACTGTTGATGATTTATTAACAGTTATTAAAGGGCCAGATTTCCCAACAGGCGGTATTATTCAAGGGATTGATGGTATTAAAAAAGCGTACGAAACAGGGAAAGGTAAAATTATTATTCGCGGAAAAGCAGAAGTTGAAACGGTTCGTGGTGGAAAGCAACAAATCGTTATTACAGAAATTCCGTACGAAGTAAATAAAGCGAACCTTGTTAAAAAGATGGATGAATTACGTCTAGATAAAAAGCTAGATGGAATTGCTGAAGTGCGTGATGAGACGGACCGTACAGGTCTTCGCATCGTTGTAGAATTAAAAAAAGAAGTAAATGCGGAAGGTATTTTAAATTATTTATATAAGAATACAGATTTGCAAATTCCATATAATTTTAATATGGTAGCGATAAATCATCGTCGTCCAACACTTATGACATTACCTAAAATTTTGGATGCATATATTGGACATCAAAAAGAAGTTGTTACGAGACGTTCACAATATGAATTACGAAAAGCAGAAAACCGTCAACATATTGTAGAAGGTTTAAAGAAAGCATTATCAATTTTAGATGAAGTGATTGAAACGATCCGTGGGTCTAAAGATAAGCGTAATGCGAAAGATAATTTAAGTGCGAAATTTGGATTTACAGAGGCGCAGTCAGAGGCAATTGTTTCACTGCAATTATATCGTTTAACGAATACAGATATTACAGCGCTAGAGCAAGAAGCAGCGGAACTTAATAAGAAAATTATAGAGTTACAGGCGATTCTACAAAGTGAAAAAAGACTTCTTCAAGTTATTAAAACAGATTTGAAGAGAGTAAAGAAAACATATAGTGATGATCGCCGTGCGATAATTGAAGAGGAAATTGAAGAAATTAAAATTGATGTGGAAGTTATGATTCCGCAAGAAGATGTCATCGTTACTGTAACGAAAGAAGGATATGTGAAACGAACTGGTTGGCGTTCGCATAATGCATCGAACGGGAAAGACTTCGGTATGAAAGAGGGTGACATCTTACTTGAGCGTTTCGATACAAACACGACAGAAACCGTTCTTTTATTTACGAACAAAGGGAATTATATTTATCTTCCTGTATATGAAATGCCAGAAATTCGTTGGAAAGATTTAGGTCAACACGTTGCGAATCTTGTTTCACTCGAGCGAGATGAAGCGTTAATTTGGGCAACAGTCGTACCGAATTTTGAAGAGGAAAAACGATTTATCGTATTTGTTACAAGAAACGGTATGATTAAGAAAACAGAATTAAACCAATATAAAGTGCAGCGTTATTCACGGGCGTTCGTTGCTGTAAACTTGAAAAAAGATGATGAAGTTGTTGATATATTTGCGACAGATGGAACAAGTGATATTGTTCTTGCAACACATGGTGCATATGCACTTGTATTCAATGAAGAAGAAGTAAGTCCAGTTGGTGTAAGAGCAGCTGGTGTGAAAGCAATTAATTTAAAAGAGGATGACTATGTTGCTTCTGGTAAACCATTAAATGGTGAAAAAGATCAACTGATTCTCGTTACGCAACGAGGTGCTGTGAAACGTATAAAGGCATCAGAAATTGAGAAATCAACGAGGGCGAAGCGAGGCCTTGTTATTTTTAAAGAGTTAAAACGTAATCCGTACCGCATTGTCGGTATTGAAATTGTTAGAGATGATGAATTAGTTTACATGAAGACAGAGAAACACATTGTAGAAGAAATTGATCCGAAAGCGTTTCGAAATAAAGACCGGTATAGTAATGGTAGTTTAGTACTAGATGTTAATGATACTGGTGAAGTAATTGAAACGTGGACGAAGAAACGACCATAATAAAGGCAGCATCTTGCTATGAATAATGGCAAGATGCTTTTTTCTAAGCAAATCATTATGTATATAAAAATAATCTTGTTATAATAATGAAATGAAATCGTTATCATAAAGTGAAACTTTAATCAGTGGGGGTTTTCTTCATCCCCCACTGATTATTAGTTGAACCAATCGGGCTTTTACGAGCAGTTGATCACTCACCTAACTTCTTTGCTTTCACTGAATTTTGAGGTAGGGGTCTTACTGCCCGCAAATAGCGGGATAAATGGAGGGGCAACATGAAAAAAATAGGTGTAGGGATTGTAGGATTTGGATTTTCTAGTACAACATTTCACATCCCGTTATTACAAACGATAGAAGAATACGATATTCGTGCTATTTTATCATCAAAAGAAGAAGTAGTGAAACAAGTATTACCAAATGCTGAAGTTGTTGGTACAATTGATGAATTAGTAAATCGAGCTGATATTGACTTAGTGGTCATTACTTCACCGAATACAACTCATTTTCCATATGTAAAAGAAGCGATTGTACACGGTAAGCATGTTGTTGTGGAAAAACCATTCGTTGTTTCAATTGAAGAGGGAGAAGAACTTATTTCATTAGCGAAGCAACATAATGTCGTTTTAAGTGTGTATCACAACCGTCGTTTTGATAATGATTTCTTAACGATAAAGAAATTATTACAAGAAAACAGAGTAGGGAATGTATACGCATATGAAGCGCATTTCGATCGTTTCCGCCCGCATGTACGTGATCGCTGGAGAGAAAAGAATTTACCAGGGTCAGGTATATTATATGATTTAGGATCGCATTTAATGGATCAAGCGTTATCATTATTCGGAAAACCAGATGCGATAAATGCAGATGTAATAAAGCAACGACCAGGTGCAGAAATTGATGATTATTTCCATGTTGTACTTCACTACGGAGTAAAGCGTGTCATTTTACATAGTAGCAGTTATGTGAAACAAGCTGGACCACATTTTACACTGCATGGAGATAAAGGTTCTATCGTGAAGTATGGTATGGATTCACAGGAAGAACAATTAAAGACTGGAATGAAGCCAGGGGATAATGGTTATGGAGTAGACTTTGAAGAGAATTTTGCTACTTTAGAAACAGAAGAAGAGTTAGTACGTATTCCAACAGAAGTCGGCTGTTATGAAATGTATTATAAAGGTGTAAGAGATAGTATTGTAAATGGTGAGAAACCACCTGTAACAGCACAAGAAGGCTTGGAAGTTATTAGACTTATTCAATTAGCTATTGAAAGTAGTGAAACTGGTAGAGTCATTTCGGTAAAATAAAAAAGACACGATTCTGGACTTATCCCCGTCAAGTAGACAACTGTAAAAAAGACTATGCAGCCATCGAAATTCGATATTCGATCGGAGCTCGATGATTGAGTCGTTTTTGGAATCGTTTGTAGTTATAATGATAGATGGCTT